>NZ_JAHUWC010000018.1:0-148340 GCF_019219185.1 Pseudomonas sp. PDM26 | reverse complement strand
ACAGTGTTTGCCGAGATCGATACCGATCAACGCTGACTCGCTCATGATGATGGCCTCCGAAAACAAAACACCCTGCGAAAGCGTAGCCCTCGCAGGGTGTGGGGGTGACCATCTCATTAATGCCCCGATCTCTCGACCGGGGCATTTCCATTCAACACAACTTAAACAGTCAAACCCAAACGCTTAGTGCGAAACAGCACCACTTGCACCCAGGCCAGTCTGCGAACGAACAAACTGCGGGAAGAACAGCGCCCGCTCATTGTCAGCCGCAGTCGACTTGTCAGTAACCGAGAAGAACCAGATCCCGACAAAGGCAATCATCATCGAGAACAGCGCCGGGTACTCATACGGGAAGATGGCCTTCTCGTGATGCAGGATCTGCACCCAGATGGTCGGACCAAGTACCATCAGGCCCACAGCACTGATCAGCCCCATCCACCCACCGATCATTGCACCGCGAGTGGTCAGCTTCTTCCAGTACATGGAAAGCAGCAGCACCGGGAAGTTGCAGCTCGCCGCGATGGAGAACGCCAGGCCCACCATGAACGCAATGTTCTGGCTCTCGAACAGGATACCCAGGCCAATTGCCAGCACCGCCAAGAAGATGGTGGTGATTTTCGAGACGCGAATCTCGTCCTTCTCGTTGGCCTTGCCTTTCTTGATCACGCTGGCGTACAGGTCGTGGGACACCGCCGAAGCACCGGCCAGGGTCAGACCGGCAACCACTGCCAGAATGGTCGCGAACGCCACCGCCGAGATGAAGCCCAGGAAGATACTGCCGCCAACCGCGTTTGCGAGGTGCACTGCCGCCATGTTGTTACCACCCAACAAGGCGCCGGCAGCGTCTTTGAAGACCGGGTTGGTACTGACCAGCAGGATCGCGCCGAAGCCGATGATGAAGGTCAGGATGTAGAAGTAACCAATGAAACCGGTTGCGTACAGCACGCTCTTGCGAGCTTCTTTTGCGTCACTCACGGTGAAGAAGCGCATCAGGATGTGCGGCAGGCCAGCGGTACCGAACATCAGCGCCAGACCGAGGGAGAACGCCGAGACCGGATCTTTCACCAGGCCGCCCGGGCTCATGATCGCTTCAGCTTTCGGGTGTACCTTGATCGCCTCGGAGAACAGCATGTTGAAGTCGAAGTTGACGTGCTTCATCACCATCAGTGCCATGAAGGAGGCACCGGACAGCAGCAGCACAGCCTTGATGATCTGCACCCAGGTGGTCGCCAGCATGCCGCCGAACAACACGTACATGCACATCAGGATACCGACCAGGATCACCGCAACGTGGTAATCGAGACCGAACAGCAGCTGGATCAGCTTGCCGGCACCGACCATTTGCGCGATCAGGTAGAACGCCACCACCACCAGCGAACCGCAAGCGGACAGCGAGCGGATCTGGGTTTGCCCAAGGCGGTAGGACGCCACGTCGGCAAAGGTATATTTACCCAGGTTACGCAGGCGCTCGGCGATCAGGAACAGAATGATCGGCCAGCCCACCAGGAAGCCGATCGAGTAGATCAGACCGTCGTAGCCGGAGGTGAACACCAACGCGGAAATACCCAGGAAGGACGCTGCCGACATGTAGTCACCGGCAATCGCCAGACCGTTCTGGAAACCGGTGATCTTGCCGCCAGCGGCGTAGTAGTCGGCTGCCGAATTATTACGCTTGGAAGCCCAGTAGGTGATGCACAGGGTGGCACCAACGAAGGCGACAAACATCAAGATCGCCGACACGTTAAGCGGTTGCTTCTGCACGGCACCGGTCAGGGCGTCAGCCGCCCAGGCACCAGGTGCGAAAGCTGCGATGCTCAAAAGAGCGATTAGACGGCGGATCATTGCTGAGCCTCCTTGAGAATCGCATTGTTCAGGTCGTCGAACTCGCCGTTGGCGCGTCGTACGTAGATACCGGTCAGGATGAAGGCCGAGACAATCAGCCCTACACCGATTGGTATGCCCCAGGTAATCGAGGACTCAGGGCTGATTTTCGCCCCCAGCAACTGCGGTCCATAGGCAATCAGAAGGATGAATCCGGAGTAAAGCCCTAGCATGATCGCCGAAAGAATCCAGGCGAATCGTTCCCTCTTGCTAACCAGCTCCTTGAAGCGCGGGCTGTTTTGAATCGAGAGGTAAATGCTGTCGTTCATTGTTTTTATCCTCGCAGCACAGATTTAGTTGGAACGGTATCCACTCTATGCGGCTGCGGGGCAGGTTCCAGACGACCTTAGTCTTAGAACGCCATGACGGATTCGCCAATTGTAGGAGCGAGCTTGCTCGCGATGAATTTGAAGGCGCCGCACTTTTTCAGACAGCACGCGTTAACGCTCACGCCCATCGCGAGCAAGCTCGCTCCTACAAAAAAGCAAAGGGCCGCTTGGCATAAATTTGCCGAGCGACCCTAGAAGATGCTGACCAGACGCGTCAGCTCAAATCACTTGGTCCAGTCAGCCACACGATCAGGGTGTTTGGCGACCCAATCCTTCGCCGCTGCTTCAGGCTTGGCACCGTCCTGGATCGCCAGCATCACCTGGCCGATTTCATCCTTGGATGCCCACTGGAAGTTCTTCAGGAACTTGGCCACTTCCGGCGCCTTGGCCTCCAGGCCCTTGCTGCCGATGCTGTTCACGGTTTCAGCCGCGCCGTACACGCCTTTCGGGTCTTCGAGGAAGCGCAGTTTCCACTTGGCGAACATCCAGTGCGGCACCCAGCCGGTCACCGCGATGGATTCGTTTTTCTTCTCGGCACGGGTCAGCTCGGCGATCATGCCGGCGCCGGAACTGGCCTTGAGTTGATAGCCGGTCAGATCGTAGTCCTTGATCGCCTGATCGGTCTTGAGCATCACGCCCGAACCGGCGTCGATGCCGACAATGCGGTTCTTGAAGGTGTCGTCGGTCTTGAGGTCGTCAATGGACTTGGCCTTGACGTATTCCGGCACGATCAGGCCGATTTTCGCGTCCTTGAAGTTCGGGCCGTAATCGACGACCTGATCCTTGTTCTTCGTCCAGTAATCGCCGTGGGTCACCGGCAGCCAGGCTGACAGCATGGCGTCGAGTTTGCCGGTGGCCACGCCTTGCCACATGATCCCGGTGGCGACCGCTTGCAGCTTCACGTCATAACCGAGTTTCTGCCGGATCACTTCTGCGGCCACGTTGGTCGTGGCGACACTGTCCGACCAGCCGTCGACATAACCGATCGTCACTTCCTTCCCAGCGGCACTGGCCACGGTAGAACTGATCGCCAGCACCAAAGCGGCACCTGCGCCCAAGAGTCGTCGCATCTTCATCGTTACTTCCCCGAAAGTGCTGCGCTCGACGGATGCCGAGTCGCTTAAACGTATTGTTATGGTGCACAGCGCCCCCATCACGCCTAACCGCAAACTCGTTCGAACATCAGCGGAGTACTGACGCCTTTGATGATCAACCTGACGCTCTTGGCGACCTGCTCTGCCAGCGACATCGAGGCAACGAGAAACGACATCAGAACGCCATTAATCTTGAGCGCGACCAACGCACCGCAGACTCCGCCCGAACATTGCATGTCAAAATCATGCGGGCCACCAAGCACGCGGTAAATGCAGGTAACATGCGCGGCTTTGCTCCCACACGGCCTTTCCATGTCCGCGACATCCCGCTTCCCTTTTGCTGCTTATCTATTCGCTTGCCTGCTCGGGCTGTTTGCCCTGGGTGGCTTCTGGTACGGCCTCGGCAAACCGGTGATATTGCCGGACGCAGCCAGCGCAACGCACAAACTGCAATGCGCGTCCTACACGCCGTTCGACAAGGATCAATCGCCGTTCGACCAGCCCTTCAAGCTGCGCCCCGAGCGCATGGATGCCGACCTCGCGCTGCTGTCCAAAAGCTTCGAATGCATCCGCACCTATTCCATGACCGGCCTCGAAGCCCTGCCGGAACTGGCGCGCAAGCACGACTTGAAAATGATGATCGGCGCATGGGTGAACAGCAACCCGGTGGACACGGAAAAAGAAGTCGACCTGCTGATCGCCTCGGCCAATGCCAACCCGGATGTAGTGAGCGCGGTGATCGTCGGCAACGAAACCCTGTTGCGCAAGGAAGTCACCGGCGCGCAATTGGCGAAACTGATCAACAAGGTCAAAAGCCAGGTCAAACAGCCTGTCACCTATGCCGACGTCTGGGAGTTCTGGCTCAAGCATCCGGAAATCGCCCCCGCCGTAGACTTCCTGACCATCCATTTGCTGCCGTATTGGGAAGACGATCCGTCGAACATCGACGCTGCCCTGCAACATGTGGCGGAAGTACGCCAGGTGTTCGGCAACAAGTTCGCGCCCAAGGATGTGCTGATCGGCGAAACCGGCTGGCCAAGCGAAGGTCGCCAACGCGAAACGGCCCTGCCGAGCCGGGTCAACGAAGCCAGGTTCATTCGCGGTTTTGTCGCCATGGCCGAGCAACGGGGCTGGCACTACAACCTGATCGAAGCCTTCGACCAGCCATGGAAACGCGCCAGTGAAGGTGCAGTGGGTGGTTACTGGGGGCTGTTCGATGCCGATCGCCAGGACAAGGGCGTGCTGGCCGGGCCAGTGACAAACGTACCCTACTGGTCGCAATGGCTGGCGGTGGGTGGCCTGATCTTCATTGGCACGCTGTTGCTTGGCGGCCGGGTTCGCACGACGCGCTCGGCGCTGGTGCTGCCCTTACTCGGTGCGTTGGCGGCGTGTTCGATAGGCGCCTGGGGTGACCTGGCACGGGTGACCACGCGCTTTACCAGTGAATGGTTATGGGTTGGATTGCTGACCGCTCTGAATCTGCTGGTGCTGGCCCATGCTGCGCTGACGTTGAGCCCTCGCATCGGTTGGCGCGGACAGGCTTTCAACTGGCTGGAGCGCCGTGCTGGCTGGCTGGTTGCAACGACAGGTTTCGCTGCAGCCGTGATGATGCTGGAACTGGTATTCGATCCGCGTTATCGCAGCTTCCCGAGTGTCGCGTTCATCGTGCCTGCGCTGGTTTACCTGTGCCGCCCGGTGAATGTGCCGCGCCGCGAGGTTACGTTGCTGACCTTCACCATAGGTGCCGGCATTGCACCGCAGTTGTTTCGTGAAGGTTTGCAGAATCAACAGGCCTGGGGTTGGGCGCTGGTGAGTGTGTTGATTGTGGCTGCGTTGTGGCGTTGCCTGCGGGTTCGCAAGGCTTGATTCTTTAGCGACTCAGCCGGCCTCTTCGCGGGCAAGCCCGCTCCCACAATTGATCTTTGTCGCACACAAATTTTGTGTTCACTGAAGGTCTACTGTGGGAGCGAGCCTGCCCGCGAAGACGGACTTTTAAACGCCGCGAGCAGCCCTGACCAACCGCAACCCCGCAATCACCACCGCAAACACCGCCAGCGTCGTGTTGTACAACGCCAGCGCCGGAAACCCGAACACCAGCGCCAGCGCTGCCAACCACCAGCCTGCCCGCCCCGGCACGACAAAGCCGATGATTGCCGCACCCAGCGCAGCCCAGCCCAGCACCCCGAAGTGGATCATCAGCCCCAGGTTCGAACGCACCTGGCATTCCCAGCGACTTGTCTCATCCACGCAAATGCCGACCCACTGCGCATCCTCCATGAAGCCATAACGCGCGCCATAACTGGCGGCCAGCCATACAGGCAGCAATGCAAGCAGCAGAAACACGGGAAGGCGGCGAGACATGAAACACTCCAATTGACGAAAAACGGCGGCCAGCTTAATCGCCCTCAAGGGTTTCGCAAGCGATAACAACTGTTAACTGGCCTTTCAATCGCGGCAAAGTGTATCGTCCAGCTACTATTACTTCGAAATTAAGCCTGTTTGGTGCCGAGGGTTGGCACTTTGGCGCAGATCCGGTGGTCATAGCCTGCGAAATTCATTCGGCACCTTCTTCTAAGGGATTTAGTCATGCTCCGTTCCTTGCGCTTCGCCGCCCTGTTTGGCGGCCTTATATTGAGTGCGTCCGCACTGGCGGTCGACATTGACGCCGCCAGTTACGGCTACCCCCTGACCAACCCGTTCGAGGCGACCATCGCGACCACGCCGCCGGACCTGCGTCCGGAGTTACCCCTGGACGACGACATCGATCAGGAAGTGCGCAGCGTCACCTTGCGTCCGGAACGGGCGTTCGAATTGCCGGACAACTTCTGGGCGGTCAAGAAACTCGACTACCGCATTGCCACGCAGGATCACGCCGCACCGCTGATTTTCCTGATCGCCGGCACCGGCGCACGCTATGACAGCACCCTGAACGAATACCTGAAGAAGCTCTATTACAAAGCCGGCTACCACGTGGTGCAGTTGTCATCACCCACCAGCTATGACTTCATGAGCGCCGCATCACGCTTCGCCACGCCGGGGGTGACCAAGGAAGACGCCGAAGATTTGTACCGGGTGATGCAGGCCGTGCGGGCACAAAACCCGAAAATGCCAGTCACCGATTACTACCTGACCGGCTACAGCCTGGGTGGACTGGATGCCGCTTTCGTCGCGCACCTGGACGAAACCCGCCGCAGCTTCAACTTCAAGAAAGTTCTGCTGCTCAACCCGCCGGTCAACCTCTACACCTCGATCACCAACCTCGACAAGCTGGTCCAGACCGAGGTCAAGGGCATCAACAACAGCACCACGTTCTATGAACTGGTACTGAACAAACTGACCCGCTACTTCCAGCAGAAGGGCTACATCGACCTCAACGACGCGCTGCTCTACGACTTCCAGCAGTCCAAGCAGCACCTGTCCAACGAGCAGATGGCCATGCTGATCGGCACCTCGTTCCGCTTTTCGGCGGCCGACATTGCCTTCACTTCGGACCTGGTCAACCGTCGCGGCCTGATCACTCCACCCAAGTTCCCGATCACCGAGGGCACCAGCCTCACGCCATTCCTCAAGCGTGCGCTGCAATGCGACTTCGACTGCTACATCACCGAACAAGTGATCCCGATGTGGCGCGCCCGTACCGACGGCGGCAGCCTGCTGCAACTGATTGACCAGGTGAGCCTGTATGCGCTGAAGGACTATCTGCACGACAGCCCGAAAATCGCCGTCATGCACAACGCCGACGACGTGATCCTCGGCCCTGGCGACCTCGGTTTCCTGCGCCGGACCTTTGGCGATCGCCTGACCGTTTACCCGCTGGGCGGCCATTGCGGCAACATTAACTACCGCGTCAACAGCGACGCCATGCTGGAGTTCTTCCGTGGCTAAATACCTCCTGCTTTTCGCAGCGTTACTCTGTGCAGGCGTCGCCAATGCCGACAACAGCAAAGCCAACGCCCCCGTGGTCGTCGACAGTGATGGTTTCAAGGAACCGCTGAGCAAACTCAAATTCAACCCCGGTCTGGACCAGCGTGAGTTCGAGCGTTCGACCCTCAGCGCGCTGACCGTCTACGATCCGCTGGAAGAGTGGAACCGGCGCGTCTATCACTTCAACTACCGCTTCGATCAATGGGTGTTCCTGCCGGTGGTCAATGGTTACCGCTACGTCACCCCGAGCTTCCTGCGCACCGGTGTCAGCAACTTCTTCAACAACCTCGGCGACGTGCCAAACCTGATGAACAGCCTGCTGCAACTCAAGGGCCAGCGCTCGCTGGAAACCACCGGGCGCCTGCTGCTCAACACCACCATCGGCATCGCCGGCCTGTGGGACCCGGCCACCGCCATGGGCCTGCCGCGCCAAAACGAAGACTTCGGCCAGACCCTGGGCTTCTACGGCGTGCCGGGCGGCGCTTATTTAGTCCTGCCGATCCTCGGTCCGTCGAACCTGCGTGATACCGGCGGCCTGGTGGTGGATTACTCGGCCGAGAATGCGATCAACTTCCTCAACGTGGCCGAAGTCAGCTCCAACCATCCGGAAGTGTTGATCCTGCGCGCCATCGACAAGCGCTACCAGACCACCTTCCGCTATGGCCAGACGAACTCGCCGTTCGAGTACGACAAAGTGCGTTACGTGTATACCGAAGCGCGCAAGTTGCAGATCGCCGAGTAAACCCGGCACCCAAAAAACACTGTGGGAGCGAGCCTGCTCCGGGCGGCGTTCCGACGATGAGGTCGTGTCAGTCACCAACAAGGTTGTCTGACACACCGCAATCGCGAGCAGGCTCGCTCCCACATTTGTTATTTGTTGCCTTCAGCCTTTCAGTGTTTTCCAGATTTTGCTGGCAGCCATTACGCCAACCAACACCACCGCCCCTGCGACAATCCCCGCCAAACCATTGAGCAACACCGGCACGATAAATCCGCCGCTACCCGCCGCCGCACCCACCTCTTCGATCCAGTGATGTGCCACCGGCATACCGTGGGTCAGGATGCCGCCACCGACCAGGAACATCGCCGCGGTGCCGATCACCGACAGGCTCTTCATCATGTACGGCGCAGCACGCAGAATGGCGCCACCGATGCTTTTCGCCATCTGACCGGGCTTTTGAGTCAACCAGAGTCCAAGGTCATCCAGCTTGACGATACCCGCCACCAGGCCATAGACGCCGATGGTCATGACGATTGCGATCCCCGACAGCACGATGACTTGCTGGCTCAACGGCGCACCGGCCACGGTGCCGAGGGTGATGGCGATGATTTCCGCCGAGAGAATGAAGTCGGTGCGGATCGCGCCCTTGATTTTGTCCTTTTCGAACGCCACCAGATCCACTTCCGGGTCTGCCACCGCCTCGACCAGTTCAGCATGTTCGACCTGATCTTCGGCCTTGCTGTGCAGGAACTTGTGGGCGAGTTTTTCGAAGCCTTCGAAGCACAGATAGGCACCACCGACCATCAACAACGGGGTGACCAGCCACGGAATGAACGCACTGATGGCCAGCGCCGACGGCACCAGGATCAATTTATTGATGAACGAACCCTTGGCGACCGCCCAGACCACCGGGATTTCCCGTTCGGCACGCACGCCACTGACTTGCTGGGCGTTGAGTGCCAGGTCGTCACCGAGTACGCCGGCCGTTTTCTTGGCGGCCATTTGGGTCATCAATGACACGTCGTCCAGCACGGCGGCGATGTCGTCAATCAGCACCAGCAAACTGCTTCCTGCCATGAATCGGGTTTCCTTCTGCAATGAATGCGCAGCAGCATAGCGCGGCATAACGGGTCTCGGTGCATTCTTGAGCGTCGCGCGAGGCCGGTGATACCATGCGCAACCGCCAGAACAGGCAAGGAATCACCCGGTTTATGAGCACTATCCGCGAGCGCAACAAACAACTGATCCTGCGTGCCGCCAGTGAGGAATTCGCCGACAAAGGCTTCGCTGCGACCAAAACCAGCGACATCGCAGCCAAGGCCGGATTGCCCAAGCCCAACGTCTACTACTACTTCAAATCCAAGGAAAACCTCTACCGCGAGGTCCTGGAAAGCATCATCGAGCCCATCCTGCAGGCGTCGACACCGTTCAATCCGGACGGCGAACCCGGAGAAGTGCTCAGCGGCTACATTCGCTCGAAAATCCGCATCTCCCGCGACCTGCCTTTCGCGTCCAAGGTGTTCGCCAGCGAAATCATGCACGGCGCACCCCACTTGAGCACCGATCTGGTCGAACAGCTCAATGGCCAGGCAAAACACAACATCGAGTGTATCCAGACCTGGATCGACCGCGGGCAAATCGCCCCCATCGACCCCAACCACCTGATGTTCAGCATCTGGGCCGCGACCCAGACCTACGCCGACTTCGACTGGCAGATCACCGCCATCACCGGCAAGGCCAGACTGGATGAAGAAGATTACGAAGCGGCGGCGCAGACGATTATCCGGTTGGTGCTCAAGGGGTGTGAACCGGACTGATAGCGGCCCAGGATCAATGCCGACTCGGCAGCCCATGAAAACTGCCGGTCGAGATTGCATGTTTCCGCCCTCTAAACCTTCGGCAGCGGATTCAACGCCACGGCTGCCCTGGGTTTTCTGAAGAAGATCCAGTAGACAGCCGTGAGGATCAGCAGGAAAGGCACACCGAATACCAAGGTCATTTTGAAGGCATCGGTGAAGTAGGTGGTGATCATCACCGTGCCCATCAGCAGCAGCCCCAACAGCGTGGTGTATCCAACGGTCGCTGCAGCATGCCTTCCAGCGACTCGCTCATGGCGGCGCGGGTGATCACCACCTGGACTTTGCGACAGTCGCCGGAGATCGCCAGCATCTGGTTCTCATTCGGGGAAATGATCACCCCTTGATCGCGGTTGGATTTCAACAGGGTGCCGTTCTTGCTCAGCTCCTGTTCGCCCACCAGCGGCAAACTCAGGCTGTAGCTGCTGAAGTGTTCGGCGTCTTCGATATCGATGGTGACATCGGTGCCGTATGAGAGAGTGCACAGGGTCGTGGCCATCGACCTGAACACATTGGCGCTGTGATGAAAGCGGATCCGCTCGGGCGACAAAGTCTGGAGGCGGTGCGGCCCGCAGATACCAGACATCCAGTTCCTCGCACCCTCGAGGTCATAGTGATCGATACGAATGTCGCGAAACTGGGGATCAGCGTTGCTATTCATCACGGCGCACCCACGGCAATATTCTTCAGCGCGCTCTGATGGCGTGTATCAGGCTTGAAAGGAGCAAGTTCCACGCCACAAAACGGCTGTTTTATCCGTTTTAAAAAGCCCCGTCACTCATTGAATGTCGGGGGTTTTATCGGAGGGGGGGAAGGCTATTGAACCACCGGCAAGGCCCGATCCTTGGCCATACGCATCCGGTAAAAGCCGAAGATGATCAACACCCACACCGGTATGGCGAAGACTGAAGCACGCACCCCTGGAATCATCAGCATGACGCATATGATCATGGCCATGAAGGCCAGGCACAGGTAATTGCTGTAGGGGAACCAGAACGCCTTGAAGCCCGGCACGATGCCTTGCTGGCCCATGATTTTGCGAAATTTCAGGTGCGTCAGGCTGATCATCGCCCAGTTGATCATCAGCGATGCAACCACCAGTGCAAAGAGCAACTCAAGCGCCTCATGCGGGGCGAGGTAGTTAACCAGCACGGACAGCATGGTGATCAACGCAGATACGCCCAGCGCCAGTAGAGGCACGCCCTGCTTGTTCAGTTTCATCAGCGCCTTGGGCGCGTCGCCCTGTTCGGCCAGGCCATAGAGCATACGGCTGTTGCAGTAGACGCCACTGTTATAGACAGAGAGCGCAGCAGTGAGCACCACGAAGTTGAGGATGTGCGCTGCGGTGTCGCTGCCGATCAAGGAGAAGATCTGCACGAACGGGCTGCCGCCATAGGCATCGCCCGAAGCGCCCAGTGTCTGTAGCAGTTGATCCCACGGATACAGCGACAGCAACACGGTGAGCGCGCCGACGTAGAAGATCAGCACGCGATAAACCACCTGGTTGATCGCTTTGGGAATCACCTTTCTCGGCTCGCTGGCTTCAGCGGCGGTGATGCCGACCAGCTCCAGACCGCCGAATGAGAACATGATGAACGCCATGGACATCAGCAATCCAGTGGTGCCGTTGGGGAAGAAGCCGCCGTGACTCCACAGGTTGCTGACCGAAGCCTGCGGGCCGCCCGTTCCGCTGAACAGCATGTAGCAGCCCAGGACGATCATGCCAATGATCGCTACGACCTTGATGATTGCAAACCAGAACTCCATCTCGCCGAAGACTTTGACGTTCATCGTATTGATCAAATTGACCAGGACGAAGAACACCGCCGCGCTGACCCAGGAGGGGACTTCCGGCCACCAGAACTGCACGTACTTGCCGACAGCCGTCAACTCGGCCATGCCCACCAGCACATACAGCACCCAGTAGTTCCAGCCGGACAGAAAACCGGCATAGCCGCCCCAGTACTTGTGGGCAAAATGACTGAAGGAGCCGGCCACCGGTTCCTCGACAATCATCTCGCCCAGCTGGCGCATGATCAGAAAGGCGATGAACCCGGCAATCGCATAACCGAGGATCATCGACGGCCCGGCCGATTTGAGTACTCCGGCAGAGCCTAGAAACAACCCGGTACCTATCGCTCCGCCCAATGCGATCAGCTGAATATGACGATTTTTCAGCCCTCGCTTGAGCTCGCCTTGTCGCAAGATTTCATCCGCCATCTGGTTACCTTCTAATTGTTATGGTCAGGCATGGTTTGAATGCATCAATTTGTTCAATTGCCGCTCGGTTTAAGCGTTCAGACATTACTCTTGGCAAATCAGAGAGTGGAACGCACTCGCCACAACTCCGGGAACAGCACGGTATCGAGCATCTTGCGCAGATAACCGACACCTTCTGTGCCGCCGGTCCCTGGTTGAAAGCCAATGATCCGCTCAACGGTGGTCACATGCCGAAAGCGCCATTGACGGAATGAATCCTCAAGGTCGATGAGCTTCTCCGCCAGCTGATAGAGATCCCAATACCGCGAAGGGTCGGTGTAGACCTCGCGCCAGGCGGCTTCGACTGACGCGTCATGCGCCGTCGGACTGGTCGGATCGCGCTCGAAACGCTGTGGGTCGATGGTCAAGCCTGCGCTGACCATCAAGCGAATCGACTCGTCATACAGCGACGGTGTGGCGATCGCCTTTTCAAGCGACTGCAACAGTTCCGGCCGATGCGCATGGGGGCGCAACAGGGTCGCGCTTTTGTTGCCCAGAATGAATTCGATCTCGCGGTACTGGAACGACTGGAAGCCCGATGACTGCCCCAGAAAGGGCCGTATCGCGTGGTATTCGGTGGGTGTCATGGTGGCCAACACCGTCCAGGCATGCACCAGCTGATCAAAAATCCGCGAGACCCGCGCCAGCATCTTGAAAGCGGGTGGCAACTCTCCCAGTCGAATGTGTTCACGGGCGGCTTTGAGCTCGTGCAGCATCAGTTTCATCCACAGCTCTGACGTCTGATGCTGGACGATGAACAGCATTTCGTTATGGTCCGGAGATAACGGGTGCTGTGCGCTGAGAATGCGCCCCAGATCCAGGTAGTCGCCGTAACTCATGGAATCGGAAAAATTCAGCTCGGCGTTATGCCATTCATCCGTCTGGTTTGCAGGTGAATAAGGGCATTGGTTCATTGAGACGGCTCCTCAAGTTGCGGTTTATTCAGTGGACGCAAAATTGCCCTGACCGGACTGGCGTCCAGATGGGCAAAACGCAGTGGCAGCGCAATCAATTCATAGTCCCCTTCCGGGACGTCATCGAGCACGATGCCCTCGAGAATGGCCATGCCATGTCGGGCTACGGCATTGTGCGAATCCATGGTTTTGGATTGCTGAGGGTCCAGCGACGGCGTATCGATACCGATCAAGCGCACACCGAGGCCCGCCAGCAGGTCGACGGTTTCTTTGGCGACTGCGGTGAAATCCGGATCCCAGGAGCTCAACGGCGCTTGTCGCCAGGTGCGCAGCAGCACCCGTTCAGGCAGCTCTTGCAAGCGACCTTCAAGCTGCTCGGGGTGCACCAGCCGGCCGCTGTTCAGGCAATGCAGCACACGGCAAGGCCCCATATATACATCGAGTGACACATCGCCAATGGCCGCGCCATCAGCGCTGTAATGCAGCGGCGCGTCGACATGGGCACCCGTGTGAGGCGACAGGGTGATACGCCCGACATTCACCGGACACTCGGGCCCGAAGCTCCACACGCGCTCTTCCTGAAAAGGTGTGTCACCCGGCCAGGTAGGTGTAGCGGTGCTCAAAGGCGGGCTGATATCCCACCACGATAGTGTTGTTTTCATTGCAAAGCTCTCGGCTTGTTCCGAGAGAATGATACGAGTGATACCTGTGAATATTCTTGCGAAAATATTCGGCAACACCCAAATGTTTCGCACAAAATTCTAAAAAAACGGAATTTATCGGATGGAAATTTCAACGGAAAAAGCAGGCAGCTAAAAAGCTGTTCTGGGGCGAAAGTGCGGAGGAAAGTAGTTCGCGAATGGCTACGCGAAATGGCGCAGACTTTTAGCTGGATGAGTCTGGGAGATTGCTTTCGCGAGCAAGCCCGCGAAAGCGGTAAATCAGACGCCGAAGATCAACCAGCCACCCCCGCATCCGCCTTCAACCCCTGCCCCTCGATCGCGCGGATCGCACATTGCTCATCGACATCAGACAGATCTCCACTGATACCGACCGCCCCCAACACAGTCCCGTCCTGATCCCGAACCAATACGCCGCCCGGCACCGGGACGACGCTGCCCTGCCCCAAGCTATTCAGCGCAGCGAAGAAGGCCGGGCGTTGTTGGGCGTCCTGTGCCAGCAGGCGTGAGCCCTTGCCCAGGGCAATCGCGCCCCAGGCCTTGCCGATGGCGATCTGCGGGCGCAGCAGGCTGGCGCCGTCTTCCCGTTGCAGCGTAATCAGGTGCCCGCCGGCATCCAGTACTGCAACGGTCAATGGCGCGGCAGAGATCGCCCGCCCCGCGGTGATGGCCTGATCGGCCAGGTTGACTGCGACTTTCAAGGTTAAAGCGCTCATGGTGCCGTCCTCATTTTGTTTTTCGGAAAGTCGTTGGGCTGCGCGGCAGCCCGATGCAACAAATAGAACACAATGAGTTATTTTTTTGTATACAATAATTATCGAAAGGCGCCACATGCGACGAAAAGCCACAGTAGAACGGGCTTCCGACGAATGAAACGGCCGCTTGAGAAAATGGATTGACCTGCGCCGTCCGCCGTGAATACACTCTGCGCAAAGCCACTTGTATACAATTACAAAACGTAAAGAGGCACAAAACCATGAGCAAAATGAGAGCAATCGAAGCCGCCGTTCTGGTGATGCGCCGTGAAGGGGTCGATACCGCTTTTGGCATCCCGGGTGCCGCCATCAACCCGCTGTACTCCGCCCTGCAAAAGGTCGGCGGCATCGATCACGTACTCGCTCGCCACGTTGAAGGCGCCTCGCACATGGCCGAGGGCTACACCCGCACCAAGGCCGGCAACATCGGCGTGTGCATCGGCACTTCCGGCCCAGCCGGTACCGACATGGTCACCGGGCTCTACAGCGCCTCGGCCGACTCGATTCCAATCCTCTGCATCACAGGCCAGGCACCACGCGCCCGTATGCACAAGGAAGACTTCCAGGCTGTCGATATCACCACCATCGTCAAGCCAGTCACCAAATGGTCGACCACCGTCATGGAACCGGGCCAGGTGCCTTACGCGTTCCAGAAAGCTTTCTATGAAATGCGCTCCGGTCGTCCAGGCCCGGTGCTGATCGACCTGCCGTTCGACGTGCAGATGGCCGAAATCGAATTCGACATCGACGCTTACCAGCCACTGCCGCTGGCCAAGCCGAGCGCTACCCGTGTTCAAGTGGAAAAAGCACTGGCGATGCTGGATCAAGCTGAGCGCCCATTACTGGTGGCCGGTGGTGGCATCATCAATGCCGATGCCAGCGACCTGCTGGTGGAGTTCGCCGAGCTGACCGGTATTCCGGTTATCCCGACCCTGATGGGCTGGGGCACCATCCCGGACGATCACCCACTGATGGTGGGCATGGTGGGTCTGCAGACTTCGCACCGCTACGGCAACGCGACCATGCTCAAATCCGACGTGGTTCTGGGCGTAGGCAACCGTTGGGCCAACCGCCACACCGGTTCCGTTGACGTGTACACCGAAGGCCGCAAGTTCATTCACGTCGATATCGAACCGACCCAGATCGGTCGCGTGTTCACCCCGGACCTGGGCATCGTTTCCGACGCCGCTGCCGCGCTGACCGTGTTCATCGAAGTCGCTCGCGAATGGCAAGCCGCCGGCAAGCTGAAAAACCGCAGTGCCTGGCTGCAAGACTGCCAGCAGCGTAAAGCCAGCCTGCAACGCAAGACTCACTTCGACAACGTGCCGGTCAAGCCGCAACGCGTTTACGAAGAAATGAACCAGGTGTTCGGCAAAGACACCTGCTACGTCAGCACCATCGGTCTGTCGCAGATTGCCGGCGCGCAGTTCCTGCACGTCTACAAGCCGCGCCACTGGATCAACTGCGGTCAGGCAGGCCCGTTGGGCTGGACCATTCCGGCCGCGCTGGGCGTGGTCAAGGCTGATCCGAACCGTAAAGTCGTAGCCCTGTCGGGGGACTATGACTTCCAGTTCATGATCGAAGAACTGGCCGTGGGTGCGCAGTTCAAGCTGCCGTACATTCATGTTGTGGTGAACAACTCGTACCTGGGTCTGATCCGTCAGGCGCAGCGCGGTTTCGACATGGACTACTGCGTGCAATTGTCCTTCGACAACCTGAACGCGCCGGAACTCAACGGCTACGGCGTGGACCACGTCGCAGTTGCCGAAGGCCTGGGCTGCAAGGCACTGCGCGTGTTTGAACCGGCCCAGATCCAGCCTGCCCTGCGCAAGGCCCAGGAGCTGATCGAAGAGTTCAAGGTTCCGGTGATCGTCGAGATCATCCTGGAGCGCGTGACCAACATTTCCATGGGTACCGAGATCAACGCCGTTAACGAGTTCGAAGACCTGGCGCTGGTCGGCGACGACGCACCGACTGCGATTTCGTTGCTCGACTGATCCGCTATGGCTTGATGCCCCTGTGTAGGAGCAGCCTCCGGCAGCTCCTACAGATAGCCATCATCATTAATTTTCAACGGGAGACCACCATGCCGCGTTTCGCAGCCAACCTGTCCATGCTCTTCACCGAACAGGACTTTCTTGCCCGTTTCGAAGCGGCCACCAAGGCCGGCTTCAGTGGTGTCGAATACCTGTTCCCGTACGACTTCAGCTCCGCCGAAATCAAGGCCAAGCTGGACGCCAACGGCCTGACCCAAGTGTTGTTCAACCTGCCGGCCGGTGACTGGGCCAAGGGCGAGCGCGGTATCGCGTGCCTGCCGGACCGGGTTGAAGAGTTCCGTGCCGGTGTCGACCTGGCCATCGCTTACGCGCAAGTGCTGGGCAACACCCAGGTCAATTGCCTGGCCGGTATTCGTCCGCAGGGCTTTGACGATGCCACGGTGGAGAAGACCTTCGTCGCCAACCTCAAGTACGCCGCCGACAAGCTGCAAGCGGCGGGTATCAAGCTGGTGATGGAAGCGATCAACACCCGTGACATTCCAGGCTTCTACCTGAACAACACGGCGCAAGCCCTGTCGATTCGCGAGCAGGTCGGCAGCGCCAACCTGTTCCTGCAATACGACATCTATCACATGCAAATCATGGAAGGCGATCTGGCCCGCACCCTGCAATCGCACCTGGGCGAGATCAATCATGTGCAGCTCGCGGACAACCCGGGGCGCAACGAACCCGGTACCGGTGAAATCAACTACCGCTTCCTGTTCGAACACCTGGACCGCATCGGTTATCAGGGGTGGGTCGGTTGCGAATACAAGCCGCTGACCACCACTGAAGCGGGTTTGGGCTGGTTGAAAACCCACAACGTGATCTAACACTGAACCCTGTGTAAGAGCGAGCTTGCTCGCGATGGTGTGTCAGCCACACCGGTGTCGATTGACACCCCTTCGCGAGCAAGCTCGCTCCTACAGAAAGCACAAAAACAAGAGGATTTTCTCATGGCTAAAATCGGATTTATCGGCACCGGCATCATGGGCCACCCAATGGCATTGAACCTGCAGAAAGCCGGTCACAGCCTGTTCCTGTCGGCGCACCACGACGCCGCCCCTGCCGACCTGATTGCCGGCGGTGCCGTTGCCCTGGCGAACCCGAAGCAAGTCGCCGAGGAAGCTGAATTCATCATCGTCATGGTGCCGGATACCCCGCAGGTCGATGACGTGCTGTTCCGCGCCGACGGCATCGCTGCCGGTGTTGGCAAAGGCAAAGTGGTGATCGACATGAGTTCGATCTCGCCGACTGCCACCAAGGCTTTCGCGGCCAGGATCAACGAAAACGGCGCGCAATACCTCGACGCCCCGGTATCCGGCGGTGAAGTCGGCGCCAAGGCTGCGACCCTGAGCATCATGGTCGGCGGCGATGCCGACGCCTTCGAACGCGCACTGCCGCTGTTCCAGGTCATGGGCAAGAACATCACCCTGGTCGGTGGCAACGGCGACGGTCAGACCGCCAAGGTGGCCAACCAGATCATCGTGGCCCTGAACATCCAGGCCGTGGCTGAAGCCCTGCTGTTCGCTTCGAAAAACGGTGCCGATCCGGCCAAGGTGCGTGAAGCACTGATGGGCGGTTTCGCGTCCTCGAAGATCCTCGAAGTGCACGGCGAGCGCATGATCAAGGGCACTTTCGATCCGGGCTTCCGCATCAGCCTGCACCAGAAGGACCTGAACCTGGCCCTGCAAGGCGCCAGGGAGCTGAACATCAACCTGCCGAACACCGCCAACACCCAGCAAGTGTTCAGCACCTGTGCGGCCATCGGTGGCAGCAACTGGGACCACTCGGCGCTGATCAAGGGCCTGGAACACATGGCGAACTTCTCGATTCGGTAGGAGCTGCCGAAGGCTGCGATCTTTTGATCTTTCGTCCACACGCACACCGCGTTATCCGCAACAAGATAGCAGCCTGCGGCAGCTCCTACAGGATCCGGTTCATCCAACCAAATGGGTAACCGATCCAGAGTTGCCGCAGGTTGCGTCCCCCCCCAATAACAAGAATTCCGGGAGCCCGCCATGTCGGTCGATCCGCAACAATTGCTGCGCGAGCTGTTTGCCACAGCCATCGACGCGGCGCATCCGCAACAAGTCCTCGAAGCCCATTTGCCTGCCGACCGCAGCGGTCGGGTGATCGTCATCGGTGCCGGCAAAGCCGCCGCTGCCATGGCCCAAGTGGTCGAGCGCTGCTGGCAGGGTGAAGTCTCCGGCCTGGTGGTGACCCGCTACGGTCACGGCGCCCCTTGCGAAAAAATCGAAGTGGTCGAAGCCGCACACCCTGTACCGGACGCTGCTGGCCTGGCCGTGGCCAAGCGCGTGCTGGAACTGGTCAGCGACCTCAGCGAAAACGACCGCGTGATCTTCCTGCTCTCCGGTGGTGGCTCTGCCCTGCTGGCATTGCCGGCCGAAGGCATCACCCTGGCCGACAAGCAGTCGATCAACAAAGCCCTGCTCAAGTCCGGGGCGACCATCGGCGAGATGAACTGCGTGCGCAAGCACCTCTCGGCGATCAAGGGCGGCCGCCTGGGCAAAGCCTGCTGGCCGGCCACTGTCTACACCTACGCGATTTCCGATGTACCGGGCGACCTCGCCACGGTCATCGCTTCCGGCCCTACCGTAGCCGACCCGAGCACCTCGGCCGAAGCGCTGGCGATCCTCAAACGCTACGCCATCGAGGTTCCGGCGTCGGTGCGCAGCTGGCTGCTAAGCCCCGAATCGGAAACCGTCAAACCCGGTGACCCGAGCCTGGCCCGCAGTCATTTCCAGTTGATCGCCCGTCCGCAGCAATCCCTTGAAGCGGCGGCGGTGAAATGCCGTCAGGCCGGGTTCAGTCCGCTGATCCTTGGCGACCTTGAAGGCGAATCCCGCGAGGTGGCGAAAGTCCACGCCGGCATCGCACGACAGATCGTCCTGCACGGTCAGCCGCTGGCGGTGCCCTGCGTGATTCTCTCCGGCGGCGAAACCACCGTCACCGTGCGCGGCAACGGTCGTGGCGGGCGCAACGCCGAGTTCCTGCTGAGCCTGACCGACAGCCTCAAGGGCCTGCCCGGTGTCTACGCGCTGGCCGGCGACACCGACGGCATCGACGGCTCCGAAGACAACGCCGGTGCGATCATGACTCCGGACAGCTACGCCCGCGCAGCAGCAAAGGGCCTGAGCGCCAGCGACGAGTTGGACAACAACAATGGCTACGGCTACTTCGAGGCGCTGGACGCGCTGATCGTCACCGAGCCGACCCGCACCAACGTCAACGACTTCCGCGCCATTCTGATCCTTGAGAGCACTAAACATGACGCCTGATAAAAAGGTCAAAATCCTCGCCACGCTCGGCCCGGCCACCGACGGCATCGACGCCATCCGTGAGCTGGTGCTGGCCGGGGTCAACATCTTCCGCCTGAACTTCAGCCACGGCGATCACGCCGACCACGCCCAGCGTTTTCAGTGGATCCGTGAAGTCGAACGCCAGCTCAATTATCCATTGGGCATCCTGATGGACCTGCAAGGCCCGAAACTGCGGGTCGGCAAGTTCGCCGACGGCAAGGTGCAACTGGTACGCGGCCAAGCCCTGCGCCTGGACCTCGATGCCACGCCGGGAGATGAGCGCCGGGTCAACCTGCCGCACCCGGAAATCATTGCCGCCCTGGAGCCGGGCATGGACCTGCTGCTGGACGACGGCAAGTTGCGCCTGCGGGTAGTGACCAAGTACGTCGACGCCATCGACACCACCGTACTCAATGGCGGCGAACTGTCGGACCGCAAAGGCGTGAACGTACCGCAAGCGGTGCTCGACCTGAGCCCGCTGACCGCCAAGGATCGCCGCGACTTGACCTTCGGTCTGGAGCTCGGTGTGGACTGGGTGGCGCTCTCGTTCGTGCAGCGTCCCGACGACATCCGCGAAGCCCGCTCCCTGATCGGCGACAAGGCGTTCCTGATGGCCAAGATCGAGAAGCCCTCGGCGGTCGAACAACTGCGCGAGATCGCCGAATTGAGCGATGCGATCATGGTCGCCCGCGGTGACCTGGGCGTGGAAGTGCCGGCCGAAAGCGTGCCGCAGATCCAGAAGAACATCATCGGCACCTGCCGCCAGCTCGGCAAACCGGTGGTGGTGGCGACGCAGATGCTCGAGTCGATGCGCTTCTCACCGGCGCCAACCCGCGCCGAGGTAACCGATGTGGCCAACGCGGTGGCCGAAGGTGCCGACGCGGTGATGCTGTCGGCGGAAACCGCGTCCGGTGAATACCCGCTCGAAGCCGTGCAGATGATGAGCAAGATCATCCGCCAGGTGGAAAACGGTCCGGACTATCAGACCCAACTCGACGTCAGCCGACCGAAAGCCGAGGCGACCGTTTCCGACGCGATCAGCTGCGCCATTCGCCGCATCAGCAACGTGCTACCGGTGGCGGTGCTGGTCAATTACAGCGAGTCCGGCGCGTCGAGCCTGCGCGCGGCGCGGGAGCGGCCGACGGTGCCGATCCTCAACCTGACACCGAATCTGCAAACCGCCCGTCGCCTGAGCGTGGCGTGGGGTGTGCACTCGGTGGTCAACGATCGCCTGCGCCAGGTCGATGAAGTCTGCTCCACGGCACTGGAAATTGCCCAGGCCCAGGGCATGGCGCAGCGTGGCGACACGCTGTTGATCACTGCGGGTGTGCCGTTTGGGCAGCCGGGGTCGACTAACTCTTTGCGTATCGAGACATTGATCTAACGAACGCAATTTGTGGCGAGGGAGCTTGCTCCCGCTCGACTGCGTAGCAGTCGCCTTTTCGGCATGACGGGATCCACAGAGAAACCGCATTCACCGGATCCGGGGCCGCTTCGCGCCCCAGCGGGAGCAAGCTCCCTCGCCACAGAGTTTGTGCAACACCTTTGATTTTCCACTGCCCTAGATTTCAAAATGCCTGCCAACCATTTCAACACCCACTGCCCCGACTGGGCCGAGGCCTTGCTCAACGGCTTCAGCCAGATCTTTCTCCAGCGTAATCCGCTGTGCGGCCTGCTGTGCCTCCTGGCCATCTTGTTCACGGCGCCCGCCTTGCTCGGCGGCGCTTTGCTCGGCGGTGTCGCCGGGCTGTTCACCGCGCAACGCCGAAACTATGCCAAGGCTGATCGTCAGGCCGGGTTGTTCAGCTACAACGGCGTTCTGCTCGGTCTGTTGCTGAGCCTGTACTTCCCCTGGTCGGCGATGATGCCGCCACTGATTCTGGCCGCCGGAGGCCTGAGTGCGATGGTCACCCAGCAGTGGCTCAAGCGCATCCGGTTCAGCCAATGCCTGCCCGCCTACACCGCCCCCTTCGTCGGGCTGGGCTGGTTGCTGCTGTGCTTCGCCACGCCCTCGACAGAGGCGCACTTGATTGAAGTCAGCACGCTGAACATGCTCGTCGCGCCACTCAAAGGCCTCGGCCAGGTGATGTTCCTCGGTCATCCGCTGGCCGGTGCGATGATTGCCGCCGGTTTGCTGATCGCCGATCGCCGCGCCTTCTGCTGGGCCGTGCTGGCGTCTGTCGCGGGCATGGGCTGGAGCCTGTTGCACCACGATTTCTATTCCGCTCTGCTCGGCCTCGGTGGCTATAACGCCGTACTCGCCGCCCTCGCCTTCAGCTCGCAGGGTCGCCAACCGTGGCTGCCGCTGCTTGGCATTGGCCTGGCGCTGTTGCTGACGCCGGTGTTTGCCGCCATCGGCCTGCCCACGCTGACCGCGCCGTTCATTCTTGCCGGCTGGCTGATTCGCAGCGTCGTGCAAATGCTCGGCAAAGCCAGGGTCGAAAGCGCGCCTTGCGCTCCCGGGGAGAATCAACCTAGGCTGCGCTGATTTACGGCCAGGGCGATGGGCATGAACAGCAGTGACACGTGGCGTAATCGCCTGTACGTGATTATTTTCCAGACCGACACCGTCGCCGGGCGCCGCTTCGACTCCACCCTGCTGCTGATCATCCTCGCCAGCCTGGTGGTGGTGATCCTGGACAGCATCGATGACGTCCACCAGAACTACGCCAGCGTGCTTGCGTACATCGAGTGGGGCTTCACGGTGATCTTCCTCGGCGAGTACATCCTGCGCCTGTACTGCTCGCCCAAGCCCCTGCGCTACGCGTTCAGTTTCTATGGTCTGGTGGACCTGCTGGCCATCGTGCCCGGCATCCTCGCGCTGTACTACAGCGATGCCCAGTACCTGCTGATCATCCGGGTGATCCGGATGCTGCGGATCTTCCGCGTGCTCAAGCTTGGTCCTTATCTCAAACAAGCCCATTACCTGCTCGATGCACTGCGCGGCAGCAAGCAGAAAATCCTCGTGTTCCTGCTCAGCGTCTGCACCCTGGTGATAGTGTTCGGCACCCTGATGTACGTGGTCGAAGGTCCGCAAAGTGGCTTCACCAGTATTCCCAAGGGCATCTACTGGGCGATCGTCACCTTGACCACAGTCGGTTATGGCGACATCGTGCCCAGGACCGCCCTGGGCCAGGTCATTTCGTCGATGGTGATGATCACCGGTTATTCGATCATTGCCGTGCCCACGGGGATCTTCACCGCCGAACTGGCCACGGCCATGCGTGGAGGCCAGTTGCAGCACGACTGCCCGGTGTGTGCCAAAGACAGCCACGAACAGGACGCCTCGTTCTGTTCCCGTTGTGGCAATGCACTGTTCAAAAAACTGGAATAAACAAAGAGCTTTTTAATCTTTAAAGGACTAAACGAGCCCAGCTATAGTCGACACATCGTTGATAACTAATAAATAACCTGTAGGAGCTGCCGCAGGCTGCGATCTTT
This sequence comes from Pseudomonas sp. PDM26, assembly GCF_019219185.1. NCBI lineage: Bacteria > Pseudomonadati > Pseudomonadota > Gammaproteobacteria > Pseudomonadales > Pseudomonadaceae > Pseudomonas > Pseudomonas sp. PDM26. The sequence goes on along the minus strand of NZ_JAHUWC010000018.1, from coordinate 125,127 downwards.
TGATCTTGAAAATCAAAGTCAAAAGATCGCAGCCTACGGCAGCTCCTACATAGAACAGGGAATTCGCAGTGAAAAAACTCTTTGGCGCCTCTCTTCTGGCCGCGGGCCTGGCCCTGGGCAACATCGCCCAGGCCGCACCGACCCTGCTCAACGTTTCCTACGACGTGATGCGCGACTTCTACAAGGACTACAACGCTGCGTTCCAGAAACACTGGCAAGCCGAGCACAACGAAAACATCATCTTGCAAATGTCCTTCGGTGGCTCCAGCAAACAGGCGCGCTCGGTCATCGACGGCCTGCCGGCTGACGTGATCACCATGAACATGGCCACCGACATCAACGCCCTGGCGGACAACGGCAAACTGGTCCCGGACAACTGGGTCACGCGCCTGCCCAACAACAGCGCGCCGTTCACTTCGGCCACCGTGTTCATCGTGCGCAAGGGCAACCCGAAAGCCCTGAAAGACTGGCCGGACCTGCTCAAGGACGGCGTTCAGGTCATCGTCCCGAACCCGAAAACCTCCGGCAACGGTCGCTATACCTACCTCTCGGCCTGGGGCTACGTGCTGAAAAACGGCGGTGACGAGAACAAGGCCAAAGACTTCGTCGGCAAGCTGTTCAAGCAAGCGCCGGTACTCGACACCGGTGGCCGTGCCGCGACCACCACCTTCATGACCAACCAGATCGGCGACGTGCTGGTGACCTTCGAGAACGAAGCGGAAATGATCGCCCGCGAGTTCGGCCGCGATCAGTTCGAAGTCATCTACCCAAGCGTTTCTGCCGAAGCCGAGCCACCGGTGTCGGTGGTGGATAAAACCGTCGACAAGAAAGGCACACGCGCCGCCGCCGAGGAATACCTGAAATACCTGTGGTCGCCGCAAGGTCAGGAAATCGCTGCCGCCAACTACCTGCGCCCGCGTGACCCGGCCGTGCTGGCCAAGTACACCGACCGCTTCCCGAAAGTGGACTTCCTGTCCGTCGAGAAGACCTTCGGCGACTGGCGCACCGTGCAGAAGACCCACTTCAACGATGGCGGGGTTTTCGACCAGATCTACAGCGGTCAGTAATCGACTGAAACACTGCACCCCCTGTGGGAGCAGGCTTGCTCCCACAGGTTCTGCGACTTCCCGCTACATCGGCGGCGTCACGCCATCCTTGCCCGCCGAGATGGATTGAGCAGTGAGCGTGCCGTCGGCGCCCTGCGTGACAAAGGTCACGATCTTCACGCCCACCTTCAACAGGCTGCGATCGGCCGGCACCAGGTTGACGATGGGTACGTCCTCCGGCACCAGGATCTTCTGTTGGCCGCCCTTGTAATTGACGGTCAGCACCCGACCGTTGCTCACCACCAGGTCGCCGACGCTGCCGTTGGTCATGCTGCTGCCCTTGACCAGATCGAAGGGCCGATGACCGTCGCCACTGCCGGCCAGCTCCGGCGGGAAAACATGAACTTCAAGGGCCTTGAGGGTTCCATCCTCCTGAGGAATGGCCGCAGAGCCGATGTAACTGCCGGGCTTGATGTCTTCGATGTTGGCCAAGGTCACGGCGCGGACCTTGGTGTCCTTGGTCAAATTGATCACCACGTTGTCGCCGCTGTTGGCGTGGACTTTCAGAACGTCCGGACTGACGCCGGTGATCTCGCCGCGCACCCCGATGCGCGTGCCCGGCGCATCCTCTGCCTGGACCAGGCCAACGCTGAATACGCTGATCAAGGTAGCGACACAAGCGCGGAGAATCAGCTGACGAAACTTCACATTCATGGGACGGCCCTCCGGTGGCAAGACGGTAAGAGAGAACATAAGCACGCTATCGAGCAAGATATAAGTGAATGTATCATTCACCTCCATAGTTCTGACGCAAGGCTCTTCGACGGGCGACACACGCGTCCGTCAGTCATTCCGCAATGGAATGATTGCTATCACTCCAATCCCACTTCCGCCGTTTCAGTCAGCCCATTAGCCTGCGCGCATTCCTTTCCGTACAGCGAGACCCGTTATGAACCCAGCGACTCAGGTGTCCCACGGCACCGCGACAATGACCCCAGGGATGGTGCTGCTGTTCGCCTTCTGCTGCGGCGCCATTGTCGCCAACATCTACTACGCGCAGCCGATCATCGGCCTGATCGCGCCGGACATCGGCCTGACCAACACCATGGCCAGCCTGATCGTTTCCCTGACTCAGATCGGCTATGCGCTGGGGCTGTTTTTCCTGGTGCCGCTGGGGGATTTACTGGAGAACCGCCGGTTGATGATCATCACCACGCTGGTGGCAATCGGCAGCCTGCTGGGGGCGGCGTTCACCGATCAGCCGAATGTGTTTTTGCTGATTTCGCTGTTGGTGGGGTTCAGTTCGGTTTCGGTGCAGATCCTGATTCCGCTGGCCGCGCACCTGGCGCCGGAAGAAACCCGTGGCCGTGTGGTGGGCGGGATCATGGGCGGTTTGTTGCTCGGCATTCTGCTGGCCCGGCCGGTGTCCAGCGTGGTGGCCGACCACTTCGGCTGGCGGGCGATGTTTGTGATTGCCGCCGTATTGATGGCAGCCATCAGCATCGTGCTGGCAGTGACCATTCCCAAGCGTGAACCTGATCACAGTGCTTCCTACGGCCAGTTACTGGGCTCGCTGTGGACGCTGCTGCGCAAACAACCGGTGCTGCGCCAGCGTGCGTTTTACCAGGGGTGCATGTTTGCAACCTTCAGCCTGTTCTGGACCGCCGTGCCGTTGGAACTGGCGCGCAACCATGGTTTGTCGCAAAGCGAGATCGCGATTTTCGCGCTGGTGGGCGCCATCGGCGCCATTGCCGCCCCCATCGCCGGACGTCTGGCCGATGCCGGTCACACCCGCATCGCTTCATTGCTCGCCCTGCTGTTCGCCAGCCTGAGTTTTCTGCCGGCGTTTATCCATCCGGCCTGGAGCGTCATCGGCCTGGCGGTGACCGGCGTGGTGCTCGACTTCTGCGTGCAGATGAACATGGTCCTCGGCCAGCGTGCGGTGTACGCCCTCGACGGCAAAAGCCGCAGCCGCCTGAATGCGCTGTACATGACCAGCATCTTCATCGGCGGCGCCTTTGGCTCTTCGGTGGCCAGCGTGGTGTACGAACAGGGCGGCTGGTTGTGGATCGTGATCGTCGGCAGCGCATTTCCGTTGCTGGCGTTGTTGCGGTTTTTGAGTGTTTCGCAGAAGGCTTCGCTGGTGACGGCATAGATCGCTAAAAGCTTCGTCGGATCGCCGCCCGGAGCAAGCCCGCTCCTACAGGTTATTCGCTAACCTTGTAGGAGCAAGCCTGCTCGCGAATGAAAGCGGCCCGGATTTATTGCCGCACCAGCTTCTCCATCGCCGCATCCGCCAGAAAGGAGGAGCGGCTTTTGACGTTGTGCTCGCGCACATAGCGGTCAATGCGCTGGATCACATAGCCGGGCAGCGTGACATTGACCTTCTCGGTCTTGCCCATATACGGCGAAATATCCAGCTCCAGCATTCCCCAGCCCATGTCGGCGAACTCCGGATTACCACGATGCACCGCTGCCGAAGTCGGCATCGGAATCGTATCGCCGTCTGCCGCGATCTCTTGCAGCATGATGTGGGCAATTTCGACAGCAGCGTTATAGGCATCCTCAAAGGTATCCCCGGCGGTTACCGCGCCCGGAATATCGGGGATCTGGATACCGATAGCGGTGTGCTCATCGCCCCATTCGATACAGATTGGATATTGCATGATGGATCTCCTGCGCAACTGGCTGGCGGGTAGTACAGCCCGGCGCGCCTCCTGATGCTCTTGACCGTCCCGACCGGCAAATCCTTTTTCGGATGGGGGACGGGGATCGTGTATGGGTTGTATCGGTGAGTGAAGATGTGATGACTGCCAGTGACCCTGTCCAAAGTCCAACCTGCCTCCATCAATTCCTTGATCAATAGCCTGCTCTGCACCACCAGCTTCCTTGCTCCGGCCCAATTAAAAGTAACCCTAGAGTTATCTTTACTCAAGCACAAAATCTCGCAGTACGACGCTCGGTTGTTTTACGGAGTGTGATGCTGCCCATGCCGGGGCGTTATGTGATCGGCCGAGAGGGTGTGATCCGTTACGCCGAGGTCAACCCGGATTACACTCAGCGTCCCGAGCCTGAGGCGATGCTGGATACAATTCGCGGTTCGCACTGACACAATTGATCTCTACAAGGACTTCCGATGGACCGCCTCGCCGCAATGGAAACCTTCGTCTACGTGGTGGAAACCGGCTCGTTTTCCGCTGCCGCCCGACGCCTGAACATCGGCCAGCCGGCCGTGTCGAAAACCATCGCGCAACTCGAATCACGGCTGGCCGTGCGGCTGTTGCTGCGCTCGACCCGGGGCCTGACGCCCACCGAGGCCGGGCTGGCCTTTTTCGAACGGGCCAAGCGCACCATCGAAGAAGCCGACGAGGCTGATAACGCCGCGCGCGGTGCGGCCAGCGGGCTGACCGGCAACCTGCGCATCTGCGCGGCGGTCACCTTCGGCCGGCTGCACATCGTTCCGCACCTGGGTCCCTTCCTGGAGCAAAACCCGGAGCTGAACATCGACCTGATGCTCGACGATCGCAACGTCAATCTGGTGGAAGAAGGCGTCGATGTCGCCCTGCGCATGGGTGAGCTGAGCGACTCTGCCCTGACCGCCCGCAAAATCGCCGAATGCCGGCGCATGGTGCTGGGCACGCCGGCGTACTTCGCAAAACACGGCGAGCCCACCTGCCCCGACGACCTGTGCAAGCATCAGGCAATCGTCTACAGCCTTGGCGGCGGCGCCAATTGGCGGTTCGACAAGGCCAGCGAGGAGCAGTCGGTGAACATCAGCGGCCGGATCCGCGTCAACGCCGCCGAAGGCCTGCGTGAAGCCGTGCTGGCTCATCAAGGCCTGACCATGGCCTCGCAATGGATGTTCGCGCCGGAACTGGCCGACGGTTCGGTCCGGGAAGTGATGAAGGACTGGGCATTGCCGAACCTGGATCTGTGGGCGGTGTTCCCCACGGGGAGAATGGCCAGCGCCAAGGCTCGGGCGTTTGTGGAATATGTGCAGGGGTTGTTGATGAAGTAAGTTTCAGCCCCTCAATCAAGATCAAAAGATCGCAGGCTGCGCCAGCTCCTACATTAAGCGCGTACACAGGTAAATCATCGTCGTGCGTTCCCGACAATGTCAGACACATGGGGGCTGCTCGTCAAAGCAGGCCAGCAAACGTTCGACCGTTTGCTCAAGTTGTCCGGAGTTGTCGAGCAGGTGCACGGTCGGGTCTTGCGCCAGCAGTTGCTCGCTGAACCGGGCATTGCGTGCCAACCGCTGATTGATCTCGATCAGCGATTCTCGCCCACGCTCCAGCAAGCGATGGCGCAGTACTGCTTGATCCACAGTCAACAACAGCACCAACACGTTCGGATAGCGCGAGCGCGTGTTCTGCAAATGCCCCCGAGAGCCATTGACCAGTACGTCCTGCCCGGCGGCCAGCCAATCGTCGATTTCCCGCGGGATGCCATAGGACAACCCGTTGGCGTGCCAGCTCAAGGCAAATGCCCCTTGAGCTTCCATATCGGCGAATTGCTGCGCACTGACACCCAGCGCCGCCTCGCCCACGGCTTCGGCCGAGCGAGTGATGACCCGCCGCACAATTCGGCAGCCGCGTTCGGCCAACCGCGTTCGTGCAGCATCCAGCAGGCTGTCCTTGCCCGAACCTGAAGGCCCGATGAGATAGATCAACCTGCCTGACATCAAAACACCCTCGTTGCTTGTCGCCATACTTGCTGGACCTTCGGCAGACCCGATGCGGTCTGATCTGCGGCGGCCACGTTACCCGAGTGTGACTCGCCGCGCACGATGTTCGGTGTGCCCATCAACACATTCATGCCGTGCTCCCGGTAACCACGCCTCGACGGTGGTCGGGAACTCGGCGATGGTCATGCCGCAGCGTGATGAATTCGTCCATCTGCGTCGTGGTCAGGTGGTACTTGCTCATGTAGTACTCACGGTACTTGGATTCGAGGACGAACTGGCGCCGGCCCGGCGAGTGGTCCATCACCGACACCAACCGCACCAGCGGGTTCTCCACCAGATCGCGGGACACGCTGAAAATGTCCGGATGGCACAGCTCGCGACGCAGGTGCAGGCGGTGCTCGGCTCGGCTCGGGTCAGTTCGGCGTCGGAGGCTGTGGGAAGGTGGCTTGCCTGCAGGCTTTAATACGCCGGGGATCAACACTGATAGAGGCACCGGTGAAGCTAGCTTCGGGTTGACGCAGAGGCTCAGAGAATGAGGGGGCGACCACAACAGCGCCCGAGGCGGCCTACCGGCCTGGTTCTTCATGCGTACGCATTTCCCGGTAGGCGTTGTCGAGTGCAACGAGGCTGCGATCTTTTGGCTCTATTACTGACAAACAAGATCAAAAGATCGCAGCCTTCGGCAGCTCCTACGCAGTGATACATCCGCGAAATCAGGTCGGCTGACAAGCCAGCTCCTACAGGGATTGAGGTTGAACTGAATTATTCAGCAGGCACAAAAAAGGCGACCCGAAAGTCGCCTTGGTGCGTTACTGCCCGAATTGCCGCCCCAGGCCACCCGGCACACCGTGAACGTCAGTCTCCTCCCACGGCCCCTTCGGACTGATCGACCGGCTCCAGCCGTTATCCCAACGGTAATAGGTACGCTGGCGATAAAAAGTATTGGGCTGGTCATCGAGCACATACACCCCAAGCTTCGGATCCCAATGGCTGTTGCCCCCGGGTGGTGGCGCGAAGCTCGCAGAAGTACGTGGCAACGGCTTGGAGGGTTTGGCCGGGATGCTCGGCTTGCTCGGTACAGGTGAAGTCGATGGCGTAGGGCTGGGCTGCGACGGCGGGAACGGTGGTGGTGCCTGTTGTTCCGTTGGTGGCTGGACCGCACAAGCGCTTAACCCCATAACGACGCTGAGCAGGGTGATACGAGCGAATGCGGTCATGATTGCGTTTTCCTGTTATTTGTCCGGGCTGTCGATGGTCAGTGTTTGCGGCGCGGTGGTGCTGCTGGCCAGGGGCTGGCTGCGACCGATCCATTCGCCGGCAGTGGGTTTGCCGGCACGGGAAATGCGCGCAACCAGTTGGACTTCAGGGAAGTTCGACAGTTTCAATTGCGGCATCATTGCGTCGGCATCGCCCAGTTCGACGGTCACCGGCAGGTCGGCCACGGTCATGCGCTTGACCGCCAGCGGGGCCGGAGGACCGGAGATCGCACGGGCGAAGATGAACACGCTGTCGCCAGGCTGGACCTTGGATTTGAGGTCCGCTGCCAGATCGACACTGACCTTGAGCAACGCCGCGGCCTTGGCCGCCGGTGCCTGCGCAACCTTGCCGCCACTGGCCACCAGTTTCTCCGTGGCCCGGTTGATCCCGCCCTGCAACGCCTCGCGGGATCTGTCTTCCGCCGGCAGTTGCGCCAGCAGGCGATTCCAATAGTCGATAGCCTCCTGATAACGCTCGCCTTCAAACGCAGCGATGCCGAGCAGGCCGAGGCTGGTGACTTCCTTCGGATCAGCCTTGAGCGCTTCGTCGGTCAGGGCCTGGACCTTGTCCGACCACTTCTTGCCATCGGCGAAGTACTGGGCCTGGGCCCATTGGCCGAGCAGCTCCGGCTGACGACCGGCCAGGTTCACCGTGCGCTCGAACATCTTCGCCGCGTCCGCCGGGCGATCCTGAGCCATGTAGGTACGACCGAGGAAGTACGTGCCTTCGGCGGAATCCGGTTGAGCGGCAACCGTGCGCTCCAGGCGTTTGGTCATCTCTTCCATCGATTGCGGTGCCAGCGCGAACTCTCGGGTCAGCTCAACCTTGTCGCTGGCGCCATAATGCAGGTACAGCCCCAAGCCCAGCACCGGTACCAGAACGGCCGCCAGCAATGGCAAGGGTTTGCCCAGACGCGACACCGGCGGCGCTTCGACGCCTTCGGTGTCCGCCAGCAACTCACGGGCCGCTTCGGCGCGACCGGCGTCCATTTGCGCCGCATCGAGCACGCCCTCTTCCTGCTGAGTCTGCAACTCAGCCACGCGCTCCTGATAAAGCGCGACGTTCAGGGCGGTACGATCCTCTTCACGCTGGGCGCGACGGCTGCGCAGCACCGGGATCAACAGAAAACTCAGGGCCACCAGAAGCAGCAGACCTGCAGCGAGCCAGAAATCAATCATTCTTGGTTTTATCCAACAGGTGGTCGAGGCGCGAACGCTCCTCGGCAGACAGCGAGCCCGGGGTGCCGGCGCGTTGCACGCGACGACGGCGGACGATCACCGCGATGATCACGACACCGCCCAGCAACAGACCGGCGGGGCCGAACCAGAGCAAGGCGGTCTTGGCGTTCAGCGCAGGTTTGTAGCGGACGAAATCACCGTAGCGATCAACCATGAAGTCGATGATCTGCTGGTTGTCCTTGCCCTCGCCGAGCATGCGGAAAATCTCTTTACGCAGGTCGGCGGCAATCGGTGCGTTGGAATCGGCGATGTCCTGATTCTGGCACTTGGGGCAACGCAGCTCCTTGGTCAACTCGCGAAAACGCTCGCGATCACCTTCCTTGGCGAACTCGTAGGTGTCGATGGCCGCGTGGGCCACGCCCGTCAGGCTCAAACTCAGAACAGCGGCAGCGATCCAGCGCTTCATGGCTTGGCCTCGTCGACCAGCGCCTGGTATTTGACCGCCAGTTTTTCACGCCAGACCTGTTCGTCGATCACACCGACGAACTTGTCGCGGATGATGCCCTTCGCGTCGATGAAGAAGGTTTCCGGTGCGCCGTACACGCCGAGGTTCAGACCCAGCGAGCCTTCGTCGTCACGAATGTCCAGTACATACGGGTTGTGGAAATCCGTCAGCCACTTCAAGGCATCGGCGTTGGTGTCCTTGTAGTTGATGCCGTAGATCACCACGCCTTGCTGGGCCAGCTTGTTCAACACCGGGTGCTCGACCCGGCAGGAAATGCACCAGGTGCCCCAGACGTTGACCAGCGCCGGCTTGCCGAGAATATCAGCGCGGGTCAGGGACTTGTCGCCCTGCACTGTCGGCAGGGAAAACTCCGGGAACGGCTTGTTGATCATGGCCGAAGGCAGCTCGGCCGGATCCAGGTACAACCCACGGTAAAGGAATACAGCGACCACCAGAAAAATCGCCAGTGGCAACAACATCAACCAACGCTTCATGCAGTGGCTCCCGACATGCCCAGTGCTTCGCGCACGCGGCTTTTGACCTTGACCCGATATCGCCGATCCAGCGCCGCCAGCAATCCGCCTGCGCCTGTCAGCAAACCACCGAACCAGATCCAGCGCACGAACGGTTTGACGTGCACGCGCACAGCCCAGGCGCCGTTACCCAAGGGTTCACCGAGGGCGACGTAGAGGTCGCGGGTGAAACCGGCGTCGATGCCCGCTTCGGTCATCACCGAGTTCTGCACGGTATAGAGGCGTTTTTCCGGGTGCAGCACGCTGATTTCCTTGCCGTTGCGGATCACCCGCACGGTGCCCTTGTCGGAGGTGAAGTTCGGGCCTTCGAAGTGCTTGGCGCCCTCGAAGATGAAGTGGTAGCCGGCCAGGTCCATGGACTCGCCCGGCGCCAGGCGCAGGTCACGCTCGGCACTGTTCTGACTCGACAGCACGACACCCAGCGCACACACGGCAATGCCCAGGTGCGCGACCTGCATGCCCCAGTAACTGCGGGTCAGGGTCGGCAGGCCCTTGATCAGGCCCTTGTGGCGAGTCTTGTCGATGATGTCACGCACACCGGCCAGCAACACCCAGGCCGCGAGCATGAAGGTCGCGAGCACTGCCCAGTTGAAATCGCCGTACGCGACGCCGGCCACCACGGCCAAAGCGGCACTGCCCAGCAAAATCGGAGTCAGCATGCTCACCAGCCATTTCACCGGGGTGTCTTTCCAGCGCACGATCACGCCGACCGCCATCACCACCATCAGCAACGCCATCAACGGAATGAACAGCGCGTTGAAGTACGGCGGGCCGACCGACAGCTTGGCGCCGGTCATGGCGTCCAGAATCAGCGGGTATAGGGTGCCGAGCAGGATCATCGACGCCGCCACCACCAGCACCAGGTTGTTGCCCAGCAGCAGGGTTTCCCGGGACCAGAGGTTGAAGCCGACCTGGCTCTTGACCACCGGCGCGCGCAGGGCGAACAGGGTCAGCGAACCACCGACCACGAACAGCAGGAAAATCAGGATGAACACCCCGCGCTCCGGATCGGACGCAAAGGCGTGCACCGAGGTCAGCACGCCGGAACGCACGAGGAAGGTTCCGAGCAGGCTCAAGGAGAATGCGGCGATGGCCAGCAACACGGTCCAGCTCTTGAACACGCCACGTTTTTCCGTGACCGCCAGCGAGTGAATCAGCGCAGTGCCCACCAGCCATGGCATGAACGAGGCGTTTTCCACCGGGTCCCAGAACCACCAGCCGCCCCAGCCGAGTTCGTAGTACGCCCACCACGAACCGAGGGTGATGCCGATACCGAGGAACGCCCAGGCAACGATGGTCCACGGACGCGACCAGCGTGCCCATGCAGCATCCAGGCGACCGCCCATCAGCGCGGCGATGGCGAAGGCGAAGGCCACCGAGAAACCGACGTAGCCCATGTACAGCATCGGCGGGTGAACGATCAGGCCGATGTCTTGCAGCAGCGGGTTGAGGTCGGCACCATCGGTGGGCATTTGCGGCAGGATTCGCTTGAACGGGTTGGAGGTCATGATCAGAAACAGCAGGAAACCGGTGCTGATCATGCCCATCACCGCCAGCACGCGGGCCAGCATGACCTGCGGCAACTGCCGGGAAAACACCGACACCGCGAAGGTCCAGCCGCCGAGAATCAAGGCCCACAACAACAGGGAACCTTCGTGGGCACCCCACACGGCGCTGAACTTGTAGTACCACGGCAACGCGCTGTTGGAGTTGTTAGCCACATAGGCCACGGAGAAATCGTCCGCCATGAAGGCGTAGGTCAGGCAACCGAAGGCAAACAGCAGAAAGGTGAATTGCCCCCACGCCGCCGGCTGGGCCAGGCTCATCCACAGGCGGTCACCGCGCCAGGCACCGAACAATGGCACCACCGCCTGGGCCAGGGCGAAGCACAGGGCCAGGATCATCGCCAGGTGGCCAAGCTCGGGAATAAAGATGCCGGATGTCATGGATCAACCCTCCTTCGCGGGCGTTGGAGCCGATTGACCGCTGTCTTTCAACGCCTTGGTCACTTCCGGCGGCATGTACTTCTCATCGTGTTTGGCCAGTACTTCATCGGCCACCACCACGCCATCGGCATTGAGCTTGCCCAGGGCGACGATGCCCTGTCCTTCGCGGAACAGGTCCGGCAGGATGCCGCGATAAGTGATGGTGACCGACTTGTTGAAGTCGGTGACGACGAACTTCACGTCCAGGGAATCACTGGAACGCTCCAGCGAGCCCTTCTCGACCATGCCGCCGGCACGAATGCGCGTGTCCTGCGGGGCTTCGCCGTTGGCGATCTGGGTCGGTGTGTAGAACAGATTGATGTTCTGCTGCAGGGCGCTCAGGGCCAGGCCGACGGCAGCGCCGACCCCGACCAGGATCGCGAGAATGATGACAAGACGCTTTTTGCGCAGCGGATTCACTGGCCGTTCTCCCGGCGCAGACGACGCGCCTCTTGTTGCAGATACCGCTTGCGGGCCAGGATCGGCGCCGCCACGTTGAGGGCCAATACCGCCAGGCAGATGCCATAGGCTGACCAGACATACAGGCCATGATGACCCATGGCGAGAAAGTCGCCGAATGAAGCAAAACTCATCGAGCGACCTCCAGGCTGTTTTCCACTTCGACTTTGACCCAACTGGTCCGGGCTTCGCGCTTGAGCACTTCAAGACGCATGCGCAGCAGCAGGACCGCGCCGAAGAAACAGTAGAAACCCAGCGCCGTCAGCAGCAATGGCAGCCACATCTCGGCGGGCATCGCCGGTTTTTCGGTGAGGGTGAAGGTCGCGCCCTGGTGCAGGGTGTTCCACCACTCCACCGAGTACTTGATGATCGGGATGTTGATCACGCCGACGATCGCCAGCACCGCGCAGGCCTTGGCCGCGCTGTCACGATTGCTGATTGCGTTGCCCAGCGCAATGAGACCGAAGTACAGGAACAGCAGAATCAACATGGACGTAAGGCGTGCATCCCAGACCCACCACGAGCCCCAGGTCGGCTTGCCCCAGATCGCCCCGGTGACCAGCGCCACCGCGGTCATCCAGGCGCCAATGGGCGCCGCGCATTGCAGGGCGACATCGGCCAGTTTCATCTTCCAGACCAGCCCGACGATGCCGCACACGGCCAGCATCACATAGATGGACTGCGCCAGCATGGCGGCCGGGACGTGGATATAGATGATGCGAAAGCTGTTGCCCTGCTGATAGTCCGGCGGCGCGAAGGCCAGGCCCCAGACCACGCCAACGCTGATCAGCAGCAACGCCGCGATGCTCAGCCAGGGCAGCAGTTTGCCGCTGATGCCGTAAAACCATTTGGGCGAGCCGAGCTTGTGAAACCACGTCCAGTTCATACTCTGTTTCCGTCACGGTTGCTCTTTACTATGAAGAGCCAGGGCCTGCTTTTTTTTTAAAAGAGTGGTCAAAATTTAACCAGACCTCATTATTCGCCGACGCTGATCTTCAGGCCAGCGGCTATTGCAAAGGGTGTCAGGGTTATCGCCAGGGCGGTCAGGCTGCCAAGCCACAACAGATAACCGGTCGCCGGCATCCCCTGCAAGGCAGCCTGCAAGGCGCCACTGCCAAGGATCAATACCGGGATGTACAGCGGCAGAATCAGCAGTGCCAGTAACAGGCCACCGCGCTTCAAGCCCACCGTCAGCGCTGCACCCACCGCACCGAGCAGGCTCAGTACCGGTGTACCGAGCAACAACGAAAGCAGCAACACTGGCAGACAGGCGGCAGGCAAACCGAGCATCAACGCCAGCAAGGGTGCGAGCAAAACCAGTGCCAGGCCGGAAAAAGCCCAGTGTGCCAGCACCTTGGCCAAAACCAGAAGAGCCAGGGGGTGCGGCGAAAGGACCCACTGCTCGAGCGATCCATCTTCGAAATCACTGCGGAAAAGCCCGTCCAGCGAGAGCAAGACCGATAAAAGCGCTGCGACCCAGACCAGCCCCGGAGACAAGGTTTGCAACAATTGAGACTCAGGACCGACCGCCAGCGGGAACAGGGAAACGACGATGGCAAAGAACACCAGTGGATTGGCCAGCTCCGCCGGACGGCGGAACAGCAGACGAGCCTCGCGGGCGACCAGCAGGCCGAAAACACTCATACGGCCCAGCTCCCCAGATCGATGTCGCGATAACCGGCCGGCATCCGGCTCAGCGTGTGATGAGTGGTCAACACCACCATCCCGCCGCGTTCGCAGTGGCCGGCCAGATGAGATTCAAGCTGTGCCACGCCCTGCTTGTCGAGGGCGGTAAAGGGTTCATCGAGGATCCACAGCGGCGGGCTGTCCAGATACAGGCGCGCCAGGGCGACACGGCGCTGTTGACCGGCTGACAGGGTGTGGCAAGGCACATCCTCGAATCCCCGCAGCCCGACTGCGGCCAGCGCCTGCCAGATCGCCTCATGGGTCGCCGGATGATGCAAGGCACACAGCCAGCTCAGATTCTCTTCCGGCGTCAGCAAATCCTTGATCCCGGCCGCGTGGCCGATCCACAGCAAGTTGCGCGCCAGCTCAAAGCGTTGCTCGTTCAGCGGCTGGCCGTTGAGCAGCACTTGACCGGCAGTCGGCTGCATCAGCCCCGAGAGCAGGCGTAGCAGGCTGGTCTTGCCACTGCCGTTGGGGCCGCTGATTTGTACCATTTCGCCACTGGCCAGTCTCAAATCGAGATTTTCGAAGAGCAGCCGAAGGTCTCGCTCACAGGCAAGGGCAACGGTTTGCAGAACAGGACTGGTCAAGGGTTCACGGGCCTTATACGGTTCAAGTCGGCACTGGCGCGGCCGTTAAAGAGATGCAGCATAGATGCAATGACGTCTTGTTCTAGAGAGCTGCGTCAAACAATTGCAAAGTTTTCGCCATTTTTGGATACAACGGCGCGGCATTATACATGCCAGGCCTTACTCTAAAGAGTGGATTTTCCTCAGGTTGTGACCGCGTATGACAGGCGAAATGAACATCCTCCCGCTACCGCAAACCGTCCCGGTGACATCACGCCCGCCGGTGGTCAGCGGTGAATTGCTCAAGTTGCTGACGCCGGTGGAGGGGCTGATCAGCGTCGGTCAAACCGCCCAGGCCGAAGTCTTGTCGCTCAAGCAGGCGGATCAGACTTTCCAGATGCTGCTCAAGGTCACCCTCGACAGCGGCCGCCAGACCACGGTCCAGACCACCAGCAATCAACCGCTGGCCCAGGGCACCACGCTGGTCGTCACCCAACCCTCGGCTGGCAGTCTGGCCGTGACGGTGCAACAGGCCATCGCCTCCAGCGTCGCCACCCTCACCCGCCTCGACACCGCGCAACTGCCCATTGGCACCCTGCTGCAGGGCAAAGTGCTGACCTCGCAAGTGCTGCCCCTGGTGCCCGGCCAGCCCATGGTGTTTCGCTCGATGGTGAGCCTGCTCAATACTGCACTGAGCGGCAGCACCCTGAGCATCGACAGCCCGCAGCCCTTGCGCATCGGCACCTTGTTGAGTGCACAGGTGCACGACAGCCAGACATTGAAGTTCGTGCCACTGAGCAGCCGTCAGGAACAACTGGCCGTGACCCGGCAACTGGTCGACCAGCAAAGCCGCCAGGGTTCGCTGGATGGCTTGCTCAAGCTCTTGCAAAACCTGCCGCCCTCGGACCAGACATCCGTTGAATTGCGTAGCGCCGCGAGCAGACTGCTCGCCGGCTTGCCGGATGTTCAGCAACTGAGTACCCCCAAGGGCCTGGCCCAGGCCCTGGCCAGCAGTGGCGTGTTTCTCGAAAGCAAACTGCTGACCGGGCAAAACCCGACGCTCGCACCGGACATGAAAGGCGACCTGCTCAAACTGGTTGCGCAATTGAGTCAGGGCTTGCCGGCCAACACCAGCCTCGGCGCGATCATCGCCGCCAATACCCTGGCCCAGGCCATGCCGAATTTTGTCCGCAATGCCCTGGGCATGCTCGGTCAGGTCAGTGCCAAACCCTCGCCGAGCGGTTTCCCGCTGCCCGAACGCCTGTTGCAAAGCGTCGATGCTGAAAACGACCTCGAACACCTGCTGCGCCTGGCCGCCGCCGCGGTTTCACGCCTGCAAAGCCATCAGCTGTCGAGTCTGGAACAAACCGGCGTAACCGCCGACGGACGGCTGATGAGCACCTGGCAGCTGGAAATCCCGATGCGCAATTTGCAGGACATCGTGCCCTTGCAGGTCAAGTTCCAGCGTGAAGACTCACCCGAAAAAGAACAGCCGAAGGAACGTCGCGAAGAACGCGAACCCAAGCAACAGCTGTGGCGTGTGGAACTGGCCTTCGCCATGGAGCCTTTGGGGCCGCTGCAAATCCAGGCGCAACTGATCAATGGCAGCCTCTCCAGCCAGCTATGGGCCGAGCGGCCCTACACCGCCAGCCTGATCGAAAGCAATCTGAGCGGGTTGCGTGACCGCTTGCTGTCCGCCGGCCTGAACGTCGGCGACCTGGACTGCCACCTCGGCACCCCGCCCCAAGGCCCGCAAACCCGCCTCGAACAACGCTGGGTCGACGAAACCGCATGAAAAACCCCAATGCCCCACGCCAGGCCATCGCCCTCAAATACGACGGCACCCACGCCCCCACCCTCACCGCCAAGGGCGACGAAGAGCTGGCCGAAGAAATTCTGCGCATTGCCCGCGACTGCGAAGTACCGATCTACGAAAATGCCGAACTGGTGAGATTGCTGGCGCGGATGGAGCTGGGGGACTGCATTCCTCAGGAGTTGTACCGCACGATTGCCGAAATTATTGCGTTCGCGTGGAATCTGAAGGGCAAGTTTCCCGAGGGGCAGAATCCGGATGCTCCGAGGGTGGAAAAGGATGTCACCGAACGCGGGGATGATTATTGAATCTGTGTTGGCTGCGATCTTTTGATCTATTCAGTTCTTGTGCAACTTACTCATCAACTCTGCCGGCGTCACGTCATCAGACCTGAAAATGCGCAAAAGCTTGAGACTGCGACCGACAATCAAACCATTGATAAGGCCAGCCCCCAGTGCCGACCATGCCGTCATCGGCAATTCATTGGCCATTTCCGGATACATCGCTGCCTGATAGCCAAGGTAATAACGCCAGGCAAAAAAGCCCCAATACACAATCAGCACCTTGATCGTGCCAGGCAGAACCAGATGTTCCCCCTCGCACTGCACATTGCTGTACGGAAAAAAGCGCAGTGCCAGCAACCATCCCGCCAATAACCCGATTACATAGGCCGAGAGTGGAATGACTACACCTTGGGAGATATTCAGCGAAGCCAGGGACAGGGTCACGAATATCACCGGCGTGATTTGCAATGACCTTTTCGACACGTGAATCTTGAAGCAGGCAATGACACCGTAATAAGTCAGGATCAGAAAAACCGCATAAACCCACAGCGGTGTACCGCGCACAATGTCGATCATAAGCCTTCCTGGCAGTGGATAGGTTTGAACAAGATGCTCAACCTACTGATGGCGGGTTGCGATCACAAGATAGCGGTATCTGAAAAAGCTATTGGCAGGAGGCCACGACGGCGTAGTACCCGTCTGAGGATAGAGAGTAATGCGTCGGATGATAGCTGCGCATTCGAAGACGCCATCGCGAGCAGGCTCGCGATGGAGGTATGAGCGCCGCGTTTCTCCAGGAAGCTCGTGTCATCGTTAACGACCATCGCGAGCAGGCTCGCTCCTACAGGCTGTCAGTTCTTGTGCAACTTACTCATCAACTCCGCCTCAGCCTGGGTCAAGCCGCAGGACTGGGTCAGTTCGTTGACGCTGGCGCCCATGCCGACTAACCGCGCTGCCTGAGCAAACGACAGGCTTGAGGGATCGCGTTGTTCCAGCTGGGCGAGTTTGTCCGGCAAGGGCGCAACGATCGCCCGCAGTTCATGCAAGTCTTCCCCCATGCACACATTACCGTTCTGGTAATCGTCGACACGCTTGGCCAGGTCCTTGATGCGCTGATCGCGCAGCGCATCACCCTTGGCCTGTTGCGCGGCGATCTGCTTTTGAGCGCGAATGTACGCCAGGAACATTGCCAGCGTGCCTGCCCAGAACAGGAACAGGACAATGACCGCAACCTCGAGAATCAATCAGATACTCTCCAGTTCCGACCATTCTTCTTCGCTCATCATCTTGTCGAGCTCGACCAGGATGAGCAATTCGTTGTTCTTGTTGCACACGCCTTGAATGAACTTGGCGGACTCTTCGTTACCCACGTTCGGCGCGGTTTCGATTTCCGACTGACGCAGGTAAACCACTTCGGCCACGCTGTCGACCATGATCCCGACCACCTGCTTGTCGGCTTCGATGATGACGATACGGGTGTTGTCGCTGATCTCGGCATTCATCAGGCCGAAGCGCTGGCGGGTGTCGATCACGGTGACGACGTTGCCGCGCAGGTTGATGATGCCCAGCACGTAACTCGGGGCACCCGGGACCGGAGCGATTTCGGTGTAGCGCAGGACTTCCTGGACGCGCATCACGTTGATGCCGTAGGTCTCGTTGTCCAGCTTGAAGGTGACCCATTGCAGGATCGGATCTTCGGAACCCTTTGCCGCCGTCGCCTTGTCATTCATACCCTGATCCCCTCAAGAAACCGCCCTGGCGGTGTGTGTTCCGTGCAACGCCATCGAGTGGCGTCGCCTGTTGTTTATTTAACGTGTGTCGGTGTGTGGTTCGGCTTGTTGCCAGACATGTGCTTTGCCCCGCCGCTGGCGATCAACTCGGCCAGCGCGGAAACGTCGAGCAAGGCACACATGTGTTCAATCACCGTGCCGGCCAGCCATGGCCGCTGGCCTCGGTGACTTCGCCATTTGATTTCATTCGGGTCCAGGCGCAACGAGCGGCTGACCTGATGCACCGCCAACCCCCACTCGTAGCCTTGCACCGAAATCACGTATTGCAGACCCTGCTTGAAATCGTCGCGATAACGGTCGGGCATGACCCAACGCGCGGTATCCAGCACTTTCAGGTTGCCCACCTGACTCGGCAGGATGCCCAGGAACCATTCCGGCTGGCCGAACAGCGGCGTCAACTCGTGACCGGCCAGGGAGTAAATCGAACCCAGGCACACCAACGGCACCGCCAGGGTCAACCCGGCGACATCGAACAGCAGGCATTCGAAGGGTTCGGCAGCCCAGGACGGACGACCGTCGGTTTGTACCGGTGGCGGCGTGTTCGCGGGTGGCAGATGCACTTCGACCACCGGCGCCACCAGAATCCGCTGCACCTCGACCGCCACAGGCTCTGGTGCTGGCGGCACTTCGGCGACAGACGCCACCAGTGTTTGCAGCAACGGCGCAATGGTCGATACCGGCGCCAGGACCGGTGCCGGCGCTTCGATCACGGCCACTGGTGCTTTTGCCACTGGCACAACGACGGGGGCAGCAGCCAATGCTGGTTTTTGCGCATCACGAGCCTGCTCTTCAAGCACGGCCGCCTGGAACTCATCCAGCGCAGCTGCAACCTCGACCACCTCGGGCAGCGCTTCAATTTCCGGTGGCAATTCTTCGGTTGCGTCCTGCAGCAAGTTGTCCAGATACGACTGCAGCGCCAGTTGCGGGCGCGACGTGACCTTCACCGGCCGATTCATGCGCACACCATCGTAGGAGCTGCCACAGGCTGCGATCTTTTGCTCTTGATCTTTTCAAGGACGCCACAAAGCAAGATCAAAAGATCGCAGCCTGCGGCAGCTCCTACAGGGATTGAATTCATCTCAAGCCACCTGCGGAACGAGTTGTGCCGCCAGCAGATGCTTGAGCAATGCGCGGTAAGCGAGAACGCCACGGCTCTTGCCGTCGAATTGCGAAGGCGTCAGGCCGGCGCGACTGGCATCGCGCAGGCGCGTGTCCACCGGGATGTAGCCTTGCCAGATTTCGTCGGGGAATTTGTCGCGCAGCACGCGTAAGGTTCCGAGGGACGCCTGGGTGCGGCGGTCAAACAGCGTCGGCACGATGCTGAACGGCAACGCCTGTTTGCGCGAGCGGTTGATCATCGCCAGGGTGTTGACCATGCGCTCCAGGCCTTTGACCGCCAGGTGTTCGGTCTGCACCGGGATCACCAGTTGCTGGCTCGCCGCCAAGGCGTTGACCATCAGCACACCGAGCAATGGCGGGCTGTCGATCACGGCGTAATCGAAGTCCTGCCACAGTTGCGCCAGGCTCTTGGCAATCACCAGGCCTAGACCGCTCTGCCCCGGCGACTGGCGCTCAAGGGTGGCCAGCGCGGTGCTGGACGGCAACAGGGAGATGCGTTCGTCACTGGTCGACAGCAGCAGTTGACCCGGCAGGCCTTGGGGCACGCTGCCCTTGTGCAGGAACAGGTCGTAGTTGCTGTGTTCCAGGCTGTCGGGATCGTAGCCGAAATAGCTGGTCATCGAGCCGTGGGGGTCGAGATCGACCACGACCACGCGCTTGCCCGCCTCCGCCAGTAAACCGGCTAAAGCGATGGAGGAAGTGGTTTTACCGACACCACCCTTTTGATTGGCGACTGCCCAGACTCTCATTCGGATTGTTCCTCCCGGCCGAACGGATCGACCGAGAAATAGCTCAACGTATTAATGCGGGCGACGGAGAATTGACGGCGCTCTCTCGTACCGGCGACTTGACCGGGGTCGGTGCAGTTTGTGTGCCAGCACGCTTCAATGCTGCATCCGGTTGCGCATGGGCGGTTCCGGTGCCGGTCAGGCTGCGACGCACATCGAGGTTGCGCGACACCACCAGCACCACGCGACGGTTGCGTGCGCGGCCTTCAGCCGTGGCATTGTTGGCCACCGGCTGAAACTCGCCGTAGCCCACCGACGCCAGGCGACCGGGGTTCACCCCCTGCATCGCCAGCATGCGCACGATGCTGGCCGAGCGGGCCGAGGACAGTTCCCAGTTGGTCGGGTACTGCGCGGTGCGGATCGGTTGGTCGTCGGTGAAACCTTCGACATGAATCGGGTTGTCGAACGGTTTCAGGATCGCCGCGACCTTGTCGATGATGTTGAACGCGATGTCGCTGGGCATGGCGTCGCCGCTGCCGAACAACAGGCTGGAATTGAGCTCGATCTCGACCCACAGCTCGTTGCCGCGCACAGTCATCTGGTTGGAGCTGATCAGGTCACCGAATGCCGCGCTGATGTCATCGGCGATGCTTTTGAGCGGATCGCTGGCGCCAGCGACACCGGCATCGACCTGGTCACTGTCCTTGACCAGCGGCTTGGCCGGGGTCACGGTCTTCGGCCGCTCGTCACCGATGGGGATCGGCTTGAGCGAACGATCGGAATCGGTGAAGACGCCGATCAGCGCTTCGGAAATGACCTTGTACTTGCCTTCGTTGATCGACGAGATCGAGTACATCACCACGAAAAAGGCAAACAGCAAAGTGATGAAGTCGGCATAGGAAACCAGCCAGCGTTCGTGGTTTACATGCTCTTCTTGCTGGCGACGACGGGCCATGAGTTTTTTTCCCTTAATCCATGAAGCCCTGAAGCTTCAACTCAATGGAACGAGGGTTTTCACCTTCCGCGATCGACAGCAGCCCTTCCAGCAGCATTTCGCGATAACGCGACTGACGCAACGCGATGGATTTGAGTTTCGCGGCAATCGGCAACAGCACCAGGTTGGCACTGGCCACGCCGTAGATGGTGGCGACGAAGGCCACGGCGATGCCGTTACCCAGTTGCGACGGATCACCCAGGTTGCCCATGACGTGAATCAGGCCCATCACCGCACCGATGATGCCGATGGTCGGCGCGTAACCGCCCATGCTTTCGAAGACCTTGGCCGCTTCGACATCGCGGCTTTCCTGGGTGTAGAAATCCACTTCCAGAATGCTGCGGATCGCTTCCGGCTCGGCGCCGTCGACCAGCAGTTGCAGGCCTTTGCGCGCGTAGTTGTCGGGTTCTGCGTCGGCGATGCCTTCAAGGCCCAGCAGGCCTTCCTTGCGGGCGGTCAGGCTCCAGTTCACCACGCGATCGATGCCACCGGCCAGGTCAACGCGAGGCGGGAACAGGATCCAGGCGAGGATCTGCATCGCACGCTTGAAGGCACTCATCGGCGATTGCAACAGCGCGGCGCCAATGGTGCCGCCGAGCACGATCAACGCTGCCGGACCGTTGGCCAGGGCGCCGAGATGACCACCTTCGAGATAGTTGCCGCCGATGATGGCGACGAAGGCCATGATGATGCCGATCAGGCTTAGAACATCCATCAGATACAGGCCTCGACCAAGTGCTTGCCAATGTCATCGAGGCTGTACACCGCGTCGGCGAGCTCGGCTTTGACGATGGCCATCGGCATGCCGTAGATCACGCAACTGGCTTCGTCCTGTGCCCAGATCGAACTGCCGCCCTGCTTGAGCATACGCGCACCTTCTCGACCATCGGCGCCCATGCCGGTGAGGACGACCGCCAGAACTTTGTCGCCATAGGACTTGGCTGCCGAACCGAAGGTGATGTCCACGCACGGCTTGTAATTCAGACGCTCGTCACCCGGGAGGATTTTCACCGCGCCGCGGCCGTCGACCATCATCTGCTTGCCACCCGGCGCCAGCAACGCCAGGCCCGGACGCAGGATGTCGCCATCCTCGGCTTCCTTGACGCTGATGCGGCAGAGCTTGTCCAGGCGCTCGGCGAAAGCCTTGGTGAAGGCGGCCGGCATGTGTTGAACCAGCACGATCGGTGCCGGGAAGCTGGCCGGCAGCTGGGTCAACACCCGCTGCAGGGCAACCGGGCCGCCGGTGGACGTACCGATGGCCACCAGTTTGTAGGCTTTGCGTTTCGGCGCGGGCGACGACGCAGTGGCCGCATGCGTACGCACCGGAATTGGTGCCGGACGCACGGGCGCGCTGCTGCCGTAACTGCCGACGCTCGAAGACGCAGGTGTTGGAGCGGGTGCGGCCACAGGGGCCGGAGCGCTGTAAGTGCTGACGCGACGATTGCTGCGCGAGATGCTCAGGATCTTTTCGCACAGCAGTTGCTTGACCTTCTCGGGGTTGCGCGAGATGTCTTCGAAGTTTTTCGGCAGGAAGTCCACCGCGCCGGCATCCAGCGCATCGAGGGTGACGCGGGCGCCTTCGTGGGTCAGCGAGGAGAACATCAGGACCGGGGTCGGGCAGCGTTGCATGATGTGCCGTACGGCAGTGATGCCGTCCATCATCGGCATCTCGTAGTCCATGGTGATCACGTCGGGCTTGAGGGCCAGCGCCTGATCGATCGCCTCTTTGCCGTTGGTCGCCGTGCCGACGACCTGGATATTCGAATCCGCTGAAAGAATTTCCGAGACGCGGCGGCGGAAAAACCCCGAATCGTCCACCACCAGGACTTTGACTGCCATAAACACTCCATTAGATGGAGCGAGGCCAGGCGCCTCGCTCCACCAGAATCAAATACGCCGTGTGGCGTAACGCTTGAGCATGCTCGGAACATCGAGAATCAGCGCGATGCGGCCGTCACCGGTGATGGTGGCGCCGGACATGCCCGGCGTTCCCTGGAGCATTTTGCCCAATGGCTTGATGACCACTTCTTCCTGGCCCACCAGTTGATCGACGACAAAGCCGATCCGCTGCGTGCCCACCGAAAGGATCACCACATGGCCCTCGCGCTGCTCTTCGTGAGCGGCGGAGCTGACCAGCCAGCGTTTGAGATAGAACAATGGCAGTGCCTTGTCCCGCACGATCACCACTTCCTGGCCGTCCACGACGTTGGTGGTCGACAGGTCGAGGTGGAAGATCTCGTTGACGTTCACCAGCGGGAACGCAAACGCCTGGTTGCCGAGCATGACCATCAGCGTCGGCATGATCGCCAGGGTCAGCGGCACCTTGATGACGATCTTCGAACCCTGTCCCTTGGCCGAATAGATGTTGATCGAGCCGTTGAGCTGGGAAATCTTGGTTTTCACCACGTCCATGCCCACACCGCGACCCGATACGTCGGAGATCTCGGTCTTGGTCGAGAAACCCGGGGCGAAGATCAGGTTGTAGCACTCGGTGTCGCTCAGGCGGTCCGCCGCATCCTTGTCCATCACACCGCGCTTGACCGCGATGGAACGCAGGACGTTCGGGTCCATGCCTTTGCCGTCATCGGAGATCGACAGCAGGATGTGATCGCCTTCCTGCTCGGCCGCCAAGATGACCTTGCCGCCCCGGGCCTTGCCCGAGGCTTCGCGTTCTTCCGGCGATTCGATGCCGTGGTCGACTGCGTTGCGCACCAAGTGGACCAACGGGTCGGCCAGGGCTTCGACGAGGTTCTTGTCGAGGTCGGTTTCTTCGCCGACCAGTTCCAGGTTGATCTCTTTCTTGAGCTGGCGAGCCAGGTCGCGAACCAGGCGCGGGAAACGTCCGAAGACTTTCTTGATCGGTTGCATCCGGGTCTTCATGACCGCGGTTTGCAGGTCGGCCGTGACCACGTCGAGGTTCGACACAGCCTTGGACATGGCTTCGTCGCCGCTGTTGAGACCCAGACGGACCAGGCGGTTACGCACCAGCACCAACTCGCCGACCATGTTCATGATCTCGTCGAGACGCGCGGTATCGACGCGCACGGTGGTCTCGGCTTCGCTGGCCGGTTTTTCCGCCGGTGGCGCGGCCGGAGTACGGGCGACTGCAGGTGCAGCGGCAGCAGTCGGCGTTTCGGCTTTTGGCTCGGGTGCCTTGGCCACCGGTTTCGGCGCCGCCGCCTTCGCGGCCGGCGCGGCAACGGACGCGTTCGATCCGCTGGCAACTGTCGCTTTGCCGACTTCGCTGAACTTGCCCTTGCCGTGCAACTCGTCGAGCAGCGATTCGAATTCGTGATCGCTGATCAGATCGCTGCCGGCCGCCGCAGCGGCTGGCGCGACAGGAGTCGGCACAGAAGCAATGGCCGATTCGAGCGCATCGACAGCAAAGTTACCCTTGCCGTGCAGTTGGTCGAGCAGTGCTTCGAATTCGTCGTCAGTAATATCGGAGCTGTCGCCTGCCGCTTTCGGGGCCTCTGGCGCAGCCGGCGTCGGGACCACCGCGTCAACGGCGAACTGGCCCTTGCCGTGCAGTTGATCGAGCAACGACTCGAACTCGGCATCGGTGATTTCGTCGCTGGCGGCCGCACCGCTGACCGGCACAGACATCGCCGCCGGCGCCTCGGCCTGAGCCTTGACGGCGTTCAGCGAGTCCAGCAGTTGTTCGAATTCATTGTCGGTGATATCGCCCGATTCGCTTTCAGCCACAAGCGCTTCGACCACGGCGGCGACAGGTGCAGCAGCCACCTCGTCAGCCGATTGCGGCTCGGCCAGACGGGCCAGCGCCGCGAGCAGTTCCGGTGTAGCGGCCGTGATCGGGCCGCGATCGCGGACCTCGCTGAACATGCTGTTCACCGCGTCCAGCGCTTCGAGAACCACATCCATCAGTTCCGGGTCGACGCGACGTTCACCCTTGCGCAGGATGTCGAACACGTTCTCGGCGATGTGGCAGCACTCCACCAGCTCGTTGAGCTGGAGGAAGCCGGCGCCCCCTTTTACAGTGTGAAAACCGCGAAAAATTGCATTGAGCAGATCCGCATCATCCGGACGGCTTTCCAGCTCGACCAGTTGCTCGGACAGTTGCTCTAGAATCTCGCCGGCCTCAACCAGGAAATCCTGAAGGATCTCTTCATCGGCGCCGAAGCTCATTAAGGGGGGTGCTCCTACAGGTCTAAAAACCTAAAAAACCTGAAACTCTAAAATCCCAGGCTGGATAGCAAATCGTCCACATCGTCCTGACCGGACACAACGTCTTCTCTTTTATCGGCATGAATCTGCGGACCTTCACCCTGAGAGAGATGTTTTTGCGGATCTTTTTCAGCAAGCATCGCCTCACGGTCATGTTCGATGCCCGCAAAGCGGTCCACCTGACTGGCCATCAGCACGAGCTTGAGCAGGTTGCTTTCGACTTCGGTGACCAACTGGGTCACTCGCTTGATCACTTGCCCCGTGAGGTCCTGGTAATCCTGGGCGAGCAGGATGTCGTTGAGGTTGCCCGACACCGCGCGATTGTCCGTGTAGCTGCGCGCGAGGAAGCCCTCGACCCGCCGGGCCAGTTCACGAAACTCTTCGGCGCCGACTTCGCGACGCATGAAGCGCCCCCAGTCCGCGCTCAAGGCCTGGGCTTCATCCGCCAGGCCATTGACCAGCGGCGTGGCATTTTCCACCAGGTCCATGGTGCGGTTGGCCGCGGCCTCGGTCAGCTTGACCACATAGCCCAGACGCTCGGTGGCGTCGGTGATCTGAGACACTTCTTCGGCTTGCGGCATGTGCGGGTCAATCTGGAAATTGACGATCGCGCTATGCAGTTCGCGAGTGAGCTTGCCCACTTCCTGATACAGGCCGCGGTCACGGGTCTGGTTGAGCTCATGGATCAATTGCACCGCGTCGCCGAACTTGCCTTTTTCAAGGCTCTCGACCAATTCGACGGCGTGTTTTTTCAGGGTCGACTCAAAGTCGCCCAATGAAGTTTCGTTATTGCCCATAGCTCCCCCGTGGCGCACTCATCAACCGATGCGTTCGAAAATCTTCTCGATTTTTTCTTTCAACGCCTGGGCCGTGAAGGGTTTGACCACATAGCCGTTAACGCCGGCCTGGGCCGCTTCGATGATCTGCTCACGCTTGGCTTCAGCGGTCACCATCAGCACCGGCAGGTGCTTGAGCTTTTCATCGGCACGCACGTGGCGCAGCAGATCGATACCGGTCATGCCAGGCATGTTCCAGTCCGTTACCAGAAAGTCGATGCTTCCGCTGTTGAGCACCGGAATGGCGGTAGTGCCATCGTCGGCCTCGACGGTGTTGGTGAACCCAAGGTCACGCAGCAGGTTCTTGATGATCCGCCGCATCGTTGAGAAGTCATCAACGATGAGGATTTTCATGTTCTTGTCCAATTCGACCTCCAAGCAGTCTTAAACGCGCCCAGCACCTGGGCGCGCCATTTCAATCAATCCGGCAAAGCACTCAATGACTGTCTGGAGCACAACAGATCGAAACCGGCGCAGTTCAATACCACACCGGCCTCGTTCACAGTGTCCCCCACACTGCCTTCAGCGCGCTCGCCACTCCCCCAAACGCCCCCGCAAACGGGCTGCGCACTGGCTGTGTAACTGGCTGACCCGAGATTCGCTGACCCCCAGGACCTCACCGATTTCCTTGAGGTTCAACTCTTCGTCGTAGTACAGCGCCAACACCAGTCGCTCACGCTCCGGCAAATTGGCAATCGCCTCCGCCAGCGCAGCCTGGAAGCGTTCATCTTCCAGATCGCGTGACGGCTCGATATGAGCACTCGCGCCATCCTCGTGCAGCCCTTCGTGTTCGCCGTCCTGCAACAGATCGTCGAAACTGAATAACCGGCTGCCCAGGGTGTCGTTCAAAATTCCGTAGTAATCATCGAGACTCAATTGGAGTTCGGCCGCAACTTCGTGATCTTTAGCATCACGGCCGGTTTTCGCTTCAATCGAGCGAATGGCGTCGCTGACCATGCGCGTATTGCGGTGAACCGAACGTGGCGCCCAGTCCCCCTTGCGCACTTCATCGAGCATGGCGCCGCGGATTCGAATGCCCGCGTACGTCTCGAAACTGGCGCCTTTGCTGGCGTCATATTTGGTCGACACTTCAAGCAGGCCGATCATCCCGGCCTGGATCAGGTCTTCGACCTGGACGCTGGCCGGCAGGCGCGCCAGCAAGTGGTAGGCAATGCGTTTAACCAGCGGCGCGTAACGCTCGATCAGCTCGTACTGCGCATCACGCGCCGATTTTTTGTAGAGGTAGTAACCGCTTGCTGTCATAGAACCGGTCCTGCTGTCTGCTGCACGAGGCGCTCGACGAAAAATTCCAGGTGCCCACGGGGGTTGGCAGGCAGTGGCCAGGTATCGACCTTCTGCGCGATGGCCTTGAACGCCAGCGAGCACTTGGAACGCGGGAAGGCCTCGTAGACGGCACGCTGTTTCTGCACGGCCTTGCGCACGCTTTCGTCGTAGGGCACCGCGCCGACGTATTGCAGGGCGACGTCGAGGAAGCGATCCGTGACCTTGGTCAACTTGGCGAACAGGTTGCGTCCTTCCTGCGGGCTCTGGGCCATGTTGGCCAGGACGCGGAAGCGGTTCATGCCGTAGTCGCGATTGAGCAACTTGATCAAGGCGTAGGCATCGGTAATCGAGGTCGGTTCGTCGCACACCACCAGCAGCACTTCCTGGGCTGCGCGAACGAAACTGACGACCGAGTCACCAATGCCCGCCGCGGTGTCGATCACCAATACGTCGAGGTTGTCGCCGATATCACTGAAGGCCTGGATCAGGCCGGCGTGTTGCGCGGGGCTCAGATGCACCATGCTCTGAGTGCCGGATGCGGCCGGAACGATACGGATGCCGCCTGGTCCCTGCAGCAGTACATCGCGCAGTTCGCAGCGGCCCTCGATCACGTCGGCCAGGGTACGTTTGGGTGTCAGGCCCAGCAGAACGTCAACGTTCGCCAGTCCCAGGTCGGCGTCCAACAGCATGACGCGCCGGCCAAGCTCAGCCAAAGCCAGGGACAAGTTCACTGACACGTTAGTTTTCCCGACGCCACCTTTGCCGCCGGTCACCGCGATCACCTGTACGGGATGCATGCTGCCCATGTTATTTCTTTACCTTGTCTTGCATAGACGGAGGCCACATTACTGGCTGCGCGTTCACAATCGGAACAATGCATGGCAGACCATCGATGTAGGTACAAAAACTGTTCATTACTACCTTAGCCAACCTGCTTGGTTTGGCTGTGGTAAATATCAGCGAACATGTCAGCCATGGCTTCTTCGCTGGGTTCTTCCTGCATTTGCACGCTGACGGCGCGACTGACCAACTGATGACGACGCGGCAGATGGAGATCATCCGGAATCCGCGGGCCATCGGTCAGGTAGGCCACGGGTAACTCATGACTGATGGCCAGGCTCAACACCTCGCCCAGACTAGCCGTCTCATCCAGTTTAGTCAGGATGCAGCCAGCGAGCCCACAACGCTTGTAACTGTGATAAGCGGCGGTTAGAACCTGTTTCTGGCTGGTGGTTGCCAGGACCAGATAATTTTTTGAGCGAATGCCACGACTGGCCAGACTTTCGAGCTGCATGCGCAGGGCCGGGTCGCTGGCCTGCAGGCCTGCGGTATCGATCAACACCACGCGCTTTCGCAGCAAGGGTTCCAGCGCCTGCACCAGGGACTGGCCCGGGTCGACGTGAGTCACCGACACGTTGAGAATGCGCCCCAGGGTCTTGAGCTGCTCCTGGGCACCGATGCGGAAGCTGTCCATGCTCACCAGCGCAATGTTCTGCGCGCCGTACTTGAGCACGTAACGGGCCGCCAGTTTGGCCAGGGTGGTGGTCTTGCCCATGCCGGCAGGGCCGACCATGGCGATCACACCGCCCTCCTCCAGCGGCTCGACTTCGGGGGTCGCGATCATGCGCGCCAGGTGCGCCAGCAACATGCGCCAGGCCTGACGAGGTTCTTCGATCTCGCTGATCAGCGCCAGCAGGTCGCGCGACAGCGGGCCAGACAGGCCAATGCGTTGCAGGCGACGCCAGAGGTTGGCCTGGTCCGGATGGCTGCCTTGCAGCTGATTCCACGCCAGGGACCCGAGTTGTACTTCCATGAGTTCGCGCAGGCTGTTGAGCTCGAATCGCATCGAGTCGAACGCCCGCGGGTCCATGCCACCGGACGCTGGCGCAGCGGCTGGTGCGGGGCGACGGGGCTCGGCATAAGTCGGCTCGATCAGCGGCTCGGCGGCGGTCAACGGCAAGCCGGCGAACAACTGACGGTTGGTGCTCTGGTCGCTCTCGCCATCGCTACGCAGGCTCAATTCGGCCTGGGCGTTGACGATCCGCGACTGCGTCTTGCGCAACTCGTCTTCGAGCTCCATGTTCGGAACCCGTGGCGCCAGCGCCGACAACTTGTAATCCAGCGCAGCCGTCAGCTCGACACCTCCGGCGATCCGACGGTTGCCAATGATGGCGGCATCAGCGCCCAGCTCATCGCGAACCAGCTTCATGGCCTGACGCATATCGGCGGCGAAAAAACGCTTAACTTGCATAAACCACTACCTCAGCCGTTGGGCCCTACTGTCGCAACGATGGTCACTTGCTTGTTGTCAGGGATTTCCTGGTAAGCCAACACGTGCAAACCCGGGACTGCGAGCCGGCCAAATCGCGAGAGCATTGCGCGAACCGGACCGGCCACCAGCAGAATCACCGGCTGACCTTGCATCTCCTGGCGCTGCGCCGCGTCGATCAGCGAGCGTTGCAGCTTCTCAGCCATGCTTGGCTCCAGCAGAACGCCTTCTTCCGAGCCTTGTCCGGCCTTTTGCAGACTATTGAGCAATATCTGTTCCAACCTTGGCTCCAGCGTGATCACTGGCAGCTCTGACTCAGTGCCTACAATGCTTTGCACGATTGCACGGGATACGCCAACCCGCACGGCAGCCACCAGAGCGGCGGTATCTTGACTCTTGGCGGCATTGTTGGCGATGGCCTCGGCAATGCTGCGGATGTCGCGTACCGGCACTTGCTCGGCCAACAGCGCTTGCAGCACCTTGAGCAGCTGCGACAGCGAAACCACGCCCGGCACCAGTTCCTCGGCCAGTTTCGGCGAGCTTTTGGCCAGCAATTGCATGAGCTGCTGCACTTCTTCGTGACCGATCAGTTCACTGGAATGCTTGTAAAGAATCTGGTTCAGGTGGGTAGCCACTACGGTACTGGCATCGACCACCGTATAACCGAGCGATTGCGCCTGGGCGCGCTGGCTGATTTCAATCCAGACCGCCTCCAGGCCGAAAGCCGGATCTTTGGCGGTAATGCCGTTGAGCGTGCCGTAGACCTGCCCCGGGTTGATCGCCAGCTCGCGATCCGGGTAAATCTCCGCTTCAGCCAGGATCACCCCCATGAGGGTCAGGCGATAGGCACTCGGCGCCAGGTCGAGGTTGTCGCGGATATGCACGGTCGGCATCAGGAAGCCCAGATCCTGGGACAGCTTCTTGCGCACACCCTTGATCCGCGCCAGCAACTGGCCGCCCTGGTTGCGGTCCACCAACGGAATCAGGCGATAACCCACTTCCAGGCCGATCATGTCGATGGGTGTCACGTCATCCCAGCCAAGCTCCTTGGTTTCCTGGGCGCGGGCCGGCGACGGCAGCAACTCCTGCTGGCGCTTGACCTCTTGCAGGGCCTGCACCTTGGCGACGTTCTGCTTTTTCCAGAACAGGTAAGCGCCGCCGGCCGCCAGGGCCGCCATGCTCAGGAACGAGAAGTGCGGCATGCCGGGCACCAGGCCCATGACCGCCATCAAGCCTGCGGCCACCGCCAGCGCCTTGGGCGAGGCGAACATCTGGCGATTGATTTGCTTGCCCATGTCTTCCGAACCGGAAGCACGGGTCACCATTATCGCGGCGGCTGTCGATAACAACAGTGATGGCAATTGCGCCACCAAACCGTCACCGATGGTCAACAGCGCGTACACCTTGCCGGCGTCGGCAAAGGTCATGTTGTGCTGGAAGATGCCGACCGCCATGCCACCAATCAGGTTGATGAACAGAATCAGCAGGCCAGCAATGGCGTCCCCCCGGACGAATTTGCTGGCACCGTCCATCGAGCCGTAGAACTCGGCTTCCTGGGCGACTTCCGAGCGGCGGGCCTTGGCCTGGGCCTGATCGATCAGGCCGGCATTGAGGTCGGCGTCGATCGCCATTTGCTTGCCGGGCATCGCATCGAGGGTGAAACGCGCGCTCACCTCGGAAATGCGCCCCGCACCCTTGGTCACCACGACGAAGTTGATGATCATCAAGATCGCGAAGACCACGATACCGACCACGTAATTACCGCCGATCACCACCTCGCCGAACGCCTGGATCACCTTGCCGGCCGCCGCATGACCGTCCTGGCCGTGCAGCATCACCACACGCGTGGAGGCCACGTTCAACGCCAGGCGCAACAGCGTCGCCACCAGCAGAATGGTCGGGAACACCGCGAAATCCAGCGGCCGCAAGGCGTAGACGCACACCAGCAGCACGACGATGGACAGGGCAATGTTGAAGGTGAAGAACACGTCGAGCAGGAACGGCGGCACCGGCAACATCATCATCGCCAGCATGACCAGCAGCAACAGCGGCACGCCCAGATTGCCTCGACTGAGGTCGGCAATGTTGCTGCGGGCACTGTTGATTAACTGAGAGCGATCCACCGGTTTTCCCCGTTCCTTTAAAGCAATCTTTTGACGCCTGAAGCGGGCGTAGGGCGGCTACTGCAAGAAGCTTTCCAACTTTTGCAGAGGGAGAAATAGAGAGTTTTTTCAGGGGGATATGTATTGCTGGACTGACGCCTTCGCTGGCAAGCCAGCTCCTACAGGGTTATCGCCAAACCTGTAGGAGCTGGCTTGCCAGCGAAGGGGCCATCAGCGACAGCGCGAAACTCAGGAATCGCGGCGCAAATCCGGCGGAATCGGCAGGTCATCCTTGAGCGGATCCGGTCGTTTACCCTTGCCCGCCCGGTACTGGCGGATCTGGTAGACGTAGGCCAGCACCTGCGCGACCGCCAGATACAGCCCGCCGGGAATTTCCTGCTCAAGCTCGGTGGAGTAGTAGATCGACCGCGCCAGCGCCGGTGACTCCAGCAGCAGGATCTCGTTGGCCGCCGCGATCTCACGAATCTTCAGGGCCAGGAAGTCGCTACCCTTGGCCAGCAATACCGGCGCATTGCCTTTTTCCGGGTCGTACTTGAGGGCCACGGCATAGTGCGTCGGGTTGGTGATGACCACGTCGGCCTCGGGAATGGCGGCCATCATCCGCCGCTGGGACATCTCGCGCTGCAGCTGTCGAATCCGCTGCTTGACCTCCGGCCGCCCCTCCTGGTCCTTATGCTCGTCGCGCACCTCCTGCTTGGTCATCAGCAGTTTCTTGTGGCTTTCCCAGAGCTGCACCGGCACGTCCACCACAGCGATCAGAATCAGCCCGCACGCCATCCACAAGGTGCTCCAGCCCACCACTTGCAGGCTGTGAATGATCGCCATGTCCAAGGGCTCATGGGCGATGCGCAGCAGGTCATCGATGTCCGATGACAACACCGCCAGCGCCACGAACAGAATGATGACGAACTTGGCCAGGGCCTTGAGCAGTTCGATCAGCGACTTGGTCGAGAACATGCGCTTGAGGCCTGGACCGGGGTTCAAGCGGCTGAATTTGGGCGCCATGGAACTCGCCGCGAACAGCCAGCCACCCAGGGAGATCGGACCGATGATGGCGGCCAGCACCAAGGTGATCATCACCGGCTGGATCGACCACAGGGCAATTTGCCCCGAACGCATCATGTAGGTGGCCATGTAGCGCTGATCAAGGATCACTTCCCGCGGCAGCGAGAAGTTGATGCGCATCAGCTCCATCATGTCCTGCGCCATGGCGCCGCCAAAAATCAGCAGCGCCGAGGCACCGACCAGCATGATCGCCAGGGTGTTGAGCTCCTTGGACCGGGCTACCTCACCCTTTTCACGGGAGTCCTGCTTGCGCTTCTCCGTGGGGTCTTCTGTTTTGTCCTGACCGCTTTCGCTCTCGGCCATGACTCAGCTCGCCCGTGCCATTTCGCGTAGTAACTGCAGGGCCTCGGAGGCCAGCGGTTGATACTGGTTGAGAATGTCCGCCAGCCCGACCCAGACGATGAACAGCCCTAGCACCAGGATCAGCGGGAAGCCGACAGAGAAAATGTTCAGTTGCGGCGCCGCCCGGGTCATGACGCCAAACGCGATGTTGACCACCAGCAGCGCGGTGATCGCCGGCAGCACCAGCAACAACGCCGAACCGAGCACCCAGCCGAGCTTGCCGGCCAGTTCCCAGTAGTGATTGACCATCAGGCCACTGCCCACCGGCAACGTGGTAAAACTCTCGGTGAGAATCTCGAACACCACCAGATGACCGTTCATGGACAGGAACAGCAGCGTCACCAGCATGGTAAAAAACTGCCCGATCACCGCCGTCGATACGCCGTTGGCCGGGTCGATCATGGAAGCGAAGCCCATGCCCATCTGGATGGCGACGATCTGCCCGGCCACCACAAAGGCCTGGAAGAACAACTGCAAGGAGAACCCCATCACCGCACCAATGAGAATCTGCTCGGCAATCAGTAACAGCCCGCTCAGATCCAGGGCATTCACCGGCGGCATCGGCGGCAGGCCAGGCGCGATGACCACGGTAATGGCCAGCGCGAAATACAGGCGGATGCGCCGCGGCAGCAGGGTCGTGCCGAACACCGGCATGACCATCAGCAAGGAGCCGACACGAAACAGCGGCAACATGAACGTCGCCACCCAGGTGCTGATCTGCGTATCGGTCAGCGCAAGCAGTGACATGGTTTAGCCGATGACCTGAGGAATGCTGCCGTACAACTGCAGGATGTAATCCATGAAGGTCTGCACCATCCATGGACCGCCGACGATCAGCGTCACCAGCATCACCAGCAGGCGCGGCAGGAAGCTCAGGGTCTGTTCGTTGATCTGGGTGGCGGCCTGGAACATCGCCACCAGCAAGCCCACCAGCAAACTTGGAATCACCAGGATCGCCACCATCATGGTGGTCAGCCACAGCGCTTCGCGAAAGATGTCGACCGCAACTTCCGGCGTCATGGCGAGACACCGCCGAAGCTGCTGGCCAGCGTGCCAATGATCAGCGCCCAGCCATCCACCAGCACGAACAACATGATCTTGAACGGCAGGGAAATGATCAGTGGCGAGAGCATCATCATACCCATGGCCATCAATATACTGGCCACGACCAGGTCGATGATCAGGAACGGAATGAAGATCATGAAGCCGATCTGGAACGCCGTTTTCAGCTCGGAGGTCACGAAGGCCGGCACCAGGATGGTCAGCGGCGCCTGATCCGGCGTCGCGATGTCAGTCCGTTTGGACAGGCGCATGAACAGCTCCAGATCGCTGGTGCGGGTCTGGGCGAGCATGAAGTTCTTGATCGGCACCTGCGCCTTGGCGACCGCATCCTGGGCGGTCAGTTTTTCCGCCAGATACGGCTGCAAGGCGTCCTGGTTCACCCGGTCGAACACCGGCGCCATGATGAACAGGGTCAGGAACAACGCCATGCCAGTGAGGATCTGGTTCGACGGTGTCTGCTGCAGGCCCAGGGCCTGGCGCAGGATCGAGAAGACAATGATGATCCGGGTGAAACTGGTCATCAGCATGACAAACGCCGGGATAAAACTCAGCGCGGTCATGATCAGCAGGATTTGCAGGCTGACCGAGTACTCCTGCGCACCCTGTGCATTGGTGCCCAGGGTGATGGCCGGGATCGACAGCGGATCGGCGCCGAATGCCAGTGGCGCGGCCAGCATCAGGGCCAGCGTCAAGACGATGCGTAGCGCACCCATTACTTCTTATCCTTCTGATCTTTACCCAGCATCTCCAACAGGCGCTGGGCAAATTCCGGCGTCGGCTTCTCGGTACTCGGCACTTGCACCGGCTCCTTGAGCACGTGCAGCGCAGCAATGTTGCCGGGGCTCAGGCCCAACAGAATCTGCTCGTTGCCGACCTGCACCAGCATCAGCCGGTCGCGAGGCCCCAGCGCGCGGGTGCCGACAATCTCGATCACCTGCCCCTTGCCGGCCGGACCGGCCTGCTGGACCCGCCGCAGCAACCAGGCGAGGAGAAAGATCAGCCCCAGCACCAGCAGCAAGCCGAACACCAGCTGCGTCAGTTGCCCAGCCACACCACTGCCCACCGCTGGCGCAGCAGCCGTGGCTGCCGTTGCAACCGGTTCGGCCGCCAGCACGCTGAACGGCATCGCCAGCACAAATCCAAGAACCTTTTTCACTCAGCGCAGCTTCTTGATGCGTTCGCTTGGGCTGATCACGTCCGTCAGACGGATGCCGAACTTCTCGTTGACCACCACCACTTCGCCATGGGCGATGAGCGTGCCGTTGACCAGCACGTCCAGCGGCTCACCGGCCAGGCGATCGAGCTCGATCACCGAGCCCTGGTTCAGTTGCAGCAGGTTGCGGATGTTGATGTCGGTGCTGCCCACTTCCATGGAAATCGACACCGGAATATCGAGGATCACGTCCAGGTTCGGGCCTTCAAGGCTGACCGGATCGTTGTTTTTCGGCACGCTGCCGAACTCTTCCATTGGCAGGCGGCTGGACGCGGAGCTGCCGGAATCAGCGGCCAGCAAAGCGTCGATGTCGGCCTGCCCGGCATCGCCGGTTTCTTCCAGGGCCGCAGCCCATTCATCGGCCAGTGCCTGATCGTCCTGGGTGTTCATATTGTCAGTGTCCTCGGCGAGCAAAAATTCAGAATTCGGTTAATCGCGAATGGGTTCGAGCGCCGGTCAACGGCGCTCGATCGGCTCGATCACTTGCAACGCCAGGTTGCCCTTGTGCGAGCCCATCTTGACCTTGAAGGCCGGCACGCCGTTGGCGCGCATGATCATTTCTTCCGGCATGTCGACCGGGATCACATCCCCCGGCTGCATGTGCAGGATGTCGCGCAGGCGCAACTGACGACGGGCCACCGTGGCACCGATCGGCACGTCGACGTCCAGCACGTCCTGGCGCAGGGCGTTGACCCAGCGCTCGTCCTGGTCGTCGAGGTCGGACTGGAAGCCGGCGTCGAGCATTTCGCGCACCGGCTCGATCATCGAGTACGGCATGGTCACGTGCAGGTCGCCGCCACCGCCATCGAGTTCGATATGGAAGGTCGACACCACAATGGCCTCGCTCGGGCCGACGATGTTGGCCATGGCCGGGTTCACTTCCGAGTTGATGTACTCGAAGTTGACTTCCATGATCGCCTGCCAGGCTTCCTTCAAATCGACGAACGCCTGCTCCAGCACCATGCGCACCACTCGCAGTTCGGTCGGCGTGAATTCACGCCCTTCGATCTTGGCGTGCCGGCCGTCACCGCCGAAGAAGTTGTCCACCAGCTTGAACACCAGTTTGGCGTCGAGGATGAACAGCGCGGTGCCGCGTAGGGGCTTGATCTTGACCAGGTTGAGACTGGTCGGCACGTACAGCGAGTGCACGTATTCGCCGAACTTCATCACCTGCACGCCGCCGACCGCCACGTCCGCCGAGCGACGCAGCATGTTGAACATGCTGATGCGGGTATAGCGGGCGAAACGCTCGTTGATCATTTCCAGGGTCGGCATGCGTCCACGGACGATGCGATCCTGGCTGGTCAGGTCATAGCTTTTGACGGTGCCGGGTTCGGCAGCGTTTTCGGTCTGTACCAGACCATCGTCGACGCCATGCAACAGCGCGTCGATCTCATCCTGGGACAGCAGGTCCTGCACGGCCATGTCGTGTTCCTACTGCAGTACGAAATTAGTGAAAAGCAACTGTTCGATCACCACTTTGCCAAGCTCTTTCTGCGCCACTTCCTGGACGCTGGCGGTGGCTTTCTGCCGCAGCATTTCCTGACCGACCGGCGAGGCGAGGGTCGCGAAGTCCTGCCCGGAGAACAGCATGACCAGGTTATTGCGGATCACCGGCATGTGGACCTTGAGGGCATCCAGATCCGCCTGATTGCGCCCAAGCATGGTGATGCTCACCTGCATGTAGCGCTGGCGACCGTTCTGGTTGAAGTTGGCCACGAAGGCCGGCGCCATCGACTCGAAAATCGCTGGCTGCTTGCCGACGGGAGCAGTTTGCGTCTCGGCGGAGGCAGGCTTGCTCTGAGCGCTGTGCATGAAGTACCAGGTCGCCCCCACGGACACACCGATCGCCAGCAGCAGGGCCACCACGATCACGATAATCAGCTTGAGTTTGCCTTTGGTTGCGGGGTCTTTTACTGCTGCGTCGCTCTTCGCCATGCCAATAATCCGTCACTAATCGGGTTTTCACAGTCGCACGGCAAGGCAAGAGCAAGTGTTATGCCATGTAGGAGCGAGCTCGCTCGCGAAGAATTCAAGAGCGCCGCGTTTAGCCAGTAAGCACGCGTTATCGTTAACGATCATCGCGAGCAAGCTCGCTCCTACAGGGGGTTTTGCGTTTGGTCAGGCGTAGTAATCGACCGCGCTGGAGCCGATCACGCGGGTGGTATTGGCAGCCACTTCAGCGATGCCCGGGGTGATGTCGTCATCCATTGAATCGAGGCGACCGCCGCTGGCGCCGGTCCCCCCCCTCTGGCTTTGTCGGGCCTGTTCCTGCCCTTGCTGCGAACCACGGGACTGGTCCGAAACGTTGACATCGACTTGCCCCATGCCCTGCTGCGCGAACATATCGCGCAAGCGATGGACCTGGCCATCCAGCGCCTCACGGACACCCGGATGCGCGCTCATGAACGTGACCTGGGTCTGTTGATCGGGAACCATGTTCACCCGAATGTCCAGCCGCCCGAGTTCAGCGGGCTGCAACTGGATGTCCGCGGCCTTGAGATTGGCGCTGGACAGGTACATGACCCGGTTCACCACCTCTTCGGTCCACCCGCTCTGATGCATGGCGAACGGCTGGTTCACCGGCAAGGCATCAGCGGTCTTTGGCGTGGCTGCCTGGGTCAGCGCGGCCAGACGGTTGGCGAAATCATCGACACGGGTGTCGCTGCTGGCGGACTTGAGGTCCTTCAGGCCGTCATCGATCAAGCCACTGAAAGCCTTGCCGTCGCCCTGACCGGTGCTGTTCTTGTCGCCCTGAACTTCCACCAGGGTCGCCATGCCGGCGGCAAAGTTTTGCGCCGGTGTCAGCTCACCGTCAGCCTGGGCTTGTGCCTGAGTCGGTGCCGCCTTGGGCTGCGCCTGGCTGGAAGCCGAAACGTGACCGCTCTGCTCCATGGCCAGGCGCACCGCCGGCAATGCATCGAGAGGATCGGTAGAGGGATCGAAATCGCCGTCGGTAGTGGCCAGCGCAGGAACGCTTGCAGCCGTAGCCGCGGCGGCAACCGGCGCATCAACGGCAGGTTGCACGGTGTCGGCCACGGCGGGTGCTACCGACGCCGGCACGACTGGCTGAAGGACTGGCAGCCATGAAGGATCAAGCGCCGGATCGAGCGGTGCGGTATCGACGACCAGCGTCTGGTCGGCATCTGACGCATCATCGTCGGCAGTATTGCCATCAGCCTGCACCGGCGTGTCGGAAGGCAAGGATTTGCCGCCATCGGCAACCACCGGTTCCCCGGCGGCAGACTGGTCGTTGCCAGCGTCTTTTTCTCCGGCGACATCGGCGCTTTTTTCGCGACTCGGCTTGACCGAGGTATCCGCCGACGCATTGGGCTTGCTCTGGGCCTGATTGGCATAGACATGAGCGAAGCTTGCGGCCTTGTCCCCGGGCTCAGCGGTCTGCGCCGGAGGATTGGCGCAGGCAGCTTGAGTCTTGGCCTGCCTGGAGGCCTGAAGCAGAATATTGGGGGTAACGGGCATGAAACGGTCTCCGCTGCACGGGCTCGTAAGTACAGTTGGACGAGTTAAATGCAAAGGTCGAGCCAGACTCACTCGAAGGAGACCAAATGAAGCGCAGACTCAGATTTTCGCAGTGCAACGCTGTCGTTCAGCTTCGTAAAGAGGCCGGATACCGGCGAATTCGTGGTCGATTTCGCGGACTAGTTCCTGAACGGCGGCCCATGGCGAACTTCTGGCCTGCTGTTCAAGCTGATGGCAAAGTTCGCTCAGCTTGACTGCACCCATATTGCTGCTGCTGCCTTTGAAGCTATGAGCGGTTGCAACGAGCAGTGCAACACTGTCAGCCGTTCGCAAAATGCTCAGGCGCTCCTCGGAGTCCGCAAGAAAGATACCCAGCAAATCCGCATAGCCCTCTTCCATCACTTCCTGCAATGTACTCAGCACGTCGCGATCCACATGCTTGTCGTTTTTGTCGTTCATTTGCTCACTCCTTGATCAAGAATGCGCGGATTACTGCGCAGCCTTCCAGATAAACTCCACATGTGCACTTCGACCATCGTCGGTCCAGCGGGCATTACGCCCCAACTGACGGATCAGACTGACCCCACGTCCCGACAGGCGGATGTCATCCACAGGTCTTTTCATCACCCGCTCGACATCGAAACCCTTGCCGCTGTCTTCGATGTGAATGGCCAGGCAACCGCCGTCGTCTGTTGGCGTCACCTGCAAATGCAACCGTACATAGCCTTCCTGAAGTTCGTCCAGACGGGTATTACGCTGCTGATAATAACGCGCAAAACCCGATGCATCGCGCTTGAGGCTCGAGTCCAGCCCCAGCACGCCATGCTCCAGCGCATTGGAATAGAGTTCCGCCAGCACACTGTAGAGCGCACCGCTCTGGCCCCGCAGACCATGCACCTCAAGCAGCAACTGCAACAGATAGGGCAACGGATTGAAGCGCTTGAGCGTGGCGGCGCGAAATTCGAAACTCACCGACCAGTCCAGCGGGCAGGACTGGCCGCTGTCGGAGTAGACCAACGCCGGCGGCGTGATCTGCGCCGGCTCCAGCAGGCTGATTTCGACCATGCTGACATCGTCGCGCGCTTCACCGCCGAACTGTCGCAGCGCATGCTCGATCTCTTCGAACAGCGCATCCGGCTGGCGATTGGCGGCAAACACCTGCTGCAATCGCTGCACGCCAAACAACTGTTCATTGGCGTCGCAAGTGTCGATCACCCCATCGGACAGGAGAAACACCCGATCCCCGAGCACCATGGGAAACACCTCGGTACGCTCATCGAAGGATTCCGGGCTCAGCACCCCCAAAGGCAGGTGCCGCGCCGCCAGCGGCGTTCGCTCGCCACTGGCAACACGATGCAGGTAACCGTCGGGCATGCCGCCGTTCCAGACTTCCACCGAACGACGTTGAAAACTCAGGCACAGCAACGTGGCGCAGCAGAACATGTCCACCGGCAGAATGCGCTTGAGCTTGGCATTCATCTCGCGCAGGATTTCCGCCAGGCCATAGCCCTTGGCGGTCATTCCGTAGAAGACTTCGGCCAGGGGCATGGCACCCACCGCCGCCGGCAGACCGTGGCCGGTGAAGTCGCCCAGCAGTACGTGCATGTCTCCGGCCGGGGTGAACGCGGCCAGCAGCAGGTCGCCGTTGAACAGCGCATAGGGTGATTGCAGATAACGGATATTCGCAGCGGCATTCAGGCAGCCGGAGTGCGCCACCTTGTCGAATACAGCCTTGGCCACGCGCTGTTCGTTGAGCAGGTAGTCGTGGTGCCGGGCGATCTGGTCACGCTGCTGCAGCACGGTGTCCTGCAAGCGCCGCAAGCGATCCATCGCCTTGATCTTGGCAGCGAGAATCACCTGGTTGTAGGGCTTTGCCAGAAAGTCGTCACCGCCGACTTCCAGGCAACGGGCCAGGGCTTCGCTTTCAGACAAGGAGGTGAGGAAGATGATCGGCACCAGGGTTTCCCCGGCCAGCTCCTTGATCTGCCGGGCTGCCTCGAAGCCGTCCATCACCGGCATCATCGCGTCCATCAACACCAGGTGCGGTTGTTGCAGGCGAAACACGTCGACCGCTTCGGCGCCGTTGGCCGCCGTCAGCACTTCGTGCCCCAGGCGGCGCAGGATGCTCGACAGCAACAGGCGATCGGCGGCGCTGTCCTCGGCAATCAGGATCGTCAGCGGCTCCAGTGGCTGCATGGCAATCAACTGATGTCGAACAGCTTGTCGAAGTTGGAGATGGCGAGGATTTTGCGCACGTCGGTACAGCTGTTGACGACGCGCACATCGGATTCGTCTCCACCGGAGTGGTCGCGCAACAGTAGCAGCATGCCCAACGCAGAGCTGTCGAGGTAGGTTGCATCTTTGAGATCCACTATGATGGACTCGGGTTTTTTGTTGAGTCGCTCATAGGACTGACGAAATTCCTGATGCTTGGTGAAATCGAATCGTCCTTTGACCGATATCGTCAACTTTTGCCCATCAGGGGACACTTCGGTAACGACTGACATGTCATGGCTTCCTTGTCATTGGGGAACTTGCTGGTACAAGGTGTAGCATTTGGTAAAGGTTGGAGCAAGGCATCACGACAAGAGCAAAAGATCGCAGCCTGCGTAGGAGCTGCCGCAGGCTGCGATCTTTTCAGTACGCATCCTGACGCGGCAAGCGCTGGGACAACTCATCCAGCAGTTTCTGTTCGCGCCGGTCTTCAAGCGCCCGCGCCTCATCGGCATAGCGCTGAACCAGCTTGCGCAAGCCTTCGACCCGGGCAAACGCCTGCTGCCAGGTGTCCCGGGCCTTGTTCAGGTTGTTCTGATGCCAGGCCAGGCTTTGCCGCTGCTGGTCGATGGCCGTGCCCAATTGCGCAAGAAAGCCCTGATAGCCGAGCAACCATTGGCCCGAGACGCCGCCGCTGCCGCGTACGATCCATTGTTCCTGATAGTCGAGACGGAAGGCTTCAAGGTCGGCGAGTTTGCTTTCGGCCAGGCGAACCTGCCCTTGAAAGTGCCCCAGGCGCTGGACCGCGGTTTTCTCCGCCTTCTCGGCCATTTCCACCACCGGCGCCAACCTTCCCGCCCGACTCTGAGCCATGACCGCTTAACCGCCTGCCGCGGGCGCGAAGATCGAGGCCAGATACGCCTCGCTTTCGCCCAGGCTGATGCTGTCGTTAAGGCCCTGGCGCAGGTATTTGACCAATTGCGGTTGCAGGGAAATCGCCAGGTCGGTCTCGCGATCTCCGCCGGCGACATAGGCGCCAACACTGATCAGGTCGCGACTCTGCTGATAACGCGACCACAACTGCTTGAAATACTGCGCACGGGCCATGTGTTCCGGCGACACCACCGCCGGCATCACCCGGCTGATGGACGCTTCGATATCGATGGCCGGGTAATGCCCCTCTTCGGCCAGGCGCCGGGACAGCACGATGTGCCCGTCGAGCACGCCCCGTGCCGAGTCAGCAATCGGGTCCTGCTGGTCATCGCCTTCGGACAGCACGGTGTAGAACGCGGTGATCGAACCACCGCCCTTCTCCGCGTTGCCGGCCCGCTCCACCAGTTTCGGCAGTTTGGCGAACACCGACGGCGGATAGCCCTTGGTCGCTGGCGGCTCGCCGATGGCCAGGGCGATTTCCCGCTGGGCCTGGGCGAAACGGGTCAGGGAGTCCATCAGCAACAGGACATTCTTGCCCTTGTCGCGGAAATACTCGGCGATGCGCGTGCAATACATCG
The DNA here is from genome assembly GCF_019219185.1 of Pseudomonas sp. PDM26. Taxonomy (NCBI): domain Bacteria; kingdom Pseudomonadati; phylum Pseudomonadota; class Gammaproteobacteria; order Pseudomonadales; family Pseudomonadaceae; genus Pseudomonas; species Pseudomonas sp. PDM26. Next base: position 82,910 of record NZ_JAHUWC010000018.1, on the reverse strand, counting down.
CCGCGCGCAGACGCATCAGCGGCGCATCGTCCGCCGGGGACGCCACCACCACCGAACGCTTGAGCCCTTCCTCACCGAGGATATGCTCGATGAATTCTTTAACTTCACGACCCCGCTCACCGATCAGCCCGACGACGATGATGTCGGCCTCGGTGAAGCGGGTCATCATGCCCAACAGGACGGATTTACCGACGCCAGTACCGGCGAACAGGCCGAGGCGCTGACCGCGACCGACCGTCAACATGCCGTTGATGCAGCGAATGCCCACATCCAGCGGCTCGCTGATCGGTTCGCGCTTGAGCGGGTTGATGGTCGGGCCATCCATCGGCACCCAGTCTTCGGCCTTCATCCCCCCCTTGCCATCCAGGGCACGACCGGCGCCATCGAGCACCCGCCCAAGCATGCTCATGCCCATGGGCAGACGCCCCGTGTCGGATAGGGGAACGACACGCGCGCCGGGGGCAATACCGGCGACGCTGCCGACCGGCATCAGAAAGACCTTGCTGCCGGAGAAGCCCATCACTTCGGCTTCAACCTGTACCGGGTGATAGCTGTCGTCGTTGATGACCATGCAGCGGCTGCCCATGGCGGCGCGCAGGCCTTCGGCCTCGAGGGTCAGGCCGACCATGCGCAGCAAGCGGCCCTCAAGGATCGGAGCGCCGGCAAGCGTAGTCGCCTCGGCGTAACTGCCCATGCGCCTGGCGAAGCTGGTGCGCTCAAGGCGCATCAGGCACATCCGCTTCTGGCGCGGCAGCAGGCTTGCTGTCGACCGGTAGTTCCAGGCTCAAGTCCGGTGCGGCCGGGTGCAAGGACTGTTCGTGCAACTGGTCGAACAGCTTGTCCATCACCCGCGCGACACGGGTTTCGACTGTGGCGTCGATACGGCTGTGTTCGGTCTCGACCCGGCAACCGCCGGGCAACAACGACTCATCCTCGACGATGCGCCAGGTCTCTTCATGGCGTTCGCGCAGGGCTTTGACCTGTTCGAAATCCTGCGGATTGATGTACAGCCGCACATTGCCCACGCCCAGCGGCAAGAGCTTTAGAGCCTCGCGCATGACGTGTTCGATTTGCGTAGAGTCGATGGCCAGTTCGCGCTGAATTACCTGTTTGGTGATGTGCTGCACGAGGTCGACCAGCGACTTTTCAATCTGGGTGTCCTGCTCGGCGATGGGCTCGAACAAGTGCGCCATCAACTGTTCCAGCCCGGCAAGCTTCGGCGCCAGCGCCTGTTCGGCTTCCTGACGAACCTTGAGCGTGGTGCTGTGAAAACCTTCTTTTTCGCCCACGGCAAAGCCTTCGTTGTAGGCTTCCTGGCGAATGCTTTCGAGCTCTTCGAGGGTCAGCGGCTGGACTTCCTCCAGCGGCACTTCCTCCATTTCCGGCGGCTCGGGTTCCGGCGTTGGTTCCGGCTCGGGTTCCGGCGGGTCGAAGCTGGGCAGCGCCCAGGACTCGAAGCCACTGACATCCCTGGCCCGGATCAGGTCAGTAGGCGCTTCATCATGCTTGGCCATGGTGTTAGATCATTTCCTCGCCGCCCTTGCCGCCGAGAACGATTTCTCCGGCTTCGGCCATACGGCGGGCGATGGTGAGGATTTCCTTCTGCGCGGTTTCCACGTCGCTGACGCGTACCGGGCCCTTGGCTTCCAGGTCGTCGCGCAGCAGTTCGGCGGCACGCTTGGACATGTTCTTGAAGATCTTCTCCTTGACGCCTTCGTCCGACCCCTTGAGGGCCAACACCAGCACGTCGGAGGACACCTCGCGGAGCAGCGCCTGGATCCCGCGGTCGTCGACATCGGCCAGGTTGTTGAACACGAACATGAGGTCTTCGATCTGACCCGACAGGTCTTCGTCGACTTCGCGGATCGAGTCCATGAGCTGGCCTTCGATGGAGCTGTCGAGGAAGTTCATGATGTCCGCCGCACGCTTGATGCCACCCAGAGTGGTGCGCGAGGCATTCGAGTTACCGGAGAACTGCTTCTCGAGAATCTGGTTGAGTTCCTTCAGGGCCGCTGGCTGTACGGTGTTCAGCGAGGAAACCCGCAGGATGATGTCCAGTCGCACCTTGTGGTCGAAGTTGCCGAGCACTTCACCGGCCTGGTCCGGATCGAGGTACGCCACCACGATTGCCTGGATCTGCGGGTGCTCATAACGGATCACGTCGGCGACGGCGCGCGGCTCCATCCACTTCAGGCTGTCGAGGCCGCTGGTGTTGCCACCGAGCAGGATGCGATCGATCAGGCCGTTGGCCTTGTCTTCGCCCAGGGCCTGGGTGAGCATCTTGCGCACATAGTCGTCGGAGCCGACGCCCAGGCTGGTCTGGTCGCCGACGATATCGACGAACTCGCTCATCACCTGCTCGACCTGCTCGCGGTGCACATTACCCATCTGGGCCATGGCCACGCCTACGCGCTGAACCTCTTTGGGGCCCATGTGGCGCAGCACCTGGGCAGCGTCGGTGGAGCCCAGGGACAGCAACAGGATTGCGGCTTTGTCGACCTTGGACAGTTTGGCGGCAACGGCTCGGTTATCACTCATCTGCGTTAATCCACTCTTTCACGACCTGGGCCACACGACCCGGATCTTCTGCCACCAGACTCTTGATTGCGTTCAACTGAGCGTCATAGCCTTCGCTCGGGCTCGGCAGCAGGATGCTGGTCGGACCACCGAGGCTGACACGGTCGTTGGCCAGTTCGCCATCCAGACCGCCAATGCCACCCAACTCGACATCGCTACCCAAGCCAACAAGCTGCTTGCCCTTGCCGCCACCGGTGATGTTGTTGAGCACCGGACGCAGCACACCGAACACCAGCACCAGAATGAACAGCACACCCAGCACTTGCTTGACGATGTCCCAGAACCACGGCTGGGAGTAGAACGGAATTTCGGCAATCGCTTCACCGCGCTCGGCGGAGAACGGCATGTTGATCACACTGACACTGTCACCACGGCTGGCATCGAAGCCGACCGCGTCCTGAACCAGACGCGTGAAGCGCGCCAATTCATCGGCGCTCCATGGCGCCCGGGTGGTTTCGCCGCTGGCCGGGTTGATCTTGACCTGATCATCGACCACCACCGACACCGACAGGCGATTCAATCGGCCCTGTTGCTGCCTGGTATGGCTGATGGAACGGTCGAGCTCGAAGTTCCTGGTCGATTGCTGACGCTTGTCCGCCGGGTACGGTGCGAGCATCGGCTGACCGGTGGCCGGGTCCATGATCTGCTGGCCGTTGGCATCGATCAGCGGCTGGCCTGGCTGCACCATGCCGGCCGACGCAGTGGCGCCACCGGTGGTTTGCGGCGCAGAGGCCGGCGACGGTGGCTGGTTGCTCAAGGCACCCGGCACACCTTGCGGACCGTTGCTGGCGGTACGCTGTTCGTTGACCGACTGCTCGCTGCGCAGGGCCGGCTGGTCCGGATTGAACTGCTCGGAAGTCGACTCGACGGCACTGAAGTCCACGTCGGCCGAGACTTCAGCTTTGTAACGGTCGTTGCCCAGCACTGGCTGCAGGATGTTGTGCACGCGCTGGGTAAGCATGCTTTCCATGCGACGGCTGTAGTCGAACTGCTTGCCGGCCATGGTCAGTTCGGAGTTTTCCGCCTGATCCGAGAGCAGGTTGCCCTTCTGGTCGACCACGGTGATCTGCGACTTGCTGAGTTCGGGAACGCTGGTCGCCACCAGGTTGATGATGGCCACGACCTGGCCTGGCTCCAGGGAGCGACCGGAATACAGTTCAACCAGAACCGAAGCGCTCGGCTTACGCTCGTCGCGCACGAACACCGAACTTTTCGGGATCGCCAGGTGCACGCGGGCCCCCTTGACGTTGTTCAGGCTGGAAATGGTCCGGGCCAGTTCGCCTTCGAGGCCACGACGATAGCGGGTCGCTTCCATGAACTGGCTGGTGCCCAGTCCCTGCTCCTTGTCGAGGATTTCAAAACCGATGTTGCCGTCGCTGGGAGTGACACCAGCGCCCGCGAGCTTGAGCCGCGCACGAGACAGGTCATCGGCCTTGACCAGCAAGGCACCGGAATTGGGTTCGACGGTGTAGGGAATGTCGGCTGCGGCCAGGGTATCCATGACCTGCTTGGCGTCCATGCCGGCAAGGCTGCCGTACAGAGGCCGGTAGTCCGGCTGCTGGGACCACAATACCACGGCAAAACCAATCGCCACGCTCGCCGCCAGGCCGACCAACAGGCCCACCTGACGCAACATGGTCATCTCGGAGAGGTTTTCCAGGAAGGACAACCCGAACAGCGGCGGCTTGCCGTCTATTGGAGTGACCTTGGCCGGAACATTATCGGCGACTGCTTCTGCCATGACTCAATCTCGTCCTTTAAACCGGCATCTGCATGATGTCTTGGTAGGCCTGAACCAGCTTGTTGCGCACCTGGGTCAATGCCTGGAATGACACGCTGGCCTTCTGCGAGGAAATCATCACGTCTGTGAGGTCGACGCCGCTTTTGCCGATTTCGAAGGCACTGGCCAACTGAGAGGAAGCCTGTTGCGTGTCGTTCACTTTATTGACGGCCTGGCCGAGCATGTCGGAAAAGCTGCTGCCCGCCACTTCAGGGACGGCAGTCGATTTCGGCGCAGACATGGCATCCATTTGCATGGCGCGCATGTCGAGCATCAACCGATTGAATTCAATACCTTGGCTCATGGTCTCTCTCTTTGACGACCCGCAATTTTTTGACACTCACTCGGCGGGTAATGAGGTGTTAGCAACAAGGGTGCCAGCTCCATGGCCTTGTTTCACAAAAGCCCTTCCTTACGCCCCCCTCCTGTAGGAGCGAGCCTGCTCGCGATGGACTCAAGGCTGTCGCGCTTATCCTGCCGCCCCGCGATATCGTTCACGACCATCGCGAGCAGGCTCGCTCCTACACAGTAAAAATCAGGTCGCAAACAAATACGCTTCCACATCCATGCCGGCATCGCGCATCTGCGCCAGCTTGTAGCGCAGGGTCCGCGGACTGATACCCAGGCGCTCGGCCGCCTCTTTGCGACGACCGCGCTCGGCGCGCAAGGTATCGATGATCATCTGGAATTCACGGCGACGCAGGTCATCGCCCAGCGCACCAGCCGACTCGGATTCGACTTCCACGGGGCGTACCGGCGCCTGCGCCAACGCCGGCAGTGGCGCGCAAGCCACCGGCCCGGCGAGGCAGAAATCCTGCGGCTGGATCAAGCCACCCTGCTGCAGAATCAGCGCACGCTGAATCGCATTGTCCAGCTCACGCACGTTACCCGGCCACGGATAACCGATCAGGCACGCCTGAGCTTCGGGCGACAACCTGGCAGGCGAATGCTTCATTTTATTGACGTGCCTGGCCAGCAGTCGCTCGGCCAGCGGCAGGATGTCGGCGGTGCGCTCGCGCAACGGGCGCCAGGCCAGGGGAAACACCGACAGGCGATAATAGAGGTCCTCGCGGAAACGCCCCGCCGCCACTTCACCCGCCAGGTCGCGATTGGTGGTGGCGACCACGCGAATATCCAGCGCGATCGGTTTGCGCGCGCCAACCCTTTCGACCTCGCGCTCTTGCAGCACACGCAGCAATTTGGCCTGGAGCCCCAGGGGCATTTCGGAAATTTCATCGAGCAAAATGGTGCCGCCGTCGGCCTGCTCGAACTTGCCGGCTTGTGCGGCAATGGCGCCGGTGAAGGAGCCCTTCTCGTGACCGAACAAGGTCGCTTCGAGCATGTTGTCCGGGATCGCCGCGCAGTTGATCGCGATGAACGGCTGATTGGCGCGATGAGAATGCTGATGGATATAACGCGCCAGCACTTCCTTGCCTGTGCCCGACTCACCCGAGATCAACACCGTGGAATCGCTGCGTGCGACCCGCGCCGCCAATTCGAGCAACTGTGCGCTCGCCGGTTCGAATGCTATCGGCCCTTCGCCCTCGGTCCGGCCGAGACTGCCCAAGGCATGCCGCCCCACAAGATCGAGCAACGCCTTGGGCTCGAATGGCTTGACCAGATAGTCCGCCGCCCCCTGGCGCATCGCATCGACCGCGCGCTCGACCGCACCGTGAGCCGTCATCAGCAACACCGGCAACTGCGGCTGCCGCGCTCGCAGCAGGCCCAGCAACTGGTGGCCGTCCATGCCCGGCATATTGACGTCGCTGATCACCAGGCTGAAGGCCTCGCAGCCGACGGCAAGCAACGCCTCCTCTGCCGACCCCACCGCCTTGTAATCGTGCCCCGCGAGCAGCAGCGTATCAGCCAGTGCCTCGCGCAACGCGCGGTCGTCCTCGACCAGCAGAACCTTGATAGCCATCTGCGTCACTCCGCTCCTTGAGCGCTGCTGAACAACGGCAGGATCATCTGCGCGCAGGTGCCGCGGCCGAGCCGCGAACGCAGCTGCAATTCGCCCCGATGAGCACGCACCACCGCCTTGACCACGGTCATGCCAAGGCCTGTGCCGGTGGCCCTGGTGGTAAAAAAGGGTTCGCCCAATCGCGCCAGAACAGCGGCGTCGATACCGCTGCCACTGTCGCTGACGCACAGGCGCAGGTTGTTGCCGCGGGTGTAGAGGTGAATCTTGAGGCGCAATTGACCGGCACTGGCCTGAATGGCGTTCTCGATCAGATTGAGGATCGCGCCGACCAGGGTGTCGCGATTGCACAGCAACTCCCCCGAGTGACTGTCGCACTGCCAGCGGATCGGCAGATCCTGTACGTGGGTCAGCGCCGCCGCTTGCAACGATTGCATCAATTGGCCAGGCGTCACGCGGTCGGTCAGCGGCAACTCGCCCCGGGCGAACACCAGCATGTCGCGCACCTGGTGCTCGAGCTCGTGCAGGCGCTCCTTGAGGCGCCCGGCAAAGCGCTGCCGGGTCGCGACCGGCAGTTCTTGCTCGGTCAAATGACTGGCATACAGCAATGCAGCGGACAACGGCGTGCGTATCTGATGAGCCAATGAAGCGACCATGCGCCCCAGCGACGACAGACGCTCATGACGGGCCAGTTGATCCTGCAGATGGCGGGTTTCGGTCAGGTCGTTGAGCAACACCAACTGGCCAGGCTCGGCATCCAGCGAGCGCGTGGCGATCGACAGGCGCCGACCATCCTTGAGGGAGACTTCATGGCCATCGTCTTCGCGCGGCGCAAAACAGCGGGCAATGACGTGGCGCCACAACTCACCTTCCAGCGGCAGGCCCAGCAACTCGCACGCCGCCGGATTGGCTTCGCGCACGATGCCCTGAGCGTCAATGACAATGACACCACCGGGTAACAGATCAAGGAGGTTTTGCAGGCGGTTGGCCAGGCGTTCCTTTTCCGCCAGCTCCTGCATGCGCTGGGCGCTGACCACCGCCAGCTCCCCCTTGAGCTCGGTTACCCGGGCTTCAAGCATGCTGTAAGAGTCGGTCAATTGAGTGGACATCTGATTGAACAGTGCGAATGCCTGCTCAAGGCCCAGCCGACTCACCTGCTCTACGGACGACGGTTGCACCGAAGCATCAGGGACAGGAGACATCTGGGCGGCTTGGGGCATTGTGCTCTCTCGCTTGGCTGACCGTCAGTGAAACGGAACGTTGCGAGGGACGTAGCAATACCCGTGCCTAAAAAAAACTTCTTATAAATGAATGATTTGAAAAACAGGCGTCAATCATCCGCCTGTTCGTCTCCATCACGACGGCTCATGCCGTACTTGCGCATCTTTTCCACCAGCGTGGTACGACGGATACGCAACCGCTCGGCCGCGCGCGCCACAATGCCGTTGGCATCATCCAGCGCCTGCTGAATCAAGCCTTGCTCCAGACCACCGAGGTAGTCCTTCAGGTCCAGACCTTCCGGCGGCAGCATGGCATTGGCGGTGAAGTCCGTCGTATGGCCGTTGATGGCCACGCGCTCTTCCAGATCGCTGCGCAGGCTGTCGACCATCTGCTCGTCTTCATCATCGACGTAGCGGAATTTCTTCGGCAACTCGACCACGCCGATCACGCCGTAGGGATGCATGATCGCCATGCGTTCCACCAGATTGGCCAGTTCGCGGACGTTGCCCGGCCAGCCATGCCGACACAGCGACATGATCGCCGCCGAGTTGAACCGGATCGAACCCCGCTTCTCGTGCTCCATGCGCGAGATCAGTTCGTTCATCAGCAGCGGAATGTCTTCGACGCGCTCACGCAGCGGCGCCATCTCGATCGGGAACACATTCAAGCGGTAGTACAAGTCTTCGCGGAAGGTGCCGATCTCGATCATGCTTTCGAGATTCTTGTGGGTCGCCGCAATGATGCGCACGTCGACGCTCTGGGTCTTGTTGCTGCCCACGCGCTCGAAGGTGCGCTCCTGCAACACGCGCAGTAGCTTGACCTGCATCGGCAGCGGCATGTCGCCGATTTCATCGAGGAACAGGGTGCCGCCGTTGGCCAGCTCGAATCGACCGGCGCGGCTGGTGATCGCCCCGGTGAAGGCGCCCTTCTCATGACCGAACAGTTCGCTTTCCAGCAACTCGGCCGGGATCGCCCCGCAGTTGACCGGCACGAACGGCGCTTCGCGGCGCTTGGAATGGTAATGCAGGTTGCGCGCAACCACTTCCTTGCCGGTACCGGACTCACCGAGGATCAGCACGCTGGCATCGGTATCGGCGACTTGCTGCATCATCTGGCGCACGTGTTGAATCGCCCGGCTGGTGCCGACAAGACTGCGGAAAAGATTGGGTTCGCGATGACGACCGCGCTCGCGGGCCTGGTCGTACATCTCGCGATAGACCTGGGCACGGTGCAGCGAATCGAGCAATTTGCTGTAGCTGGGGGGCATTTCCAGGGTTGAAAGCACTCGACGACGCTGGTCTTCCGGCAGGTCAATGGAAGAATTATCGCCCATTAACAAAACCGGAAGGAACTCATCCCAGGTCGAGAGTGTCTTTAACAAGCCCAGTAGTGCACCAGGAGCATTGACCGTCCCGATGAGGACACAGATTACTTCACGACTTGATGACAAAGAGCTGACAGCCTGCTGCCAGTCATGGCTACCGCAGGGTAAATTTTCTTCACCGAGAAAATTTAAAATCACCGCCAGGTCGCGGCGGCGGACGCTATCGTCATCAATCAGCAGAATTTTGGTTTCACGCCACATGCAATAGCAACTTCCCTAGTCAACTCAATGCCCAAAATGCTGGGGCAAGCTAGACGCTTGCAGACACGTTATGCCTGAAGACGACTGAAATCTGGAACCAGCCACTAGTTAAGTCAAAAAACCGTGCACAGTCAAATTTATGGCGCACATATCTGGATTAACTTGGGGTTAATTATCCAAACAGATGGTAAACCTTTGCTGCGTTCCGCGCTTGCTGGATCTGAGACATTTCATCGACTATCGCCTGCCTCTCCCTCATCGCTACCTCAAGTAGCTGCTTGTAGACATACAACAACTCCTCAAGATTGCCACGCAGAACTTCTTCGTCCAGCGAAGCCTCGCTCAAGACGTCTTCCATGCAGGAACGGCAATCCAGGTCCAATTGACCGATAGCCTCCCAGTTGCGCTCGGCCAGAGCACCGACCAGCGCTTCTCGAGTTTGTTCTATTCGCTGCAATACAAGACTCATGGCGATCTCCCTAGAACTGCGGACCTGGCTCAGTAATGCCGTCCCAGCCTTCTTTCACCGTGCGCAGCAACCCCGCGACTTCATCGAGAATCTTCGGATCGCTGCTGATGTTCGCCTCGGCCAGACGCTTCATCATGTAGATGTAAAGACTGTCGAGTTCGCCCACGGCTTCGGCGCAATTTTCAAGATCCAGGCCTTCACGCAAGCCACCGATGATGCCGATCGCCTTGCTGATCGACACACACTTGCCGGGAATGTCCTTGCGCTCCAGCGCACCTTTGGCCTGAGCGATCCGGTCCAGGCCACCTTCCATGAGCATCTGTACCAAACGATGCGGACTTGCTTCGGACGTCTGGGCGTGCGCACCCACTTTCTGATACTGCCGAAGGGCTAACATTGGATTCATGTTCTACCTCATTACCACAATGACTCGTATAGCCAGCGTATCGTCTGCAAGACAGAAAACTTTAGAGCAAAAGACAAAAACCCGGCACACGCGAACATGCGCAGCCGGGTTCTTTCGTCAGCTCATGACTAGCTGTTGGACTTCTGGGCATTCAAGGAAGTGAAGAACGAGGTGATGTTCGTCGCCGTCGCTTTCATTTGCCCGACCAACAGGTCCATTGCGTTGTATTTGGCGGTCAATGTCTTGGTCATGTTGGCGACACGCAAGTCCAACGCAGCCTGCTGGTTTGAAAGATTCTTGCTCAGGCTCTGCAGGTTGGTATTGCGCTGATCCAGCAACCCGCCCGTCTGCACATAAGGCTTGATTGCAGTGCCCATGCGCGCCAGCAGGCCGTTGCTAGCATTGCTCCCGTTGAACAGCTGCTGCACCTGGCCGCTCATGCCGTTGATGGCCATCGTCTTGTTGAACGCCGTCGTATCGAACGCCAGGTTGCCGGTTTTCTCGTTCGTCATCACGCCGATCTGCGACAGCACGGCCAATGGACCGCCCGCCCCGGGAGCGGTCAGCACGCCACGGATATCGGAAATCAGGGTGCGCGACATCGAGTCGCCGGTAAACGCCGCCTGAACCGTCAGTTTGCCATCAGCATCCGCTGTCGCCTTGGACAGGGAATTGATGGTGTTCATCAGGGTGTTGTAGGAGTCGACGAACGACTGGATCGAGGTCTGCAATCCGGTGGTGTTGGTCGCGACGGTGACGGTCGCCGCAGCCGGCGGCGTACCCGGGCTCACGGACGCCAGGTTCAGGGTCAGGCCACTGACTGCGCCGGTCACCGTATTGCTCTTGCTGGTCACTGCCAGACCATCGATGGTCAGCGATGCATCCACCGCAACCCCGTTGACAGCCCCCGAACTGGTAGCCGTAGGGTTAGCGCCCATCGCTTGGGTACCGTCGATTTCAAGGCCGGCGATACCACTGACCGTCAGGTCGGACCCCGCGCCGGTCTTGCTGGAGCTGATCACCAGTCGCGACGCACCACTGCTGTCGGTCACGATGTTGGCAGATATACCATTACTCGCCTGCGCGGAGTTGATGGCATCCCGGGTGCTCTGCAGGGTCGCATTGGCTGGAATCGTGACATCGTAATCAGTGCCATTCTGACTGATTTTCAAGGTACCACTCGGAATGGCACTGGCCGCACCGCCGGCGAAAGAAGCACTGGCGACTTTCGAGCTGGTGGCCAGGTTATTCACAACAACGCTGTAGGTACCGGCAACGGCGGTGTTGTCGGAAGTCGCACCCAGAATCGACGGGGTACCCGAAGTGGCGGTATAGCCCGCAAACACAGGATTGGTCTTGCTACCGAGATTGGTCAGCGCCGTCTGAAAGGCCGTCAGTGCGCTTTTCAGGGAACCGACACCGGAAATCTTCAGCGTGTTGGTTTTGGTCTGAGTATCGATCTGCGTCTGTTTCGCCGATTTGTCGGCGTTGACCAGCGCAGTGACGATCGCACCGATATCCAGGCCAGAGCCTAAGCCCGTACCCGGTAAAATTGGACTTGCCATTTTTCGTCTCCCTTCAGGTTGCTGCCACTCTTTTGACCAATACCTGCGCCCAAGAACGTACAAACACTATTCATGCCAGCTATCAGACCTTGGCGTCGAACAATACGTGGCTCGCATTGCTCAGGCTTTCTGCCAGCTTGAGGGCTTCTGCGGAGGGGATCTGTCGCACGACTTCACCCGTTTCGCTTGCAATCACTTTGACGACGACCTTTCCGGACTGCTCGTCTATCGAGAACTCCAGATTGCGCTTGATCGACTGCACAAACTTTTCGATCTGCTGCACCGCCTGCTTCAGGTGGACGTCATCGGCATCCGGTTTCTTATCCGCCGCTGGCGTCACGCTGGCGGCTTCAGGCTTTTCCGGCGCTTTATCCGAAACGCTGCTCGCTGGCTGGGGAGCCGGATAAGACACGCCAAGCTTTACGCTCATCTCCATGCCCATCACCTCTTAACGTAAAAAGCGAGAGAGCGTGACCAGCACACTCCCCCGCTCAAACTCATTCCGAAATTACTGAAGCAGCTTCAGTACAGCGGAAGGCAGTTGGTTGGCTTGAGCCAGAACCGAGGTAGAAGCCTGTTGCAGGGTTTGCTGCTTGGTCAGGTTCGCGGTTTCTGCGGCGAAGTCGGTGTCTTGTACACGGCCTTGTGCAGCAGTGGTGTTTTCCACGATGTTCTGCAGGTTGGAGATGGTGCTGGTCAGACGGTTCTGCGAAGCACCCAGGTTTGCGCGGGTGGCGTTGATCGATGCCAGAGCAGCATCGATCGCGGTGATCGCGTTGTCGATGTTGGCAGACAGGGTAGCGGAAGTCGCACCGGTCAGAACAACAGTACCGCTGCCTACGGACAGGGATACGGCGTCGAACTTGGAGCTCAATACCAGGTCGATGCGGTTGGCCGAACCAGTGTTGGCGCCAACTTGCAGTTGCATGGTACCCGCCGTACCGTCCAGCAGGTTTTTGCCGTTCAGGTTGGTAGAGGCAGAGATACGAGTGATTTCGTCAGACATCTGAGCGAATTCGGAGTTGGTAGCGGTCTGGTCAGCAGTGCTGTTGGTACCGTTACGTGCTTTAACAGCCAGTTCACGCATACGCTGCAGAATGTCGGTCGAAGCTTGCAGCGCGCCTTCAGCGGTCTGGGCAACGGAGATACCGTCGTTGGCGTTCTGCACTGCCTGGTTGCCACCACGAATCTGTGCGGCCATGCGAGTTGCGATCTGCAGGCCAGCGGCGTCGTCTTTGGCGCTGTTGATTTTCAGGCCGGAAGACAGGCGAGCCATCGAAGTCGACAGAGCGTCGGTAGCACGGTTCAGGTTCTTCTGAACGTTCAACGACGTGGTGTTGGTGTTTACTGTTAAAGCCATGACGAATTCCTCGTTGGTTGGGTACTGCGGCTTCCGGCCCTGGCAACCGCCGGGTATGGCCTAGAGAACCTTCGTAATAGTTATCGTCGGGTTGGCAGGTTGCTTGAGGGCTTTTTTTAAAAAAAATGCCATCACCCTGCCACCCCCGAGAAAACAAGGGCTCAGCGCCCCTCAACCACGAAAAAATGACGCCATAAAACTGTCCAGCCCACAAACGCCCGCGCCAAAGCTGTTGCTGCCCCCTCAGTCCGGCAGGTTTTCGAGCAGCTCGATCAACTCATATTCCATGAAGTCGGCGAGCCCCAGCCAATCCTGGCGCTCCTGACAGGCCAGCATTTGCCTGAGCATCAAGGCCCAGGCCTGCTGGACATCCCGGGGAGCTTGCGCAAACATCCGCTGCGCCTCATCGAACAGATCAACCATGTTCAATGCCGCTTCGACATCACGCCCCAGGCGAAAAAGCCCTGCGCACTGCCGGTACTCATCGATGCCTTTCACTGGCGGCTTCATTGCACGAAATCCTGATTGAACTGCGTACCGGCAATCATTGCTCCAGCCCGACTGCTGTTGAAAAAAAGCACCCCGGGATGCCTGGCAATGTAACGCTCGAGCTCACACAGGTAACTGCGGAAATTCAGCTGTGTCTTGACCTTTTGCCCATGACCATCGTGCACCCAGTGCCTGGCCTGGTTCACTGGCGGCCCCAGGTCACCATCGTTCCAACCGGTATGGGTCCGGTTCATCGGAAAGGAAAAATCGGCACCGAAAAGCGTGATGCGCTGCGCGCCCATCTTCACCGCCAGATCGACCGCAGGATGGATCACGCTGCCGCTGACGTAGAGCTGCGCACGCGGCTGTTGCTCACGCAACGCAGCGTAGATCGGGCTGGCGGAATAACCGCCATAACGTTTGCCTTTCCAGGCTTTCAGCATGTGTGGATCGCTCAAAGGCAAGTACACCAGCGGAATGCCTTCGGAGCCCTCGCCCGGCAAGTGCAGCACGCTGATGCGCTGATCGATGCTCACGACCAGGTCAGGCTTGATTCCGTGCTCGCGAAGGGGCCGGTAAGCGGTATCTACGCTGATGAACAGCGGTCGCGGCGTTTGATTGCGCACCGCGGCCAAACGCTCGAAATTCCCTTCAAGGCTGGGCCCTGTGGCGATCACATAGATTTCACGCCCGGAACACGTGCCAAACAGCTGTGCCACATCATCATCGGCGAGCAGCACTTCGAGGGTGTCCTGCAAGCGCTGCTGAATGACGGGAGACTGCGGGTCGAACTCACGATTGTTGAAACTCAAGTGCACTTCGCTGACCAGGCGATCACGAATCTTCGCACTGAAGTCATCCGCCAGCAGCATCTCGGCAGGCAACGCAAAAAACGGTGTGCAGATGTCCGACAGATCGCCGGCATACAGCAATTGCACACGCGGATCGCCCAGCCACTGACGCTGATCGATCAACTGCAACACCAGCGCGAAAAGCGCGCCGTTGAGGATATGGACATAGAGCTTTTCAAGCCCGGCGCGCTCCAGCAAAACTGCAGGCAAATCGCCGAAGCCGATGCCGTAAACGTGCAGTTGTGCCTTGTCGAGCGGGAGGCTGGCGGCCTGCAAACGGGCCTCGCGCAGGCGATCATGGCGGCTGGTGAGCTGGATGCCACCCACACACAACGTAGAGTCCCGTCCTTCGATCAGGTCGACATCGACGGCCAGGCGATCTTCCGTATTCAATCGCGCATACAGCGACGGCCAGCGCCGCTGGATAACCTGAGCATTGTCTTCAAAGCATTCGCTCATGCTACCTCGCATTCCTTACAAGCAAAAAAGCGCTCAAGGTTAACCCTTGAGCGCTTTTTTGTACCGGCCTTTTTATGAAAAAACTTTCACTCAAGGGCGATAGATGATCGCCGAACCCCATGACAGCCCCACACCGAAACCGCTGAGCGCAACGCGCTTCCATTCGGAATCGAGGATATGCTTTTCCAGCAGCAATGGAATGCTCGAAGACACCGTGTTACCGGTCTCGACCATGTCCTTGATGAACTTCTGCGGGCATTCTTCGAAGCGCCGCGCGACCGCATCGACAATCGCCGCGCTGCCCTGGTGAATGCAGAACGCATCGATGTCGTCGGCGCTCAGTTGCGACTCGCCCAGCAACTCATGCAAATGCGCCGGCACCTTGAGCAGTGCGAAGTTGAACACCTGGCGACCATTCATGTAGAACACGCCGTCGGTAACTTTCAAATGTGGCGCGCCGGAACCGTCGGTGCCGAACTTGGCCTTGCCCAGTGCCCAGGTCGGGTTTTCACCCATCCAGGTCGCGGTGGCCGCATCGCCGAACAACATGGTGGTGTTACGATCTTCCGGGTCGACGATCTTCGAATACGGGTCGGCCGTGATCAGCAGGCCGTTCTTCAGGCCCGCGGCTTCCATGAAGCCCTTGATCGCATAGATGCCGTAGACGTAACCGGAACAGCCCAGGGAAATATCGAACGCGGCGACGTTGGTCGGCAGGCCGAGTTTGTCCTGCACGATGGCCGCGGTATGCGGCAGGCCTTCTTCGTCACCGTTCTGGGTGACGATGATCAACGCGTCGATGGATTCACGTTTCAGATCAGGGTTGCTGGCAAACAGCGCATTGGCCGCTTCAACGCACAGATCGGATGTTTCCTGGTCAACGCCCTTGCGTGGCAGGAAAGCCGAACCGATCTTGCCCAGGATGAATTCTTCATCCTTCTCGAATTTTGCACCTTGTGCGTAATTGTCCACGCCGGCTACAGGAACGTAGCTCGCAATGCTCTTTATGCCAATCATTACGGCTTCCCAATAATAAACAGCCCAATACCACCACCCGCAGGAATCGAGGGGCGCCGACAAACTTGGATTTCTGTCGCCCCAAGGCGACGGCCGGGAAGCGTGAAGGGCTATCACTGAACCCGATAAAGGGTCAGGCGCCATCTTCCCGGTCAATACAATACAGTGAAGATGCCCGTTATGACTCGCAGGTCACGCTATTTTGCCGAATCAGTCCGGCAATGGGTCATTCGACCAACGACCAGTCCAGTGGTGTTCCACGCTTGATAGCCTGACGGGCACGGCGTTCCAGGAGGCTTTGCGCATGCTTGGGCGCCAGCCCGAGACCCGGACGGATGGCTCGCAGATTTGTCGCATTGAAGGGCTCGCCGGCCTTCATATCCTGGGTGACATACAGCGATCGACGGTATACCAGGGATTGGCGTTCCGCCTCGGTGACGCCGTAATGCACGTGCCCCATGGCTTGCCAGGCGCGTTCGGTTTCGATCACCAGGCTGGCCAGCTCCGAGGGCTCCAGAGAGAAACTGGCGTCGACGCCACCGGCCGCACGCTCGAGGGTGAAATGCTTTTCCACCACCGTTGCACCCAGTGCCACCGCCGCCACGGAGACACCGACGCCCATGGAGTGGTCGGACAGCCCCACCTGGCAATCGAACAATTCCCGCAAATGCGCGATCGTGCGCACATTGCTGTTCGCGGGAGATGCCGGATAGGTGCTGGTGCATTTGAGCAGCACCAGGTCCTTGCACCCGGCTTCGCGGGCGGCACGCACGGTTTCATCGAGCTCGGCGATGCTGGCCATGCCGGTGGAAATGATCAGCGGCTTGCCCGTCGCGGCCGCCCGGCGTATCAGCGGCAAATCGGTGTTTTCGAAACTGGCGATCTTGTAGGCCGGCACGTCGAGGCTTTCGAGAAAGTCCACGGCGGTCTCATCGAATGGCGTGGAGAACGCCAGCAGGCCCAGTTCCCTGGCGCGCGCGAAAATCGGCGCATGCCATTCCCAGGGCGTATGGGCCTTCTCGTACAACGCGTACAACGAAGTACCGGCCCACAGGCTATTCGGGTCCTTGATGAAAAACTCGCCTTCGGCCAGGTCCAGGGTCATGGTGTCGGCGGTGTAGGTCTGCAGCTTCAATGCATGGGCACCGGCCTTGGCCGCGGCCTCGACGATTTGCAGTGCCATGTCCAGGGACTGGTTATGGTTGCCGCTCATCTCGGCAATGATGAAAGGCGGCACATCGGCACCGATCAGGCGCTCGCCAATCTTGAAGCTAGTCATCTGCGTGATCCTTCAATACGCGCGTGAACGCGCAGGCACTCGGGGTAAAACCGGCTTCGCGAAAGACCTTCAGCGACGGCTGGTTAGCGGGCAACACCTGGGCGGTGAGCGACTGAAGTTCCGGCCAGTGGGCCTTCACAAAGGTTTCCCCACGGGCCAGCAGCGCCCTGCCCCAGCCCAGGCCGAACCGGCCTTCGAACAGATAAATCGACACCTGGGCGGTAAAGCCACGCAGGTCATAACGCAGCACACCGACCGGACCGTCATCGGCCTCGGCAATCAACAGCAGCCGCCGGGGATTGTTCAGGCTCGTGGCCAGCCAGTTCTGATGCGCAGGCCATTCGATCACGCCGGTCTCCAGCGACCAGCGGCGCACGGCCTCGGTGTTGCGCCCGTCGAACAACAACTGCGCATCACCCAGGGTCGCCGGGCGCATCCTCAGCACCGCACCGGCCAGCGCCACCGCTACCCGCTGCGCACCCCGGCCATCGACAAGTTGTCGCGACCGCTGTGCCAGGCTCTGGCGCAAACCCTGGTTACCCGCGACAAAGCCAATGGCCAGGCGCAGCTGCTCGACACTGACATGCTCGCGAGCCCCCATGAACACATGGGCGCCCGCGGCCGCCATGACCTCGCCGTTGGCCTGCTGGTTGTTCGATACGGCGATGCAAATCGTCGGCAGCCCCATGGCCGCCCGCTCCCAACTGGTGCCGCCACCCGCCCCGACAAACAGGTCGGCTTCGGTCATCAATCGATAGAAGTCGCTGACAAAACTGTGCAGGCGCCAATGCGGGCGACTGGCCGCCAACGCCTGCATCTGCGCCCAGGCCGGATTACCCGCACCGGCGACAAAATCGACTTCCAGCTCGGCTAAGTCCGCCAGCGCCAGCATTGCATGATAGGTCTGCATGGCCGCGTCAAAACCACCGAAGTTCACCAGCACACGCCGGGCCTGGGGTTTGATTTCGATGGCCGGGCAACGAAACTCGTCGCGCA
Organism: Pseudomonas sp. PDM26; assembly: GCF_019219185.1. Taxonomy (NCBI): domain Bacteria; kingdom Pseudomonadati; phylum Pseudomonadota; class Gammaproteobacteria; order Pseudomonadales; family Pseudomonadaceae; genus Pseudomonas; species Pseudomonas sp. PDM26. The sequence continues at coordinate 64,938 of NZ_JAHUWC010000018.1, read as the reverse complement.
ACATGGCAAACCTTGGACCGAACAATGTGCGGCAGCCCGGCGCCAGCAGCGAGGTATAAGCCTCTGGCGTGCCCGAAAGATTCTGGTTCAACAGCAAGTCGGCGCTGTAGGTCCGCGTGGCAAGGTCATCCACCACGGCAATCCATGGCGCAAAGCGCCGCGCAGCCGTCTGCCAGTGATGATCGAGGCCGTAGTGGTCGACAATGATCCAGTCGAACGCCGGCTGGTGTTCCAGCAGCGGCTCGAGCGCGGCGATGTCCGCCTGCCATGGCAGCATGGATTCGATGGCTTGCCGCGGGTCTTCGTCGTTGTAGCGCTCGGGCAGCGCGAAGGTTTCGAAACCTTCGGCCCGCAATGCCTCCAGTCGATGCCCCGGTAACAGACGACAGGCGAAAGCCACATGGCTGCCCTGCCGGCGCAATACGCGAGCCAGGCACAGGCAACGCGCGATGTGGCCGCTGCCGATGGTCGGCGAGGCGTCAGAGCGAATCAGCACCCTCATTGCAGTTCACCTCCGGCTTTCAGCGCGGCATACAGGTACTCCGCGCGTGTCCAGTCCTGCGGTGTGTCGATGTCCTGCACCAGATGACGCGGCAGGAGGACCGGCAGGCTGCTGGGTGAATACAACACCTCGCCACGCAGCCAAGCGTCGCTGCGGCCCCAGTAGAACTGCCCGGCATCCTGGTAGGAGACCGACAAATCCTGGGAGCGGGTGTCACGATACTGCGGATACAGTGCCGTCAATGCACCGCGATCATCAAGGGTCAGGGCTCGCTGAACCGGGAAACCGAAGTCGCACACCGAGAAGGCGAAGGACTTGTCGGGATGCCGTTCCAGCAGCCTCAGTCCCTGGACCAGAAATCGTGTTTGCAACAACGGCGCGGTCGCGTAGATGCAGCAGGCGCGAGCAAACTCGTCACCCTGTTCACGCAATGCTTGCAGGGCATGGGCGATCACCGCGGCGGTGCCCGTGAAGTCGTCGGCCAGTGCCGCCGGGCGCATGAAGGGCACCTGGGCGCCACAGTCCCGCGCCAGTCCGGCGATTTCTTCGTCGTCGGTGCTGACCACGATCCGGGAAAACAACCCGGACTCCATCGCGACCTGAATCGAGCGGGCAATCATCGGTACACCGGCGAACGGCTTGAGGTTCTTGCGGGGTATGCGTTTGCTGCCACCGCGGGCCGGGATGATGGCGACGTTGTTCAACGGCGTTTTTCCAGGACAAACCAGGTGATGTCATCCACCGGGAATTGCCGATCGCGGTGGTAGTCAAAACCGTAGTCGACCAGGTGCAGGTCGTCGTAGCGATCGAGCATTTCACCGGCAAAATCGCGTTTGAACAACTTGCCGCTGTTGCCGCGATATGGGGCTTCGACCGGCGGCTGTCCGACATTGCGCTCAACGTACCGATTGCCGAATTCGCCCTGCCAGAATATTTCCTGCTCGGTCAGTTCACGCATCACACATTTCCCACCCGCCGCAATGGCTGGATTATTTCGATCAGCTGCCGCATCTGCTCGACCACATAGTCCTGTTCTTCATCACTGAGCAACGGGTACAACGGCAGGCTGATGGCTTCGGCGTAGTAACGCTCGGCCTGCGGAAAATCACCTTCGGCGAACCCGAGATCACGATAGTAAGGCTGCAAATGTACGGGAATGTAGTGCAGGTTCACCCCGACCCCGGCGGCCCGCAAGCCCTCGAACACCTCACGATGCGTGAGATTGATCTGATCGAGTTGCAGGCGCACCACATACAGATGCCATGACGACTCGGCCTCAGGCTGCGCACTGGGCAGGGTCAGCGGCAGATACGCCAGCAAGCGCTCATACCGCGCCGCCAGTTCACGCCGACGCTCGATGAACTCATCGAGTTTGTTCAACTGCGACAAACCGAGGGCCGCCTGCAGGTCGGTAATGCGGTAGTTGAAACCCAGCTCCACCTGCTGGTAGTACCAGGGGCCGTGGCTGGGTCCGGTCATTTGCTGCGGATCCCGGGTCATGCCGTGGCTGCGCAAGCGTTGCAAACGCTCGGCGAATTCCGGGCTATTGGTCATCACCATACCGCCCTCGGCACTGGTGATGATCTTCACCGGATGAAAGCTGAACACGGTCATCGCAGCAAACTCGCCACACCCCACCGGGCGCCCGGCATAGGACGCACCGGCGGCATGGGCCGCGTCTTCGATCACCGTTATGCCATAGCGCCTGGCCAGTGCGGCAATCCTGCGCATGTCGCAGCTCTGCCCCGAGAACGCCACGGCCACCAGGACTTTCGGCAACCGGCCTTCACGCTCGGCCCGCTCCAGCTTGATGGCCAGCGCAGCGGCATCGAGGTTCCAGGTCAGCGGGTCGATATCGACAAAATCCACCTCGGCACCGCAGTAGCGACCACAGTTTGCCGAGGCGAGAAAGGTGTTCGGTGTCGTCCACAGCCAATCGCCCGGGCCAAGCCCCGCCGCCAGGCAAGCGATGTGCAGGGCCGCCGTGGCATTGCACACCGCCACGGCAAAACCGGCCTCGCAGCGTTCGGCCATCGCGCGCTCGAAGCGCTCGATGGTCGGCCCCTGGGTCAGCCAGTCAGACTGCAATACGCCGACCACGGCATCGATGTCCGCCTGATCGAGGCTTTGCCGAGCGTAAGGAATCATGCTGGCAACCAGACACGCACCAGCGCGCCCCGGATGATCTGACGCCCGAACGAACCGCTCCGGCCTGCGATGAAAATCGAATTACCGTTGAACATGCCTTGAATCCCTTATACCTTTTCGCCGGGCCTAGCCGAGCATCTGTGCCCAGTTCACCGAAGCACTTTCGCCAAGGGCAAAACCTTTGCCGCTCAAGGCCAGATTGGCGTTATAGGCCTGGTCCTGGGCAAAGGCTGACGCCCACTTGTCACGCAGCGCATCGAGGGCCTGCGGCACCTGTGGTACTTCCCCCGAATGAATGACCTGTACCAGCGGCGTCCACACGGTGAGGTAACCGGCCTGTCCGGCCCGCAGGCACAGGTCGACGTCGCTCAAGCCGTCGGCGAAGGTCACGCTATCGAGACCGTCCAGCTCGTCGAACAACGCTTTACGCACCATCAGGCACACCTTCGACACCGCCGAGTAGTTCTGCTCCAGCGCCAACCGGTGCAAGTAACCTTCGGCGTCGTGTTTTTCCCCGACAAAGGCTGAGCCCACATCACCGTTCATGCCGAGAATCAGGCCGGCCTGGGTGACCTTGCCGTCGCGGTCGACCAATTTGGGACCGACCACGCCGACTTCCGGACGCTGGGCGTGATTGAGCAGCGACTCAAGCCAGTTCGGGTTGACCACTTCACTGTCGGCGGCCAACAGCACCAGGTACTCACCCTGCGCCTGCTGGCTGGCCGCGTTGTACAACGCCACCTCGCTCAGGGTCTGGTCGGCACGCAGCACGCTGACTTTCGGATGCTGGTAAGTACCGAGCCAGTCATTGACCTCGGCCGACTGATTCGGGTTGAGTGCGATCAGCACTTCGTACTGGATGTAGCGGGTACGCAGCAACACAGCTTGCAGGCACTGTTGCAGCGCCGCCAGGTCGTCCCCGGCCGGCAATATGATCGACACCAGCGGGCGCTCGGTGTGGCGGTAATCAACCTGCCAGGTGCCCGGTACTGCCGACGTGATCTTGGCCTTGTAGCCACGATTGCCCAAGTGGCGCAGCAACGCCAGGCGCTCATCGGCGTTTTCTTCCAGTACCGGTGCCCGACTGATCAGCAAGGGTTCGTCCAGGTGGGCCAGCCCGTTGAGGCCGCCGTGCTCGATGATGCGCAGCAGCAGGTCGAATTCCAGGGCCTTGCTGAAGTCAGGCTGGTAGCCGCCGACTTCAAGGAACACTTCCCGCCGGATCAGCCAGTGACGCGCCATCAGGGCCGGCAGGCTTTGCAGCAAATCAAGATTGAAGCCAGGGCGGAACACGTCCACCAGAGCGCCTTCTGCAGTGCGCTGGATTTCGTCGGTGGCGACGGCGCGGCACTCCGCGGCAGACAGCAGTTCCAGGCTGGCGCGCAACAGGCCACCGGCGGTGAACTCATCGCCGGCCTCGGCCAGCAGCAACCAATCGCAGGTCGACTGACGCGCGCTCTGGTTCAGTTTGTCGACGTAGTTGCTTTGGGTCACCCGGACAAAGTGCAGGGTGTTCTGTGCCGTGGTCGCCGCCGGTGCTTCACCGGTGGTGAAGACCACGATCTTGAACGCCTTGCTGTGACCTTCGAGCAGGCTGTCGAGGCTGACCTGCAGCTTGTCGATATCGTTATCCAGGTCCAGCAGGAAAATCCCGAACTGTGGGCCACCGCCGTTGGCCGCCAAGTGCTGGACGATCAACTCGGTCTCATGGGCATCGGGCTGACGGGGTGCAAGCCACTTGAGCAATCGACCGGAGAGCATCTTGTCGAACGTCGCACCATTGCCCTCGACCGACACGGCCTCAAGACGTGCAGCCCAATCGCGCAGGGTCTGCGCCTCTTCGTCTTCGCCCAGCAGTTCCAGCTGAGCCACCAGATGCTTGACCACCGCGCGATTGAACACGTTGCTGTCGTGGGCCTGCCACAAACGGTCGACCACACTTTCCGGCGTGTCATTGTTATGCGCCAGCATCAAGCTCTGCTGACGGGTCCAGATACCCTCCAGGCCAGCCAATTGAACGCGACCGGCCGGCATGGCATGCAACAGGAATTCGAACTGGCTCAGCTGATCGAAAAACGGCTGATTGTAGAACGGCATTTCGACGTATTGCTTGGGGCCGAAACGACGCTCCGGGCCTTTCTCGACGCTCGTCCAGGCGGACTCGAAAATAAGCTCGGTGGTCAGTGCGCGACCGGTGCGCAAGCTATCGGCCAGGGCTTCAAAGCTTTGCAGCGCGAACTGCTGGCCTTGCTCCGGGTCTTCGTTTTGAACTTGAGTCGGCAGCCCGAAGAGGAACGCGGCAAAGGCCTCGCGTTCGGCGACCGACTTGGCATCGGCATGGGCCAGGGTGTGGAAGATCTCGGTGTTGTGGTCCGAATACCCGTAGTTCATTTCACGCACGACATACGGGATCGGCAGAATCCGCGCCTTGCCCCGCGCCAGCATGTAGTACGTGTGACCGATTTCCTGCCATTGGAAGGACGTATCCTGAGGCATTACCTGATACCAGTCACGTACCAGGTCGGTGCGCTGTACGGCATAGAAAGGCGGCAGGTACTGGTGCATGTAATCGAGCACACGCTCCTCGGCGTGTTCGGACGAATAGTCTTCGCAGACCTTCTTGTCACGCCGGAAGTAGCTGACACTGTTGGGTTGCGACAGGTACATCATGCTGTAGCCGTGGCACAGGCCGTAGTCGGGATTGACCTCCATGAACGCCACGGCTGCGCGCAGGGCGTCATGCACATGGAAGTCATCGTCGGCGGCGAACACCATGAACGGAGTGGTCACTTGCTCCACGCCAAAGGCCAGCTTGGCGCGAACGCCCCAGTAGCCAAACTGCGGGACATGCTGGTAATCCACATTTTCATACTGACCTGCCAGGCTTGGCTGGCCTTCGGCCGAAGAGTCCAGCACCAGAATCCTGCAAGGCAAGCCACTGTAGAAACGTGCCGCCCGGCGCAAAAATGCCGGCCGCTCGTGAGACATCAGCACCACGGTCAACTGTTCGTTGAGTGCCAACCCGTGTCCAGAATTGTTCTTGCCTTGCATACCTTTCCCCACAACGGCGTATCGCCGAAAAAACCCAACGATGTCTTGTCGATTACCGCACGCGACGCAAATAGCCATCCGGCGCGACGGTGATCAGCAGCTTGCTGTGAATGGCCGGGTCGATTTCAAAATCGCGGTTTTCTTCCAGGTAGGCCCATACCGCGGTTTTCGGGTTGTCGCCCTTGCCCCACGGGCGGTCCGGGAAGGCGTCTTCGGGCATGTCTTCCACCACGGTATCCATCACCACGCAGTAGCTGCCCACCGAGGTCATCGGCGCATAGGCCCGCAGTTCTTCCAGCACGTGCTCGTGGGTGTGGTTGGAGTCCAGGACCACCAGCACTTTCTTGCCTTCGATACGCTGGCGAACCTGCTCGACGATCACCGGATCGATACTCGAACCCTGGATCATCCGGATCCGCTTGCTCATCGGGTGCGCTTCGATTGCCTCACGGTTGTGCTGGCGGATATCGATGTCGACACCCAGCACTTCGCCGTGGCCGATCAGCTCCAGCATCGAGGCGTAAAACACCAGCGAGCCGCCGTGGGCGATACCGGTCTCGACGATGATGTCCGGCCGCAGCGCCCAGATGATCTCCTGCATGGCGACCATGTCCTGGGGGAACTGAATGATCGGGCGGCCCATCCAGCTGAAGTTGTAGGTGTACTTATGTCTGGCGGTCGTGCCAACCCAATCCAGCGACGTGGCTTGCAAGGCTTTGTCCTGTTGCAGGCCTTCGATGTTCTCTTTTACTTCTTCACGAAACTGCTCATGAGGATTCATTACAGACTCTCCGGAAATTAGTCGCGGTGGTTACTTGAAAACCCGACCGTCTTGAAAGGAAGCTGGATTGGTCTTGATGGTCCTGGCGGGGCTGCCCACCACAACCGCATAGTCTGGAACGTCTCTGGTCACCACGGCACCCGCACCGATGGTGACCCAACGACCGATGCGCAATCGCGGCAGGATCGTGGCGTTGGTGCCGATAAAGGTGCCGTCACCGATCTCGACACAACCGGCGATACAGACACCCGGCGCCATGAAAACCGAATGGCCGACCTGCCCTTCATGCCCGACGACGCTGCCGGCGCTGATACTGGTGTTGTCACCCAGGCTGACTTGCGCCTGCATGATCACGCCCTCTTGCAGATAGGTGCCGACGCCCATGGTGATCATCGTCAGATCGATGCCCGGGTGGATGAAGTTGCCCAGGGTGCCGCCGGCCTCGACGATCTCGCAGGTGGTCCGGTAACGCAGCGCCGTGCTGCCAGTGATCAAATTGACAAAGCGTGTGTCGGGGCCTTTCAGCTCGGCCACCTTGTCGGTGCCACCCACCACCGGCACGCCATGAAACAGCGTGCCTTGTTTCGCCGGATCGTTATCGAGAAAGGCGAATTGCACGTCCGGCTGGCTGCGTTGCAGGGTGAGGATCATCCGTACCGCTTCAGGATTGGCCGCCCCCAGCAGGTAAACCTTCATAGCCGGGTCCTTTTGAGTACCAGCGCGCGCAGCACCTCGATGACCCGGTGCTGATCGTCATCGGTCATGTCGTGGTAACTCGGCAGATTGATCGCGCGCTCCGGCAGCGCATGCGCCACGGGTGAGTCGGCCGTCAGTTCGCTGAACATCGGCAAGGACGACAGCGGCCAGAAGAACACCCGGGCGTCGATATCGGCGGTCTGGAAGGCGGCGATCAACATGTCCCGCGTGATCCCCAGCTCGCGATCAAAGACCACGGTAGGCATCCAGTAACCGTTGCGCGCGTGTTCGGGCTCAGGATTCATGGACAAGCCTGGCAACGACGCCAGCGCCTCGGCGTAGTGGGCGAAAATCGCGCGCTTGCGTTCGATCAACTCGTCGATCCGCTCAACCTGTGCGCAACCGACGGCGGCTTGCAGGTTGCTCATCTTGTATTTGAAACCGAGGAAATCCGGCCAGAACTGTTTGCTGCTGCCGGCCACCCGGCCATGGTTGGACAGGGTCAGTACGCGGTCATACAGGGCCTTGTCCGACGTCACGAAGATGCCGCCTTCGCCCGTGGTCATGGTCTTGGTGCCATGAAAGGAAAACGCGCCGAACGCGCCCAACGAACCGGCGGCCTGACCGCGCCATTGCGAGCCGATCGCCTCGGCGGCGTCTTCGATGACCGGCAGGCCAAACTCGCGACCGATGGCCAGCAACGCATCCATGTCGCAGAGATTGCCGTAGAGGTGCACCGCCAGAATCGCTTTGGTTCGTGGGGTGATAGCCTGGCGAACCTGCTGTGGGTCGAGGCACCAGCTGTCGGCCAGCACGTCGACGAACACCGGCGTCGCGCCCAGATAGGTGATGGGCGCGGCCGAGGCGATCCAGTTGGTATCGGCCAGGATCACCTCATCGCCGGCACCAATGCCCAGCGCCGCCATGCCCATGTGCAGCGCACCGGTACAACTGGACGTGGCAATCGCGTACCTCGCACCCACGTGCTCGGCAAAGGACTTTTCGAAGCGTGTCAGGTACTCGTAGCAGCGCGCTCCCCAACCATGGCGGACAGCATCGAGTACATAGTCAGCTTCAAGCTCACCGACACTGGGTTTGGTGTAATGAATTCGGCTCATCGAATGATCAACTCGGGAATGGCAATGACAAAACGACCGTCCCATGCACGAATGCCGGCAAAGGCCTGGGTGATCTCATCCAGCAGGTTCCACGGCAGTACCAGCACGTAGTCCGGCTTCTCGATGTCGATCCGCGCCGGCGACACGATCGGAATGCGGCTGCCGGGCAGGTACTTGCCTTGCTTGTGCGGGTTGGCATCGGCCACCCAGGCCAGCAGGTCCGGCTTGACCCCGGCGTAGTTGAGCAAGGTGTTGCCCTTGGCGGCGGCGCCGTAGCCGACCACGCGTTTGCCATCGGCCCTGGCCTGCAACAGGAAGCGCAGCAGGTCATGCTTGATGCGCTCGGCGGCGGGCGCCAGGGTCGCGTAGAACCCGGGGGTTTTCACCCCGGCGGCGAGTTCGGCCTGCAGCTGTTGCCGGACCGCCGGTTGCACGTCGCGACGCTCGCCGTCCAGCCGCTGCACGAACACCCGCAACGAACCGCCATGGGTCGAGAGCTGGCTGACGTCGAACACTTGCAGGCCATTGCGCTCGCACAAAGTCTGTACAGCGGTCAGCGACAGGTAGGAATAATGCTCGTGGTACAGCGTGTCGAACTGCTGGCCGGCCATCAGGGTCAGCAGCTGCGGGAACTCGAAAGTCGCCACGCCGGTCGGTTTGAGCAGGGTCGCGAAACCACCGAGGAAATCGTTGATGTCCGGCACATGCGCCAGCACGTTGTTGGCGGCCATCAGGTCAGCGCCCCAGCCTTCGCTTTTCAGCTGCGCGGCGGTGTCGCGACCGAAAAACACTTCACGAATCTCCAGACCCTTTTCCCGTGCCGCTTGCGCGGTGCTGCGGGTCGGCTCGACGCCCAGGCAAGGGATGCCGCGCCCGGCCACGTACTGCAACAGGTAGCCATCGTTGGCCGCCACTTCCACCACGCGGCTGTCGGCACTCAGGCCGAAGCGCTCGACCATCTCGGCCACATAACGCTCGGCATGGGCCAGCCAGGTGCTGGAGAACGAACTGAAATAGGCGTACTCGGCATCGAACAGGCTGTCGGCGCTGGTGTAATCCTCGGTTTGCACCAGCCAGCATTGCTGGCACACGGCAACCTTCAGCGGCACCCATTGTTCAGCCTGCTCCAGCTGGTCGCCACGCACGTAGGCGTTGGACGGCGGCGAGGTGCCCAGGTCGATCAGCGGCAGGGTCAGCGCAGTGGCGCAACCACGGCAGTTCATAGACGCACTCCGGCGAAATGTTCATCGAGCGCTGGATGACTGGCATCGCGCACCGACAGATTATTGACAGGCAGCGGCCAGGCAATCGCCAGCCGTGGATCGAGCACCGACAAACCACCTTCGTGTTCCGGCGTGTAGTCGTTGCTGTGCAGGTAAAGCAGCTCGGCGTCGGCGCTCAGGGTCTGGAAGCCGTGGGCGAAGCCGGCCGGAATCAACAGGCTGCGGCCATCGCCGGCACGCAGGTGTTCGGCGTGCCAGTGCAGGAAGGTCTCGGAGTCGGGACGCAAATCCACCGCGACATCCCAGACTTCACCGCGCAGGCAGGTGATCAATTTGGCTTCCGGCGCACGGGCATTCTGGTAATGCAGACCACGCACACTGCCGCGTTCGCGGGTGCAGGAATGATTGATCTGGCGGATATGAAACGCCTGTCCAAACGCACTGAGGCTGCCCTCGCAAAACAATCGGGAAAAGTGCCCGCGCTCGTCTTCGAAGCGTTTGTGCTGCACGCAGAACAAACCGTTCAGCGGCAATGTCTTCAGCAGAAATTCACTCACAGCGCGCCTCGGTACAGGTTCAATTGCGCCAGGCTGATGGCACGCATGTCCTCTCCGTTCTGCCATGCCAGATGCCAATCCAGGGTCTGGGTCAGGCACTGCTGCAACGACCAGCGCGGTTGCCAGCCGAGCAGTTGACGGGCGCGGCTGCTGTCCAGGCGCAGCAGGCCGGCCTCATGCAAATCGCTCGGTTCGATGCGCAGCCCGCGTGCTTGTGGCCAGCGGCTGGCGAGCAGTTCAACCACTTCACCAACGCTGCACATGTCCGCTTCGCCGGGACCGAAATTCCACGCCCCGGCGAATTGCGGGCCTTGCTCATACAGACCGCCAGCTAGCTGCAGATAGCCGGCCAGCGGTTCCAGCGCGTGCTGCCATGGGCGTACCGCCTGCGGATAGCGCAAGGTCACCGGTTCATCCGCCGACCACGCCCGCAGCACGTCGGGAATCAACCGCTCCGGGGCAAAATCGCCACCACCGAGTACGTTGCCGGCACGGGCCGTGGCCAATGCCAGACCATGCTCGGCATGCTTTTCAGGCGCAAAGAATGAGGCGGCATAGGATTGCGCCAACAACTCGCAGCACGCCTTGCTGCTGCTGTAGGGATCGTGACCGCCCAACGCTTCGTTTTCGCGGTACGGCCACAGCCATTCCTGGTTGGCGTAGACCTTGTCGGTGGTCACCAGCACGCAGGCACGCACGCCGCCGACCTGACGGATCGCTTCGAGCAGGTTGAAGGTGCCCATGACGTTGCTGGAGTACGTGCCCAACGGGTCGCGATAACCTTCGCGCACCAACGGCTGTGCCGCCAGGTGCAGGACAATTTCCGGCCGGGTCTCGGCGATCAACTCCAGCAAAGCGCCCAGGTCACGCAAGTCGCCACGCTGATCGTTGATGCCTTCATGCACCCGCGCCAGTTCGAACAGACTCGGCTCGGTGGACGGGTCGAGGGAAAACCCGCTGACTTCGGCACCCAGGTTTTGCAGCCACAACGTCAGCCAACTGCCCTTGAAACCGGTGTGGCCGGTGACCAGCACCCGCTTCCCGCGCCAGAATTGCGGGCTCAGTCCCATTGCTTCCATGGGGCCTCCCCGCTCTGCCACAACGCCTCGAGGTGGTTCTTGTCACGCAGGGTGTCCATCGGTTGCCAGAAACCGTCGTGCTGGAACGCCATGAGCTCGCCGCGCTCGGCCAGGCCATCCAGCGGACCGGACTCCCACGAGGTGTCGTCGCCGTCGATCAACGGCAGCACCTTGGGCGACAGGACAAAGAACCCGCCATTGATCCAGCCACCATCACCGCGAGGCTTTTCAGTGAAACCCAGGACCTTGTCGCCATCGCGATTGAGCGCGCCGTAGCGGCCGGGTGGCTGTACCGCGGTGACGGTCGCCAGTTTTCCGTGCTGGAGATGGAAATCCACCAACGCGCCAATGTTGAGGTCCGACACGCCGTCGCCGTAGGTAAAGCAGAACGCCTGTTCGTCTTCGAGATAGCGTCGGGCGCGGCGCAAACGGCCACCGGTCATGGTCTCTTCGCCGGTGTCGATCAGCGTGACGCGCCATGGCTCACTGTAGTTCTGGTGAACATCCATGCGGTTGTTGCACATGTCGAACGTGACGTCGGAGGTGTGCAGAAAGTAGTTGGCGAAAAAGTCCTTGATCGCATAGCCCTTGTAGCCAAGGCAGATCACGAAATCGTGGATCCCGTGAGCGGAGTACTGTTTCATGATGTGCCAGAGAATTGGCTTGCCGCCGACCTCGATCATTGGCTTGGGCTTGAGGTGCGACTCTTCGCTGATCCGCGTACCCAGGCCACCCGCCAAAATAACTGCCTTCATCCCTTCCCCTCTTGTTCGTCACAGGGCTCAGCCAAGCTGTATCAAGCTTTTGCGGGCCATCCGGGTTAAACCTGCCGCCGTTCAGGGCACGACCGGGCTCACCGGAAGTGCTCGTTTTATGGCGATATGAGGGGGACTTGCAGGAAACGCGCCAGCTCTTTCAATCCGTTGCCGGGCGATGCGTAGCGGGCATCTTCAACGCTGATTGCAAAATCTGGCGGCAAAAAAAGGCAGGCGACTCAACGTCGCCTGCCTGGTCGGGAAGGATGCGCGAACGATCAGTCCGCCAGCCAGCCGTTTTCCCAGTAGCGCAGGTTGTCGCCGCGCAGCACGTAGTCACGCAGCACGATCTCGCGCAACTCATCGCCCATGCGATAGCTGGCGTCCGGATCGGCCAGGTGCATGCGGATCGCTTGCAGCCATTCATCCGTGGAGTTGGTCTTGATCCGGGTGCACGGCAGGTAGCCGCGATAGGCTTGGGTTTCGGTGCAGATCACCGGGTAACCGCAAGCGCCATACTCCAGCAGGCGCAGGTTGCTCTTGCAGTCGTTGAAGATGTGGAACTCCAACGGCGCCAATGCCAGATCCAGGTTCAGGCTGGCCAGTTTGGCCGGGTACACATCCAGCCCGATCACCCCGTGAAACTCATGCATGTACGGGCGCAAATCGTCCGGGCACATACCGAAGAACACCCAGTCGACTTCATTGGCCAGTTCGCGAACCACATCGGCGATCACCGCCAGGTCACCGTGGTGGCTGGTGCCGCCGCCCCAACCGACCCGGGGCTTTTTCGAAGTTCTGCGCTGGCTGCGCAGATCGGTCCACAAGTGCGACGCCAACATGTTGGGCACCACGCGAATGTCGTGATGCATGTCCGACAGCGCATTACCCAGCGGCTCGGTGGAGACCACCACGCGATCGCACATGCCGATGGCGCGCCGCACCAGTTTTTCCATTTCATCCTTGCCCGGCATATTGCGGATATGCGCATTGCGGTGCGGAACGTTGATCACGAAGTCATCGAGCTCATAGATACGGCGCGCGCTGGAGTATTTTTGCAGGCTTGGGATTTCGTTGATCGGACCTTCGGAATAGCGCCCCTGCAGGATGATCACGTCAGGCGAATGACGCTCGACTTCGATGATGGTCGGCAGGTTGTAATGAATCCGCCCGTGCGCCCTGCCGGCGGCCTCCAGTTCGATCAGCGGCTGAGTGACCCGGTAGTGGCCGATGGCAGATGCGTTGACCGGCAACGCGAGAACCTTCGGTAGTTGCGCCCTGGAAAACGGACTCCAACCGGATCGCAGGCCGGGCTCGAGACTGAAGCTCGCCCCACCCAAACCCTGCAGCGCCAGGTTGGCGTTGTAGGCCGGATCACGGGCCACGATCGACAGCCAGCGTTTATAGAAAACTTCCTGCTCCTGCTCGCTCCGGGCCTGGTCACCCTCTTGCGCAACCACCGCTGGCTGCGCGCCCAAGGCCAGTTGCGCGTGAGGCGTCCAGACGACCAGATAACCTTCCTGGCCGACGCGCAAACACAGGTCCACTTCGTTGAGGGACTGCGCCAGGCCCTGCTCATCCAGGCCACCGACTGCATCAAAGACAGACTTGCGCACCATCAGGCAATCGCCGCCGACGGCACTGAAATTGTGAGCGACCTGCAAGCGGTACATGTAGCCCGCTGCGTGCAGCGTCTCACCATGGAATGGCACGCCGGCCGGCCCTTGCAATCCGAGTATCAGGCCGGCATGCAGCACGCGGCCATCGGGGTTGAACAGCTTGGCGCCTACCACGCCGACTTCCGGACGTTGTGCATGATTGAGCAGCTCACCCAGCCATTCGCCCTGGGTGATCACCGTGTAGGGGTTGAGCATCAGGACGTAGTCGCCAGCGGCCTGCTGCGCGGCGAAATTGCGCACCGCCGCCGCATTACCCTGCAACTCGCAGCGCAGCACCCGGATCCGCTCACTGCCCAATTGCGCCATGCCGGTGAACCAGTCGAGCGCCTCGGCGCTCTCGCTGCCGTTGTCCACCAACAGCAACTCGTATTCGCCGTAGGCCGTTTTCTCCAGCAGACTCTCGACGCAACGTTGCAATGCCAGGGTCTGGTCCTTGCTGACGATCACGATCGACACCAGCGGCCGGTCAGCATGCCGATAGTCGACTCGATTGAGCAGCGCCGAGCTGCCCTCACGAATGTCGTGAGCGACACCCAGGCGCTGCAAGTGCGCCTCGAGCAACCGCGGATTGGTGTCCATCACTTGCGGCAGCGACAGCCATTTGGCCAGGTCGAACGCCGACTCCAGCAGTACCTCCGAAATGTGCCCGACCACGTGCGTACCAGCACTCTCGACCATTCGCCACATCACATCGTGAGGCGCCAGTTCTCCGTACACCGAATCGAACCCACCCAGCGCCAGGAATTGCTCGCGCTCGAACGCCAGCGCTCGCCCCACGTAGGGATAGCTGCGCATCAGGTCCAGATTGAAGTCTGGCTTGAATGCAGGTTCGGCCGACTCACCCTGATGCAAGCCACCTTCGTCGCTGTACAGGCAAGTCAGCGTGCGCGACAACGCAATCCGCTCAGCCATGACCAGCAAGGCCGGCGCCACCAGGCGATCACCGGCGCGCAGCAGATAGAACCAGCCAATGCCTTCCAGTTGCGGCAACAGGGCGTTGATCTGCTGCTGCCAGTCGTCCTGCAACGGCAAGCGGAACACTCGCTCATCCAGCACCGCTTCTGTGCACGATGCCGACAGCACCAGTGTCAGTTCAGGGGCGTAATCCTGATCCGCCAGCGATTGCAGAGTGAGCTCCAGCGCCGAACGGCTGCCTTGCTCGTCGATGATGACCGGAACGATTTTCGGTCGGGTTGGCCAAGCCTCCAATGTATCCGCCAGCAACTCGCGCTGACCGTCGGTGAGCGTGCGGCACGCCAGCCACTGGGCATACAGTTGCGCAAAACTGACACTGGCGATGCCGACATGCCAGTCCTGGGTGGTCTGCTTGGTGCCCAGGGTCCTGCTCAGCGGCAACTCTTCCCAAACCCGCGGTGACTCGTCCACTTTCGTCAGTGGCACATAGCGCACCCAACCCTGGGCCGGCGCAGATTCGCCGCCACGCGCCTTGAGCATCTGCGACAGCCATTGCCGCTCGGTTTCGGCCGCGTCTTTCATCGACTGCTGGCTGCTCAGACGCTCGGGGTACAGGCGCTCGACGCCGAGCACATGATTGGACACCGCCAGATTGCCGCGCCGCATCAGGCAGACGTACAAGGCAAAATCGAGGGTCGCGACGAAGCAATGGCCGGGCTGCGTCAGTGCCGGGAACAGCTCGAGCACGTCAGCCCGCCGGAACATCGCGTTGCTGAAGCCGCCGAGGATGTTGACCGGGAAGTTTTCGAAGATCGCCAGCAGGTCCTCGCCCTTGAACACTCCGCCCACCGGGGACAGCGGAGTGTTTTCCAGGCGCGACGGCAGCGGCATGTCGTCGGCATCCCACAGCAGGCGCTGGGCCACGACCAGATTGACGTCAGCGCAGTCGATCAGCGCCTGGGCCTGACGCTCGATGCAGGCCGAGAACAACTGGTCGTCATCACACAGAAACTTGATGTACTCGCCTTGCGCCACTTCCAGGCAGGCTTGCAGGTTACCCACCAGCCCCAGGGTGCGCGGGTTACGCACATAGCGCACGGTCGCGCCCTGCTCGACCACCGAAGCCACGAAGTCTTCGATCTCGTGACCGCGACTGTCATCGCAAACGATGATCTCCAGGTTGCCATAGCTCTGGTTCACAGCCGTGTGCAAGGCACGACCGAAAAAGCTTGGATTGAAGGCGGGAATGACCAGGCTGACAAGCGGGAGTGAATTCACGGCGGGCTCACAGGCGGCGCGAGCCCGCCCTGAAAAGCGAGCCCTTTGTTACCGCAAAAAAGACGATAAGTACTGAAGGGGCAAGGCCATCGGGCGCCTGCGCGCCCGACCACCGTCAGATCTTGTTGAACAGGCCCAGCTGGGAAATCTTGCTGAACGCCAGCTGCGCAGCCTGCAACATGGTCTGCTGCAAGGTCAGGCGAGTCATGACTTCGGCCGGGTCCGAATCGCGAATCGACTTCTGGCTGGTGCTGTTCGCCAGGGTCAGGCTTTCGTTGGTCGCGGCCTGGTTATCCAGCGCCTGACCGCGAGCACCGATCGTGGTGATGGCCGAGCCGATCTGGTTGGCCGCACTGTCAATGTTGCCCATTCCCGACTCCATGGTGCCCAGAAACTTCTGTTTGGCCACCGGGTCGCCATCGACTGGCGTGTTCAGCGCGGTGATCATCTGGCCGAGAGTGTCGAGCACGTTCTGGGTTTGATGGTTATTGGACTCAATCACGAACTGGTCGCCGGACGCCGGGGCGCCACCGCCCAGGGCAAAGGTCACGCCCGCTGCGGTGGCGTTGCCGCCCGATACGGTGCCCGACGACACCGGTTTGCTGTCGGCGGTGATCGGCGCGGCATACAGGTCGAAATTGCTGGCGCTGGTGAACTTGAGGATCGCCCCGCCCGACGGGAAGGCGTTGGTGTAATCCGTCGGGTTGCTCACGCTGGAACCGGTGATGACCGCGGTCGACGCGTTACCGGCGCTGCGCGAGGTGTTGAAGGTGTCCGACGTGGAAGACAGGTTGAAGCTGTGACCGGCGATCACCGCATCCGGGTTGGTATCACCGGTTTTGAGGTTGATGTTCAGCTTCAGGTCAATGCCACGGAAACTGACCGTCTGGTTGGCGCCATTGGAGTTACTGATCAGGCCGTTCTGACTGGCTTCGGCGGTCACGTCGTTGCCCAGCGAGTCGGTGATCTTCAACTGGGTGCTGCTGAGGAAACTGACGGTGTAGGGCTGGCCGCCCGTGAAGCTCGCGTTGTAGGTGGAGCTGGTGCCGACCGTACCGTTGGACAACACCACGCGACCGTCATCCACCGCCGGAGCGGTCATGGTGGTCTGGGTGCGACTGGTGTTGATGGTCTGCTGGAACGCATTCCAGCCAGTGGTGTTGGTCCCGACCGTCATGCCATCGCCAATACCGAGGTCAATGGTGGTCTGGTCACCGTTGTAGCTGTAGGTGCCGTCCGAGTTCTGCGAGTAAGGCGCGGTGTCGGTTTTCGAACCGGAGAACACATAGTTGCCGTTGGCATCCCTGGCGTTCATCAGGCCCAGCACTTGTTGCTGGATCTGGCCCAACTCCGACGCGTAGGCCTTGCGGTCCGCATCGGTGGCAATGCCGTTGCTGGCGGCGAGGGCCAGTTCCTTGGCGCGCTGCAAAGCGGTACCGATGGAGTCGAGCGTCGTTTCCTGCAGGCTCAACGCATTCTTGGTGGTGCCGATGTTGGTGCCGTACTGTTCAAGCATCGCGCTCTGCTGACCCAGCTCCAGCAAACGACCGGCACCGATCGGATCATCGGCGGCGGTGTTGATGCGGGTCTGGCTGCTGACTTCGTTGCTGGTCGCGATGGCCTTGTTGAAGTTGCGCTGGTAGTTCGCAGCGGTGATTTCGTAATACTGGGCGGTGGAAATGCGCATGAATTACGACTCCTTAAAGGCTGTTGATCAGCGTGGTGAAAATTTCCTGCGCAGCCTTGATGATCTGCGAAGACGCGGTGTAGTACTGCTGGTACTTGACCAGGTTGCCGGTTTCTTCGTCCAGGTCGACCCCGGAGTTCGAATCCCGCGCCCCTTTGGCATTGGCCAGGATCGCCGTGGTGGCGTCGCTGTCGGACTTGCCTTGGGCAGCCTTGGCGCCGACGTTGGTCACCAGCTTGTTGTAGGCATCGGTCAGGCTGATACCCTTGCTCGCCGTGCCGGTGTCTACGGTCTGCCTGGTTTGCAGGCCGACCAGCGCCTGGGCGTTGCGGTTGTCCAAGGACGCCGCGCCGGTCAGGTTGATGGTGAAGCTTTCGCCGCTGGCGGGCGTGGCGCCGACCGTGGTCTGTACGGTAAACGTCTTCTGCACGGCCGGCGTGATACTGGTGTCCATGACCGGCGCACCGCTGGCATCGACCATGCCCACTTTCAGGTTCAGGGTGTTGCTCTGGCCGGGAACGATGGTGCCGGCACTGATCGAATTGCCCTTGGCATCGACCATGTTGTAGCTCTGGCTACCGCCGCTGGCCGCCCCGAACACCAGCTTGACCGGCGTCGAGTACTTGAGCGCGGCCTGCATTTCTGCCTGGGCCGCCGGGTTGTAGATATCGAGGGTGCTGGTCAGCGTCGGCTGGGTATAGGTGCCGGTGTTGTTGGCACTGGTCATGCCGGTCAAGGGTGCTGCGGCCGCGATTTTTTTCGGGTCGGTGAGCACGGTCTGGATACTCGCCGCCGCGCCACGGGTCGGTGTCACCTTGAACGAATCGCCGGCGCTCAGCGCACCGCCGTTGAGGTTCAGGCTGAAGCCGTCGATCACCGGGGCCGGGGTCGTCGTGGTGCTGAACGCGCCCAGGTCGGTACCGTCCGAGCGCTTGACGGTGTAGTTGGTGGCGCTGGTGAACGTCACCTGATAGTCGCTGGTGGTCAGCTTGCCGGTGTCCTTGATGGTGACATCCAGGTTGCCGGAGCCGGCACTGTTGCCCGCCGCCGCAATGCTGCGCTGGCTGACCAGGGCGGCACTGTTGATGTTGTTGAAGATCGCCGCGCCGAAATCACCGTTCTTGTCGATGCCTTGCGCCTGCTGGCTGTTGATCTGGTCTGCCACCACCAGCGCCACGCGTCCCAGCTCATTGAGCGAAGGGTCGAGCACTTCCTTGCGGTAAGTCAGCAGGCCACCGATCTCACCGCCGCTGACCACCGAGGTCACGTCGATGGTGCTGGAGCCACGGTTGAGCTGCAGCGCCATGCGCGATGGATCGCCCTGGCTCGGCACGGTTTGCAGTGTATTGGTGGTGTTGCCGACCACCAGTGGCTGACCGCTGCCGATGTAGACGTCGTAGCTGTTGCCGCGCTCGACCACCTGGGTACCGACCAGTTCGGACAGTTGGCGCACGGCTTCGTTGCGCGAGTCCAGCAGGTCGTTTGGCTGGTTGGTGCCGGTGGACAGCTCGGAAATCTTCTGGTTGAGCGTGGCAATCGTGGTGGACAGCTTGTTCACCTGATCCGCCATGTCGCCCAGGCTGCCGTTCAGGTTGGTGTTCTGATCGTTCAATTGCTTGGCAATCGAATTGAAGCGAGCGGACAAGGCCTGGGCACCGGTCAGCACCGACTGGCGGGACGTGTCGTCGGTGGCCGAGGTCGAAACGCCTTGCATTGAGGTGAAGAATTTTTGCAGCACACCGGTCAGCCCGGTGTTGGAATCGGAAAGCGTGGCGTCCAGCGGCGTGGCCTGTGCGTTGTACGACGTAGCTTCGCTGTCGAGCGAGGTCGCGGTGCGCAGTTGCGAATCGAGATAGGAGTTGTACACGCGGCGCACATCGGCCAGCGTCGTGCCGGTGCCGATGAACACGTTGCCATACTGAATCGAGCCTTTGGTGCTCTGCACAGACTGCTGGCGCGAGTACCCGGCGGTGTCGACGTTGGCAATGTTGTTGCCGGTCGTCACCAACGAGTTATGGCCAGCACTGAGCCCCGACATCCCGATATTGAGCAAACTCATGATTCAGACCTTATACCTTGTGCCTTATAAAGGCGTGGTGGAAACGCCCGCCGCAGCGTAGTTCTGGTAACTCGTCATCTGCTTGGCTATCTGCGAAATCTTGCTTGCGTAGTCCGGGTCGGTTGCGTAACCGGCCTTCTGCAACTCGCGTACAAACTGTTCTGGGTTATCGGCCGACTTCACGACATCTTGATAGCGATTATTGGTCTGCAGCAAAGTCACAAGGTCATGGAAACTGTCCTTGTAGGAATCGTAGGAGCGGAACTCGGCCGTCTCCTTGACCATCTGCCCGTTTCTGAATTCGCTGGTGATCGCCCGCGCCGAATTGCCCTGCCAGCTGTTGCCGGCCTTGATGCCGAACAGGTTGTGGCTGCTGCTGCCATCCTGCTGGCGCATGACCGACTTGCCCCAACCGGTTTCGAGGGCCGCCTGGGCCACCAGATAACGTGGATCGACACCGATCCGGGCCGCCGCTTCCTTGGCCATCGGCAACATGGTGTTGACGAACTGGTCGGCGGAACTGAAGGCTTTCTTCGGTGGCGCCAGAGGAATCTGCGCCATGGCGCGACCGTAAATCTGCATGCCGCCCGCGGAGGATTGCTGTGCGTTCGCCAGCCAGTCGCCGTTGTACAACGGCCCCGAACCCGTGTTCGTCGCGCGTTCAGGTAATGGTCTCTGGTTGATCGTTGTGGCCGTGGTCGTCACCGAAGGCACCAGCCCGGCCAACAGACGATCTGCCAGCTTCGGCGGCAATGCCAGGCGTCGCTGATTGATCAGCGCCATGTCATTGCGATGACCACCCTCACCCACCTCTTGCGGAGTTTGGATTGAACGCGAAGCCCATAACGGACGCTGGCCGTTGACCCGCGACAACGGCCCGTTGATTGCGACCGTGCCTGCCGCCACCGGCGTTTGCACGGCCGCCTTGGCAGCCTCTTGCTTGGCCAGCGACGCTGCCGCCGCCTCGCCCGGCGCCATCGGTTTGTTCTTCGACATCTGGCGCAACAGCACGTCTGCCAGACCAATGCCGCCACCCTCGCGGGACATGGAAACCGCCAGTTGCTGGTCGTACATTTCCTGGTACTGCTTGGCCGCCGGCGTGTTCATCGGATTGTCCTGCCCCAGCGCTTCGGTGGCCGAGCGCATCGACTTGAGCATTTCCCCAAGGAACAGCGATTCGAACTCCTGCGCCACCTTGCGCATATTGCCGTCGCTGTTCTTGTCGCCGACCTTGAGCTGATTCAGACGATTGAGGTCCGAATAGGAGCCCGAATCGCTGCGGCTGACCAGACCGCTCTTGCGCATATCCACGATGGCCGTCCTCAGATCACGATCAGGTCGGCTTGCAGGGCGCCGGCCTGCTTCAACGCTTCGAGGATGGCCATCAAGTCACCCGGTGCCGCGCCGACCTGGTTCACCGCCCGTACGATCTCGTCGAGGGTGGTGCCCGGGCCGAACTTGAACATCGGCTTGGCTTCCTGCTGGGCGTTGACCTTCGAACGCGGTACCACTGCCGTTGTGCCATTGGACAGAGGACCGGGCTGGCTGACGATCGGGTCTTCGGTAATGGTCACGGTGAGGCTGCCGTGTGTGACAGCAGCCGGGGAAACCTTGACATTCTGGCCGATCACGATGGTGCCGGTACGGGAGTTGATGATGACTTTCGCCACCGCCTGACCCGGATCGATTTCGAGATTTTCCAGGATCGACAGATAGTCGACGCGCTGGCTCGGATCGAGCGGCGCGGTGACGCGAATCGAACCGCCGTCGATGGCCTGGGCCACGCCAGGGCCGAGCATGTCGTTGATCTTGTCGACGACGCGTTTGGCCGTGGTGAAGTCGGAACGGTTGAGGTTCAGCGTCAGGCTGTTGCCCTGATTGAAACCGCTCGGTACTGCACGCTCCACCGACGCACCGCCGGGGATGCGACCGGCCGACGGAACGTTGACGGTGATCTTCGAGCCGTCTCGCCCTTCCGCATCGAAACCACCGACCACCAGGTTGCCCTGGGCCACCGCATAGACGTTGCCGTCGATACCCTTGAGCGGTGTCAGCAGCAAGGTGCCGCCGCGCAAACTCTTGGAGTTGCCGATGGACGAAACAGTAATGTCAACCTGCTGACCCGGCTTGGCGAACGCCGGCAAATCGGCACTGATCGATACCGCCGCGACGTTCTTCAACTGCACGTTGCCCGACCCCGGCGGCACCTTGATGCCGAACTGCGAGAGCATGTTGTTGAAGGTCTGCAGGGTGAACGGGGTTTGCGTCGTCTGGTCGCCGGTGCCGTTAAGCCCGACCACCAGGCCGTAGCCGATCAATTGGTTGGAACGCACGCCGGAAATGCTGGCGATGTCCTTCAGGCGCTCGGCTTGCGCGTTGAACGCAGCGGACAGCATCAAGGCGGCAACCATGAGGTGTTTAAGATTCAAACTGACCACCTAGAAAGGGAACAGCGGGCTGAGGAAGAAACGGTCGAACCAGCCTGGCTGACTCGCATCGGCAAACGAACCGGTGCCCGAGTAGGTGATGCGCGCATCGGCGACACGGGTCGACGACACGGTGTTGTCGGTAGAGATGTCATCGGCGCGCACCAGACCGGCAATCCGCACCAGCTCATCGCCGGTGTTGAGGGTCATCCACTTCTCGCCGCGCACCGCGATGATGCCGTTGGGCAATACATCGGCGACGGTGACCGTGATCGAACCGGTCAGGGTGTTACCCTGCGCCGCCTTGCTATCGCCCTTGGTCGCGCGGTCGCCTTCATAGCTGGCGTCAAGACTCAGGTCACCACTGCCAAACGGATTGTTGGTGTTGGGGGTGGAGCCGAACAGCGAGGTCAGGCCGATGCTGGCCTTGCTGTTCTTGCCAATTTGTGAGTTGGCGTTTTTGCTGGCCTGGGTCCTTTCGTTCAGGGTGATGGTGATGATGTCACCGATCCGGAACGCCTTGCGGTCGCTGTAGAGGTTCTGTTCGAAACCGGCCTGATAGATCGAGCCGTTGTTCGCCGCCGCCGGCAAGGGCGTGCGCGGCAACACCGGAGCGTAATAAGGGTCATTGGGCTTGGGCGTCGCAGGCACGCAACCTGCGAGCGCGGTGATCCCACTCAGTGCCAGAACAGATACATAGCGATGCATGACCCTACCTCACGGTGTTGCAGGCAGCCTCATGGCCGCACATAGACTTGATTACAGATTCTGCGTTACGAACGAGAGCATCTGGTCGGCGGTGGAGATCACCTTGGAGTTCATCTCGTAGGCACGCTGGGTGGTGATCATGTTGACCATCTCCTCAACGGTGCTGACGTTGGATGTTTCCAGGGTGTTCTGCAGCGTGGTACCGAAACCGGCCAGGCCCGGCGTGCCGACTTGCGGCGCGCCACTGGCGGCGGTTTCCAGGAACAGGTTGTTGCCCACTGCCTGCAGGCCGGCCGGGTTGATGAAATCGGCGGTTTGCAGGTTGCCGATCACCTGGGCAGCCGGGTTGCCGGCAATGGTGATGGACACGGTGCCGTCGCGACCGACCGTGAAGGTTTGTGCGTCGTTTGGAATGACAATCGCCGGCTCCAGGGCAAAGCCGCTGGCGTTGACGATCTGGCCGTTGGAGTCCAGGTGGAAGGTACCGTCACGGGTGTAGGACGTGGTGCCGTCCGGTTGCAGGATCTGGAAGAAACCACGACCGTCGATGGCCATGTCCAGTGGCTGTTCGGTGGTTTGCAGGCTGCCGGCGGTGAAGTTTTTCTGGGTGCCGACGATGCGCACACCGGTACCCAGTTGCAGACCCGACGGCAGTTCGCTGTCCTGGGTCGACTGGGCGCCTGGCTGGCGCTTGATCTGGTAGAGCAGGTCCTGGAACTCGGCGCGGTCACGTTTGAAACCCGTGGTCGACACGTTGGCCAGGTTGTTGGAAATGGTGGTCAGGTTGGTGTCCTGGGCGGACAGGCCTGTCTTGGCAACCCATAGAGCCGGAAGCATTCGATTCTCCTCGTGCGCCTGTTTTACGGCGCGACGTTCTGGTAATTAGCTGATCTGCAAGACCCGAGCCATGGCCTGGTCATCGTCTTTGGCGGTGTTCATCATCTTGATGTGCAGCTCGAACTGCTTGGACAAAGCCAGTACCGAGGTCATCTCTTCCACGGCATTGACGTTGCTCGACTCGAGGAACCCGGACACCAGCTTGACGCCGGCATCGGCCTGCGCCGGCTTGCCGTCCTTGGTGTGGATCGAACCATCCAGGCCTTTGGTCATGTTCTTGAGGTCCGGATTGACCAGCTTGATGCGGTCTACTTCAGCCATCACCCGGGGACCTTCGCCCATCGCACGGATGCTGATGGTGCCGTCCTCGCCGACTTCGATCTGCTGCTCCGGCGGCACGGCAATCGGCCCGCCATTGCCCATGACCGGCATGCCGTTGCCGGCGCGCAGCACACCCAGGGCGTCAACGTTCAGGCTGCCGGTGCGCACGTAGCTTTCAGCGCCATCGGGAGTCTGTACGGCAATCCAGCCGCTGCCTTGCACGGCAACGTCGAGGTCGCGGCCGGTTTCCACCAGCGAGCCAGGGGAGAAATCGGTGGCCGGCCGTTCGGTCATCGCAAACGCACGCGCCGGAAAGCTGTCACCGAACACCGGCATCGAACGGGCCTGTTCCAGGTCTTTCTGGAAGCCGTTGGTAGAGATGTTCGCGAGGTTGTTGGCATGAGCCTTTTGCGCCAGTGCATTCTGGCTGGCGCCGGTCATTGCCACATAAAGGTACTTGTCCACACTCTTTCCTCTGCCTGCCGGACGTTTGCCGTCCACTGCTGTGTTGCGCAGGCTGTAGCAATTTGCAGACCAACTTGCGCGCAGTGGCTCCAACCCCCTTGAAACCGGGGGTTGGAGGCTGATCAGAAGGGAAACGAACAATGGATCGCAGACGAAAAACCGGCGCGGTTATGCCGCTTGGCGGCAACACCGTGAAAAGTCGGCTACCAGCCTTTCACACCGCTCATGTCGGGCAATTTGTGGGCAATGCCTTTATGGCAGTCGATACAGGTTGCCTGTCCGCTGGCCAATGAGGTGGAGTGCATGTTGGCGGCGCGTTTGCCCTGACGTGTGAAGTCCATGAATTCGAAGTTGTGGCAGTTGCGACACTCCCGGGAGTCGTTGGCCTTGAGCCGTGCCCACTCGTGCTCGGCCAGCTCCCGGCGCATGCCCAGAAACTTGTCCCGGGTACTGATAGTGCCGAACAACGTGCCCCAGACCTCCTTGGAGGCCTGCATCTTGCGGGCGATCTTGTGCGTCCACTCGTGGGGGACGTGACAGTCCGGGCACGTGGCGCGCACGCCGGAGCGATTGGTGTAGTGAATGGTTTCCTGCAACTCGACAAAAACGTTGTCGCGCATTTCATGGCAGGACGTGCAGAACTTCTCGGTGTTGGTCGCTTCCAGCGCGGTGTTGAACCCACCCCAGAAAATCACTCCGGCGACAAACCCGCCCAGGGTCAGGAAGCCCAGGCTGTAATGCACGCTGGGCCGACGCAGCACCCCCCAATAATCCTTGAGCAAGGCAAGCAAAAATTTCATGGCCTCTCCTCAAGGTTTCGGCTGGCGGTTGATTTCGTCTTGCAACACTTGATCGATGTTTTTGAAGCTGTTGTTCACCAGTGGTTTCACATCTTTTTGCGGCACATGACACTGGTTACAGAAGTAGCGGCGCGGCGACACCGCCGCCAATGCCTGGCCGTCGCGGTCCATGTAGTGCGTGATACTGATCATCGGCGCCTGGGTGCGCGCGCTGTTGCCGCGACTGTGGCAGGTCAGACACTTGTTGCTGTTCATGTCGATGCCATACCCGCGAATGCTGTGGGGAATGGTCGGCGGTTGCTCGGGATAATTACGTTCACGCTTGAGGTCCTTGTTCTCGTCTTCCGCGATGGGTGGAGCGGGCAGCTCCTGAGTCAAGGTCCCGCCGCCCCGTCGACCATCTGGTGCCGGCGCATCCAGTGGGTAACCGGGTTCTGCCGCAAATGCCACGGGCAGCCACACCAGCAGAGCGGCAAGCAGGGACAGCGAACGATAGTTCATGAAAGCGCTCCTTATGCCGTCTTGATCAACTCAATCCTGACCGCGCATTTCTTGTAATCGGTCTGTTTGGAGATCGGGTCCGTCGCATCAAGCGTGACTTTGTTGATCAGCCTGTTGGCGTCGAAGAACGGCACGAACACCAGGCCTTGAGGCGGTTTGTTGCGTCCACGGGTTTCAATCCGTGCACGCATTTCGCCGCGCCGGCTGATCAGTTTCACTTCGCTGCCACGCCTGGCGTTCAAGGCCTTGGCGTCGGCCGGGTGCATGTAGACCAGCGCATCGGGGACTGCTTTATAGAGCTCTTCGACACGCTGGGTCATGGTCCCGGTGTGCCAGTGTTCAAGCACCCGTCCAGTGCTCAACCAGAACGGGAAGTCCGCATCCGGGGCTTCCGCAGGCGGCTCGTAGGGCAGTGCGAAGATGATCGCCTTCTTGTCGGGGTAACCGTAGAACTGCACGCCACTGCCCTTCTCGACATAGGGGTCGTAACCTTCGCGGAAGCGCCACAGCGTTTCCTTGCCTTCGACGACGGGCCAGCGCAACCCGCGCTCGGAGTGATAACGATCAAAGGGCGCAAGGTCATGACCATGCCCACGACCGAATTGGGCATATTCTTCGAACAGGCCTTTTTGCAGGTAGAAACCGAAATCCCGGGCCTCGTCGTTTTGATAGCCCTCAGCCAGTTGCTCAGCGGGGAACTCATCGACCTGACCATTCTTGAACAGTACTTCATACAGGGTCTTGCCCTTGTACTGCGGCGAACTCTCCAACAATTCCGCCGGCCAGACTTCGTCGGTTTTAAAGCGCTTGGAAAATTCGACCAATTGCCAGAGGTCCGACTTGGCGTCCCCCGGCGCCGAAACCAGTTGGTGCCAGAACTGCGTACGTCGCTCCGCGTTGCCGTAAGCGCCCTCTTTCTCGACCCACATGGCCGTGGGCAAAATCAGATCCGCTGCCTGTGCCGAAACGGTGGGATACACATCCGACACCACCACGAAGTTCTCGGGATTGCGCCACCCCGGCAACACTTCCTGCATGATGTTGGGCCCGGCCTGCATGTTGTTGCTGGCCATCGTCCAATACACATTGAGCACGCCGTCCTTGAGCATGCGGCTCTGCTGCACGGCATGGAACCCGACCTTTTCCTTGATGGTGCCCGCCGGCAGTTTCCAGATTTTTTCCGCCGTGGCGCGATGCTTCGGATTGGTCACCACCAGATCGGCCGGTAGACGATGGGAGAACGTGCCCACTTCCCGCGCCGTTCCGCAGGCCGAAGGCTGGCCCGTCAGGGAGAAAGGACTGTTGCCCGGCTCGCTGATTTTCCCGGTCAGCAGGTGGATGTTGTAGATCAGATTGTTGGCCCACACGCCCCGGGTGTGCTGGTTGAAGCCCATGGTCCAGAACGAAACCACTTTGCGCTTGGGGTCGGCGTACAGCTCAGCCAATGCCTTGAGGCGCTCGGCTGGCACCCCGGTTTCCTTCGCGGTGCGTTCCAGGGTGTAGGGTTTTACGAAAGCAGCGAATTGCTCAAAGTCGATGTCGGTCCAGGTGTTCGCTTTGTCGGCATTTTTGGCCTTCATTTCCAGCGGATTATCGGGACGCAAACCGTAGCCGATGTCATCCGTGCCTTTGGCGAATTTGGTGTGTTTGCTAACAAACTCCTGGTTGACCGAACCGCTTTCAATGATGTGGTTGGCGATGTAGTTGAGAATCAGCAAGTCAGTCTGCGGCTTGAACACCATCGGAATGTCGGCCAGTTCAAAACTGCGATGTTCGAAAGTGGAGAGCACGGCCACTTTCACATTCGGCTGGCTTAAACGGCGATCAGTCACCCGACTCCAGAGAATCGGGTGCATTTCCGCCATGTTTGAACCCCACAAGACGAATGCATCGGTGACTTCGATATCGTCATAACAGCCCATCGGTTCGTCGATACCGAACGTGCGCATAAACCCCATGACCGCCGAGGCCATGCAATGGCGTGCGTTGGGGTCGATGTTGTTCGAGCGGAATCCCGCCTTCATCAATTTGTTGGCCGCGTACCCTTCCCAGATCGTCCACTGCCCGGAACCGAACATGGCGATGGATTCCCCGCCCTTGTTCTTCAGCGCCTCCTTGTACTTCAACTCCATCACATCGAACGCCTGTTTCCAGGACACCGGGTGAAACTCGCCCTGTTTGTCATATTGCCCATTGGTCATGCGCAACAGCGGCTGAGTCAGCCGATCAACGCCGTACATGATCTTGGATAAAAAGTAGCCTTTGACGCAGTTCAACCCGCGATTGACCTCGGCTTTTACATCGCCGTGAGTTGCCACTACGCGGTTGTCCTTGGTCGCCACCATGACGCTGCAACCGGTACCGCAAAAACGACAGGGCGCCTTGTTCCAGTTCAGGGAAACCATATCTTGTTCGGTAATCAGGTTGCTGGCCGAGGTAAACACCGGGAGACCCGCAGCCGCTGCCGCGATTCCGGCAGCCTGGGCTTTGACAAACTCTCGCCGAGTCATAGGCATGTGCTTTCTCCCGTCACATCGAGAATCTCGTGATAAACCAGGGCGGCATTGAGCACACCTGGCAAGCGATTGATCTGATCGATTCGCTGAAGAATCTGGCTTTCGTGATCGGTTTCCAGCACAACCACCAATTTGCCGGCAGGGCTTTCCTGATGAAGCTCAACGCCCGTGAGCAAACGCAGGTTGGCTTTCACCGCCTCGAACAAGGCAGGACGGGCATGTACGACAAGACTGGCAATGTGCAGCGTCTTTTCCATAACCAGTACTCCCTGCTGAATTAGAGATGAATGTCGATCAGTTGGGGGCCCCTGGCGGACCGAGGAGCATTTGCAGAAACCAGACGAAAAAACCATAACCACCGACTATCGCCACCGATAACAGTGGAAACAGAACAATGATCAGGAAATAGAAGAGGCGAGTTTCTTTGCGAACTCGCCGAGTGGAGTCATCCATTGATGGCATGGTCAGCGCTCCTGCCAAACTTTTAGAAGAGCCTAGATGGCTTCCTCTGTAAGTTCCATGACTCAGGTCAATAGCAGAGGTTTTAGTGCTTTAAATGCGAACTTGAAGCGCTGGATAAATATTTACATCCGAAAATAATTCTTGCCTTGTTGAGTTATTAACGCTCCAGTTTGCTTATTTCATATTCACGCAACTTGTTGGCAATCGTTGTGTGGGAAACACCCAGTCGCTTGCCGAGCAATCGGCTGCTGGCGTGCTCCGAATACAGCCGCTCCAGCACCGCCTTCTCGAAACGCCCGACGATCTCGTCCAGCCCTCCTTCCAGCGAAAAATCGCCAAGGGGCTGACGCACGCCGTAATCCGGCAGACGAATGTGCTCGGCCTTGACCGTGCCGCCGTCGCACAGGGAAACCGCCTGGAACAGCACGTTCTCCAGTTGCCGCACGTTACCCGGCCAATGGTAGTGACTGAGCCGCTCAATGGCCGCCGGGGCCAGTTTCGGCAGCGGGCAACCGATCTGCCGACTGGCCTGATCGAGGAAATGCTCCACCAGCGGCGTCAAGCCGTCGAGGCATTCGCGCAGCGGCGGGATGTGCAGCGACAACACATTCAAGCGGTGATAGAGATCCTGGCGGAACTCACCGCGAGCGCACAGTTCAGACAGGTCGACCTGGGTCGCGCAGATCACCCGCACATCAAGGTAGACCTCTTCATCGCTGCCTACCCGACGGAAGCAACCGTCCTGCAAAAAGCGCAGCAACTTCACCTGCAAGCGCGGACTCATTTCCCCGACGCCATCGAGAAACAGCGTACCGCCCGCCGTCAGTTCCAGCAGCCCGAGCTTGCCCTCGGCTCGCGCCCCTTCAAAGGCACCAGGGCCGTATCCGAACAATTCCGTCTCGGCCATGGACTCCGGCAAACCGGCGCAATTGAGCGCCATCAACGGCGACTGCCCACGAGGACTGGCCAGATGGCAGGCCCGCGCCAACAATTCTTTGCCGGTGCCGGTTTCGCCTTCTATCAATAGCGGTGCATCGAGTGGCGCCATGCGCCGCGCTTCGCGCACCACCGCGGCCATTACTTTCGAACTTTGGAAGATGCTGTCGAAGCCGCGCAATTCCTGCTTGCGCACGTTGTAGATGCGCTCGCCAACCCGGTCGGCGCGGTGCAACGTCAGCACCGCACCGGCCATGGCTTCGCTGTCGTCGTGCTCCGATTGCAGCGGCGCGATGTCGGCCAGGAACACGTCACCCTTGACCTTGACCCGCAGCCCGTTGATCCGCGACTTGTTGGCCCGCACCAGTTCCGGCAAATCGAAATCCTCGGCGTACCGCGACAGGGGAATCCCCGGCACCTCGTCGACCCGCACCCCGAGCAACTGCGCCGCCGCACGGTTGGCCGCGACGATGGAGCCGCCCATGTCGATCGACAGCACCGGAAACTCCAGCGCACCGAGCAGTGCATTGAGCTCCATGTGCCGACGCTCGCTGGGCATCAGCCCTACACGCTTGACGCCGAAAACCCCGGCAATCGCTTCGAACTTCGGACGCAAGGCCTGGAACTGAATGTTGATCAGGTTCGGGCAATGCAGGTAGATGGCGTTGCCGTGCTCACCGCCCACCTCACCGCGGGCCACGTTGATCCCGTACTCCACCAGCAGATTGAGAATGTCGCGCAGGATGCCGATGCGGTTCTGGCAATGGACTTTGATACGCATGAAAAGGCCCAAACAGTGAAGGACGAGGCCAATGGCAGGGATTTTTCTGCGTGGGCGCTCAGATAGTCGTCAAGATTATGTGACAGACAAAGCATTTTTCAAACCGTGAAATCGCAATAACTGCGCGATCACGGCCAATACGTAACGAAAACTTTACGATTATTGAGGGTTTTTCCTACGCACGACGCCGGGCACCTGCTGCAACGGTGCAATTCATGGAGTATTTCTAAGTCCATAGCAGTACATAACAAGAACGAAATCCCTTAGCAGGAGAGCAGCATGAAGCAGACGCAATACGTGGCTCGCGAGCCCGATGCGCAAGGTTTTATCGACTACCCCGCCGAAGAGCACGCGGTGTGGAACACGCTGATCACTCGTCAACTGAAAGTGATCGAAGGGCGTGCGTGCCAGGAGTACCTGGACGGTATCGAAAAACTCGGTCTGCCCCACGACCGCATTCCTCAACTCGGCGAAATCAACAAGGTCCTCGGTGAAACCACCGGCTGGCAGGTTGCCCGGGTTCCGGCACTGATTCCCTTCCAGACCTTTTTCGAATTGCTGGCCAGCAAGCAGTTCCCGGTAGCGACCTTCATTCGTACCCGCGAAGAACTGGATTACCTGCAAGAGCCGGACATTTTCCACGAGATCTTTGGTCACTGCCCGCTGCTGACCAACCCGTGGTTCGCCGAATTCACCCACACCTACGGCAAACTCGGCCTCAAGGCGTCCAAGGAAGAACGCGTGTACCTGGCGCGCCTGTACTGGATGACCATCGAGTTCGGTCTGGTCGACACCCCGCAAGGCCAGCGCATCTACGGCGGCGGCATTCTGTCTTCACCGAAAGAGACCGTTTATTGCCTGTCGGACGAGCCTGAGCATCAGGCGTTCGATCCGCTGGAATGCATGCGCACGCCTTACCGCATCGACATATTGCAGCCACTGTACTTTGCGTTGCCAAATCTCAAGCGTCTGTTCGACCTCGCTCACGAAGACATCATGGGCATGGTCAAGCAAGCGATGCAGATGGGTCTGCACGCACCGAAATTTCCGCCAAAACCAAAAGCCGCGTGATCCGCCGCTTTTAGAATCAAGTGAGCCTGTCAGAAACCATCGCTTTGGATTAGCGTGGTAGCACTGAGGGCCGATTTCCCAACATTCGATTTCAGGAACACATCATGACCGCATTAACTCAAGCCCATTGCGAAGCCTGCCGCGCCGACGCCCCACAAGTCAGCGATGAAGAACTGCCGATCCTGATCAAGCAGATCCCGGACTGGAACATCGAAATACGCGACGGCATCATGCAACTGGAAAAAGTCTTCCTGTTCAAGAACTTCAAACATGCACTGGCGTTCACCAACGCCGTCGGTGAAATCTCCGAGGCCGAAGGCCACCACCCGGGCCTGCTGACCGAGTGGGGCAAAGTCACCGTGACCTGGTGGAGCCACTCGATCAAAGGCCTGCACCGCAACGACTTCATCATGGCCGCGCGCACTGACGAAGTGGCGAAGGACGCTGAGGGGCGCAAGTAATGCATTTCGACGCCATCGGTCGAGTGCCTGGCGACCCGATCCTCGGCCTGATGGACGCCTACGCGCAGGACCCGAACCCGCGCAAGTTCGATTTGGGCGTGGGTGTCTACAAAGACGCCCAGGGCCTGACGCCGATTCTCGAGTCGGTGAAGCTTGCCGAGCAGCGCCTGGTGGATCGCCAGTCCACCAAGACCTACATCGGTGGCCACGGCGAGCCCGCGTTCGGCAAGGCCATCAATGAGCTGGTGCTGGGTGCCGACTCGAAGCTGATCAACGCACAACGCGCCGGCACCACCCAGACACCGGGTGGCACGGGTGCGCTGCGCCTGAGCGCGGACTTCATCGCCCAATGCCTGCCGGGCCGTGGCGTGTGGTTGAGCAACCCGACCTGGCCGATCCACGAAACGATTTTTGCGACAGCCAAGGTCAAGGTCAGCCACTACCCGTACGTGGGCAGTGACAACCGTCTCGACGTCGACGGCATGCTGGCGGCGCTCAATGAAGCGCCCAAGGGTGACGTGGTGTTGCTGCACGCCTGCTGCCATAACCCGACCGGTTTCGACCTGTCCCAGGATGACTGGCAGCGGGTGCTGGAGGTCGTACGCAAGCGCGAACTGCTGCCACTGATCGACTTTGCGTATCAAGGATTCGGCGATGGCCTGGAGCAGGATGCCTGGTCGACCCGACTGTTCGCCGCCGAGTTGCCGGAACTGCTGATCACCAGTTCCTGCTCGAAAAACTTCGGCCTGTACCGCGACCGCACCGGTGCACTGATTGTCTGCGCGAAAACCGCCGACAAGCTCACCGACATCCGCAGCCAGCTCGCCAACATCGCCCGCAACCTGTGGTCGACGCCGCCGGATCACGGTGCGGCCGTGGTCGCGACCATCCTCGGTGACCCGGAGCTGAAAAACCTCTGGGCTGACGAAGTGGAAGGCATGCGCTTGCGTATCGCCCAACTGCGCAGCGGTCTGGTGGAGGCGCTGGAACCTCACGGATTGCGCGAGCGCTTTGCGCACATTGGCGTGCAACGCGGGATGTTCTCCTACACCGGCCTGTCGCCGGAACAAGTGAAGAACTTGCGGGACAACCACAGCGTGTACATGGTCAGCTCGGGCCGGGCCAACGTGGCGGGGATTGATGCCACGCGTCTGGATCTGCTGGCCGAGGCGATTGCCAAAGTCTGCAAATAACCCTACCCCCCCTGTAGGAGCGAGCTTGCTCGCGATGGTATTTCAGTCGACATCAACATTGCCTGACACACCATCGCGAGCAAGCTCGCTCCTACATGGATTTGTCTATACAACCCCATCCGTCGAAACAAATGGATATAAAAGTCCGTTTGTCATTTTCAGTGCGGTATCCTGCCCAGGCTTTTTTAAAGCGCGGATCTACCAGATCTATCAACAGACTTAGCGAGGAGCGCGACCATGCACGAGATTCCTAATCTCCCCTTCCCAAGCCTGCACGAACCTGAGCAGACGACCACGCAGCAAGCCGGAGCCCAACAGCCCCAGCCGAAAGAAGCCACTGACCGCCGCCAGGCTGACAGAGAAGACTGAAACACCCGCCGTACAGACCGTGTGGAAAGCGCTAACATGCGCTTTCCACACTGCCTGAAACGAGAACTCTGTCCATGACCGATGAATTCAGCGAAGCGCAGGCCAGCGTCCTGATCGGCACCGCCGAGAAAATGATCGAGATCTGGAATCGCCTCTCTCCCGAGAAACAAGCCGCCTTGCTCGCCCGCTTCGGCACCCAGGAAAATGCGCTGGCCGCCCTGGTCACCACGCAGCTGGTCGCTCCCGTCAAACCTGAATGACAGCGCCCGGCAAATAGTTTTACTTTTTCACAACCTGCGACCGTCCACACCGCTATCATAAGCAGCCTATCTATCCTGCTTTACCGTGGACCTTTACCCATGCCTGAAAACCAGCGCCCCCTGGCGGTCACGCTGCAAGTCGTTTCCATCGTCCTTTTCACCTTCATCGGCTACCTGAACATCGGCATCCCCCTGGCCGTATTGCCCGGTTACGTCCACAGCGACCTGGGGTTCGGCGCGGTGATCGCGGGCCTGGTGATCAGCGTGCAATACCTGGCCACCCTGCTCAGTCGCCCCTATGCCGGGAAGATCATCGACAACAAGGGCAGCAAACTTGCCGTGATGTATGGCCTGGCCGGTTGCGGCTTGAGTGGTGTGTTCATGCTGATCTCGGCCTGGACCCAAAGCCTGCCGGCCTTGAGCCTGTTCAGCCTGCTGATCGGCCGCCTGGTGCTCGGCAGCGCGGAAAGCCTGGTGGGCTCGGGCTCGATTGGCTGGGGCATTGGCCGGGTCGGCGCGGCGAATACGGCCAAAGTCATCTCGTGGAACGGTATCGCCAGCTATGGCGCGTTGGCCGTCGGCGCGCCCTTGGGCGTGTTGCTCGTTCATCGACTGGGCTTGTGGAGCATGGGTGTGAGCATTGTGTTGCTGGCCGTGCTCGGCCTGCTGCTGGCCTGGCCGAAAACCGCCGCGCCGATCGTTGCCGGTGAGCGCCTGCCGTTCATGCACGTGCTCGGGCGAGTCTTCCCTCACGGCTGCGGACTGGCCCTGGGCTCCATTGGTTTTGGCACCATCGCCACCTTCATCACCCTGTATTACGCCACGCAACACTGGGATAACGCCGTGCTGTGCCTGAGCCTGTTTGGCGCCAGCTTCATCGGCGCGCGCTTGCTGTTCGGCAACCTGATCAACCGCCTCGGCGGCTTTCGCGTGGCCATTGCCTGCCTGTCAGTGGAAACCCTCGGGTTGCTGTTGCTGTGGCTGGCGCCGGATGCCCATTGGGCACTGGCGGGAGCGGCGCTGAGCGGGTTCGGTTTTTCGCTGGTGTTTCCGGCGCTGGGGGTGGAAGCGGTCAACCTGGTGCCCGCCTCCAGCCGTGGTGCGGCGGTGGGTGCTTATTCGCTATTCATCGATTTGTCGCTGGGGATCACTGGGCCATTGGCCGGTGCGATTGCGGCGGGATTCGGCTTTGCTTCGATCTTCCTGTTCGCCGCACTGGCCGCGCTCAGCGGCCTTGCGCTCAGCGTCTACCTGTACCGGCAGGCGCCGAAGCAACGCGAAACGCGAGACGTGCGTTAGAAATCGACCTTGCCGCGCCCAGCCTTGATGTTGCCACGCTTGCTCTTGGATTCGAGGCGACGGGTCTTCGAACCGAGCGTCGGCTTGGTCGGACGACGCTTTTTCTCGACCTTGGTGGCACTCTGGATCAGTTCGATCAAACGCTCCAGAGCATCCGCACGGTTCTGCTCCTGTGTCCGGTATTGCTGAGCCTTGATGATCAACACACCGTCGCTGGTGATGCGGCTGTCACGCAGCGCCAGTAGCCGCTCCTTGTAGAACTCGGGCAAGGACGACGCCGGAATGTCGAAGCGCAGGTGCACGGCACTGGAGACCTTGTTGACGTTCTGCCCACCGGCGCCCTGGGCGCGAATGGCCGTCAACTCGATCTCGGCATCCGGCAGGTGCACGTTGTTGGAAATGACCAGCATGGAAAAGCGTCCGTATTCAGAACGTGCAGGATACCGCGAATGAGTGACAGGAACGCAGCAGAACCAATGTGGGAGCAAGCCCGCTCCCACAGGGTTTTGTGTGAACCTTGGAAACAACAAACCCGGCACTTGGCCGGGTTTGTTGTTTCTGCGCGGAGTTACTCCACTGCAACCTGCAAGGCACGCTGCGCACTGCGCTTGTTCTTGATGCCGTAGCAGACCCACATGAACACCAGCCACACCGGAATCGCGTACACCGATGTCTGAATCCCCGGAATCAACAACATCACACCGAGGACGAACACCACGAACGC
Organism: Pseudomonas sp. PDM26; assembly: GCF_019219185.1. Lineage (NCBI taxonomy): Bacteria > Pseudomonadati > Pseudomonadota > Gammaproteobacteria > Pseudomonadales > Pseudomonadaceae > Pseudomonas > Pseudomonas sp. PDM26. Next base: position 29,280 of record NZ_JAHUWC010000018.1, on the reverse strand, counting down.
CAGGCAGATGTAGTTCCCGTACGGGTACCACAGGGCCTTGAACAGCGGCGTTTGTTTGGTCTTGTTCATGTGCTGGCGGAACTTGAAGTGCGAGTAGCTGATCATCGCCCAGTTGATCACCAGGGTGGCCACGACCAGCGACATCAGCAGCTCCAGCGCGTTTTGCGGGATCAGGTAGTTCAGCAGCACCGCGATCAGGGTCACGGCAGCCGAAGCCAGGATCGAACGCACCGGCACGCCGCGCTTGTCGATCTTCGCCAATGCTTTCGGCGCATCACCCTGCTCGGCCATGCCCAGCAGCATGCGGCTGTTGCAGTAGGTGCCGCTGTTGTACACCGACAAGGCTGCGGTCAGGACCACGAAGTTGAGGATGTGCGCGGCGGTGTTGCTGCCCAGCATCGAGAACACTTGCACGAACGGGCTGCCGCTGTAGGAGTCACCGGAGGCGTTCAGGGTGGTCAGCAAGCTGTCCCACGGGGTCAACGACAGCAGGATCACCAGCGCACCGATGTAGAAAATCAGGATCCGGTAGATCACCTGGTTGATCGCTTTCGGGATCACGGTTTTCGGCTTGTCGGCTTCGGCAGCGGTGAAACCGAGCATTTCCAGACCACCGAAGGAAAACATGATGAAAGCCATGGCCATCACCAGACCGCTGACACCGTTCGGGAAGAAGCCACCGTGGGACCACAGGTTGCTCACCGCCGCTTGCGGGCCGCCATTGCCGCTGACCAGCAGGTAGCTGCCCAGGGCAATCATGCCGACGATCGCCACGACCTTGATGATCGCGAACCAGAACTCGGCCTCGCCGAACACTTTGACGTTGGCCAGGTTGATGGCGTTGATCAGCACAAAGAAGGCAGCTGCGGAGACCCAGGTCGGGATGTCAGGAGCCCAATAGTGGATGTATTTGCCGACCGCAGTCAGCTCGGACATGCCCACCAGAATGTACAGAATCCAGCAGTTCCAGCCCGACAGGAAGCCGGCAAAGCCGCCCCAGTACTTGTGCGCGAAGTGGCTGAAGGAACCGGCCACCGGATCTTCGACGATCATTTCGCCCAGTTGGCGCATGATCATGAAGGCGATGAAGCCGCAGATGGCGTAGCCGAGGATCATCGACGGGCCGGCGGATTTCAGTACCCCGGCCGAGCCGAGGAACAAGCCGGTACCGATCGCGCCACCGAGGGCGATCAATTGAATGTGGCGATTTTTCAGGCCGCGTTTCAGCTCGCCTGATTGCGGGTTTTGTCCACTCATGAAAAGGGTCTCACGCAAGGTTTGATGATGTTCAGTCGACGTTGCTGCTCAAGAAAGGCGTTAAGCGGCACCGATCAAACCCCAGCGCAGGCACCAGGAGTTCAGCGTATTTACAACGGTCATGCGTCACCTGTTTGTTTTTATCTGCGACGAAATCGAACCCGACACGCTCGTGACGCGACGGAGTGAACAAGGCGGATAGCCTTGAGGTTTGCGCAGGTGCGCAGGAGGTCACAGGTAAAACGCGGCGCATTGTACACCTGTAACCCCCTGCTGCCAGACCCGCTGGACAAGCGTGCCTATGGCCGGGATTGCCTGTGTCCGCCCCGAGAGGCTCGGGCGGCTGCAAAAAATGGGTCAGATCCTTGCGGATCATCGACGGAAAAGGCAGGAAAACCGCCCCTCGCAGAGAGATGGAGATGGATTGCGGCGTTCATTGCGCCTCCTTTTTGTTATGCACCTGCACGACAGGCATGGCACGCATGACACCCTGCTTGCGGTAGTGAAACAAGCGGTCCAGAGCGCTGGCAGAAGAATGGAAAGCGTTAGGACGTAAGAATTTTCTTACAGCATTCAAGGAAAGGCGATTCCATGGGGTTAACCACGGGATTTCGTCAGGTTTTCTTTACGGGGCGTAATTCTGGGTTTCCACTTCGGACATCCCGGTGCGGCGACTGGCGCTTTCGCGGGCAAGCCCGCTCCTACAGGAGACCGGGTTGTTTTGCAGAAATGCGATCCTTTGTGGGAGCGAGCCTGCTCGCGAAGACGGCCTCAAAAACGACATAGACATAAAACCAGACCCAAAAAAAACGCCAACCCGAAGGTTGGCGTTGTTCACTTGTCGCTTACAGCTTGAAGCTTACCGCTGCCTCACTCCGGCTTGCGACGACCAAAGCCCGGACGCTGGCCGGAACCGGCTGGTGCGCCACGGCGCTTGCCCGATGGCGCGTCGCCGTCGACCAGCTTGATCCCTGGGCGCTTCGGCGCAGGCTTGGCCGGGCGCTTGGTGTCGACCGGGCGATCGGCTACCGGCGTACCACGACCTTCGCCACGCTCCGTACGGCCGTTGGCCGGACGTGGCGTGCGTGGACCGCGTTCGCCGTCCTGACGGGCGGCTGGCTTGCGACCTGGACGCTCGCCTTCGATCTGCGGCTCGCGGTTTTCACGCGGGGCAGCAGGTCCGCCACTCGCTGGACGCAGGGTGCGCACGCGCTCGGTCCTGGCCATCGGCCGCGACGACTTGCGCTGCATCCGGTCGAGCTTGTCCTTGCTCTTGGCGTTGAGTTGCGGCATGGCCACCGGCGTCAGGCCAACTTCGGCGCTGAGAATGTCGACTTCGTACTGGCTCATTTCACGCCAGCGACCCATCGGCAGGTCGGAGTTGAGGAACACCGGGCCGAAACGCACGCGCTTCAGACGGCTGACCACCAGGCCCTGGGATTCCCACAGGCGACGCACTTCACGGTTACGACCTTCCATCACCACACAGTGGTACCAGTGGTTGAAACCTTCGCCACCTGGCGCCTGCTTGATGTCGGTGAACTTGGCCGGGCCATCTTCAAGAACAACGCCAGCCTTCAGGCGCTCGATCATCTCGTCGTCGACTTCACCGCGTACACGCACGGCGTACTCGCGGTCCATCTCGTAGGACGGATGCATCAAACGGTTGGCCAGTTCACCGTCGGTGGTGAACATCAGCAAACCGGTGGTATTGATGTCGAGACGGCCGATGTTGATCCAGCGCCCTTCTTTCGGACGCGGCAGCTTGTCGAACACCGTCGGACGACCTTCAGGGTCGACACGGGTGCAGATTTCGCCGTCGGGTTTGTTGTACATGATCACGCGGCGGACCGACTCGGCGGCCTCTTCACGCTTGATCACCTTGCCATCGATGGTGATGGCGTCGTGCATGTCGACACGCTGGCCAAGGGTGGCGTCTTTGCCGTTGACCTTGATGCGGCCGTGGCTGATCCAGGCTTCCACGTCACGGCGCGAGCCGACGCCGATACGGGCGAGGACTTTCTGCAGTTTTTCGCCTGCTGGGCCGATTGGCTGGTCGTCTTGCTGGTCTTTGATACTCATCTGGGCACCTCCCGGTGTGGTCTGAAAACTGGGTACTTGGGCGAAGGGATCGCCGAAGGGTCGCGAATCATACGCGCATGAGGGCGTTTGCGCATCAGAGACTAGCTGATCAAGGCAAGGTAATTTGTTTTTCCGCCGGCCGGTGGCACGCAGCTTTCTGTATACACAACTCCCTGTAGGAGCGAGCCTGCTCGCGATAGCGGCAGATCGGTCACCTCAATGTCGGATGTGCCAACGTCATCGCGAGCAGGCTCGCTCCTACAGGGGATCGCATCAATCGTCGAGCTGGCGGCGTTCTGCTTCAATGGCTTGCGCCAGGGCCTGCGCTTCGGCCTCTTCGTCCGACAGTTCTGGCTCGGGTTTCGTCTGTTCGAGCGCAGCTACAGCAGCCAAAAGCTTTTCCCGGGCTTCGGCAACGCCAAGGATGTCGTCTTCTTGCTCCGGTTCAATGTCCGGCTCAGGCTCAGGCTGTGCCGCTTCGACTTCTGGTTCGATAACCGACTGTTGCGGATCGAACTCAGGCGACACGCCATCACGCAGCAAATCGTCGAAGTCGGTCTTGATCCCCTCCTCCATGCTGTCCAGCTCCAGCAACAGCGTGTGGAAACTGGTCTCTTCCTTGGGCTCTTCCGGCTCGGCGCTGGCGTCGGCCAACTCTTGCAGACCGGCAGGTACGGGCGCGTCATCGAAATCGAGCACCGGATCCGGTTCCAGCTCGCGCAGTTCCGCCAGCGGCGGCAGGTCGTCGAGGTTTTTCAGGTTGAAGTGATCGAGGAACGCCTTGGTGGTGGCGAACATCGCCGGTTTGCCGGGCACGTCGCGGTAGCCGACGATGCGGATCCACTCGCGCTCCATCAAGGTCTTGACGATGTTGCTGTTGACTGCCACGCCCCGCACGTCTTCAATTTCGCCACGGGTAATCGGCTGGCGATAGGCGATCAGGGCCATGGTTTCCAGCATGGCACGGGAGTAACGCTGCGGGCGCTCTTCCCACAGACGCCCGACCCAAGGCGCAAATTTCTCGCGAATCTGCAGGCGATAACCCGAGGCCACTTCCTTCAGTTCAAACGCGCGGCCATCACAGGACTTGGCCAGAATCGCCAGGGCCTTCTTGAACACCGGCGGCTCCGGGCGCTCGCCTTCCTCGAAGAGTTCGAACAGGCTTTCCAGAGATTGCGGCTTTCCCGAAGCCAACAGAAAGGCTTCAAGCAAGGGTGCCAGATCACGGGGTTCAGTCAGGTTCATGTTTCGACTCGTTATTCGGCTCGGGCTCGCACGTGGATCGCGGCAAATGGCTCATTCTGCACCAGCTCGACCAGGGATTCCTTGACCAATTCAAGGATCGCCATAAAGGTCACCACCACCCCCAGGCGCCCTTCTTCAGCAGTGAACAGCTCGACAAACGGCACGAAACCTCCGCCCTTGAGCCGTTCCAGCACATCGCTCATGCGCTCGCGGGTCGACAGCGCCTCGCGGCTGACCTGATGGCTTTCGAACATATCGCCACGGCGCAACACCTCGGCCATGGACAACAGCAGCTCGGACAAGCGTACGTCCGGCAACAGCTTGCGTGCCCGGGCCTCCGGGGCATCAAGCCTGGGCACCACCACATCACGGCCGACACGGCTCAGGCCGTCGATACCTTCGGCGGCAGCCTTGAAGCGCTCGTATTCCTGCAAGCGGCGGATCAGCTCGGCGCGCGGGTCGTCCTCTTCATCCTCGACGGTTTCGGCTCGCGGCAGCAGCATCCGCGACTTGATCTCGGCCAGCATCGCAGCCATCACCAGGTACTCGGCGGCCAGTTCGAGGCGCACCGACTGCATCAACTCGACGTAGCCCATGTACTGGCGGGTGATTTCCGCCACCGGGATGTCGAGAATGTTGATGTTCTGTTTGCGGATCAGGTACAGCAGCAGGTCGAGGGGCCCTTCGAAGGCTTCGAGGAAGACCTCGAGGGCATCCGGCGGGATGTACAGGTCCAGCGGCATTTCCATGACCGCCTGGCCGTAGACCATGGCGAAAGGCAGTTCCTGCTGGGCTCCGGCCTGACTGTCGACGGGTTCTACTGCGGACATCTAGGCCTCGACCATGAACGGCGCAGGGTCGCCGCAGCCAACACGGATCACTTCCGGCTCGCCGTCGGCGAGATTGATCACGGTGGACGCCTTGATCCCGCCGAAGCCGCCGTCGATGATCAGATCGACCTGGTGTTCGAGCAGCTGGCGCATTTCATAGGGATCAAACATGGGGTCGGTTTCACCGGGCATGATCAGACTCACGCTCATCAACGGCTCGCCGAGCTGCTCCAGCAGTGCCAGGGCAATCGGATGGCTCGGCACCCGCAGGCCGATGGTGCGTTTCTTCGGGTGCAACAACAGTCGCGGTACTTCGCGGGTGGCGTTGAGAATGAACGTGTACGGCCCCGGCAAGTGGGCCTTGAGCAAGCGGAAAGTGCCGGTGTCGATCTTGGCAAATAGCCCCAATTGCGACAGATCGCAGCAAATCAGCGCAAAGTTGTGCTTTTCATCCAGCCCGCGCAAACGTCGCACGCGCTCCACAGCCACTTTGTCGCCGATCTGGCAACCAATGGCGTAGGAAGAGTCTGTGGGATAAATCACCACCCCGCCCTTGCGGATGATTTCGACTGCCTGTTTGATCAGACGCGCTTGCGGGTTTTCCGGATGAATCTGGAAAAATTGACTCACATTCTCTACCTGTTCAGACGGCGGCAATAACTGGGTCATGTTTGAATCGACACCATAGTGGTGGCAGATCCTCCGGGAGTGGCCGGTATTCACCGATCTCCGACCAGCCTCCAGGGCCATGAAAATCACTGCCGGCGCTGACCAGCAGACCGAACTCGCGGGCCAGAATGGCCAGGCTGCCCACTTGCTCGGCAGGCTGGTAACCATTGACCACTTCGATGGCGTGGCCCCCTGCTTGAATATAGTCGGCAATCAGGCGGCGACGCTTGCTTCGGGTGAATTCGTAGTGCCAGGGGTGTGCCAGGCTCACCCAGGCTTTGGCTGCGCGCAGGGTTTCAACGGTTTCCTCCAGGGTCGGCCAGTGTTGCTTGACGTCGCCCAGCTTGCCGGCACCCAGCCATTTACGGAACGCCTCGGCGCGATCCTTGACGAAACCTTCACGCACCATCCAGTCGGCGAAATGCGGGCGGGCCGGCGCGTTACCGCTGTCGCCCAGCTCCTGCTGGATCTTGCGGGCGCCTTCCAGCGCCCCCGGCATACCTTTGAGCGCCAGTTTGCGGCTGATTTCCTCGGAGCGCAGCCAACGGCCATCATGCAATCTGGCGATGGCCTCGACCAACGGCGCGGCGTTCACATCAAAACCGTAGCCCAATACATGAATGGTCGCGCCGCCCCAGGTGCAGGACAATTCGACGCCATTGACCAGTTGCATCCCCAGCGCGGTGGCCGCGTGGCGGGCTTCGTCAAGGCCTTCAAGGGTGTCGTGATCGGTCAGGGCCAGGACTCGCACGCCTTTCTCGAACGCCCGCGCCACCAGAACCGCAGGCGCCAAGGCGCCATCGGAGGCCGTGCTATGGCAGTGCAAATCAACATTCACAGGGCTTTGTAACCTCAAATCAGCTGGCGCTATCGCGCGACCATATGTTTGTTATTATGCCGCCACATCCTGCTTCTGGCTGCCACTGTGAAACAATTCATCGATTTCATCCCGCTCCTGCTGTTTTTCATCGTCTTCAAGATCGATCCACGGGTCGTCGACATCGCCGGTCATGAGCTCACTGTAGGCGGTATTTACAGCGCCACCGCGATGTTGATCGTCAGTTCCCTGGTGGTCTACGGCACACTGTTCATCAAGCAGCGCAAGCTGGAGAAGAGCCAGTGGCTGACCCTGATCGCCTGCCTGGTCTTCGGCAGCCTGACGCTCGCCTTCCACAGCGAGACGTTCCTGAAGTGGAAAGCCCCGGTGGTCAACTGGCTGTTCGCCCTGGCGTTCATCGGCAGCCACTTCGTCGGTGACAGCCTGCTGATCAAGCGCATCATGGGCCACGCGTTGACCTTGCCGGAGCCGGTCTGGACGCGTCTGAACATTGCCTGGATCGCCTTCTTCCTGTTTTGCGGTGCCGCCAACCTGTTTGTCGCGTTCACCTTCCAGAGCTACTGGGTCGACTTCAAGGTCTTCGGCAGCCTGGGCATGACTTTGCTGTTCCTGGTCGGCCAGGGCATCTACCTGTCCCGCCATCTGCACGATGCCGATACCACTACGCCAAAAACCGAGGACTGACATGCTTTACGCAATCATTGCCACAGACGTCGCCAACTCCCTGGAAGCCCGCCTGGCCGCACGGCCTGCGCACCTCGAGCGCCTGCAAGTGCTCAAGGGCGAAGGCCGCATCGTTCTGGCCGGCCCAAATCCGGCGGTCGACAGCAATGATCCGGGCGCGGCGGGTTTCACTGGCAGCCTGATCGTCGCCGAATTCGATTCCCTGAGCGCCGCCCAGGCCTGGGCCGACGCTGATCCGTACATCGCCGCAGGCGTCTACGCCAACGTTCTGGTCAAGCCGTTCAAGCAAGTCCTGCCGTAACGTTCTTCTCGCAATTGCCCCCACGCGATGAACCTTGTCGGTTCATCGCGTTCTCAATCGCTCATTATCCTCGTTTGCCGGCCGATAACCTGCCCAATACTCGTATTGGAATCAGGAGTCGCGATGCGCAAGGGTCCGTTGTGTCTGATGTTGGTCACGTTGTCGATCGGGGCGCCCGCCCACGGTGAGGAAAGTGTCGAGGGTGGCAATACGACGCCGCTTTCCTTGAGCGCCGGCGGCCAGATCACCGAGTTGCAACAACGCTTGAAAGAAAGCGAACGGCAACGGGAAGAACTGAGCAACCAATTGCAAACTGCCGATGGCCAACGCGAAAGCCCGCTGCTGGCCCGGTTGCGCCAGGAGAACCAGCGCTTGAAGCTGCAACTCAAGGAAGCCCAGGCCAGCAGTCCGCTGCCACGCCTGCTGACCGACCAGCAACAATGGTTTGTCATTGGTGCCGGGGTAGCGCTATTGGCTCTGCTCTGCGGTATCTTCGCCAGTGGAGCAAGTCGAAAACGTCGACAATGGCTAAATTGAGTGAGTCATGAGCGAGCTGTTACTTATTGATGATGATCAGGAGCTGTGTGAGCTCCTGAGCAGTTGGCTGAGCCAGGAAGGGTTTCAGGTACATGCCTGTCACGACGGCCAGAGCGCACGTCGTGCGCTGGCGGAATCCGCCCCGGCGGCCGTGGTGCTGGATGTGATGTTGCCCGATGGCAGTGGCCTGGAACTGCTAAAGCAGTTGCGCAGCGATCACCCGGATCTGCCGGTGCTGATGCTCTCGGCCCGGGGCGAGCCCCTGGACCGTATCCTCGGCCTGGAACTCGGCGCCGATGATTACCTGGCCAAACCCTGCGATCCACGGGAACTGACCGCCCGCCTGCGCGCTGTGCTGCGTCGTAGCCACCCGGCAGCGGTGTCCAGCCAGATGGAACTGGGCGACCTGTGTTTCAGCCCGGTGCGCGGCGTGGTCAGCATCGATGAGCAAGAATTCACCCTCACCGTCTCCGAAAGCCGCCTGCTGGAAGCCCTGCTCAAGCAACCCGGCGAGCCCCTGGACAAACAGGAACTGGCGCAGATCGCTCTCGGTCGCAAGCTGACCCTGTACGACCGCAGCCTGGACATGCACGTCAGCAACCTGCGCAAGAAGATCGGCCCACACCCCGATGGCCGACCGCGCATCGTCGCCCTGCGCAGCCGCGGCTACTACTACAGCCTCTGAATCCAAGCACGATCTGCAATCCCCCCTGTAGGAGCTGCCGAAGGCTGCGATCTTTTGATCTTTAGCGTCATCACTCACGCCGAAAATCAAAAGATCGCAGCCTGCGGCAGCTCCTACAGGGGAATCGGAAGTTTTGTCAGGTCAGCCGAAAATCATGTTTACCAAAGCTTTACCCTCCGCTGACCGCCGCTGACCTTGATCTGCGTAATCTGCACTCATCCGGAACGTACCGGGAACGAGACAAGGAGATACACCATGCGCAAGACTCTTATCGCTCTGATGTTCGCAGCTGCCCTGCCGACCATTGCCATGGCCATGCCTGAAGGCACCGGCCCGATGGATGGGCCGATGGACGGTTCGCGCCACGGCGGTCAGATGCACGGCATGCACGGCAAAGGCCCGTACAGTGAGCTGGACCTGAGCCGCGAACAGCGCGAGCAGATCCGCAAGATCATGGGCGAGCAGATGCACGAGCGTAAGCAACTGGTCGAGAAGTACCTGGAGAAACTCTCGCCAGCCGACCAGAAAGCCATGAAAGACGAGATGGCCGCGAACCACAAGAAAGCTGAAGCGGACGTGCGCGCCTTGCTGAAGCCGGATCAACAGAAGAAATTCGACGAGATCCAGAAAAAACAGGCTGAGCGTCGTGCCGAGTGGGCTGAGTTCAAAGCCTGGAAAGCGCAACAACCGCAAAAGGCGCAATAATGCGCTAACTCCGGACCCAACGACCAAGCATCGTTGGGTCTGATGTTTTTACTGTAGGAGCGAGCTTGCTCGCGAAAAACGAATAGACAACACGTGCTGCCTGATGCCGCGCGTTATCGTTGACGTCCATCGCGAGCAAGCTCGCTCCTACATAGAATTTTGTGTTTGCTTGAGGACTTTCCGTGCGTTCATTGTTCTGGCGTATCCTGGCCAGTTTCTGGCTGGCCATCGCTCTGGTTGCCGGGCTTTCCATCCTGCTCGGGCACATGCTCAACCAGGATGCCTGGATTCTCAGCCGCCACCCGGGCCTCAATACGCTGGCCGAACAGTGGACGCAAACCTACGAAAGCCAGGGCGAAGACGCCGCCCAGGACATTCTCCAGCAGCGCAAACGCCAGTATCACATCGATGTTCAGGTACTTAACGAAAGTGGCGATCCTGTGGTGCGCGGCACCTTCCCTAAACGTGCGGCGGCCTTTGAGGCGCGACAGAACGATAATGACCGGCGCCTGCCATGGCGGCGTCTGACCGATGAGTTCACCAGCGAAAAAACCGGTGACACCTACCTGTTCATCTACCGCATTCCGCACCCGGAACTGGACGCCTGGCACCGCGAGAGCCTGCTCTGGCCGCTCAGTGCGCTGGGGATCGCCCTGGTGGTGCTGACCCTGTTCAGTCTGCTCGTGACCTTTTCCATCACTCGCCCGCTCAGCCGTCTGCGCGGAGCGGTGCATGACCTTGGCCAAACCACCTATCAACAGAACAGCCTGGTCAAGCTGGCCAACCGTCGCGATGAGTTCGGCGTGCTGGCCAACGACTTCAACCGCATGGGCGCACGCCTGCAAAGCCTGATTGGCAGTCAGCGGCAACTGCTGCGGGATGTGTCCCACGAACTGCGTTCGCCCCTCGCCCGCCTGCGTGTCGCACTGGCGCTGGCCGAACGGGCCACTGCGCAAGAACGGGAGCAGCTCTGGCCGCGCCTGACCCGTGAGTGCGACCGACTGGAGGCGCTGATCAGCGAAATCCTGGTTCTGGCGCGGGTCGACTCCGATAACGCCGGTGCGGAAGAGGTGGATCTGAATGCCTTGCTCAATACCCTGCAAAAGGATGCGCAACTCGGTTCACCCGAGCAGCTCGTCCACCTTGAAGCCGAGTCGCAACTGAATCTGAAGGGATGGCCGACCATGATCGAACGGGCCGTCGACAACTTGCTGCGCAACGCCCAGCGCTTCAATCCGGTGGGTGGCCTGCCGATCGAAATGCAGGCGCTGCGTCAGGGTGAGCGGATCGTCGTGACCGTGCGCGATCACGGGCCCGGGGTCAGTGCCGAATACTTGAGCCAGCTCGGTGAGCCGTTCTATCGGGCACCGGGGCAGACCGCGGCTGGACACGGCCTGGGCCTGGCGATCGCCCGCCGCGCGGCGGAGCGCCATGGTGGCAGTCTGGTGCTGGCCAATCACCCGGAGGGCGGGTTCATTGCCAGCCTGGAATTGCCGTTGGCACCGGGGGCTGTCGTTCAGCCTTAACGTAGTGATGATGTAAAAAAGATTGTTGATTTTCAGGCTTTACCCGGCCAGGCGCTGACAAACTCGGTCAGATCGACCTTCTCGGCCACTCGCGGTTCTTTCTGCGGTGTGCCCAGATACAGGAAAGCAATCACCTGTTCCCCCTCCGTCAAGCCAAGCCCCTTGGCCACATGCGGCGAGTAAGCCAGGTCACCGGTACGCCACACCGCACCAATGCCCTGCGCATAGGCCGCCAGCAAAATCCCGTGGGCCGCACAGCCCGCCGCCAGCAACTGCTCGGACTTCGGATACTTGACGTGATCCTGCAACCGCGCAATCACCACTACCACCAGCGGCGCCCGCAGCGGACCATTGCGCGCCTTGTCGATGGCCGCTTCGCTGACTTCTGCGTCCGAAAGCTTCGCCGCTTCGGCCAGCAACTCGCCCATTTGCTCGCGCGCCGCGCCTTCCACCGTCAGGAAGCGCCACGGCTGCAAGTGACCGTGATCCGGGGCGCGCATGGCGGCGCCAAACAGCACTTCGCGCTGCTCGGCAGTGGGTGCAGGGTCAATCAGTCGTGGAACGGAAACACGGTTGAGCAAAGCGTCGAGAGCCTGCATCGGCTACCTCCTGAAAAATTTGTGCGGCTATTCTAGCGGCAACTGCGGCAGCAGTGCCGGTTTACATGCCCTGCCTCGCGGGTAGAATGGCGCCCTTTCCACTATCAGCCGAGCGGACCTCATGGCGTTGCCGACCTTACGGATCATTGGTTTCATCATCGGCATCTTCCTGATCACGCTGGCGATCTCCATGGTCGTGCCTATGGCCACGCTGGTCATTTTCGACCGCACCAGCGACCTGCCGTCGTTCCTCTGGGCGAGCATGATCACCTTTGTCGCCGGATTAGCGCTGGTGATTCCGGGGCGCCCCGAGCACATTCACCTGCGCCCCCGGGACATGTACCTGCTGACCGTCAGCAGCTGGCTGGTGGTGTGCATCTTTGCCGCGCTGCCGTTCCTGCTGACCCAGCACATCAGCTACACCGACTCCTTCTTCGAAAGCATGTCCGGCATCACCGCCACTGGCGCAACCGTACTCAGCGGCCTGGACACCATGTCCCCCGGCATCCTGATGTGGCGCTCGTTGCTGCACTGGCTCGGCGGCATCGGCTTCATCGGCATGGCGGTGGCGATCCTGCCGCTGTTGCGCATCGGTGGCATGCGGCTGTTCCAGACCGAATCGTCGGACCGCTCGGAAAAAGTCATGCCCCGCTCGCACATGGTGGCGCGCCTGATCGTGGCGGCCTACGTCGGCATTACCATTGTCGGCAGCCTGGCGTTCTGGTGGGCCGGAATGAGCCTGTTCGATGCGGTCAACCACGCGATGTCGGCGATTTCCACCGGCGGTTTCTCCACTTCCGACCAGTCTTTGGCCAAGTGGCCGGAGCCTGCGGTGCATTGGGTCGCGATCGTCATCATGATTCTCGGTGCCCTGCCGTTCACCCTGTATGTCGCCATGTTGCGTGGTAACCGTCGGGCGCTGATCAAGGATGAACAGGTTCAAGGCCTGCTCGGCATGCTGCTGGTGACCTGGCTGGTCCTGGGCACCTGGTATTGGTGGACTACCCAGCTGCATTGGCTGGAGGCGTTGCGGCATGTGGCGCTGAACGTGACGTCGGTGGTGACGACGACCGGTTTCGCACTGGGGGACTACAGCCTGTGGGGTAACTTCTCGCTGATGCTGTTCTTCTATCTGGGGTTTGTCGGCGGTTGCTCCGGCTCGACCGCGGGCGGTATCAAGATTTTCCGCTTCCAGGTGGCCTATATCCTGCTCAAGGCCAACCTTAACCAGCTGATCCACCCGCGGGCGGTGATCAAGCAGAAGTACAACGGTCACCGCCTCGACGAAGAAATCGTGCGTTCGATCCTGACCTTTTCGTTTTTCTTCGCAATCACCATCTGTGTGATTGCGCTGCTGCTGTCGCTGCTTGGCGTGGACTGGATGACTGCCCTCACTGGCGCGGCCAGTACCGTGTCCGGTGTCGGCCCGGGGCTCGGCGAAACCATTGGCCCGGCGGGCAACTTCGCCACCCTGCCGGATGCCGCCAAGTGGATTCTGTCGTTCGGCATGCTGCTGGGCCGACTGGAGATCATTACTGTGTTTGTGCTGTGTATTCCGGCATTTTGGCGTCATTGACCGCGTCAGGTGTTTGCATCAGCCGCATCCGGTACTCGCCGGGTGTGGCGTCGAACCAGCGGCGGAAAGCACGGAAGAAGTTGCTCGGATCGGCAAAACCCAGCAAGTAGGCGATCTCCAGCAAGGTCATGCTCGGTTGCGCCAGGTACTGCTCGGCCAGTTCACGCCGGGTATCGTCCAGCAGCACTTGAAAACTCGTACCCTCTTCCTGCAAACGCCGTTGCAAGGTGCGCTGGGACAGATGCAGCGTCTGCGCCACGGTGTCGCGCTTGGGCTCGCCCTGGGGCAACAGGCGACACAACACCTGCCGCGCCTGGTGGGTCACCCGGCTTTCGGAAAAGCGCGTCAGGTACTCGCCGGCAAAGCGGTCATGCAGCAAGGCCATCGCCTCGTTGGCCGTCGGCAGTGGCGCTTCCATGTCCGCGCGTTCGAAAATCAGCGCATCGTAAGGCGCGTTGAACAGCAGCGGTGCATGGAAGGCTTGTTTATAAGGTTCAAGGTTGACCGGCTCGGCGCCTTGCAGCAACACTTTGCGTGGGTGCAACGTACGCCCGGTCAACCAGCCGCACAGCGCCAGGGCACAGGCCAGTGAAGCTTCGGCGCTTTGCCGGGTCGGCGGCAGATGGTCGCCATGTACCGCCAGAATCAGCGCGTAGCCTTCGTCCAGCAGCTTGAAACTCAGGTCGGCACTTTCGGCGATGATGCGCTGATAGCGCACCAGACGCTGAAAGCCTTCGGCCAGGGTCTGGCTGGACATCAAGGCGTAACCGGCCACATGAAACTGCGCCGGTCGCACCACCTTGCCCATGTTCAGGCCGATGGCCGGATTGCCGGACAGCTCGACCGCACGCTGCCACAGCCGTGTCATGGAATCTTGCGGGAAGCGTGCATCGGGATCATCCAGTGCCGCGTAGTCGAGCCCCAGCTGCTTGAACAGAACCCGACAATCCAGGCCGTCCATCTCCAGCGCTTTGACAATCCCCATCGCCCAGCTTGCAGAAGTCGTTCGTTCGCTCATGGCGTTTTCTTACATGGTGGCCGAATGCTACGGCCATTGACCTAAGGATACTAAAGTGGCGCCTATTGTCACTGGCTGATGCCATTGATCACTCTAGACTCAAATAAGCTACCCGCAGAACAACTTGCAGCAAGAACAATAACCACAGAGATCGCTGTCGTGGAAAACGTCAAACGATTCAACAGCTTTGCAGAGTTCTATCCTTACTACCTCAGTGAGCACAGCAACAGCACCTGCCGCCGTTTACACTTTATCGGCACGACCCTGGTTATCCTGATTCTGACGCTGACCATTGGTCGCGGCGCATGGATGCTGTTGTGGGCCCTCCCTGTGGCGGGTTACAGCTTTGCCTGGGTCGGGCATTTCTTCTTCGAGAAGAACCGCCCGGCAACGTTCCAACACCCCTTCTATAGCCTGCTCGGCGATTTTGTCATGTACCGGGACATGGTTCTGGGGCGCGTTCCGTTCTAGCTGACATCCGTCACAAGAGAGTTGCCTATGAATGCCAATGCCCGCTTCACCCACATGAAGGATGGCACGCAGGAAGACTGGACGATCATCGCCGCAGACTTCAGTGCCTACGCGCGCCAATTGCCGACAAGGATTGTGGCGCACCTGAAGTTGCTGGAGGGTGATTTTGGCGGGTTCCCGGTGGATCGCCTGACCCACTCCCTGCAAACCGCCACCCGCGCCTGGCGCGATGGTCGCGACGAAGAGTACGTGGTCTGTGCCCTGCTCCATGACATTGGCGACACCCTGGGCTCCTACAATCACCCGGATATCGCGGCGGCGATTCTCAAGCCGTTCGTCAGCGCCGAGAACTTGTGGATGGTGGAAAAGCACGGGATTTTCCAGGGCTACTACTTCTTCCATCACCTGGGCATGGATCGGCATCTGCGTGAACAATTCCAGGAGCATCCGCAGTACCAGGCGACCGTCGAGTTCTGTGCCAGGTACGATGCAGCGGCGTTTGACCCGGCATATGACACGCTGCCGTTGAGCTTTTTCGAACCGATGATGGAGCGGTTGTTTGCGCACCCCAGGAACTCGATCTACAAGGCGGCGATGGAAGAGCACGCGCCGGTCTGACAGATCCAGCGGGACCGCTTCGCGGTCCATCGCGAGCAGGCTCGCTCCTACAGGTTTTGCGGCGTCCACAGAATATGTGTTCACTACAGATCTACTGTAGGAGCGAGCCTGCTCGCGATGAGGCCCCCACGGGCACAGTGATTATCAAGCCAGCTCGGCAACCCCAGCCGCCTTCGACTGCGCCTCGCGCGCCTGGGCATCCGCCAACCGGTACAGCTCGATCGAACCATCCCAATGCTCGATCAGCGCCGTGCACGACTCCACCCAGTCGCCGCAATTGAGGTAGTCCACTTCGCCGACCTTGCGAATCTCGGCATGGTGAATGTGCCCGCACACCACGCCGTGCAGCTCGCGTTTGACGCATTCATGGGCGATGGCTTCTTCGAAGTCGCTGATGAAGCTGACCGCCGTTTTCACCTTGTGCTTGAGGTAGGCCGACAGCGACCAGTAGCCGTAGCCATATCGCGCGCGCCAATGATTGAGCCAGCGGTTGAGGGTCAGGGTGAATTCGTAGGCCGAGTCACCGAGAAAGGCCAGCCAGCGATGGTAACGGGTGATCACATCGAACTGGTCGCCATGGATCACCAGCAGATGCCGGCCGTCGGCGGTGACGTGCACGGCTTCGTCCACCAACTGGATATTGCCCAGGATCAGCTTCGAATAGCGGCGCAGGAATTCGTCATGATTACCGGTGACGTAGATCACCTCGGTACCACGCTTGCTCATGGTCAACAGGCGACGGATGACGTTGGTATGCGCTTGCGGCCAGTACATGCCGCCGCGCAGTTTCCAGCCGTCGATGATGTCGCCGACCAGGTAGATTCTGTCCGCGTGGTAACTCTTGAGAAACTGCGACAGGTGTTCCGCCTGGCAATCCCGGGTGCCCAAATGCACGTCGGAAATCCATAAAGTCCGTACGCGTTGTTTACGGGTGGGTTTGGCGAGCTCGGCGCTGGTCATGGGCAACCCTCTGGCAAGTTTTACCAAGTCTGCCCCGGCCCGGTTAATCGTCCATGACAGCGTCAAGTCAGTCCTGTGACAGCGCTTGCAGGTCCGCTCGGTGTAGACTGGCGCCCTGAACCGGGAGACCTGCGATGAGACCGATCCTCACGCTTCGCCAATACAGCCAAGACCTGATCGTCCACAGCCACGAACACGCGCAACTGGTGTTCGGGCTATCGGGTGCGCTGGATTTCGAGGTTGACGGCCGTGGCAGCCAGGTGGTGCAGCAGAGTTTCGTGGTGATACCGTCGGCCGCACATCATGCGTGTGGCAGCCCCAATGGCAGCCGCTGCCTGGTGCTGGATGTGCCCGGCGAACAATGGGTTGCCCAGTCGTTGGGCGATCACGCCGAGTCCAGCCGGCGCTTGCTCGACAACGCCGGCCGACTGTCACTGGATGCCGGGCAAAGCCAATTGGTCAGTTGGCTGGCGAACAGTCCGGTCGATGATCCGCTGATTGCACAACAAGGCGCGGTGCTGCTACTGGCCAGTCTCAATAACGGCAGGCCCGACGCCGTCGGCGGTCGTCGCCTGCCCTATGCCGCGCTGAACGCGCACATCGATCAGTACGCGGCGTACCCGCTGCAAGTGGCCGACCTGGCCCGGGTGGCCGGCCTTTCCAGTGCCCGTTTGCATGCGCGGTTCGTGGCCGAATGCGGGCAGACGCCGATGGACTACATCCGCAGCCGACGCCTGCACATAGCTGTGGGCTTGCTGCGCAACTCGGCGCTGCCCATCGGCGAGATTGCCAGCCGCGTCGGCTACAGTTCCCAGAGTGCCTTTGCGGCGGCGGTGTTGCGCGAGTTCGGGGCATCGCCCGGTAAACTGCGGCGCGAGGCTGGCGACAAAAAACGCTAGCCTGCCGACAGACACAGCGGGGCCACACGGTTCAATGTAGGAGCTGCCGAGGGCTGCGATCTCTTGACGTTGTTTTTCAAGATCAAAGATCGTCCGAACGCGGCCCGAGCCTTCGGCAGCTCCTACATGATTTTACTGTTAAGGATTGCAATGACTCCCCGTACCGCCCTTGGCGCCCTGCATATCGGCGCATTGATGTTCGGCCTGACCGGCGTGTTCGGCAAGCTGGCCGCCGCGTCACCGGCGATCATTGTTTTCGGCCGCGCCGCGTTTGCCGTGCTCGCGCTGGCGTTTTTTGCACGGTTCGCCAGCCAGACGCGCTGGCAGAAACTCGAGGCCATGGACTGGCGTCGCCTGCTGCTCAGCGGCTTGTTGCTGGCCGGGCACTGGGTGAGTTTCTTCATTGCGGTGAAAGTCGCAGGCGTGGCAATTGCGACGCTCGGCTTCGCCAGTTTCCCGGCCTTTACCGTGATCCTCGAAGGGCTGATCTTCCGCGAGCGCATTCGCGCCAATGAGATCGTGCTGGTGCTTCTGGTGAGTGTCGGGCTGGTGCTGGTCACGCCTGATTTTGACCTGGCCAGCGGCGCCACCACCGGCCTGTTGTGGGCCGTGGGTTCCGGTTTGTTGTTCGCCCTGTTATCGCTGACCAATCGTGCCAGTTCCGGGCGCGTCCCGCCCGTGCAGGCAGCGCTGTGCCAGAACGTGGTGGTTGCCCTGTGCCTGCTGCCGGTGGCGGCGCCTCAATTGAGCGAAGTGCGTGCCATCGACTGGCTGTGGATCGGCCTGCTCGGTGTGTTCTGTACCGGTGTCGCCCACAGCCTGTTCGTCGCCAGCCTCGCGGTGATCAAGGCGCGCACCGCCGCCGTGGTGTTCGCCCTGGAGCCGGTCTACGGCATCACCGTCGCCTGGTTGCTGTTCAACGAAAACCCGACCCTGCGCATGTTGCTGGGGGGCGCGCTGATCATTGTGGCGATTGTGGTGTCCAGCAGGTTCTCGATTGGCACAAGCAAGAAAGCCGTCACAGCCGAGGCTGCGTCTCACTGAGTGCGGTCGTTGTGCCCCAGGTCGCGGTCCGGGTCGATCTGGTCACGGACCCGCTGCTTGAGCACTTTGGCCTCAGGAAAGCCACCGTCCGCCTTACGCTCCCAGATCTGCACGGCGTCACAGTAAATATGAAAGACCCCGCCAGTGCCCGGCACCAGGGAGACTTTGCCCAGGTCATCACCAAAGGTGCTGAGCAGTTCCTGGGCCAGCCAGGCCGCACGCAACAGCCACTGGCATTGCGTGCAATAGGTGATGATGATTTCCGGTTTGCTGACGGTCATGATGGGACGTGACTCCAGAGTTTGACGACGCCGCTATGATAGCCCGACCGAAGGCTGCCGAGACGGCGAAGCGGGTTGCGCCTCCAATTCGAACGCAGGCTCGATCATGGTCAGAGCAGCCGACTGCTGGTTCTCGTTTGGGCTGATCACGTCCCAACTCGACGCCATGGACAATTCCTCCAGGTTGAGCCGGTACTCATCGTCAGCGGCGGATTCGCCAGACATCGCCAAATCCGCAACCACCGCCACCGCGGCAGCGACCGGGATGGAATGACGGCTATCGACCCGTTCAAGCTCATCGTTGGCCGGCACCCCGTCGCGATGCACGGTAGCCGGTTGCATGACGGGGGGCCACATCACTGGCTCGGTAAAGAGCTCAGCCAGCGGTTCATGCTGCGACGGCAAAGCCTCTGATGTTGTGGCTCGATGCTGCTGACGGCGAACAAACCAGCCCAGCGCCAGCAATGCCATAAGCGCCGACATACCGGCAATCGGCAGCCAGCCAATCCCGGGGGTTTCAGCCATGGTGGGGGCTGGCGTCGCCACGTCAGAAGCAATGGGTTGTGCCTTTACCTTCTCGAGTTCCGCCAGTTGGGTTTGCAGTTCGGCCAACTGTTTTTTCTGGCCGGCGATCAGCTCATCCTGGCCTTGAAGCTTCGCGTTGAGCTCATCGACAGTGGTTTGCAAGCTGTGGTTTTGCAAGGTGCTGGCGGCCAGTTGTTCGACAGCGGGATCAACCACGGCGACGTCCGGTTCTGGCGTCGTCTTTGTCACGGGTGACGGCGCCATGTCCGGTTGGACACGGGGGAATGCGGACGTTGGGGACCGGAAAACAGGTTCATCGGCGGCAGGTACAACCCCTGGCGTACCCGGCGGATCGATCAGTACCGTGTACTCACGCAGCAATCGCCCATTAGGCTGATTGAGCTGCACGAGGAAATTCAGGAAGGGTTCACTGACCGGTTTGCCGGAGGTCACCTGGATCACGCTGCGATTACCGCGCAGGACCGGGGTGAACGTCAGGTTGTCGAGGAAAACCACCCGGTCGACCCCGGCACGGCTGAACTCGTCTACCGTTGCCAGGCTCACCGACAGTTCGTGCTCCTCCAGGCCAGCCGCATCCACCAGTGCGATATCGGCACGCAGCGGTTGATTCAGCGCCGAATGCAGGGTGATTTCACCCAGGCCCAGCGCAGGCGCCCATGCCGAATAAGTGACAGCGGCCCCGGCCAGTAACCACTGAGAACCACCGCGTAAAACCAATCGCCAGCACTTGAGCATGAGCATCCTTGAGATCTACAGAAACTACACGTACGCATTCGTACATCCGTTACGAACACGATATTGCCGAGTAGTTCTTATAGTCTGGCCAATGCGCTATCTCAAAAACCTGGCGTTCGGTTATGCCTCAGGATTTTTCAAGGTTGCCCAGGATGTGCCCGTGAACCCGCATGCACACCTTCAAGTCTGCCTCATCGACGCCTTCGAAAAGTTCATGACGCAGTTGCGTGGCAATGGTTTCAATTTGTTCGATCAGGGGACGCGCCGGCGCGCAGAGCACAATTTTCTTTGCCCGACGGTCTTCCAGCACGGCCTGGCGTTGCACCAGGCCCTGGCTTTCCAGGCTGTCGAGCAATCGGGCCAGGGTCGGTCCTTCGACGCCGACGCTTTGTGCCAGCTCGCGCTGGGTCGGAGCTTCGTCGAAACGCGCCAGGTGCAGCAGCACCAGCCAGCGCGCCTGGGACAAGCCCATGCCCGCCAGTCGGCGGTCCAGTTCGGCACGCCAGCCGCGGGACATCTGGGCCAATTGCATGCCAAAGCGGTGTTGATCGGTTAACGGCATAAAACACTCAAGATTAGACTGAAATAAATAAAAACTAATTATTAGTCAGCTAAGCATGAGCCTCGACTTGAGGCAAGGCTTGATCTGCACTGAATCGTTACATCAGCCCTACAGATGCCTCAAATCTCGAACTCCGACTGCAAGGCAGCCCGAACGCAGTACAAAACCCCTTCCGGCACTCGGCCCGCGAACAGCGCAGCGATCTCGGAAACCGGCGGCAACTCGCCCTCGCCGTCGAGGAAAGCGTCCTGCACTTCACCCATCAGGTCTTCAGGCAGATCCAGCGCCTGCTCCAACGACAATTGCTGCTTGCCAATCGCTTCGGCCAGCATGGTGTAGACGTTCTTTTCCGAGCACTGCAACTGACCGGCGATCTGCACCGGCGTCATCCCGGCCCGCGCCAACGTGATCAGTTCGTGACGTACGTCGGCCACCACTTTCGGCGCCTCGACCTGGCCGCCGAGCACCTCGAGGAAGGCCTCGCCATAGCGCTCCAGCTTGCGCGCGCCGACGCCGCTGACCGTGGCCATTTCCGCCAGCGAGGTCGGCTGACTGCGCAGCATTTCCAGCAAAGTCGAGTCGGGGAAAATGACATACGGCGGCACGCCATGTTCTTCGGCGAGTTTGCGTCGCAGAGCACGCAAGGCTTCCCACTTTTCGCGCTCCTCGCCGCGGACCAGTTGGCTCGCCTGGCTCTTGCTGCTTTTCGCAGTGGTTTGCGCCTTGAGATCACGGCGCAGCTCCAGGGTCACTTCACCTTTGAGTAGCGGCCGACACGTATCGCTCAGACGCAGACCGCCATAGCCCTCATGGTCAACATCGGCCAGACCGCGAGCCACCAATTGGCGGAACAGGGAGCGCCACTCGCCTTCGGCCCTCGCCTTGCCGACTCCAAACACCGACAGATGCTGATGGCCGAAGTTGCGGACCTTTTCGTTGTCCTTGCCGAGCAGTACATCCACCAGGTGCCCGACCCCGTAGCGCTGACCGGTGCGGTAGATCGCCGACAGCGCCTGACGCGCAGGCTCGGTGGCATCCCAGGTCTGCACGCCGTCGACACAATTGTCGCAATGCCCGCAAGGCTCGGGCATGTCTTCGTCGAAGTAGGCCAGCAGCGTTTGCCGACGGCAGCGGGTTTCTTCGCAGAGCGAGAGCATGGCGTCGAGCTTGTGCTGCTCCAGGCGCTTGTGGCGCTCGTCGCCTTCGGAGTTCTGCAGCATCTGCTTGAGCATCACCACGTCTTGCAGGCCGTAGGCCATCCAGGCATCCGCCGGCAGGCCGTCACGGCCGCCACGACCGGTTTCCTGATAGTAGGCTTCGAGGGATTTCGGCAAATCGAGGTGCGCGACAAAACGCACGTTGGGCTTGTCGATGCCCATGCCGAACGCCACCGTGGCAACCATGATCAGGCCTTCCTCATTGAGGAAGCGTTTCTGGTGGTGGGCCCGCGTGTCATTGGGCAGGCCGGCGTGGTACGGCAGTGCCGGGAAGCCTTGTTCACTGAGGAACACCGCTACTTCATCGACTTTCTTGCGTGAAAGGCAATAGACAATGCCTGCATCGCTGCGCCGCTCGGCGAGGAACGCCAGCAACTGTTTGCGCGGCTGTTCCTTGGGCACGATGCGATAAAAGATGTTCGGCCGGTCGAAACTCGACAGGAAGCGCTCGGCATTCTGCAAATGCAGGCGGGTGACGATTTCTTCGCGGGTACGCTTGTCGGCGGTGGCGGTCAGGGCTATGCGCGGCACATCGGGGAACATTTCCGCCAACTGGCCCAGTTGCAGGTATTCCGGACGGAAATCGTGGCCCCATTGCGACACGCAGTGTGCTTCGTCGATGGCGAACAAGGCGATGTTCAGCCCCTGCAGAAATGACAGCATGCGCGGCTGGACCAGACGCTCCGGCGCCAGATAGAGCATTTTCACTTCACCGCGGCGGATGCGGGCGGCGAGGTCGCGCTGCTGCTCGGCGCTGAGGGTGGAGTTCAACGCGGCGGCGGCCACGCCCAGCTCTTCGAGGGTAGCGACCTGATCGTCCATCAGTGCGATCAGCGGCGAGACCACTACCGCCAGGCCTTCGCGCAACAGTGCCGGAACCTGGAAGCACAGGGATTTGCCGCCCCCGGTAGGCATCAGGACCAGGGCATCGCCGCCACTGGCCACGCGCTCAATGATTGCACCCTGGCGGTCACGGAAACTGTCGTAGCCGAAGATGTCCTTGAGGACGCGTTGAGCCTGTTCGAGCATAAAAACTCCAAAAATCACCGAAACATCCCTGCAAGGCTGGTTCAGAACCATTAACGCTGCACTGATAAATCGTAAGTGCGCATTGCATGACGCCTCACATCTCAGCCGAGACGCCAGCAGGGCATCACAAAACGCGCGAGTATACCCGAGCCCTGTCAGGCAAAGGGTGCCGCTGATAAGTCAAACCTGATCCGGTAGGAGCTGCCGAAGGCTGCGATCTTTTGATCTTGTCTTTAAAAAGAAAAATCAAAAGATCGCAGCCTTCGGCAGCTCCTACGGGAAGGGACCACGGGCAAATATGCCGTGCGGCTGGCCCAAGCGCTCAAGAAGGCCTAGAATTCCCGCATCGAACATTCCCCAAGGTAGTCCTTTAATGTCCTTCGCTGAGCAACTAACCCGCCTGCAAGTCTTCCTCGACGCCGATGAACTGCATGACGAGGCGCTGGACTACGTGGCCGCCCACGGCTACCTCACCGCGCTGTCGATCTGTTCCGAAGTCGTTCCTGATCGTGAGTGGATCGATGCCCTCTTCGCCGAGGAGCCGCACTACAGCAGCGAAGCCCAGCGCGAAGAGATCGAAGCCACCCTGATTGGTCTCAAGGCGCACATCGCTCGCCAACTGGCCTCCGATGAAGAGTTCGAACTGCCATGCGACCTCGACCTGGGCGACGACCCGGATGATTCCGACCTGCGCGGCTGGTGCATCGGCTTCATGGAAGGCGTATTCCTGCGCGAAGCGGCCTGGTTCGAAAGCGCCGAAGAAGAAGTCAGCGAAATGCTGCTGCCGATCATGGTCGGTTCGGGCCTGTTCGACGAGCAGCCGGAGTTCGAAGACATCGCCAAAGATGCCAACCTGATGGACGACATGATCGTGCAGATCCCGGAAGCCCTGACCGCGCTGTACCTGCTGTGCAACGCACCAGACGAAAAACCGGCGATTCTCAAGCCTCGTCACCACTAAGATCCGGCCTATGGACAACCCCATAGGCAACCGCCTTCTGATGTTGCGCTACGTGCTGCTGGCCATCGGCTGGCTGAGCGTGGCGCTGGGGGTGATCGGGATTTTCCTGCCGGTATTGCCCACCACCCCTTTCCTGCTGCTGGCGGCCGCCTGCTTTGCCCGCAGTTCGCCGCGCTTCTATCAGTGGTTGGTTGAGCATCCCCGGCTGGGTCCTTGGATTCGCGACTACCTCGACGGCAAAGGCATTCCGCTCAAGGGCAAGGCCTACGCCATCGGCTTGATGTGGGCGAGCATCCTGTTCTCCTGCTATCTGGTGCCGCTGCCCTGGGCACGGGGGTTCATGTTGACCAGTGCGGTGCTGGTGACCTTCTACATCCTCAAGCAGAAAACCCTGCGCAAATCCTGAAGTCTCCCATAGCCATTTGTGGCGAGCCCCGTCCGACGACCTGCCCTGTCGAGCCCAAAACACCACCTAAACTCCACAAACCTACACTCGAGCAGCCAGACATGGCCCGCAGTCTGCGTAGTCCAGGATGGCCAGCGCTCCGACTTCGGCTCGGCGGCTGGATGCTGCTGGCCGGTTTGCTACTGACTGCATTCAACGGGGTCCGAGCCGACTGGGATTTTTCACGGATTCTGCAAACCGTTGAACAACGCTACGGCCCGCCGGGACCGGCGCGAGGCCGGATCGAAGCGTGGAGTCAAATGCTGCAGAGCACACGCAGCGCGCCCGAACCAGAGCAACTCAACGCGGTGAACCGCTTCTTCAATCAGCAGCTGAACTTTCAGGACGACACGCGCATCTGGCAACAGACCGATTATTGGGCCACCCCCGTCGAAGCCCTGATCAAGGGCGCCGCCGACTGCGAAGACTATGCCCTGGCGAAATACTTCAGCCTGCGCCGACTCGGCATTCCCAGCGAAAAACTGCGCATCACCTACGTCAAGGCCCTGAGTCAGAACCGGGCGCATATGGTGCTGACGTTCTACAGCACCCCCACGACCGACCCGCTGGTACTGGACAACCTGATCGGCGATATCCGCCCCGCGTCCCAACGCAAAGACCTGCTACCGGTGTACGCCTTCAATGCCGAAGGCCTGTACCTGCCGGGCAAGAACGGCGGCCAGCGCAGCAGCGACCCGAAAAAACTGTCGCGCTGGCAGGACGTGTTGAAAAAGATGCAAGCCGAAGGCTTCGACATAGGGGACGGCTGACCGCCATGGCAAGGAGCGATGTATGACACTGCGTAAACAGCTGTTCCTGGCCATCTGCCTGTTCCTGTTGGTGGCGTTCAGCGGCAATTTTTTTGCCAGCCTGGAAAGCTCCCGCGAGCAAACCCTCAGTCAACTGCGCGCCCACGCCCAGGACGCAGCCACCGCGCTGGGGCTGTCACTGACCGCACAGGTCGATGACCCGGCCATGATGGAGCTGATGGTCAGTTCGATTTTCGACAGCGGCTATTTCAGCAGCATCCGCATCATCAGGCTCAAGGATAAGCAAACCCTGGTGGAGCGCAGCGCACCGACGAAAATCGAAGGTGCACCTGACTGGTTCGTCAACCTGGTCGACCTGCGCCCGGAAGGTGGCGACGCCTTGATCATGCGCGGCTGGGAACAGCTGGCACGGGTCGAAGTACTGAGCAATCCGCAATTTGCCCTGGCCAAGCTCTGGGACAGCACCCTCGGCAGCCTGATCTGGTTGCTATTGTGCGGGCTGTTCAGCGCGGTGCTTGGAGGATGGATGCTGCGCCGGCAATTGCGCCCACTCGACAGCATGGTCCGACAGGCTGAAGCCATCAGTAAACGCGAATTTCTCAGCCTGCCGAAACTGCCGCGCACACCGGAGTTGAAACGGGTGGTGCTGGCGATGAACCAGATGGTCGAGAAGCTCAAGGCGCTGTTCGCCGAAGAAGCCGTACGCAGCGAAAAACTGCGGGCCGAATCCTATCTGGACAGCCTCACCGGCCTGGCCAACCGGCGCCTGCTCGACGAACAACTGGCCGACCATTTGTGCGTGTGTGAACAGAGCCGCGATGGCCATTTGCTGATGCTGCGGATCAACGACCTGAACGGGCTCAACCAGCGACTGGGTGGCCAACGAACTGACGCGCTGATCCGTGCCGTGGGCGAATTGCTCAAGCGCCTGACTCAATTGCCGGAGCGTCGCACCTGGCTGGCGGCGCGCAATCGGGGCGGCGAATTCAGCCTGCTGACACCGGGTCTGGACGCTGAAAATGCCGCGCGCCTGGCCGCCGATGTCAGCGTCAGCCTGGAGAACCTGCGCCTGACCGGCGCCAGCGATTGCATGCCCGTCGCCCACTTGGGCGTTGTCGCCTACCGCCCCGGAGAGCCGATCAGCAACGTACTCCTGCGCCTTGACCAGGCACTGACCGAGTCCCGGCAGCATCCCGAGCGCCCCTGGGTGCATTTGAGCCATCGTGACACGGCACCGAATCACTCCCAGCACGACTGGCGCACCTGGATCGACGATGCCTTGACCGAAGGCAAAATGCAGCTGTACTTCCAGCCCGTAGTGCAATGCGCCGACACCCGCCAGGTGCTGCATCACAAGGTGCTCGCACGCCTGCTCGACCCACAGGGCGAGGCGATTGCCGCCGGGCATTTCCTGCCGTGGATCGAGCGTCTCGGCTGGTCGGCACGGTTCGACCTGGCGATGCTCGAAGCCACGCTGGACGATCTGGTGCTCAACCGCAGACCCTTGGCACTGAGCCTGTCCGGCAGCACCCTGCGCGACCCGGAGCAATGGCGAACGATCCTCGACCTGCTGGACTCTCTGCCCGAACTGGCGCCACTGCTGACCCTGGAAATCGACGAGCGCCAATTGCCGCCCCCCGAAGAACTGCAGCGTTTGAGCCACAGCCTGCTTGCCAGCGGTTATCGCATCGGCCTGCAACACTTTGGCGGGCGCTTCAGCCAAATCGGCAACCTCACTCAATTGGGTTTGGCGTATCTGAAAATCGATGGGGCCTACATTCGCAACATCGACGAGCAGCCTGACAAGCGGCTGTTCATCGAGGCAGTTTACCGGACGACCAACAGCATCGATTTGCCATTGATTGCGGAGCAAGTAGAAACCCAAGGGGAGTTGGAGGTGATCAGGGCACTGGGGGTGTTTGGCGTAACGGGGCGCTTGATCGGATCGCCAAAGCCGATGTGAGGTATTTGAGGATAACCCGATCGACGGAGCCATCCCCAAACGCGTCAACTACATGGTTTATGGCTCCAGAAACAACGAAAGCTGGTCTTTGTGGAAGCAAGAACTCTTCCAACCTTCAACGCAAACTCACCACGTGTTTGGGCTGGGCAGATTATATTCCAAGTCATACTGCCGGTTGGAAAATTGAAGGCAGGATCGTTCTAAAAGTAACTTCCATTAAGATTTCACCGCTTTTTCCCAATATAAATACATTGAACCCAGTGATGAGCTGTCCGACTTAGCAACAATGCACATAATCGCCACTGTCAAAAATACCAGTTAAATCAGAATAAATCGCCACAAGAAAACATTTTATAAATTTTATACAAGTGACACCACCCACTTCCCGAAAACCAACAAACACCTAGTAATTATGACAGTAGCCACCGGAACCACTTCGAGTCTTAATTGACTTCGTTTCCCTCAACAGCAAATGGAGTCATCAACATGATCACCAAAACACCGAGTACCTCGGAGCTATCCCCTGATTCACCATTTGAAGTGACAACACCTGTAACTTTCGATGAAGTCCGCGATTCTAGCGATAATCTCGTTGGCGAAAATGGCACCACATACGATAAGACCCTGACCTTCAAGGGCACGTCCGAGGTAAATACCGCCCTCTGGTTGCGCGATAACGCGATCAGAATTACTGATATGACCAGCAATGCTTCCGGCATTTGGGAAAAGAATTTTACGCTGTCAGACTTCAAGCGCTACAGAATGTCCGCTTTGGAAAAACTCCCGCCGCAGAATAGCTCCCGAGATAAAACCTTTGTCCTGGCGACCGAAACACCCATTATCAATTCCGTCGCAGGCAAGGACGGTGCTATCGAAGACGGCGACATCTACGACGGCGATTGGGTAGAAATCACCGGCAACGCGCCCCCCGACGTTGAAGTAGAAGCCTTCAATGGCGACGCGACAACGAGCAAGAAAGCATTGGTTAATGCTGACGGGCTGTTCAAACTGACCTTGGATGAGCTGAAAACAGGGCCATACCGCATCAAGATCAAGGCACCGAATAACAAAGAGTCCACTGTGTTCATGTTTACAGTGGCCGCGAGCATGCCGCTGAGTCTTGACGATGTGCTGGAGGACGATGGGACCAGTGTGGAAGAGAGCGATACCACCATCCAGACAACCCTGACCATCAAAGGCAAGGCTCGGAAAAATGGTGAGCTGACATTGCTCGGTGGACAACCGGCGCCAGTGACAGTGACAGCGAATGATTCCGGAGTCTGGGAGCATACATTCAGGGATTTGCTCGTGAACTCCTACAGTCTGACCGCTCGAACCAACTATAGCCCAGTGGAAACGACTCTCCCGCGGACTTTCACCGTGGTACGGGACGTCGAACTTGGCCTGGACGAAGTTCTTGAATCCGAAGAGGGTCCCGCTGTCCCTGAGACCGGCACCACCTACAAAGATCTGTTGATCATCAAGGGCCATGCCCGCCCCGGCAAGAGCATTCAGCTACTCAATGGTGGCACTCCAATAGAAGGTGCCACCGTAACAACTGACCCCGAAAATGGCGCCTGGAAAATTCCGCTGAACGTGTCCGAAGGTGCTTACAGCCTTACAGCAAAAGCGAACTATGGCGAAGGGGACGTCACAGCGCCCCCATACACCTTTAGCGTGGAATCAACTGTAAAGCCGCACAGCACCCGTATCTACGATACAAACGGCCTGATCGAGGATAACGGTAGCACCACGCAAACCTATATTTATGTCAGGGGCGTTGCTGCTCCATCAGAAGCGATCAAGCTCAAGATCAACGGAGTCATTGATGAAAAGGCAGAACCTACAAATGATAAGGGAGATTGGGTCAAGCTCGTCTCTGGACTGACCCCTGGAACCCGGTATGCGATTAGCGCGGTAGCCCAGTACGGCGATAACGCAGAGTCTAATACATGGACCATTACTGTGCGCCAGTAAAGGACTCCAATGAGCGTTGATCAAAACTGAATGCAGGCAACAGAAAAAAACCGCTCAGTCAGGCTGTGTGAAAACCTGGCAATCTGCATCGCGGTTTAAGAGAATGCCCCGTATCGAAAGATACGGGGCATTAATGAGATGGTCACCCCCACACCCTGCGAGGGCTACGCTTTCGCAGGGTGTTTTGTTTTCGGAGGCCATCATCATGAGCGAGTCAGCGTTGATCGGTATCGATCTCGGCAAACACTGT
>NZ_JAHUWC010000017.1:0-154614 GCF_019219185.1 Pseudomonas sp. PDM26 | reverse complement strand
GTCTGACTCCACAAGCACCCACACGAATTGCTTGATTCAGTTGTTAAAGAGCGGTTGGTTAAGATCTTTCGTCTCAACCGAGGCGCGCATTCTACAGCAGCCTCATTTGCTGTCAAGTGATTATTTTCTGAAGTTTTCCAAGTTTCCTTTTCAACTTCAACCACTTGCGCCTCAGATCTCTCATCAGCGGGAGGCGAATTCTACAGCGTTACACGCTGCTGTCAACACCTCTTTTTCAACTTCCTTTTGGCTTCGATGACCTGAAGCAACTTGCTGCCGAAAACTGCGTAACTCATTGTTTGCCAAGGAGTTTTCCGTTTCGACTGCGCCGGAAGTGGGGCGAATTATAGGCTCCCAAAATCTGCCGTCAACCACTATTTACGCCTTTTTGGCAGAAGAGGCCTTTCTAGCCATTAAACACGGAATTCGACGAGCCAAAGGCGGTAGCCGCAGCACTAACAGCAATGCACCTATAGATGCATAGATCACCCACTCCTTGAGGTCGGCGCGCACAATCCAGAGCATATGCAGCAATCCAAGCCCGAGAATGACATACGCCAAGCGATGCAACTTCTTCCAGCTCGCCCCCAATCGCCGCTGACTGTATCGATTGGACGTCACCGCCAAGGCCAGCAAACCAAGAAAGCCCAGCGCCCCGACAATAATGTAAGGCCGCTTGCGTAATTCGACACCCAGCTGCGACCAGTCAAAACCAAGAATGAATGCGCAATAACTAACGAGGTGGAGCAGCACATAGGCAAAACACCACAATCCCAACTGTCGCCGCATGACATTCCAGCCCGCCCAACCGGTGAGTTTCTGCAAAGGCGTCAAGCTCAAGATTACGAGCAGCAGAACAAGCGCCCCCAAACCCAGTCGATCGACCAGCACCTTGCCCGGATCCGGCCCGAGGACATCCCCCCAGGCCTGGTACAACCACAGCAGCGGCCACACCAGCACCACGACAAAGACACCGATACGCCAAAACGGATAGCGCATCAGTAGTTCTTCCTCAGGTCGAGCCCCGTATATAGAGAGGCGACTTCCTCTGAATAGCCGTTGAACATTTGCGTGTCGCGCACATTAGGCTTGAACAAGCCACTGGGCAGGCGGCGTTCACGTGCCTGAGTCCAGCGAGGATGGTCAACCGTGGGATTCACGTTCGCATAAAAGCCATATTCATCCGCGGCAATGCTCTGCCAGGTGGTTTTCGGCTGCTCGCTGACCAGACTGATGCGCACGATGGACTTGATGCTCTTGAAGCCATATTTCCAGGGCACCACCAAACGCAACGGCGCACCGTTTTGATTAGGCAACTCACGCCCGTACATGCCTACCGCAAGAATCGCCAACGGGTTCATCGCCTCATCCAGACGCAAGCCTTCTATATACGGCCAGTCGATCAAGGCAAAACCGGAGCGCTGACCCGGCATGCTTTTGGGATCCTGCAGGGTTTCGAAGCGGATGAATCTGGCTTTCGAGGTCGGCTCGACTTCCTTGAGCAAAGCCGAGAGCGGAAAACCGATCCAGGGTATGACCATCGACCAGGCTTCCACACAGCGCAAACGGTAGATTCGCTCCTCCAGCTGATACGGTTTCATGAAGTCTTCGAGTGCATACCGCCCAGGCTTGCCCACCTCCCCATCCACTACCACCGACCACGGCTCCGTCTTCAGCGTGCCGGCGTTGGCGGCCGGATCACCTTTGTCGGTGCCGAACTCGTAGAAATTGTTGTAGTGAGTCGCATCCTTGAACGGCGTGATCGCCTCATCCTTGACGTTGACCGCCCCCCACTGGGTGGCCGGGAGTTTTTCGCTGAACCAGGAAGGCGCCTTGCCAGGCTCAACATCCGGGTAACGCGAACCATCGCCAGCGCTGGCCCATAGCGGCAGGCTGCCCAGAGCGAAGCCGGCAACCGTGGCACCCAGCACATTGCGTCGAGATAGATAGAGGGATTCTGGCGTGACGTCCGACTCATGGCAGTCGGACGCTTTGGAGACTTTGATCAGCATGGCTACTCCGCAGCTTTGGAGAACAGATGCACCAACAGACTGCGGAGTATGAGGGAAATTACATCACTCGGCGCTTTTGCGCCGACGAAGATGTAACAAGTACTGCACCGGGCCGGATGCTGCATAGGCGAGGAAAACCAGCAGCAGAATGCGCGGCGGATCACTGAACACCACTGCGAACACCAGCACTACCGCGAGGATCGCCACGAACGGCACACGGCCTTTCAAATCCAGTTCCTTGAAGCTGTTGTACTTGATATTACTGACCATCAGCATACCGGCCGCAGCAACCATCAATGCAACCAGGAAGGACATCTTCGACCCCTGGATACCGTAATCGCTGAACGCCCAGACGATGCCTGCAACCACACCCGCCGCCGCAGGACTGGCCAGGCCGATGAAGTAGCGCTTGTCCGCCGTACCGACTTGAGTGTTGAAACGCGCAAGACGTAGCGCCGCACCCGCGACATAAAGGAAGGCAACCATCCAGCCGACCTTGCCCATGTCGCCCAGGGCCCAGCCGAAGGCCAGCAATGCCGGCGCCACACCAAAGGCAACCATGTCCGACAACGAGTCGTACTCGGCACCGAACGCGCTCTGGGTATTGGTCATGCGGGCCACGCGCCCATCGAGGCCATCGAGTACCATCGCGACGAAAATGGCGATGGCGGCAAACGCAAAGTACTTGCTCGCATTGGCCGAGTCACCAGCACTCAGGGCCGCCTGGGCGCTCATCGAGTTGATGATGGAATAGAACCCTGCGAACAGGTTCGCAGTGGTGAACAGATTCGGCAGAAGATAGATACCACGATGCCGGACTTTACGACCTTCAGCGTCATGCCCTTCCTCGACATGTTCATCGATGGGCAGCAGGCTTTCGGCGTCAGAAGCCTGGTTTGGCTCTTCGGGGCGTTCGCTCATGGACATTACCTTGCAACGGGGTGGAAAGTCTGGACAGGTGTCTGGGACGACGGTTCGGCCGCAAACGATGCAGCTTTATACCAGAACCGGCCTCCCAAACGAAAAAACGCGGCCTAAGCCGCGTTTTTCGTACAAGGGCGTGACTTAGTTTTTGGCTTTGTCGACGATCTTGTTGGCACCGATCCACGGCATCATGGAGCGCAGTTGCTCGCCGATGATTTCGATACCGTGAGCGGCGTTGTTACGACGCTTGGCGGTCATCGAAGGATAGCCGGTAGCGCCTTCGCTGATGAACATCTTGGCGTATTCGCCGTCCTGAATACGTTTCAGGGCGTTGCGCATGGCCTGACGGGATTCGGCGTTGATGACTTCAGGGCCGGTCACGTACTCGCCGTATTCGGCGTTGTTGGAGATCGAGTAGTTCATGTTGGCGATACCGCCTTCGTACATGAGGTCAACGATCAGCTTCAGTTCGTGCAGGCACTCGAAGTAGGCCATTTCCGGCGCGTAGCCAGCTTCAACCAGGGTTTCGAAACCGGCTTTGACCAGCTCAACGGTACCGCCGCACAGAACGGCTTGTTCGCCGAACAGGTCGGTTTCGGTCTCGTCCTTGAAGGTGGTTTCGATGATGCCGGTACGACCGCCACCGACGCCGGCAGCGTAGGACAGAGCGACGTTCTTGGCGTTGCCCGAGGCGTCCTGGTAGATCGCGATCAGGTCAGGGATACCGCCGCCCTTCACGAACTCGGAACGTACGGTGTGGCCTGGAGCCTTCGGCGCGATCATGATCACGTCGAGGTCAGCGCGCGGCACAACCTGGTTGTAGTGGATCGCGAAGCCGTGGGAGAAGGCCAGGGTGGCGCCCTTCTTGATATTCGGCTCGATTTCGTTCTTGTACAGGGAGGACTGGAATTCGTCCGGGGTCAGGATCATGACCAGGTCGGCAGCTGCAACAGCGGAAGCAACGTCGGTCACTTTCAGGCCGTGGGCTTCAGCCTTGGCAACGGTAGCCGAACCTTTACGCAGGCCGACAGTCACGTCAACGCCGGAATCTTTCAGGTTGCACGCTTGAGCGTGGCCCTGGGAACCGTAACCGATGATGGCAACTTTCTTGCCCTGGATGATCGACAGGTCGCAGTCTTTATCGTAGAAAACTTTCATGAATTTCCCCTATATCAGGCCGTTCAGGCCGTTCGCTAATTTGGTTTAGATGCTGAGTACTTTGTCGCCGCGGGCAATGCCGGTCACGCCACTACGGACGGTTTCCAGAATCGATGCGGTGCCAATGGACTGAATGAAGCTGTCGAGCTTGTCGCTGGTACCGGTCAGTTGAACGGTATACACGCTGGCGCTGACATCGACGATCTGTCCACGGTAAATATCGGTAGTGCGCTTGATCTCGGCGCGCTGGGCGCCGGTGGCCTTGACCTTGACCAGCATCAGTTCGCGCTCGATGTGAGCACTCTCCGACAGGTCGACCAGCTTTACCACTTCGATCAGCTTGTTCAGGTTCTTGGTGATCTGCTCGATGACCTCATCGTGACCAACGGTGGTCAGCGTCAGACGCGACAGAGTCGGGTCTTCGGTTGGAGCCACGGTCAGGCTTTCGATGTTGTAGTTGCGCTGCGAGAACAGGCCGACTACACGAGACAGAGCGCCGGGTTCGTTTTCCAGAAGCAAGGAAATAATGTGCCGCATGATTAGGTACGCTCCGTCTTGCTCAGCCACATATCGCGCATGGAGCCGTCTTTGATCTGCATCGGGTAGACGTGCTCGCTGGTATCGACCGAAATATCGATCACCACCAGGCGATCTTTCATGGCGAACGCTTCTTCCATCTTCGACTTCAAATCTTTCGAATCGGTGATGCGCACACCAACGTGACCATAAGCCTCCGCCAGCTTGACGAAGTCAGGCAGCGATTCCATGTAGGAATGAGAGTGACGGCTGCCGTAGCTCATGTCCTGCCACTGGCGAACCATGCCCAACACACCGTTGTTCAGGATGACGATCTTTACCGGCAAATCGTATTGCAGGCAGGTCGACAGCTCCTGAATGTTCATCTGGATGCTGCCTTCACCCGTAACGCAGACGACTTCATCATCCGGAAAGCTCAACTTGATCCCCATGGCCGCCGGGAAACCGAAGCCCATGGTGCCCAGGCCACCGGAGTTGATCCAGCGGTTCGGCTTGTTGAACTTGTAGTACTGCGCCGCGAACATTTGATGCTGACCCACATCGGAAGCTACAAAGGCATCCCCCTTGGTCACTTCGCACAGGGTTTCGATCACGGTCTGCGGCTTGATGACGCTGCCGTCGCCCTTGTCATAAGGGAACAGGCCGCGATCACCACGCCACTCATCAACCTGCTTCCACCAGCTGGCAACGGACTCCTTGTTCGGGGTCTCGCCGATTTCCTTGAGGATCGCGACCATTTCGGTCAGGACACTCTCGACCGGACCAACGATAGGCACATCGGCCTTGATGGTCTTGGAGATCGAAGCCGGGTCGATGTCGATGTGAATGATCTTGGCGTTCGGGCAGAACTTCGAGGCACCGTTGATGACACGGTCGTCGAAACGCGCGCCGACAGCGAGGATCACGTCAGCATGGTGCATCGCCAGGTTGGCGGTGTAGCTGCCGTGCATGCCGAGCATGCCGATGAACTGACGGTCGGTGCCAGGGTAGCCACCGAGGCCCATCAGGGTATTGGTCACTGGCAGGTTGAGCATCTTCGCCAGTTCGGTCAGTGGTGCAGAACCACCGCCGAGGATCACGCCGCCGCCCGAGTACAAGACTGGGCGCTTGGCCGCCAGGAGCATTTCTGCCGCCTTGCGGATTTGACCGGAGTGACCACGAACAGCCGGGCTGTAGGAGCGCAGCTTGGCTTTTTTCGGGAAGACGTATTCGAACTTCTCGGCCGGGTTGGTCATGTCTTTCGGAATATCGACAACGACCGGGCCAGGACGACCGGATTGCGCCAGGTAGAAGGCCTTCTTCATGACTTCCGGGATTTCCGACGCGTGCTTGATCATGAAGCTGTGTTTCACGATCGGCCGGGAGATACCGATCATGTCGGTTTCCTGGAATGCGTCGGTGCCAACCATGGTGCTCGGCACCTGGCCGGAAATGACCACCATCGGAATGGAGTCCATGTACGCCGTGGCAATACCGGTGATGGCGTTTGTCGCGCCCGGCCCGGAAGTCACCAGTACCACACCGGCTTTACCGGTGGCACGGGCATAGCCGTCAGCCATATGGGTAGCCGCTTGCTCGTGACGAACCAGGATGTGGGTCACTTCCGGTTCTTTGAACAGGGCATCGTAGACATGAAGAAGAGCACCACCCGGGTACCCGTAGATATATTTGACGCCTTCGTCGCGCAAAAAGCGGACGAGCATCTCACCGCCAGATAAAAGCTCCACGTTGCTCACCTCTAAAACGCCAGAATACCGCCCACGAAAAATGGGACGGGTCTTAATAGGTTTACTTCTCGGCAGAGCATGAGCGACGGTGGTCGCCGACTACGTCAGCACTGACTGAGCAAGTATTGGGATCGTCCCAAGTGTTGCGGGCCTTTCCCACCCAGCGCGAGGTAACGCGTTGCGGGTGTAACAGGTCGACGCGGATAGGCGCCTCATGATCTGCCGAGAGGGTCTGCTTCTGGCAGTCCCTGTACAGCGGACTTTGGATTCTTCTGTTTCGCCCTTCGCAAGTCAAGTCGTCTATGTGCTTTATTCTAGTAAGCACATGAGAACGCAAGAAAAAACCTGTAAATCAGCCCTGTGTTAGCTTCGATTGCGCAACTTTTGGCAAAAAATTGGCACCCGCATGCACTTACCCTGCAATAGCCGACAAAATAGAGAGAGATTGTGGACAACTGCCAGCGGACGCTGGCAGCTTCTGGCTCAGCGAGACGCTGTGATCAACTGATCAAACTGTTTGAGCAATTCCTGCAACTGCCGATCCTTGCCCTGGACATTGCGTCCGGCAAAGACCATTTCAGCCATTTCCTGAATGCCCGAAGCATTGGGTAGCGGCAAATCCTGCTCAAGGATCATCTTCATGCGCGGCAGGAAGATCCATTGCAGCCACTGCTCGAAATCCAGTGTATCGACCGAAAACGGCTCGACACTGGAAAGCGCTTCGACAGATGGCGAGACTTCATCCCACCACCCTAGCACCCGCAACTCGCGCTCGATCAACAACAGTTGATCGGCGATTTTCAGAAAGCGCGCGTCCATCACAGCGTTACCTTGGCCTTCTGACGAGCCAATGCCGCGCCCTGGGAGTCACCCTGTTTTTCACGCGCCTGGGAAATCAGCTCCCACAAGTTGGCCTGAAGAGCTGGACGGCCATTGGCAAGGGTCAGCCCACGGCGAGCGAACTGCTCGGCCTGGGCGGCATCGCCCTGAGCCATGCGCACCTGGGCCAGACGGTAAAGCACCTGCGGTTCACGCGGTGCAACGCGCTGGGCGCGTTCGAGGCTGGAGGAGGCACCATTGAGATCACCGCCCGCCTGTTGCTGTTGAGCGGTGGTCAGCAAGGCCAGCACCGGGCCGTCCAGTTGCTCGTCGGCAGATAGTCCGCCCGCACTGGCCGATGGAATCCCGCTTGGCGACGACGGCATGCTGTAGTTGCCCTGATTGATCGGCGCCGACTGGACCGGCGACGTGTCAATCGGCCCCGGCGTGATCGGACCCGGGGTAATCGGCGCGGTGCTGATCGGTGTCGAAGTCGTTGCTGCGCCTGGCACCATCACCACGACGCCGCTATCACCTTGCGGTATTGCCTGGGTCTGCGACTGGCCTTGCGCAGGGCGCTTGACGGTCGTCTGGCGGAAGCCGCCATTGGCCGAGATCCGCTCACTATTGGACACGGCGGTGCCGGAATCCACAACCGGAATCGAGCCACGTTGTACGCTAGAGCAACCGCTGAGCAAAGCTACGGCGGCAACCGCTGGAATCAACCACTTGTTCACTTGAAACCCTCTTTGCTTAATTCATCCAGCCCTTGACCCAATCCATCACCGTCTCGGCAGGGTTTTCACCACCGCAAGCGGCACCGGGAGGCGGTTCGCTGCCGCGAATATACGGCATCTGCACGGCACCCGGGCAACCAGCGTCAGAACCTTGCCCGGTTCGCGAATCAACCCAGGCCTGGACGATATTATCCGGCTGCGGCATGTCCAGCGGCAACGGGTCGGCCTTGCGCATGAAACTGGTCCAGACCTGCAAGGCCCCGGTAGCGCCGGTGAATGGCGTCTTGCCGTTGTCGTCGCGACCCAGCCAGACCACCGCCAGCAAGTCCTGACTGAAACCGGCAAACCAACTGTCCCGCGAATCGTTACTGGTGCCGGTTTTACCCGCCAGAGTCAGGGTCCTTGGCAACACGCTGTAAACCGAGCTGCCGGTACCTTCACGCATCACGCGCTGCATGGCGCTCTGGATCAGGTAAATGGAGGCCGGATCGAAACGTTGCTGAATCTGGAACGGATAACGCTTGAGCGGCTCGCCCTCGGCAGTCAGCACGCTTCGAATCCCGCGCATCGGCGTATTGAAGCCGCCGTTGGCGAGGGTCTGGTACATGGTCGCCACTTCGATGGGCGTCATGCCGCCAGCGCCGAGCAACATCGACGGGAAAGCCGGGAACTCACGAGACACCCCCAGGCGCTCCACCGTCTTCAATACGTTCGGCACACCGACCGCCAAACCGAGACGCGCGGTCGACAGGTTGTAGGAATGCGCCAGGCCTTGATAGAGGAAGACCGTACCGTGGGAGCGACGATCGTAGTTCTGCGGCTTCCAGACCTGACCGTCCGCCCCCTTGACCGAGAAGGATTCATCCGACAGCCAACTGGTCAATGTGTACTGGCTTGGTTTCTCCAACGCGGTCAGGTAAACCGCCGGCTTGATCAGCGAGCCGATCGGCCGCACAGCGTCCAGCGCCCGGTTGAACCCGGCAAAACTGGCCTGGCGACTGCCGATCATGGCCTGCACCTCACCGGTCTCCGGGTTGGTCACGACCATTGCCGCTTCGACGTCATCGGAACCCTTGCGCCCCGCCAGACGCTTGAAGGTGTCGTTGACCGACGCTTCAGCCTTCATCTGCAGGATCGGGTCGAAACTGGTGAAGATCCGCAGACCTTCTTCGGTCAAGTCTTCGTCGCGATAGTCTTGGCGCAACTGACGCTTGACCAGATCGAGGAAGCCGGGGAACGAGCTGTCCGCCAGACTGCCGCGCTTGGTCACGCCCAGTGGCATTTTCTTCGCTGCCTCAACCTGCTCGGCAGTCGCGACGCCCTGCTCTTGCAGCACATCGAGCACCAGGTTGCGCCGTTCAAGGGCACGCTCCGGATAACGACGCGGGTTATAGGCAGAAGGCCCTTTGACCATGCCTACCAGCAGTGCGACCTGATGCAGCTTGAGCTCGGCCAGCGGCTGGCTGAAGAAGAACTGGCTGGCCAGACCGAAACCGTGCACCGCGCGCTGACCGTCCTGCCCGATAAATACTTCGTTGAGGTAAGCCTCAAGGATTTCGCGCTTGTCGTAATGCACCTCAAGCAGCAGTGCCATCATCGCTTCGGTGAGTTTGCGGTTCAGGCTGCGCTCGTTGGTCAGGTAGAAGTTTTTGACCAACTGCTGAGTCAGGGTACTGCCACCCTGGCGCATGCGACCGGACGAACCGTTGACCCAGATTGCACGGGCGATCGACTTCGGCGAAACACCAAAGTGATGATAAAAATCGCGATCCTCGACCGCCACCAGCGTTTCAAGCAAATACGGCGGCACCTGATCGATCTTGATCAGAATCCGGTCTTCGAGGTTCTTCGGGTACAGGCCGCCGATCAGCAGCGGCTCCAGGCGCACCACCGACAGTTTCGAGCCTTTTGCCCCCGCCAACTCGGCCACGTAATCGCCGGAGAAACGCACCCGTACCGGTTGCGCTTGTTCCATACCTTCATAGAACTGGAAGCCACGGGTATTCAGATCAACGGTATTGCCGTTGACCGACGCCGCCCCCGGACCATTGGCCACGCTTTCACGGCGATAGCCCAGGGCATCGAGTTCAGTCAGGAAATCATCCCTGCTCAGCTTTTGTCCGACGAACAGCTCGAGCGGACGCGCGTAAACCTTGGCCGGAATGGTCCAGCGCTTGCCGGAGAACTTCTCCTGGACGATTGCATCAAGGTAAACGGCGAATCCGGCCAGCACTACCAGGCCGACCAGACTGAGTTTAATGGCCCAGCCCAACCACGGGCGCAGGCCCCTGGAGGGTGGTTTCTTTGGGGTGCGGGGAGTTCGAGTACGAGTCATGGCGGCGGATTATACGCACTTTATTCATACTCAACAGGAGCGCTCCGAGGTTTGCGTCAAGCGGACTTACCGCCATAATGGCCGCCTTGATTTTCCAGACTCTGAAGGATCGCCTGTGAGCCAGTCCCTGATCGCTGCCCTGCAAAACCCTGCCCTCTACCCGCATCCTGTAGAGGGATTCCAGGTCATCGAGACCCATATTTCCTGGGTACTGCTCACCGGCCCCTACGCCTATAAAGTGAAGAAGCCGGTCAATTTCGGTTTTCTCGACTTCACCAGCCTTGAGGCTCGCGAACACTTTTGCGCCGAAGAACTGCGCCTGAACCAGCGTCTGACCGACGATTTGTACCTCGAAGTGCTGCCCGTCACCGGCAGTGCCGAGGCTCCGCAACTGGGTGGCGAAGGCCCGGCCATCGAATATGTACTGAAAATGCGCCAGTTCCCGCAAAACGGCTTGCTCAGCACCCTTCAAGCCAATGGCGAACTGACCACCGCGCACATCGACGAGATGGCCGAGCAAATCGCCCGCTTCCACCTCAGCGCACCGAAAGTGCCAGCCGGGCACGAAGCCGGCACCCCGGACAGCGTCATGGCGCCGGTGCGACAGAACTTCGAACAGATCCGTCCGTTCCTCAGCGACAAAGCCGACCTGCTGCAACTCGACGCCCTGCAAGCCTGGGCCGAAAGCAGCTTTGAACGCCTCAAACCGCTGTTCGCCCAGCGCAAGGCCGAAGGCTTCATTCGTGAATGCCACGGTGATATCCACTTGGGTAACGCCACCGTGATCGACGGCAAGGTCGTGATCTTCGACTGCATCGAATTCAACGAACCGTTTCGCTTTACCGACGTTTATGCCGACACCGGCTTCCTGGCGATGGACCTGGAAGATCGCGGCCTGAAGTGCCTGGCGCGTCGTTTCATCAGCCAGTACCTGGAGTTGACCGGCGACTATCGCGGCCTCGAACTGCTGAACTTCTATAAAGCCTACCGCGCACTGGTTCGTGCCAAGGTTGCCCTGTTCAGCATGCCGGCCGAAGCCACTGCCGTGCAGCGCGCCACGACCCTGCGCCAATACCGCAACTACGCCAACCTGGCGGAAAGCTACAGCACCATTCCTTCGCGTTTCATGGCCATCACCCACGGTATTTCCGCCGTCGGCAAGAGCCATGTCGCCATGCGTCTGGTCGAAGCCCTGGGCGCGATTCGCCTGCGCTCCGATGTCGAGCGCAAGCGCCTGTTCGGCGAGCAAACCGTCGAGAATAACGTACAGGCCGGTATCTATAGCGCCGACGCCAGCGCGGCGACCTATGCCCGCCTGCATGAAATCGCCGACGTCATCCTGCGTGCGGGCTTCCCGGTGGTGGTCGACGCCACTTACCTCAAGCGTGATCAGCGTGACAGTGCCGCGAAGGTTGCCGAAGCCACAGGCACCCCCTTCCTGATCCTCGACTGCAATGCGCCACAGGCCGTGATCGAAAGCTGGCTGGCCATGCGTCAGGCAGACAAGAAAGACCCATCCGACGCCACCCTGGCTGTTATCGCTGCCCAGCAAGCCAGCCGTGAAGCGCTGACACCTGCGGAAATCCTCTGCAGCAAGCGCGTCCAGACCAATGAAAGCGGGACGCTCGATACAGTCGTGGAACAGATTCGCCAGCGCCTGCCAGGCCTGTAAGAAACTATTTCAGTCGTGAGGCCCGCACAGGCTTCACGACTGCAAAATAGTGGCACTATACTGGCGTCATAAAAACATCAGGTGATGCGACATGAGCCAGCCGAAACTTCTCGATACTCCGCTTTATGCCCTGCTGCACAAAGACGACATCCGAGGCTTCAACAGTGAACGCCCCAAAGATGGCCCCATCGACATGGCGGGTGGAGATTTCCGGGGGCTGGACCTTCGCGAGCTGAATGCCGACGGTGTGGATTTCAGCAACGCCTACTTCCGTTCCGCCGACTTGCGCGGCATTGATTTCAGCAAAGCGAACCTGGAAGGCGCGAGTCTGGCCCACGCGCAAATCTCCGGTGCCTACTTTCCGGTGGAACTCAGCGCTGACGAAATCCTGATGTCGATGAACTTCGGCACGCGATTGCGCTATCGCACCCGCTGATCATCATCGCTGACTGACACGTCCAGCGCCCCTCGCTGCGCTGGACTGAGGGTTGCTCACCCGTAATTCCTGATTATTCCCCACCTCTTCCTACTGCGTTCGCGGATTTTTCACGCTCTGCCAATACTCGTTTCTTAGAAGCATTTGCCTCGAAAACGAGCAAACAATCACGCGTTTCCTACTGATGGCTACACTCCTCAGAAGATTGCCCACGCTCTCCATTCGGCCATCGCAAGGAGGCTTGATGAATGATGAACTGCAACACCTGAAGAATCTTGGCAAGACGTCAGCGCAATGGCTGCATGCCGTGGGCATCCATAGCGCGTCGGACTTGCGTCGCCTCGGGGCGGTGGATGCTTATCGGGCCGTGCGCACGCGCGGTTTTCGGGCGTCCAAGGTGTTGTTGTACGCAATTGAAGGCGCCCTGATGGACGTTCACTGGAACGACATTCCTGCCGAGCGCAAGGAAGCGCTGAACAAACAACTGGAAGCCATATCTACACGCCACAAGATTTGATCCGACAAATATTTCTGAAGCTTTGCAACCTGAAACCCAATGATTACGCGGCCTGCAGACGCAAATCCGGAAAATCGCAAAGAAATCAAAAAACAGCGGTTGACTTGGTAATGAGAATCGATATTATTATCACAACTGGTCGCGAGACTGGTCAGATATTCTGAAAAGCCCTTGGTTCGGACTCTCGGATTATCTCCTCATCAGGCTAATCACGGTTATTTGACCCGGCTCTTGCCGGGTCTTTTTTTGCCTGTGGAAAAGTACTGACAGGGTCAGGCGCAGCTTCCTTCAAAGGATTCCACGGGCAAGACAGCCATTTGATAGCATTCAACCCTCAAGCTCGGACATATCCGCTCACGAGCTGCGCGACCGAGGATAGACATGAAGTTGCTTTGCGCAGGTACCGAGCTGGTCAACGACAGCAGCCGCGGTTTCGACATCGGTGGCCAAAAGTTTTTTGCGGTGCGCCGTAGCGGGCAGGTTTATGTCTACATCAATCGCTGCCCGCACCGGGGCGTTGCCCTTGAGTGGCATCCCGACCAGTTTCTCGACCCCAGCAACAGCCTGATCCAGTGCGCCACCCATGGCGCACTGTTCCTGATCGAAGACGGTGAATGCGTCGCCGGCCCTTGCGCGGGGCAAGCCTTGACCGGCGTGGCCTGCCGCGAGGATGAACAGGGGATCTGGATCAGCCTTTAACCACCCGGTAACACGTCCAGACGCCGGTCGACCCGCATTTCTTCGTGGCTCAACCGCACACCGTAAGCCAATACCTCGACCCCGCAGGCGATAGCCTCACGCAAGGCCTGAGCATAAGCCGCATCGATTTCCTGCGCCGGGCGCACGGCCTCGATGTCGGTCAGGCAAACACAGTACAACTGCACCGCGCGAATACCGTCCCTGGCCAAATGCGCCAGTTCCCGCAGATGCTTGGCGCCACGCTGGGTGACCGCATCGGGAAACGCTGCCACCGCCGTACCGTCGAAGCCCAGGGTCACGCTTTTGACTTCGACGTAGGCTGGCCCGTCGGGATAATCGAGGCGGAAATCGATGCGACTGTTTTCCTGACCATAAGCCACTTCGCGCTTGAGTTCGGTAAAGCCGTTCAGTTCGGTGATGACGCCCGCTCGCAGCGCCTCTTCGATCAAACCATTGGCGCGGGCGGTGTTCACGCAAAACAGCCGCCCTTGCGGGGTTTCACCAATCTCCCAAGTACCAGGCAACTTGCGTTTCGGGTCATTGGAGCGGCTGAACCAGACCTGCCCGCCTTCGACCTGACAATTGAGCATCGAGCCGGTGTTCGGGCAGTGAATGGTCAGCAATTCGCCGCCAACGGTTTCGATATCGGCGAGAAAACGCTTGTAACGTCGGATCAGGCGCCCTTCTTCAAGGGGAGGATGAAAACGCATCAGCCTTGCCAGCTCCGCAACCCACGGGCAATGCGATCGACCGCCTCCTGCAAACGCTCGAGATTTTGCGTATAGGCGAACCGCACATGATGCCCGGCCTTATAACGCCCGAAATCCAGCCCCGGGGTGAATGCCACATGTTCGGTTTCGAGAAAATGCTTACAGAACGCGAAGGCATCGCCGCCGAACTTGCTGATATCGGCGTACAAGTAGAACGCCCCTTCCGGCTCCACGGCAATGCCGAAGCCCAATTCACGCAAGACTGGCAGCAGGTAATCCCGACGCCGGCCAAATTCGGC
The DNA here is from genome assembly GCF_019219185.1 of Pseudomonas sp. PDM26. NCBI lineage: Bacteria > Pseudomonadati > Pseudomonadota > Gammaproteobacteria > Pseudomonadales > Pseudomonadaceae > Pseudomonas > Pseudomonas sp. PDM26. The sequence continues at coordinate 140,032 of NZ_JAHUWC010000017.1, read as the reverse complement.
GCGACGCTCTTCCAGAATGCTGATGGTTGCCGGTTCGAAACAGGCCAGTGCAGCGTACTGCGCCATGCTTGGAGCGCTGATGTAGAGATTCTGGGCGAGCTTTTCCAGCTCACCGACGGCCGCGTCGGGGGCCACCAGCCATCCGAGCCGCCAACCGGTCATCCCGAAGTACTTCGAAAAACTGTTCAGAACGAATGCACTGTCGTCGACTTCCAGCACGCTGGCCGCATCGGTGCCGTAGGTCAGGCCGTGATAAATCTCGTCGACCACCAGATGACCGTGGCGTGCCTTGATCGCGACAGACAGCTTCGCCAGCTCGTCGCGGGTCAGGATCGTGCCGGTCGGATTGGCCGGCGACGCGACCAATGCGCCGACGCTGTCGTGGTCCCAATGACGCTCGATCAGGCCAGGCGTCAACTGATAACGCACATCCGGACCGACCGGCACCAATTGCGCCGCGCCTTCGACCAGTCGCAGGAAATGCCGGTTACACGGGTAGCCAGGGTCCGCCAGCAGCCAGTGTTTACCGGGGTCTACCAGCAAAGCGCTGGCCAGCAGCAACGCGCCGGACCCGCCTGGCGTGATGAGGATGCGCCGAGGGTCGATATTCAACCCATAACGCTGCTGATAAAAACCCGAGATAGCCTCACGCAGCTCCGGAATGCCGCGCGCGGCGGTGTAACGGGTTTTCCCCGCTGTCAGCGCAGCCTGGCCGGCCTGAATGATCGGTTCGGCGGTGGTGAAGTCCGGCTCACCGATTTCCAGGTGGATCACGTCATGGCCGGCTGCCTGCAATTCATTGGCCCGCGCCAACAGCGCCATGACATGGAAAGGTTCGATTGCGCGACTGCGGGCACTGTAGGACTGAGCCATTGGCCTTCCTTCAACGGAGAAAAAACCGATTCTACCCAAGCGCAGGAACGAGCGAGAACCTAAAGCGGTCAGAGGCCTTGTAACCCCGATCACAAACGACTCAAGCACGCGCGCAAGGTTTGACTAAAATCAATAATTGAGCAGGGTTCCAGAGCCACCAGACAACGGTTTGTCATGATCTGCAAGCAGTATGTGCCGCGAGCTCGACATCCGGGAGTAGCGCGGCCCGAGTTGATCTGGTAAGTTCGCCCGCTTGCAGCCGCAGGGCCGGCAGTTGTCGGTGATGGAGCAATCCTGCGCAGATGGATTACAAGAGTAGAGGCGGTCTATTTCATGTCCACCCAAGCAAAGCAGCAAAATCAGGCGATCAGCGGCTTCGAGCCCTATGTTCAGAAAGCCGGCGAAGAATACATGGGCGAGCCCATGCGCAAGCACTTCACCAAGGTCCTGAATCAGTGGAAAAAAGAGCTGATGGAAGGTGTCGACAAGACCGTGGACCACATGAAGGACGAAGCGGCCAACTTTCCTGATCCGGCAGACCGTGCCAGCCAGGAAGAGGAATTCGCCCTCGAACTGCGCGCCCGCGACCGTGAACGCAAGTTGATCAAGAAGATCGACAAGACACTTCAGCTGATCGAAGACGAAGAGTATGGCTGGTGTGAATCCTGCGGCATCGAGATCGGCGTCAAGCGCCTCGAAGCGCGTCCTACCGCCGACCTGTGCATCGACTGCAAGACCCTGGCGGAAATCAAGGAAAAGCAAGTCGGCAAATAATTGCGACTTGAACGAAGAACGGAGCGTGCGAACGCTCCGTTTTTGTTTCTGATGTTTTTTTGGCTTTAAATGTATCCATGACCGCCAACACCCCCTACATCGGGCGCTTCGCCCCCACCCCTAGCGGCCATCTACACTTCGGCTCGCTGGTCGCCGCGCTGGCCTCTTACCTCGACGCGCGCTCGGTGGGCGGACGCTGGCTGATGCGCATGGAAGACCTTGATCCGCCTCGTGAAGAACCCGGGGCCCAGGCGGCCATTCTCAAGGCTCTGGAAGGCTATGGCTTCGAGTGGGATGGCGACCTGGTTCGCCAAAGCGAGCGGCACGATGCCTACGCCGAGGTGCTCAATCGCCTGTTCAATCACGGCCTGGCCTACGCCTGCACCTGTTCGCGCAAACAGCTGGAACCGTATCGCGGGATTTATCCGGGGCTGTGCCGCAATGCCGGCCATGGCACCGACGGCGCCGCCATCCGCCTGCGTGTTCCGGAGCTGGAGTACCACTTCATCGACCGGGTGCAAGGCGAATACCGCCAGCATCTGGGCCGGGAAGTCGGCGACTTCGTGATTCGCCGCCGCGACGGTCTCTACGCCTATCAATTGGCCGTGGTCCTGGACGATGCCTGGCAGGGCATCACCGATATCGTTCGAGGTGCCGACCTGCTGGACTCCACGCCCCGCCAGCTCTACCTGCAAGAGTTGCTCGGTCTGCCGCAGCCGCGTTATCTGCATATCCCGCTGATTACTCAACCTGATGGCAATAAACTTGGTAAGTCCTACCGCTCGCCGCCGCTGACCGAGGATCAGGCAACGCCACTGTTACTGCGGGCGCTGCGCGCGCTGGGACAAAACCCGGGAACCGAACTGACTGATGCCACGCCACGAGAAGTGCTGAACTGGGGCATTGTCCACTGGGATGCCTCGTTGATCCCGCGCACACTGAGCCTGCCCGAGGCGCAGCTGTTGTGATCGCACTTGCAGTGGCGCGCCCATCCGTTACCATCGCCGCACGTTTTAGGGCACGCGCATAAAAAAGAGAGGCCGGGATGTACATCTATCGCTTGGTCCTGCTTTTGGTAGTGGGGATTTACCTGTTTTCCCCGGCCATCATGGATTGGTGGATCGACGCCACTGGCGCCTGGTATCGCCCGTATCTGCTCTGGCTGATTCTGATCGTCGTGACTTTCATCCTGCAGAGCCAAAAAGATGCCGATGAGCTTTAGCCTGACCCAGATGATCCTGATCAGCGCCGCGTACCTGGCGGTGCTGTTCGGTGTGGCCTGGATCAGCGAACGGGGCATGATTCCCCGGGCGATCATTCGCCACCCGCTGACTTACACCCTGTCACTGGGCGTCTACGCCAGCGCCTGGGCGTTTTATGGCACCGTGGGCCTGGCCTATCAGTACGGCTACGGTTTTCTGTCCAGCTACCTGGGCGTTTCCGGGGCATTCCTGCTGGCGCCGGTGCTGCTCTACCCGATCCTGAAGATCACCCGCACCTATCAACTGTCGTCTTTGGCGGACCTGTTTGCCTTCCGCTTCCGCAGCACCTGGGCCGGAGCACTGACCACGATTTTCATGCTGATCGGTGTATTGCCGTTGCTGGCCTTGCAGATTCAGGCGGTCGCCGACTCCATCGGCATCCTCACCCAAGAGCCGGTACAGAATCGCGTGGCCCTGAGCTTCTGCGCATTGATTACGCTGTTCACGATTTTCTTCGGCTCCCGCCACATCGCCACCCGCGAAAAGCATGAAGGCCTGGTGTTCGCGATTGCGTTCGAATCGGTGATCAAGCTGATCGCCCTCGGCGGTGTCGGGCTGTATGCGCTTTACGGCGTGTTCGATGGCCCACAACAGCTTGAGCTGTGGTTGCTGCAAAACCAGACTGCGCTCGCTGCCCTGCACACGCCTTTGCAGGAAGGCCCGTGGCGTACGCTGCTGCTGGTGTTCTTCGCCTCGGCGATCGTGATGCCGCACATGTACCACATGACCTTTACCGAGAACCTCAACCCACGTTCGCTGGTCAGTGCGAGCTGGGGCCTGCCGCTGTTCCTGTTGCTGATGAGCCTGGCAGTGCCGCTGATTCTCTGGGCCGGACTGAAGCTCGGCGCCACCACCAACCCGGAATACTTCACCCTGGGCATCGGTATCGCCGCCAACAACAAGGCGCTGGCGTTGCTGGCGTATGTCGGCGGGTTGTCCGCTGCCAGCGGCCTGATCATCGTCACCACGCTGGCGCTGTCCGGGATGGCCTTGAACCACCTGGTGCTGCCGCTGTATCAACCACCGGCCGAAGGCAACATCTACCGCTGGCTGAAATGGACCCGCCGGGCGTTGATTGTCGCGATCATCATGGCCGGCTACGGCTTCTACCTGATGCTCGGTGCCGAGCAGGACCTGGCCAACCTCGGCATTGTCGCTTTCGTCGCCACGTTGCAGTTCCTGCCGGGCGTGCTTTCGGTCCTGTATTGGCCGACCGCCAACCGTCGCGGCTTCATCGCCGGTTTGCTGGCGGGGATCCTGGTGTGGCTGGTGACCATGCTGTTGCCGCTGGTCGGCAACCTGCAAGGCTTCTACATTCCGCTGCTGAACATGATCTACGTGCTGGACGACACCAGCTGGCACATGGCGGCAATTGCCTCGCTGGCGGCCAACGTGCTGATGTTCACCCTGATCTCGCTGTTCACCAACGCCAGCACCGAAGAGGCCAGCGCTGCCGAAGCCTGCGCCGTGGATAACGTGCGCCGCCCGCAACGCCGGGAACTGCACGCCGCCTCGCCTCAGGAGTTCGCCACACAACTTGCAAAACCATTGGGTGCAAAAGCTGCGCAGAAAGAAGTGGAACAGGCCCTGCGCGATCTCTATCTGCCCTTCGACGAGCGTCGACCGTATGCCCTGCGCCGCTTGCGTGACCGCATCGAGGCCAACCTCTCCGGCCTGATGGGGCCGAGTGTAGCCCAGGACATGGTCGAAACCTTCCTGCCCTACAAGGCCGGCGGCGAAAACTACGTCACCGAAGACATCCACTTCATCGAAAGTCGTCTCGAGGATTACCACTCGCGCCTGACCGGCCTGGCCGCCGAACTCGATGCCCTGCGCCGCTATCACCGCCAGACCTTGCAGGAATTGCCGATGGGCGTTTGCTCGCTGGCCAAGGACCAGGAAATCCTCATGTGGAACAAGGCCATGGAGGAACTCACCGGCATCACCGCGCAGCGCGTGGTCGGTTCGCGCCTGAGCACCATTGCCGATCCCTGGAAAGAACTGCTGCAAGGTTTCATCAATCTGCCGGACGAACACTTGCACAAGCAGCACCTGGCCCTCGACGGCCAGACCCGCTGGCTGAACTTGCACAAAGCGGCGATCGACGAACCCCTCGCGCCGGGCAACAGTGGCCTGGTGCTGCTGGTGGAAGACTTGACCGAAACCCAGATGCTCGAGGACAAACTGGTGCACTCCGAGCGCTTGGCCAGCATCGGTCGCCTGGCGGCCGGCGTGGCCCATGAAATCGGCAACCCGATCACCGGTATCGCGTGCCTGGCGCAGAACCTGCGCGAAGAACGTGAAGAAGACGGCGAGCTGAAGGAAATCAGCGGCCAGATCCTCGAACAGACCAAACGCGTGTCGCGCATCGTCCAGTCGCTGATGAGCTTTGCCCATGCCGGCAGCCATCAGCACAGCGACGAGCCCGTCTGTCTGGCCGAAGTGGCTCAGGATGCCATCGGCCTGCTGGCCCTGAACCGACGCAATTTCGAAGTGCAGTTCTACAACCTGTGCGACCCCGAACACTGGGTCGAAGGCGACCCGCAACGGCTGGCCCAGGTATTGATCAACCTGCTTTCAAACGCCCGTGACGCCTCGCCTCCCGGCAGTGCGGTACGGGTCAAGAGCGAAGCTGGCGAACACACGGTCGATCTGATCGTGGAAGACGAAGGCAGTGGTATTCCGTCGAGCATCATGGACCGATTGTTCGAACCTTTCTTCACCACCAAGGACCCTGGCGAAGGCACCGGTCTGGGCCTTGCACTGGTCTATTCCATCGTTGAAGAGCATTATGGACAAATCACCATCGACAGCCCGGCTGATGTTCAAAGCCAACGCGGCACCCGAATCAGGGTTACTTTGCCGCGTCATGTCGAAGCGACGTCCGCTGTGAACTGAGACCGTCGAGAGTATCGAATCAATGCCGCACATTTTGATCGTCGAAGACGAAACCATTATCCGCTCCGCCTTGCGCCGCCTGCTGGAACGTAACCAGTACCAGGTCAGCGAAGCCGGATCAGTGCAGGAAGCACAAGAACGCTTCACCATTCCCTCGTTCGATCTGATCATCAGTGACCTGCGCCTGCCGGGCGCGCCCGGCACGGAGCTGATCAAGCTCGCCCAGGGCACGCCGGTGCTGATCATGACCAGCTATGCCAGCCTGCGCTCGGCAGTCGACTCGATGAAAATGGGTGCAGTGGATTACATTGCCAAGCCATTCGACCACGACGAAATGCTGCAAGCCGCCGCACGCATCCTGCGTGACCGACAAACGGTACAAGCCGGTGGTGAGGCAGTTGCCGGCAAAGCCGCCAACGGTGCGGCGAAATCCGGTACCGACAACAGCAACGGTGAAATCGGCATTATCGGCTCGTGCCCGCCGATGCAGGACCTGTACGGCAAGATCCGCAAAGTCGCGCCGACCGATTCCAACGTTCTGATCCAGGGCGAATCGGGCACCGGTAAAGAACTGGTGGCGCGTGCCCTGCACAACCTGTCCAAACGCGCCAAGGCACCGATGATTTCGGTGAACTGTGCGGCCATTCCGGAGAGCCTGATCGAGTCCGAACTGTTCGGCCACGAGAAAGGCGCATTCACCGGCGCCAGCGCCGGACGCGCCGGCCTGGTGGAAGCGGCGGACGGCGGTACCTTGTTCCTCGACGAAATCGGCGAACTGCCACTGGAAGCCCAGGCTCGCCTGCTGCGCGTATTGCAGGAAGGCGAAATTCGTCGCGTGGGCTCGGTGCAGTCGCAAAAAGTCGATGTGCGCCTGATCGCTGCAACTCACCGCGACCTCAAGAGCCTGGCGAAGATCGGCCAGTTCCGCGAAGACTTGTATTACCGCCTCCACGTTATCGCGCTGAAGCTGCCAGCCCTGCGCGAACGCGGTGCGGACGTCAACGAAATCGCCAACGCCTTCCTGGCGCGGCAAAGTGCGCGAATCAACCGCACCGACCTGAAATTCGCCGCGGATGCCGAGCAAGCCATTCGTCACTACTCCTGGCCGGGCAACGTTCGCGAACTGGAAAATGCCGTCGAGCGTGCCGTTATCCTGTGCGAAAGCCCGGAAATTTCCGCAGAGCTGCTGGGCATCGACATCGAGCTGGGCGACCTGGAAGACGACGAATTCATTGGCCTGCCCCCACAACAGGGCAATGGCAATGCCAGTAACAGCAATCACGAGCCGACCGAAGACCTCTCCCTGGAAGACTACTTCCAGCATTTCGTCCTCGAGCATCAGGATCACATGACCGAAACCGAGCTGGCCCGCAAACTCGGGGTCAGCCGCAAATGCCTGTGGGAGCGCCGTCAGCGCCTGGGCATCCCGCGGCGCAAGACCGGGGTGGCCAGCGAAAGCTGAACCACACCTGTCTCATGTGCGGGTAACACGTGACTTTGTGGAAAAAACTGTTACCTCAGTTTTTTCACGTAACAGAAGCCGGGGCTTACGGTAACGAAGCCCCGGCTTTTTTTGGTCTTCGAAATGCCTTGTAGTCGGCCTAACCCCTTGTTTTATTGGGTTTCGCAAAAGTTGGCACGCACCCTGCTATATGTTTGGTACAAGAACAATAACAAGCAATGCACAAGACAATAAAAATAAGACGAATCGACTCACGCATAATAAAAACAAGACGGCGAGAGGCGCAGCTAACTGATTCTTTTGGAGAGGCGTTGTATTTGGGGCTAGCCCCACGACCAGGCCGAGAACAACAAAAACTGTCTTAAGACAGAGCCTGTACTGGTTGGATCGCAAGATCACTGCAACACAGCGACCAAAGCAATCCGTTTGCTCTTGACTCCCGATTGGGAGGGTCATGAAGGAAAGCTTCATGGCGAGGGCACTCAACAAAAACAAGAAGCCCGAAACCAAAAATAAAAATAGAGCATGCAACTACTTCTTGGGGAGCTTCGGCTCCCCTTGTGGTTTTCGCGATTCCAGAATCTGCGCACCTGCTTACCGTAGGAGCGAGCTGGCTCGCGATGGTCGTGAACGATAACGCGTAAAACCAGACACCCCGCACCGCTCTTGCGCTTTTCGCGAGCAAGCTCGCTCCTACAACCTGCGGCCTACAGCTCATATCTGCTGCGTCCTACACCATCCCCCGACTAAATGCTAGAATCCCCGCCCATCATGCGGTCATTCTTCTGTTATGGCCGAATATTCCTTCAAACAGTGCATCCCATGCTGAAGAAGCTGTTCCAGTCATTCCGTTCTCCCAAGCGTCCTACGCAACACATTCGCAGCACGCCTGAAGTGCTCAACAGCGGCCAACACTCGCTGCAGAAGGCGCAATTCAGCCGCTACGCGGTGAATATCGTTGAACGCCTGCAGAGCGCCGGTTATCAGGCTTACCTGGTGGGCGGTTGCGTGCGCGACATGCTGCTGGGTATCACACCGAAAGATTTCGACGTTGCCACCAGCGCCACACCCGAGCAGGTACGGGCCGAATTCCGTAACGCACGAATCATCGGGCGCCGGTTCAAACTGGTGCACATCCACTTCGGCCGCGAAATCATCGAAGTCGCGACCTTTCGCGCCAATCACCCGCAAAACGAAGACGAGGAAGACAGCAATCAGTCTTCGCGCAACGAAAGCGGGCGCATCTTGCGCGATAACGTTTACGGCACCCTGGAAGAAGACGCGCAACGTCGCGACTTCACCATCAATGCCTTGTATTACGATCCGGTCAGCGAACGCATCCTCGACTACGCCAACGGCGTACACGACATCCGCAATCACCTGATCCGCCTGATCGGCGATCCGACGCAACGCTACCAGGAAGACCCGGTACGGATGCTGCGGGCCGTGCGTTTCGCCGCCAAGTTAAACTTCGGCATCGAAAAACACAGCGCCCTGCCGATCCGCGGCCTGGCACCGATGCTGCGCGAAATCCCGTCGGCCCGCCTGTTCGAAGAGGTGCTCAAGCTGTTCCTCTCCGGCCATGCCGCCGATACGTTTGAAATGCTGGTCGACCTGCAGTTGTTCGATCCATTGTTCCCGGCCAGCGCCGAAGCACTGGAATACAACCCGACGTACACCCACACCTTGATCAGCGAAGCCCTGATCAACACCGACCTGCGGATCAAGCAGAACAAACCGGTCACCCCGGCGTTCCTGTTTGCAGCCCTGCTCTGGCCTGCCCTGCCGGCCCGCGTCCTGCGCCTGCAGGAGCGTGGCATGCCACCGATTCCGGCGATGCAGGAAGCGGCACACGAGCTGATTGCCGAACAGTGCCAGCGGATCGCGATTCCGAAACGCTTCACCATGCCGATCCGCGAGATCTGGGACATGCAGGAACGCCTGCCGCGCCGCAGCGGCAAGCGTGCCGATCTGTTGCTGGACAATCCGCGCTTCCGCGCCGGCTACGACTTCCTGTTGCTACGTGAAAGCGCCGGCGAGCAGACCGATGGCCTGGGCGAATGGTGGACGGACTATCAGGACGCCAACGAAAGCGAGCGCCGTGACATGATTCGCGACCTCAGCGGCAAGGACGAAGGCACCGGCGCCCCGCGCAAGCGTCGCCGCAGCGGTGGTTCCAAGCGCAAACGCGCCGCCGGCGCTTCGAGCACCACGGGCGAGTAATCCATGGAACGCATCTACATCGGCATGGGCAGCAATCTGGCTGCCCCTGCCGAACAATTGCGCAGCGCCATCGAGGCGCTAGCGCATTTGCCACAAACGGCGCTGGTCGGGGTTTCTACGTTTTATCAAAGTGACTCTCTGCTACCCGGACAACCGCGCTACACCAATGCAGTGGCCGCTCTCGACAGCACGCTGGCGCCACTGGACCTTCTTGATGCCTTGCAGGCCATCGAAAACGGCCAGGGTCGCGAGCGTCTTGAGCGCTGGGGACCGCGCACGCTGGATCTCGACATCTTGCTGTTCGGTAATCGCCTGATCGACGAACCGCGCCTGAAGGTTCCCCATTACCATATGCAGGAACGGGCCTTCGTGTTGTATCCGCTCGCGGAACTGGCCCCTGCGGGTTTGCGACTGGCCGATGGCCGGACCTTGGCCGAACTGCTCGAGGCATGCCCGTTCGTCGGCCTGGAACGCCTCACCCCGAACTGACCAAAATCCCCTTGTGGGAGCGGCGGTGCGGCGATCCGACTTGCTCGCGAAGACGATTTAACATTCAACATAAAAATTGACTGTCAGGTCGCTTTCGCGAGCAAGCCCGCTCCCACGTTGGTTTTTGTGTCGCGCACAAGATCCGCTGCTGAATCGCATCAGTTACCCCGGTAACACCCCACCCGTAACAATGCGGTAACACACGCAATTGACTTCCCTCGTTCTCCTCACGACTATAGGCGTCCCGCTGCCGCTAACACGGCATTCAAGGGCGCAATCCAGGCCTTAAAAGCACGACTAAAGAACGTGCGCCTGTATTCAACGAAGAATCACGCGCGTTACTCGCAGTAGTTTCCACAGCGCCTGAATGAGGAAGTTTTTCATGCCAGCCATCACCCTGACCACCCTGCAAGGTCTGAAGCAAAAAGGTGAAAAGATCACCATGCTGACCTGCTACGACGCGACCTTCGCCCACGCCTGCAATCAGGCTGGCGTCGAAGTGCTGCTGGTGGGCGACTCCCTCGGCATGGTTTTGCAGGGCCACGACAGCACCTTGCCTGTCACCACCGCGGAAATGGCTTACCACGTGGCCGCCGTCAAACGCGGTAACAGCGACGCCTTGATCCTCGCCGACCTGCCTTTCATGGCCTACGCCACCACCGAACAAGCCATGACCAACAGCGCCTTGTTGATGCAGGCCGGCGCGCACATGGTCAAGGTTGAAGGGGCATTGTGGCTGGCCGATTCGATCCGCCTGCTGGCCGAGCGCGGCATCCCTGTCTGCGCGCACATGGGCCTGACGCCGCAATCGGTGAATATCCTTGGCGGCTACAAGGTCCAGGGTCGCAATGAAAACCAGGCGCGGCAGATGCGTGCCGACGCGATCTCCCTGGAACAGGCTGGCGCGGCAATGCTGCTGCTCGAGTGCGTCCCGAGCGAACTGGCGGAAGAAATCACCCAGGCGGTGAAGATTCCGGTGATTGGTATTGGCGCCGGCAATCGCACCGACGGCCAGGTGCTGGTTCTGCACGACATGCTGGGGCTATCTATTAGCGGCCGCATGCCAAAATTCGTAAAAAACTTCATGACTGGCCAAACCAGCATTGAAGCAGCACTGAATGCCTACGTGACTGAAGTCAAAGCGGCGACCTTCCCTGGGATCGAACACGGATTCTCTGCATGAACACCGTAAAAACCGTACGCGAACTACGGGCCGCAGTGGCCCGCGCCCGTAGCGAAGGCAAGCGCATCGCTTTTGTGCCAACCATGGGCAACCTGCACAGCGGCCACGTGGCGCTGGTGACCAAAGCCTCCCAGCGGGCGGACTTCGTGGTTGCGAGCGTTTTCGTCAACCCGCTGCAATTCGGTGCTGGCGAAGACCTCGACAAGTACCCGCGCACCCTTGCCGCCGACCAGGAAAAACTGCTCCAGGCCGGTTGCCATTTGTTGTTTGCCCCCACTGTTGAAGAGATGTACCCCGACGGCATGACCGGCCAGACCCGCGTCAGCGTGCCGCAATTGTCCGAAGGCCTGTGCGGTGCCAGCCGGCCGGGGCATTTCGAAGGCGTGGCGACGGTGGTCTGCAAGCTGTTCAACATGGTCCAGCCGGACCTGGCGATTTTCGGCGAAAAGGATTTCCAGCAACTGGCGGTGATTCGTGCGCTGGTACATGACCTGAACATGCCGATCCAGATCATCGGTGAGCCAACCGTACGGGCGGCCGATGGCCTGGCGCTGTCGTCGCGCAACGGCTTCCTCAACGAAGAGCAACGCGCTGTGGCACCGGTGGTCTACCGCACGCTGAAAGCGATCGGCGAGGCGATCAAGCAGGGCGAACGCGACTACCCGGCGCTGATCGACACCCAGATCAAACAGCTCGAAACGGCCGGCCTGCGTCCTGACTATCTGGAAATCCGCCATGCCCTGACCTTGCGCCCAGCGACGGCGCAGGATCGTGACCTGGTGATTCTGGTGGCGGCGTTCCTCGGTACGACGCGGTTGATCGACAACCTGCACCTGAACCTCGACGCTGCGGTTTAAGCAGCAAGATCAAACAACAAAACCAAAATCAACGGCGAGATCAAAAGATCGCAGCCTGCGGCAGCTCCTACGCGCCTGCAGGCGCTGCCCGCCGTTCGATTCCGACCTGAGAAACACTCATGCACGCCATCATGCTCAAAGCCAAGCTGCATCGCGCCGAAGTCACCCACGCTGTACTCGATTACGAAGGCTCCTGCGCCATCGACGGTGAATGGCTGGACCTGTCCGGCATCCGCGAGTACGAGCAAATCCAGATCTACAACGTCGACAACGGCGAGCGCTTCACCACCTACGCCATCCGTGGTGAAGAAGGTTCGCGCATGATCTCGGTCAATGGCGCCGCGGCGCACAAGGCCAAGGTCGGCGATCGCGTGATCATCTGCGCTTACGCCCATTACAGCGAAGCCGAACTGCTCAACTTCAAGCCGCGCATGCTCTACATGGCGCCGGGCAATGAACTGAGCCACACCAGCAACGCCATTCCGGTCCAGGTCGCCTGATCCGAGTCCTGTCTCTTCCGTTTGTCGGACTGTTCCTAACTTTGGTGTTAAAAAAGTACCGGAAACAGGTCAGACAAAGGCAAGACAGATCATTGCGCGGGGTTTACTGTATTCGCCCTGCGCCATGAAATCGTGTCGACGCAGTTGACCGGAACGCCCACCCACAGCGCTCCGGGATTTTTAGTGTTCAAAAGGCCGTTCAAGTAATAAGGAAACCCGCAGCGATGGCGTATTACCGCACTCCTCACGACGTTACCGCTTTGCCCGCCTGGCAAGCGTTGAATGACCACCGCCAAGCCATGCAGGATTTCAGCATGCGCGAAGCCTTCAATGCCGATCCGCAGCGTTTTACTCAATTCACCCTCAGCAGCTGCGGCCTGTTTCTCGATTATTCGAAAAACCTGATCAACGCCGAAACCCGCAATTTGCTGGTGGGCCTGGCCAACGAAGTCGACCTCAAGGGCGCAATCAAATCGCTGTTCGACGGCGAAATCGTCAACTCTTCCGAAGGCCGTCCGGCCCTGCACACCGCCCTGCGCCGCCCGGTTGGCGACAAGCTGTCGGTCAACGGCGTCAACGTGATGCCCGAAGTGCACAAGGTGCTGAACCAGATCACCGACCTCGTCGGCCGTATCCACGACGGTCTGTGGCGTGGTTACACCGAGAAGCCGATCACCGACGTGGTCAACATCGGCATCGGCGGCTCCTTCCTCGGCCCTGAGCTGGTGTCCGAAGCGCTGCTGTCTTACGCCCAGAAAGGCGTGCGTTGCCATTACCTGGCGAACATCGACGGCAGCGAGTTCCACGAACTGACCATGAAGCTGCGTGCCGAAACCACGCTGTTCATCGTCTCGTCGAAATCCTTCAACACCCTCGAAACCCTGAAGAACGCCCAGGCCGCCCGTGCCTGGTATCTGGCCCAGGGTGGTTCGGAAGCCGAGTTGTATCGTCACTTCATCGCGGTATCGAGCAACAACGCCGCCGCGGTAGCGTTCGGCATCCGCGAAGAGAACATCTTCCCGATGTGGGACTGGGTCGGCGGGCGCTACTCGCTGTGGTCGGCCATCGGCTTGCCGATTGCCCTGGCCATCGGCATGTCCAACTTCAAGGAATTGCTGTCCGGTGCCTACACCATGGACCAGCACTTCCAGAGCGCGCCGTTCGAACAGAACATGCCGGTGCTGCTGGCCTTGCTCGGCGTGTGGTACGGCAACTTCTGGGGCGCTCAAAGCCACGCGATCCTGCCGTACGACCACTACCTGCGTAACATCACCAAGCACCTGCAACAGCTGGACATGGAATCCAACGGCAAGAGCGTACGCCAGGACGGCAAGCCTGTGTCCACTGACACCGGGCCGGTGATCTGGGGCGGCGTAGGTTGCAATGGTCAGCATGCCTATCACCAGTTGCTGCACCAGGGCACCCAGTTGATCCCGGCTGACTTCATCGTGCCGATCGTAAGCTTCAACCCGGTGTCCGACCACCACCAGTGGCTGTACGCCAACTGCCTGTCGCAGAGCCAGGCGCTGATGCTCGGCAAGACCCTTGGCGAGGCCGAAACCGAACTGCGCGACAAAGGCATGAGTGAGGCCGAGGTGCACAAACTCGCGCCGCACAAGGTGATCCCGGGCAACCGTCCGAGCAACACCCTGGTGGTCGAGCGCATCAGCCCGCGTCGCCTCGGTGCACTGGTGGCGATGTACGAGCACAAAGTCTTCGTACAAAGCGTGATCTGGGGCATCAACGCCTTCGACCAGTGGGGAGTGGAGCTGGGCAAGGAGCTGGGCAAAGGTGTCTACAACCGCCTGGTCGGCAGCGAAGAAACCGCGGCCGAGGACGCCTCGACCCAGGGGCTGATCAACTACTTCCGTGGTCGTCACCGCGGGTGATAGGCTGAAGGGGCGGTTAGCCCGCCCCTTCGACTTGCTGCATCGACACTTCAAACGGCACCAGGTTTTCTGCAAAAACGGTGACGTGCGCTATCACTGTAGGAGCTGCCGAAGGCTGCGATCTCTTGATCTTCAAAGCAACGTCAAAAGATCGCAGCCTTCGGCAGCTCCTACGAGGGTCGCACAGCTCCCCTCTTGAACCCATTAGACTCTCGGCGCATCTTTATCCTTGTCGCAATACAAGAATAAGGAACCGTCATGTTCGATATCAGCACGTTCCCCAAAGCCGATGCCGTACGCCGGGCTGCTCAATTGAGTCAAGACGACTATCAGCGCCTGTACCGCGAGTCCGTTGAACACCCCAGTACGTTCTGGGCTGAACAGGCCACCCGCTTCCTCGACTGGAGCGCACCGTGGCAGACCGTCCAGCGCTACGACCTGAAGACCGGTGAGGCCAGCTGGTTTGCCGGTGCAAAACTGAACGTCAGCTACAACTGTATCGACCGGCACCTGGAAAACCGCGGCGATCAGGTCGCCATCATCTGGGAAGGCGACGACCCTGCCGACTCCACCTCCATTACCTACAAAAAACTGCATGAAAACGTCTGCCGCCTGGCTAACGTGCTGAAAAGCCGTGGCGTGAAAAAAGGCGACCGCGTGTGCATCTACCTGTCGATGATTCCCGAGGCGGCCTACGCCATGCTGGCCTGTACCCGCATTGGCGCGGTGCATTCGGTGGTGTTCGGCGGCTTCTCCCCGGACTCGTTGCGCGACCGTATTCTCGACGCCGACTGTCGTACCGTGATTACCGCGGACGAAGGCGTGCGCGGCGGCAAGGTCGTGCCCCTCAAGCAGAACGTCGACAAGGCGCTGCAAAGCTGCCCGGACGTGAGTAGCGTGCTGGTGGTCGAGCGCACCAAGGGGCAGGTGAACTGGGTCGATGGACGGGACATCAAGTATCACCAGGCCCTGCACGATGCCAGCGCCGATTGCCTGCCCGAGCCGATGGACGCCGAGGACCCGTTGTTCATCCTCTACACCTCCGGCAGTACCGGCAAACCCAAAGGCGTGCTGCACACCACCGGCGGCTACCTGTTGCAAGCCGCGATGACCTTCAAGTACGTGCTGGACTACCGCGATGGCGAAGTCTTCTGGTGCACCGCCGACATCGGCTGGGTCACAGGCCACAGCTACATTGTGTACGGCCCGCTGGCCAACGGTGCGACCACGCTGATCTTCGAAGGCGTGCCGAGCTACCCGAGTACCTCGCGCTTCTGGCAGGTGATCGACAAGCACAAGGTGAACATTTTCTACACCGCCCCGACGGCGCTGCGTGCGCTGATGCGCGAAGGCCCCGAACCGTTGAAACAAACATCCCGCGCCAGCGTCAGGCTGCTCGGTACGGTCGGCGAGCCGATCAACCCGGAAGCGTGGCAGTGGTACTTCCATGAGGTCGGCGAAGAACGCTGCCCGATCGTCGATACCTGGTGGCAGACCGAAACCGGCGGCATCATGCTCAGCCCGCTGGTCAGTGCGCAGCGGATCAAACCCGGTTGCGCGACACAACCAATGTTCGGCGTGCAGCCGGTATTGCTCGACGAGCAGGGCAAGGAAATCAAAGGCGCCGGCAGCGGCGTACTCGCCTTGAAGTCCAGCTGGCCCGCACAGATCCGCAGCGTCTACCGCGACCCGCAACGCATGGTCGACACCTATTTCAAACCTTACCCCGGCTACTACTTCACCGGTGACGGCGCACGACGCGATGAAGACGGTGATTACTGGATCACTGGGCGCATCGACGATGTGATCAACGTGTCCGGCCACCGCATCGGCACCGCCGAAGTGGAAAGCGCCCTGGTGCTGCACGAGAGCATCGCCGAAGCAGCTGCAGTCGGTTATCCCCACGACATCAAAGGCCAGGGCATCTATGTCTTCGTCACGCCCATGAAAGGCCTCGAAACCAGCGATGAACTGAAGAAAGAATTGCTGGCCCTCGTCAGCCAGGAAATCGGCAGTTTCGCCAAGCCGGACTTGATCCAGTGGGCGCCGGCCCTGCCGAAAACCCGTTCAGGCAAGATCATGCGGCGCATTCTGCGCAAGATCGCCTGCAATGAACTCGACAGCCTGGGCGATACTTCGACCCTGGCTGACCCGAGCGTGGTGCAAGACTTGATCGATAAACGCCTGAATCAATGACGTACTGTCTTCTGTAGGAGCAGCCGGTCGACGCTCGATCGCTCGCGATGAACTCCGACGCGCCGTGTATATTCAGGAAACACGCGTTATCGTTAACGACCATCGCGAGCAATCGAGCGTCGACCGGCTGCTCCTACAGGGTATTCATGGAATTCATCCGCACCCGCATCGAAACCCAGATCATGAGCCTGAGCGGTTTGTCCCTGGGCAAACTCGACCTGGAAAACCCCATAGGCGACCCCGGACTGTTCGGGCCAGACTCGGTGAGCTGGCAAGTCCATGGCGATTTCAGCAGCATGCTGATCGGCGGCATCAGCGCCCTGATGCTGCAAGCCCTGCACCCGCTGGCGTTGGCCGGGGTTTGGGACCATTCAAACTTTCGTGAAGACATGCTCGGCCGCTTGCGCCGTACCGGGCAGTTCATTTCCGGCACTACGTTCGGCTCACGACAGGACGCAGACTGGTTGATCGAGAAGGTCCGTACCATCCACTTGCAGATTACCGGCACCGCGCCGGATGGGCGCCCCTACGCTGCCAGCGATCCCGATTTACTGACATGGGTGCACGTGGCGGAAGTCAGTAATTTCCTCGCTGCACACTTACGCTATCGCAATCCGCACCTGCCCCCAGCCGATCAGGATCGCTATTACGCTGAAATTGCCCTGATCGCCGAGCGACTCGGGGCCAGGGATGTACCCCGTTCGCGGCGGGAAATTGCCGACTACCTTGAGCGCATCCGTCCACAACTGCTGTGCGACGAGCGCAGTCGTGAAGTCCTGCGCCTGTTGCTGAACGCCCCATCCCCCAGTCGCTTGGCCAAACCTTTCGGCGGTTTGATGATGCAGGCCGGGATCGATCTGCTGCCGGACTGGGCCAGTGACATGCTCGGCGTCAGCCAGAACCCGCTGCAACGCAAGCTGATCCGCGCCAGCGTCAATCGCAGTGCGCCAATGCTGCGCTGGGCGGTGCGTAATGGGTCGGTGCAGCGGGCCAAGCGGCGGATGGGGTTGCTGACCTGAGTACAGGTCCTTGAATGTGATCACTCTGTGGCGAGGGAACTTGCTCCCGCTCGAGTGCGCAGCACTCGCATATAAATCGAAACGTACCAGGATTTTGGGGCCGCTTCGCAGCCCAGCGGGAGCAAGCTCCCTCGCCACGGGCAAGCCCCTCATCTCTGTTCCACAGTGTTAAACTCCCGCGCCCAATTCCCTCCTGCAAGGCGCCCAGCATGTCTTCCTTGAATCAGGCGCTGCGCGCCGCCCTCGAACGTCGCCAGGATCTGCTGACGGAGCTGCACAGCCAGGGCACCGATTGCTATCGCCTGTTCCACGGCAGCCAGGAAGGTGCCGGTGGCCTGACCATCGACCGCTATGGCCCGCAACTGATGGTGCAGAGCTTCCACCAATCGCTGGAGCGCGAGGAACTGCTGGAACTGCACGAAACGATCAATCAGCACCTGGGTTTTGACACCCTGCTGGTCTACAACGACCGCTCCCGTGGCAACTCGCGCATCGATCGCGAAGACATCGTCTACCGCGCCGACGAAGCCGCCCTGCAAGACCTGGTCGGCCACGAATGGGGCCTGAACTATCGGGTGCGTGGTCGCCATGCCGGACAAGACCCGCTGCTGTTCCTCGACCTGCGCAACACCCGTGGCTGGGTCAAGGACCACAGCAAAAACAAAAGCGTGCTGAACCTGTTCGCCTACACCTGTGGTGTCGGTCTCAGTGCTGCCGCCGGCGGCGCACGCGAGGTGTGCAACCTGGACTTCGCCGAAGGCAACCTGGCGGTCGGCCGAGAGAACGGTCAACTCAACCCGCTGTTGCCAACCATGGAATTTATCCAGTCCGACTACTTCCCGGCCATTCGCCAACTGGCCGGCCTGCCGATCAGCCAGCGCCGTGGGCAAAAACTGCCGAGCTATCAGCGCCTGGAACAGCGTCAGTACGATCTGGTGCTGCTCGACCCTCCGGCCTGGGCCAAGAGCGCATTCGGCACCGTCGACCTGCTGCGCGACTACCAGAGCCTGCTCAAACCGGCCCTGCTGACCACCGCCGACAACGGCGTGCTGATCTGCTGCAACAACCTGGCGAAAGTCAGCATGGACGACTGGCGCGAACAGGTTTTGCGTTGCGCAGAGAAGGCCGGGCGGCCGGTGCGTGAGTGGAGCGTGATGAAGCCAGGCGCCGACTTCCCGTCGATGGATCAGCAACCACCGCTGAAAACCCTGATCCTGCAGCTCTGATTACTGTGGGAGAAATCTGAAACTTACTGAACAGGGCGATCACTTGGGAACCGGAAACGCGTGCCATACTCCAAGGCTCTCCGATCCAGACAGATGAAGCCGCAAATGTACAAAGGATTGATTCGCGCCATTGGCGCCTTGTTGACTGCTCTGGCCCTCTACAGCTTGCTGGGTTTTCTGATTTTACCGGGTGTCGCGCTGCGCGTTGCCAACCAGCAACTGGCCAACTACGCCACCACGCCCGCCACGATCCAGCGGATCGAATTCAATCCGTTCAGCCTTGAACTGACCCTTTGGGGCTTGAACATCGGCGAGCCCGGCAAGGAGCAGGTCGGTTTCGAACGCCTGTACGCCAATCTGCAACTCGACAGCCTGTGGACCAAGGCGGTGCACCTGTCCGATGTCGAGCTGGACAAGCCCAAGACCGAAATCCTGTTCGGCAAGGACGGCAAACTCAATCTGCTGGGGCTGTTCAAACTGCCAGCGAGCGAACCCACACCCGCCGACCCGGATGCCAAGCCGTTTCCGCTGCGCATCGAGCGGATCAAACTGGCCGGCGGCGCCGTGCACTTTGAAGATGCCCGGCCCAGCGAGCCCATCGAGTTTCTCTACGACACACTCGATTTCGAGCTGAAGAACCTCAGCACCCTGCCCGATGACAGCGCCGACATGACCCTGGTGGCCGTCGGCCCCAATGGCGGACAGATCGACTGGACCGGCAACTTCAGCCTGGTCCCGATCGCCTCCGAAGGTAAGCTGAAAATCACCGATGGCAAGATGAAAGCCTTCTGGCCCTATGTGCGCGACGCCGTGCCACTGGACCTCGAAAACGGCGTCATGAGCATCAGTACCGACTACAAATTCAGCCTGGCCAAGGAAACCGAGCTGCTGTTGAGCAATGTAGCGGTCAACATTGCACCCTTCGCGATCAAGGCCCCGGATGGTCGGCCTCTGGTGAAGCTCGAACGCCTGGACGTCAGCGAAACCACCGTGGACCTGGCCAAGCAGCAAGTGGTGGTCGGCAAGATCCGCAGCCACAAACTGGAAACCTGGGCCGCACTGGAATCGGACGGCCAACTCGACTGGCAGAAACTGTTCGCCAGCCAACCGTCAAAACCCGCAGCCAAAGCCAAGGCGGATGCCGAACCGGCCAGCGCCCCGGCGGCAGCTGACTCACCGAAACCTGAACCGGCCGCGCCAGACAAACCTTGGCAAGTGCTGCTCAAGGATGTGCAGTTGCGCGACTACCAGGTGCATCTGGCCGACCGCAAGGCTCAACCCGCCGTCGCCCTGGACCTGAGCCCGCTGAACCTCGACCTGCAAAACTTCGACAGCCTCAACGGCTCGCCCTTTACCCTCAAGCTCGATACCGGCGTGGGCAAACAAGGCAGGATCATGGCCGACGGCGAGGTCAACCTGGCCCCCGTCAGCGCCAGACTGAAGGTCCAGACCAGGGACATCGACCTGCGGGTTGCCCAGTCCTACATCACGCCGTTCATTCGCCTGGAACTGCGCAGCGGCATGCTCGGCAGCGATCTGGCGGTCGACC
Source organism: Pseudomonas sp. PDM26 (assembly GCF_019219185.1). Classification (NCBI taxonomy): domain Bacteria; kingdom Pseudomonadati; phylum Pseudomonadota; class Gammaproteobacteria; order Pseudomonadales; family Pseudomonadaceae; genus Pseudomonas; species Pseudomonas sp. PDM26. The sequence continues at coordinate 119,632 of NZ_JAHUWC010000017.1, read as the reverse complement.
TGAAAAGCACCGACCCCCTGGCCTTCAACGTCACCGGCCGCGCCCAGGTCGATCAGTTGCATACCCTGGACACCCTGAAAACCCGCGACTTCCTCAAGTGGCAACAGGTCGTGGTCGAAGGCCTGAACTATCAGCATGGGGACAGCCTGTCGATCGACAAGATCAACCTGTTCCAGCCCTATGCGCGCTTCATGATCAACGATGATCGCACCACCAACATCGACGACCTGCTGATTCCGCAACCCGCGGACTCCGGGGCAAAACCGGCGGCGAGCAAACCGGGCGGCAATGAAAAGCCGTTGGGCATTCACATCGGCGGCATTTTCATCAATGATGGTTCGGCCAACTTCGCCGACTTCAGCCTGACCCCGAACTTCGCCACCGCCATCCAGCAACTCAACGGGCAGATCGGCACCATCGACAGCCGCCAGCCGAAACCGTCCGGTGTCGACGTCAAGGGCAAGGTCGATCGCTATGCGCCGGTGACCATCAAGGGCGCCGTCAACCCGTTCGACCCGATGGCCAGCCTCGACATCGCCACCAGCTTCAAACGCGTGGAACTGACCACGCTGACGCCCTACTCCGGCAAGTTCGCCGGCTACCGTATCCGCAAGGGCCGGCTCAATCTCGACCTGCACTACCAGATCACCAAGGGCCAGCTCAAAGCTGAAAACAAAGTAGTGGTCGAACAACTGCAACTGGGTGAAAAAGTCGACAGCCCGGATGCCGTGAGCCTGCCGCTGAAACTGGCGATTGCCTTGCTCAAGGACGTCGATGGCAAGATCTCCATCGAACTGCCGGTCAGCGGCGACCTGAACAACCCGCAGTTCAGCATCATGCCGATTATCTGGCAGAGCCTGCGCAACATGATCGTCAAAGCCGCGGCAGCACCGTTCAAGCTCATTGGCGGGCTGGTCAACGGTGGTGGCTCGGAAGACCTGGGCAGCGTTTCATTCGCAGCCGGTTCCAGCGACTTGGGCAAGGACGCCGAAGGTGCCCTGGACAAACTGTCCAAAGCACTCAAGGAGCGCCCGGCCCTGCGCCTGGAAATCGAAGGCACCGCCGCCCAGAGCAGCGATGGCCCGCTGATAGCCGAACAACGCCTGGAGCGTGAATACCAGTACAACTACTACAAAATGCTCCAGCGCCGCGGCGACAAGGTCCCGGCCCAGGCCTCGTTGCTGGAAGTGCCGGACGACGAAAAAGGCCCGCTGCTTGAAGGTATCTACCGCATCCGCCTGAAAACCCAGCCCCCTGCCGAATGGAAGGACCTGGGCAAGGAAGAGCGCACCGCGAAAATGCGCGCCGAGGTGATCAAGTTCTGGAGCTCCAGTGACGTGCTGTTGCGTCAACTGGGCCAGGAACGCGCCAGCAGCATCAAGGATTACCTGGTCGACAAGACGCAGCTGGAAGACGACCGGGTGTACTTCATCGACGCCAATCTGGGCGAGGCGCAAAGTGACGGTCGCGTGGTGACACCGATGCATCTGGATGCCGAGTGATGATTCGGTGGCTGCTGGCAGGCCTGGTTCTGGCGTTATCCGCCAGTCAGGTCTGGGCGGCCGATACCCTGCGCTGTGGCAGCCAATTGATCAGCGTCGGCGATCGCTCGAGTGAGGTTTTGCACAAGTGCGGAGAACCGGTCAGTCGCGACCTGTTGGGTTACAAGCGCAGTGCCGATCGGCGCGAGGAGTTTCAGGTCGAGGAATGGACCTACGGACCGAATGGCGGGATGTATCAATACTTGCGGTTCGAAGGTAATCGGCTGAAGCAGATCACCAGCAAACGCGGCAATTAATTTGCCACTACCCAATGTGGGAACGGGCTTGCTCCCACATTGGGTTTTCAGCGCTACACATAGAACAGGCCCCGGCAAAAATGCGCGGGGCCCGTGACGGCCACATCCTTATGGCCCTTCGCATGAACACTCAGGTTGCAACAGACGTAAGACTCGGCCCGTCTGTCGCGCCTTCTCCCGGTCAAGACGAGAAGCCTTGCCTTACTCGGCTTTCAAACCGTCAGCGGAAACCGCCTTGACGCCTTTGATTTTCTTGGTGATGGCCACTGCCATTTCTTTTTGCGAATCGGTCACGGCGGTGGTCGACGACAGCGATACCACGCCTTCGTTGGTTTCAACCTTGATATCGCTACCTGGAATGCCTTTTTCGGTCATCAGGTCGGCTTTGACTTTGGTGGTGATCCAGGTATCGGAAGTAGCTTCTTTCGCTTTGGCCATTTCACCGGCAGCCAGCACCATTGGCGACTGGGTTGCCTGGGTGGTTTGAGCAAACGCGACGTTGGCCATGGTCAGGGTCAGCGCGGTAGCAGCAGCGGCAGTGATAGCGAACTTCTTCATACGAGTAACTCCTGTTTTTCGGAAAAGTCTGCCGGGTGCCATGTCGGCAGGGTTACCTGAAATATTGCGAACGCTATGCCAACTTTAAAACAGATAGAAAAACCTTATAAATCAACAAATTATAAAATCAGCCAATTTTCGGAATCATGCAAAATGCACGAGACGCAGAAACGCTGCATGCAAGTTGCGGGTTTCTGGAAAGTTCCTAAGATCCTGAATTTCCGAGTTTTCTCTGTAGCTTTTGACGACGGTTCGATAAACAGGAAAAACCCCGCGATGGCGGGGATCTGATTCAGCTATTCATGTCGCGGAACCGGAACACCCTTTGGGCAAGTAATCCGGGGAAACGCTGCTCTTACATGACCAGCCTTTGGTTTCGTCCCGTGTCAGGGTGACGGTTTTGCCCTGGACCACCCCCGGGGCATTGTGCAACGTACATACGATTGATCCCGCCCCCTCCGCAGTTGAAGCCGTCACAGACAGGGCGCAGTGGTTGGTCGATGTCGCGCCGGCGGGCGCCACGTTGGCAATTGTCGGGGTTTCCCCCTGGCTGATCACATCCTCGAACGGCACCTTCATTGCAGTCAGTTCGGCCAGCGCCGCCGTGACTTTGGCCCGAGCCTGGTATTTGGAATACATCGGCAGTCCCAGAGTTGCCAGGATCCCGATGATCGCCACCACGACGAGCAACTCGATCAGGGTAAAACCTTTTTGATTGTTCATGTACAGGCTCCATGCATGAGTCGAAAGCTCATGACCTGCCCCATGGCAGCACAGCCTGTGCCAAGGCCAAAAGCCCCTGTTGACAGGGGGCATGGTGACTGTAAAGCCCTGACCTATTACCAGGATCAGCACTATCTGACGTTTTTTGTCACCTTACCCTTGCGGGTTTGGCCCCGTCCCTTGACTAGGCTATAAGAGCAATTCAATCGGAATACCCAGGACTGAACATGGCGGTCAAGGCAGCGAAAATCAGCGTGTATGCATGGGAAGGCATCGACCGCAAAGGCACAAAAGTGACCGGCGAACTCAGCGCTCAAAACCCGGCGCTGATCAAGGCGAAACTGCGCAAACAAGGCATCAGTCCGGGCAAGGTTCGCAAAAAAAATCCGTCGGTTTTCGACATGGGCAAGCGCATAAAGGCCCATGACATTGCCCTGTTCACCCGGCAAATGGCGACGATGATGAAGGCCGGCGTGCCGTTGTTGCAGTCGTTCGACATCATCGGCGAAGGCTTCGACAATCCGGCCATGCGCAAGCTGGTGGACGAACTGAAACAGGAAGTTGCCGCAGGCAGCAGCTTCGCCGCCGCCCTGCGCAAGAAGCCCCGCTATTTCGATGAGCTGTATTGCAACCTGGTGGATGCCGGCGAGCAGGCCGGTGCCCTCGACACCCTTTTGGAGCGGGTCGCGACCTACAAGGAAAAAAGCGAGAGCCTCAAGGCCAGGATCAGGAAAGCCATGACCTACCCGCTGGTGGTGGTGTTCGTCGCGGCGATTGTCAGCGGGATTCTGCTGGTCAATGTCGTGCCGCAGTTCGAGTCGGTGTTCAAAGGCTTTGGCGCCGAACTGCCGGCCTTCACCGTGATGGTCATTGGCCTGTCGCAATTCATGCAAGCCTGGTGGTGGGTGGTCCTTGGCGCGCTGATCACCATGGCCTTCGGCGTGCGCCACGCCCTCAGGACATCCAAGGCATTGCGTGACCGGATGGACACCTGGCTGCTGAAACTGCCGCTGGTGGGCCCCCTGATGCACAAGTCCGCCGTGGCCCGGTTCGCCCGTACACTGTCGACCACGTTCGCTGCCGGCGTGCCGCTGGTGGAGGCCCTGGAATCAGTGGCCGGTGCGACCGGCAATATCGTGTTCAAGCGCGCGGTTTTGCGCATCCGTCAGGACATCTCGACCGGCATGCAATTGAATTTCGCCATGCGTACCTGCGGTGTTTTTCCGAACATGGCGATACAGATGACTGCCATCGGCGAAGAGTCAGGCACCCTGGACGCCATGCTCGACAAAGTCGCAGGGTTCTACGAAGACAACGTCGATAACATGGTCGATAACCTCACCAGCCTGATGGAGCCGTTCATCATGGTGGTGCTGGGTGTTATCGTCGGTGGACTGGTAGTTGCCATGTACCTGCCCATCTTCCAACTTGGCTCAGCGATCTGACATGCCCTTGAATGAAATTCTGATTCACTCTGCGCTGGCCTTTGTCCTTCTCGCAGGCATCACCGGCCTGCTGGTCGGCAGTTTCCTCAATGTCGTGATCTGGCGCCTGCCGAAAATGCTCGAACGCGACTGGCGTGAGCAGGCCCATGACATTCTCGGGCTGCCTGGCGAAACACCGCTGCCGACCTACAACCTGTTGCTGCCCCATTCCCAGTGCCCGCACTGCGGTCACCGAATCCGCGCCTGGGAAAACATCCCGCTGCTCAGTTATGTGTTTTTGCGCGGGCGCTGTTCAGCCTGTGCGGCGGCGATCAGCCCGCGCTATCCGTTGACCGAACTGGCCTGCGGGCTGTTATCGGCGTTTGTTGCCTGGCACTTCGGCTTCGGTTGGCCGGCCGGCCTGGTGCTGGTCCTGAGCTGGGGCTTGCTGGCGATGAGCCTGATCGACGCCGAACATCAGATATTGCCGGACGTACTGGTGCTGCCGTTGATGTGGCTGGGGTTGATCGTCAACAGTTTCGGCCTGTTCGTGTCGTTGCACGAGGCGCTTTGGGGCGCGATTGCCGGCTACGGCCTCCTGTGGTCGGTGTTCTGGCTGTTCAAGCTGATCACGGGCAAGGACGGCATGGGCTACGGAGATTTCAAGCTGCTGGCGATGCTGGGCGCCTGGGGTGGCTGGCAGATTCTGCCGCTGACCATCCTGCTGTCCTCGCTGGTGGGTGCCATTATCGGGCTGATGATGCTGCGCTTGCGCAATGCAAAAACCTCGACGCCAATCCCTTTCGGTCCCTATCTGGCCATTGCCGGCTGGATTGCGTTGCTCTGGGGTGGTCAAATAACCGACCTCTATTGGCAGTTTGTCGGTTTGAAATGAATAGCCCTGTGGAAAAACCCTGGATTCTCGGCCTGACCGGCGGCATCGGCAGCGGCAAAAGTGCGGCCGCCCAACACTTCATCGATCTGGGCGTGCATGTGGTAGACGCCGATCATGCCGCTCGCTGGGTAGTTGAACCTGGCCGCCCGGCACTGGCACAAATCGCCGAACACTTCGGTCCGGGCGTGTTACTGGCCGACGGGCAACTGGACCGCGCCGCGCTACGCAAATTGATCTTCGAAGTGCCTGAAGAACGCCGCTGGCTGGAAGCCCTCCTGCATCCGCTGATCGGCGAGGAGATCGCTCACCACCTGGCGCTGGCAAAATCGCCATATGCGATTCTGGTTTCGCCGCTGCTGATCGAGTCCGGGCAATACGCCATGACCCAACGGGTGCTGGTGATCGATGCCCCCGAACAATTGCAGATCGAACGCACCCTGCAACGTGACCAGACCAGCGAGCAGCAAGTCCAGGCGATTCTCAAGGCCCAGTCCAGCCGCCAGGATCGCGTGAGCCATGCAGACGACGTCGTGGTCAATGACCGCGACCTTGCCTGGCTGCACAGCGAGGTCGAACGCCTGCATCACTTTTATCTTTCTTTGCGTGGAGGCCAGTCATGAGCCAACCAACAACCGTCGAATGCCCAACCTGTGGCGCCCCCGTGGAATGGACCGCCGAGAGCAAATTCCGGCCATTCTGCTCCGACCGCTGCAAACTGATCGACCTGGGCGCCTGGGCGTCCGAAGAACACAAGATTCCAGTGCCTCCCGATGCCGAGGACGAGATGTTCAGCGGCGACTTCGACCCGCGTCATTGATTCCGACCGCGGCGATTTCAAGCTTTGATCCGGATCAAGGCTTGGGATCGTCGTCCTTCCAGGGGGCCGAGAGGTAGCGGGTGCGGTTGAATGTCTCCAGCCATTCCGGGCAGAACACCACCAGCGCACTGACGATCATGCCGTTGATAAATGCTTCGGGAAAGATGATCAGCCACAGGTAACCGACAAAATCCTCGAGCCAGTACGGCATCTCGAAACGCTCGTCGAACCACAGCAACCACAGCGCCAGCAGCAGACACAGCAACGCCGACAGCGCGGCGGCAAAGAATCCGGAAACGAAGATATACACGAAGGGATTTCGTGGCTGCGCACGCTCCACCAGAATGGCGCAGCACTCGGTGACCAGCACCGGCAGCGCAATCAACAGCGCGCCATTGACTCCGACCGCCGCCAGGTCCTGTCGACCGAGCAACACCAGCCCCGTTTGCGCCACCAGGCCGCCAACCAGCGCCAGCGGCCAGTCCAGCAGCAGGGTCACCGCCGTCATGCCGATAAAGTGATAAGACACGCCGGTATCGAAGTCGCGCCGCACCAGCCACAACAGAAACAGCGCAAACACCGTTCCAAACAGCAGATGCTGACGACGGCTGTCGGTGAACAGTTCAACCCACGGCGCACGACAGATCGCCCAGATCAACACCGGCACATAGATCAGCCAGCCGACCGCAAGGGTTTGCGATGACAGCAACTCTGCACCGATCATGGCTACGCGCGTCTCCCAGGCGAAGAACAACAGGCACTCAGTCTACACCGCCACTCGCATGCCCTTCGACTTCAAGCCCAATGCCGCGGATCGTTCATCACCGCGTCATGTTCGGCGAACAGCTTCGGTAGCTCGGACTTGAGAAAGTCCACCCAGGTGCGGACTTTGGCGTCGAGAAAGTGTCGCGAAGGATACAGCGCATACACATTGCGTTCGCGCAGGCGCCATGCCGGTAACACGCGCAGCAAAGTGCCGTCGCTCAAGGGCCGCGTCGCGGTGTAGAACGGCAGCAGGCTGATGCCCATGCCCGCCTCCGAAGCCTTGACCATCGACTCGGCAACATTGCACTGAAAGGTCTTGGCCAGACTGACGGCGTGCTCACCGTGCTCGTCCTGGAAAAGCCATTGATCACTGTACAACGGGTCGAGCATGCGCAGGCATCGATGATCGCTCAGCGCCAGCGGCTGCTGCGGCACGCCCCGGCGTTGCAAGTAAGCCGGGGAGGCACAGGGCACGCTGTAGATCTGCCCGATGGACTGCGCAACCATTTGCGAGTCGGCCAGTTCCGGAGCGATCGAAATCACCACATCGTGCCCTTCCTCCAGCGGATCGGGATTGCGCTGCGACAAGGTCAGCTCGAACACCACATCGGGATAAAGCTCGCTGTAGCGGGCGATCAACGGCGTAAGCAGCACACCCAGACCGTTCATGCTGTGCACCCGCAGGCGTCCGGCCGGATTGATATGAGCGCCACGGGCCTCGGCCGTCGCCTCATCCATGGCTTCGACGATTTGCCGGCTGCGCAGCAGGAAGCGCTCGCCGGCGTCGGTCAGGCTCAAGCGCCGCGTGGTGCGTTGCAATAGGCGCGCCTGTACATGCTCCTCCAGATCCGCCACCAATCGGGATACCTGTGCGGTCGACAGATCCAGCGCATCGGCAGCCCCGGTGAAACTGGCGCAGTCCACCACCCGGATGAACACGCGCAAGTTGTTAAGCACATCCATAAGCCCCCCTCGGGCGATGACTGTTACGTTTTATGTAAGGCTGCATCCGGCGTTCGCCCCTTTATCTGTCGGTGGCAAAGACTAAAATTCAGACATCGAAACCGACACGGAGCACGCCAACATGAAAACGTTGATCGGCCTGTTGCTGACCGTCATCGCCGCCTCGGCCATGGCCGCTGACAACGAGCCTCTCACTGTCCTGTACAACCCGGCGCAGCCACTGGACATCGCCAAGGTGGTTTCCGTGTCAGACACCGCGACCGCGTGCGGGGTTGTCCCGGCGACCATGGTGTATGTCGATCATCAGGGCCAGACCCGACGCGTCACCTACGAAGTCATCGGTGATTGCACCAGCAACCTGTGATCAGGTGCTCATAGCAGGGTCCACGTGTAGCTAAGGATCAGGCGGTTTTCATCGATATCACTGCGGTAGTTGGAACGCGCCATTGCATTGCGCACGCGGATACCCAGGCCTTTGAGACTGCCGCTTTGCAGCACATAGCCAATATCCAGATCGCGTTCGCGATCCTTGCCTTCAAAGCCCTTGCCGGTATCGACGTTATTGCCGGTGATGTAACGCACGGTGCTGGTCAGCCCCGGAACGCCGAGCGCCGCGAAGTCGTAGTCGTAGCGCGCCTGCCAGGAGCGCTCATCGGTGAAGGCGAACTCGTAGGTCGGCACTTCGTTGCCCAGTGGCGAAATATTGGCAAACACCCGCGGGAAGGCGCTGTCGCCGAATATGCCCTGATAGCCGACGTAAAACGTATGGCCGCCACGCTTGGCCGACAGCAATGAGAAGAACGCCTGGTTGTCGATGTTGCCCAACAGCTTTTTGCCATCCTCGCGGGAATCGAAGTAACCGAGATTGGCGCCGAGGATCCAGTCGCCCACCGGCTCGCTGTGCTTGAGGCCCAGGAAGCGCTGGTTATAAATGTCTTCCAGTTGCCCGTACCAGGCGCTGACCGAGCTGCGCTTGTCGTTGAAGACATAATCAGCGCCGGCAAAATTGAAACCGTCACTGCTGACCTGGCGCTGCGGCACATGACCGAGCATGGCTTGCATCTTTTCGTCGCCGGCCTCGTTGCGCAGGCTGGTCGAACTCAAGTGACCGCCCTGCAGGGTCAGGCCACTGATCTCGTTGGAGGTGATGCTTGCGCCCTGATAACTCGGCGGCAGCAGACGAATATCGCTGAACACCAGCACCGGCAAGTTGGGTTGCAACTCACCAACTTTCAGCTCGGTCTTTGAGTGACGCATCTTCAATGCGCCTTTCAGACGGCTGTAATCGTTCGCCGCGCGGCCATCGTCCTGCACCGGTAGCAAACCGGTATTGACCCGGTCCGGGGCGCTGTCGAGCTTGAGGCCGAGCAAGCCGATGACGTCCACCCCAAAACCGACGGCGCCCTGGGTGTATCCGGACTTCACGTTGAGGATGAAACCCTGGGCCCACTCTTCAGCCTTCGATTGCTGGTTGGCACCGACGATGTCGGAATAGTCGCGGCTAAAGTAGTAATTACGTGCTTGCAAGGTGGCGGTGGTGTCTTCGACAAAGCCGGTTTCAGCCGCCATCACACCCGTGGAAAAACTCGAGACGACAGCCATGGACAACACCGAACCGGTTGTTGGGAGATTCTGTTTCATCGTTTTTCTCTTATTGTTATTGATCGACAGGTTGAAATGCTTCAGCAGCAACGGATTCGCGGCGAGGAACGGGACGACGGGCGTTTAACAGCACATGGGTGACCATGCCGAATATCAGCCCCCAAAATGCGGCGGACAATCCAAACAACGACATGCCCGAAGCCGTGACCAGAAAGGTCACCAGCGCGGCTTCACGATCGCTCGGCATCGCCATCGCGCCCGTTAACGCGCCGGTAATGGCGGCGAACAAGGCCAGCCCGGCCAGTGCCGCGATCAACTCTTTGGGGAACGCGGAAAACAGCGAGACCAGCGTGGCGCCGAAGATCCCCAACAGCAGGTAACACAGGCCGCCGACGACCCCGGCCACGTAGCGTTTGCGAGGATCTTCGTGGGATTCGCGACCCGTGCAGATCGCCGCGGTGATCGCCGCCAGATTCAGTCCATGGCAACCAAACGGCGCCAGCAATGCCGTGCCCAGCGCGCTACTGGCGATAATCGGGCTAGCCGGCGTTGGGTATCCACTGGCGCGCAGCACCGTCATGCCGGGTACGAACTGACCGGTCAGCGCCACCATCACCAGCGGCAAGGCGATGTTCAGGATCGCGCCCAGGCTGAACTCGGGCGAGATCCACACCGGAGTGGCCAGGCCGATCACCACTGCTTCACGATGCAAATCACCGGTGAACGCGGCAATCGAACAGCCCACCAGCAGCACCATCATCACCGCATAACGCGGCATCACACGCTTGCAGATCAGGTAGCAGGCAAACATCGCCAGGACCAGCAACGGCTTGTGCTGCATCGACACGAACAATCCGGTGCCGAAACTGAACAGGATCCCCGCCAGCATCGCCGCCGCGATGGCGGCGGGCAGCTTGCTGATGATCCGGTCGAAAGCCCCCGAGATGCCAACCGCGAAAATGATCAGGCTGCTGACCAGATAAGCCCCCACCGCCTCTGCCATGGAGATGTCCGGCAACAGCGTCACCAGCAACGCCGAGCCCGGCGCCGACCAGGCGATGATCACCGGAACGCGGTAGCGCAGGCTCAAACCGATACCGAGCACGGCGCTGCCAATGGAGATCGCCCAGATCCAGGACGACAACACCTCTCGCGAAAGATGTGCCGCTTCTGCTGCCTGAAAGATGATCACCAATGGGCCGGCATAGGAAATCACCGTGGCGATGAATCCGGCCACGGCGGCTGACACCGAGAAGTCCTGGAAAAACGCTTTCATGATTCAGGCACCGGTCGCTGACAGCGCAGGGTTGACTGCAGAGACGCTACGCCGGTTGCTGATGGCGAACACAGTCATGGCGAGGGTCGCCACCGCACCGGGCAAGGCAAACGCCATGAAGTTCAGTTGCAGCGGCAGGCTGATCCCGAGCAAGGCGCCGCCCAGCAGAGGACCGACGATGGCCCCGTTGCGCCCAATGCCCGACGCCCAGCCCAGACCGGTTGAACGAATCGTCATGGAATAAAACTGCGCGGCGCAGGCGTACAAAAGAATCTGCGAGCCAATGGTGGTGGCACCCGCAATGGCGATCAGCAGGTACAACACCGGCATCGGGCTGTTAAAGCCCAACAGCGTGATCGACACCGCCGCCATGGCGAAAAACACCGCCAGCACTTTCGGCAGATTGAGTTTGTCGCCCAGCACCCCGCCACCGACCGCGCCGAAGATCGCCCCGAAGTTCAACACCAGCAGGAACGACAGGCTCGAACCCAGGCTGTAACCGGCGTTGGCCATCAGTTTCGGCAGCCAGGAACTCAACGCGTACACCATCAACAGGCAGCAGAAAAACGCCAGCCACAGCATCAGCGTGCGCAGCGCACGGCCTTCACGGAACAGCTGCAACACCGGAGTGCCCGTGCCTTTCACTTCGGCCATGTGCATTTGATCGGACGTTTGCGCGATGTAGGCCGGATCGATGCGCTGGAGAATATTGCGCGCCTCTTCATTGCGCCCCTGACGCAACATGAAGCCCACCGATTCGGGCAGGAAATACATGATCAGCGGCAACAACATCAACGGCAGGACCGCCACGTAAAACACCGACTGCCAGCCGAAACTCGGGATCAGCACAATGCCCAGTCCGGCGGACAGCATGCCGCCCACCGAGTAACCGCTGAACATGATCGCAACCAGCGTGCTGCGGATTTTTTTCGGCGCGTACTCGTTCATCAGTGCCACGACGTTAGGCATCACGCCACCTATGCCGAGCCCGGCAATGAAGCGACAGAGGCCAAACTCGGTGGAGTTTCGGGCGAAACCATTGAGCACGGTGAAGCCACTGAAGAGCATCACGCAGATCGTGATGGCTTTTTTGCGGCCGATCCTGTCCGACAGCGGTCCGAAGAACAGCGCGCCGAACATCATGCCGAACAGTGCATAGCTGCCCAGTGCACCGGCTTGCAGAGGACTGAGCCCCCACTCTTTCATCAGCATCGGCAAGACCACGCCGTAGATCACCAGATCGTAACCGTCGAAGATGATGATCAGGGCACACCAGAACAGCACCATCCAGTGAAAGCGGTTGAAACGAGCGTTGTCGATAACCTCATGTACGTCGATCTTGCGCATGGCATATATCTCTTGTTGTTGTTTTTTTAGAGCGTCGGTAACGCGGCTTACGTCCGTACAGCCGAGGGTAGAGGCGCCCGATACGTGGCAATAGCCAGTGCGCGCAGATCACTATCCGTTTTGTGCAGGCCCCTGGAACGGGCATGGGAACGGAAGGCTATGAGCCTCTGCGACAAAATTGTCTTCTTTGCGATCACATTTGAACGCTAAGCTTGGGCCTATGGATGACTCAGATTACTTACGCCTGCTGACCATCGCGGCCGAGCAAGCCAACGCGTTCCTGTCCAATGCCCGCAAATGGGAGCGTGAGCGTTGGGTGTGCCAGCGCCTGCTGCAAGGCTTGAACATTCCCTATCGCGCCGATGAGTTCGCCCCCGCCGGGGAGCCGCCGGATGTGTTGTTTCGCGATGCCAGTTTCGAGGTATTCTTCGTGCTCGACGAGGGCCGCCGCCTCAACGATGAATGGCGCGACGAACTGCAACGCCGGCGCAGCGCGTTTTCCCTGAGCCAACTGGTGCGCCGCGAGGCCAAGCCACGACGTATCCCTGCCAACGAGTTCTTGCTGCGATTGGCGCCGACTTTGCGCAAAAAAGCGCACAACTACAAAGAGCGCGGCATGGATCTGGGTGAGCTGGACATCATTGCCTTCGCCAGCCTCAAACGCGAAGTGCTGGACCTCAACAGCCATTTCCCGCCACCGACCGAATACCTGCGCCAGGGCTGGCGTTCGCTGTCGCTAGTCGGGCCGACCTTCGCCCGTGTGCTGTTCGCTCACCCGGATGCGCCGGATTTCCTGCGCAGCAACCTGGGGCGCAGCATTGTTTTTGATGTCGGGATCAGTCTGTGAGACTCGAGCCTTTCCCCGGTCAGCAGCTAAGCTTCGTTCACAGCTGAATAATTTCCCTGTAGCTTCCACACATTCAGCAACGTCTACCCCTGACGAGGCCCGATATGACCAGCCGCCTGAACCCCGACGACCAAAAGCATGTCGAAGAGTACCTGCAGTTGTCCCAGCACCAAGTCGAGCGCCGGCCTTTCCGGCCGTGGATGCTCCTTGTACTGGTATTGGCAGTGACCATTGGTCTGGGCCTGTTGAGCCGACTTATCAGTTACCTGACGCTATGAGCTGCCTTGCGCTCGCGTGGGTAACCGTACCGATTTCTTTTAGCCTTGCGAGTTATCCCCATGTCCCATCGTATTGTCATTGTCGGCGGCGGCGCCGGCGGTCTGGAGTTGGCTACCCGTCTGGGTAAGACTCTGGGCAAGCGCGGCACGGCCAGTGTGATGCTGGTCGACACGAACCTGACCCACATCTGGAAACCGTTGTTGCACGAAGTGGCGGCCGGCTCCCTGAACTCTTCCGAAGACGAACTCAACTATGTCGCCCAGGCCAAATGGAACCACTTCGAGTTCCAGCTGGGGCGCATGAGCGGGATCGATCGCGCGAAGAAGAAAATCCAGCTGGCCGCCACCTATGACGAAGCCGGCCTGGAACTGGTGCCGGCCCGCGAAGTGCCTTACGACTCGCTGGTGATCTCCGTCGGCAGTACCACCAACGATTTCGGCACCCAGGGCGCGGCGCAACACTGCCTGTTCCTCGACACTCGTAAACAGGCCGAGCGTTTCCACCAGCAACTGCTCAATCACTACCTGCGCGCCCATGCCGGGCAGACCGACAAAGTCGAGCAAATCAGCGTAGCGATCGTCGGCGCCGGTGCCACCGGGGTCGAGCTGGCCGCCGAACTGCACAACGCCGCCCATGAATTGGCGGCCTATGGCCTGGACCGGATCAAACCGGAAAACATGCACATCACCCTGATCGAAGCCGGACCACGAGTCCTGCCGGCGCTGCCAGAGCGGATTGGCGGACCTGTGCATAAAACCCTGGAGAAACTCGGGGTCAACGTCATGACCAATGCCGCTGTCAGCGAAGTGACGGCAGACGCCTTGATTACCGCCGACGGCAAAGTGATCAACGCTAGCCTGAAGGTCTGGGCTGCGGGGATTCGCGCACCGGGCTTCCTCAAGGACATCGATGGCCTGGAAACCAACCGCATCAATCAGCTGCACGTGCTGCCGACCCTGCAAACCACTCGCGACGAGAACATCTTCGCCTTCGGTGACTGCGCCGCCTGCCCGCAACCGGGTAGCGACCGCAATGTGCCGCCACGTGCCCAGGCCGCGCACCAACAGGCTTCGTTGCTGGCCAAATCGTTGAAACTGCGCATCGAAGGCAAGGCACTGCCGGAGTACAAGTACACCGACTACGGCTCGCTGATCTCGCTGTCGCGTTTTTCGGCTGTGGGTAACTTGATGGGCAATCTCACCGGCAGCGTGATGCTCGAAGGCTGGCTGGCGCGGATGTTCTATGTGTCGCTGTACCGCATGCACCAGATGGCGCTGTACGGGCCGTTCCGCACGGCGATGCTGATGCTGGGCAGCAAGATCGGCCGCGGTACCGAGCCACGCCTCAAGTTGCACTAACACCTGTAGGAGCGAGCTTGCTCGCGAAGAACCTGAGAGCGCCGCGTTAAACCAGAAACGCTGCGTTTTCGTTAACGATCTTCGCGAGCAATCGAGCGTCGACCGGCTGCTCCTACAATTGATCCGCGGCAAGCAATTAACAGGCAAAAAAAATCCCCGTATCTTTCGATACGAGGATTTTCAATATGGTCGGGGTAAGGGGATTCGAACTCCTGACATCCTGCTCCCAAAGCAGGCGCGCTACCGGACTGCGCTATACCCCGGTAAAAAAAAGGCACCTTTGAAAGGCGCCTTCCTCGATCAGCGCTTTTGGCCTCTGATCTTAAGATTCGATTCCAGCGCTAACTGGTTTCAAAAATGGTGGGTCGTGTGGGATTCGAACCTACGACCAATTGGTTAAAAGCCAACTGCTCTACCAACTGAGCTAACGACCCAAAAATGGTCGGGGTAAGGGGATTCGAACTCCTGACATCCTGCTCCCAAAGCAGGCGCGCTACCGGACTGCGCTATACCCCGGTTTGAAATTGGCTCCGTGACCAGGACTCGAACCTGGGACCCAATGATTAACAGTCATTTGCTCTACCGACTGAGCTATCACGGAACTACATATTTCAATTTACAACTTTGAAGCTTTACTGCGTTCTCTTCGACTCGTTCGCATCGCTGCGTTCGTGTGTCTGAGGCGCGCTATTCTACAATCTTCAGCACCTCTGTCAACCCCCTAAATTGCTTTCAAGTTAATGATTTGCAACTTATTTTGGATTCCTGCTTGGGGAGCGGAAACCCTGGTGGGTGACTGACTGCGGGGCGCACTTTACAAGCCTTTTCCTTTGAGTTCAACAGCCTAACGAAAAAAAGGCCTCGTTATGCGAGGCCTTTTCGATTTTGCCGCGGTTATGGATCAGACGAATACGATTTCGTCGTTCTCCACCACGCCGTGAGCGGTATCGCCCGGCATGAATCGACCGGACAGAATCAACTGCGCCAGCGGGTTCTCGATCCAGCGCTGGATAGCGCGTTTGAGCGGCCGTGCGCCATACACCGGGTCGTAACCGACCGCGATCAGCTTGTCCATGGCTTCAGGGCTGAGCTCAAGCTTCAGCTCGCGTTCGGTCAGGCGGCTGCGCAGACGACCCAACTGGATCTCGGTAATGCCGGCGATCTGATCCCGCGCCAATGGCTCGAAGATCACCACTTCATCGACCCGGTTGATGAACTCCGGCCGGAAGTGCCTGGAGATCGCATCCATCACCGCTGCACGCTGCGCCTCACGATCGCCGATCAGTTCCTGGATTTGCACCGATCCCAGGTTGGACGTCATGACAATCACGGTGTTCTTGAAATCCACCGTGCGGCCATGGCTGTCGGTCAGACGACCGTCTTCGAGCACTTGCAGCAAGATGTTGAACACATCCGGGTGCGCCTTCTCGACCTCGTCCAGCAGGATCACCGAATATGGCTTGCGACGCACGGCCTCGGTCAGGTAACCGCCCTCTTCGTAGCCCACATAGCCTGGTGGCGCACCGATCAAGCGAGCCACGGAATGTTTCTCCATGAACTCGGACATGTCGATCCGCACCATCGCCTCTTCGGTATCGAAGAGGAATTCAGCCAGCGCCTTGCACAGCTCGGTTTTACCGACACCGGTCGGGCCGAGGAACATGAAGGAGCCGCTTGGCCGGTTCGGGTCGGACAACCCGGCGCGGGAACGCCGCACCGCGTTGGAAACCGCCACAACCGCTTCGTCCTGGCCGATCACACGCTGGTGCAACAGGCTTTCCATCTTCATCAGTTTTTCGCGCTCGCCTTCGAGCATTTTCGACACCGGAATACCGGTCCATTTCGACACGACTTCGGCGATTTCTTCTTCAGTCACCTTGCTGCGCAGCAACTGGTTTTCGGGTTTGCCATGCTGGTCGACCATTTGCAGGCTGCGTTCCAGGTCCGGGATCACCCCGTACTGCAACTCCGCCATACGGTTCAGGTCGCCCTTGCGGCGAGCGGTTTCCAGTTCCTGACGGGACTGTTCGATCTTCTGCTGGATCTGCGCAGAACCCTGAACCTCGGCTTTTTCCGAGTTCCAGATTTCTTCAAGATCCGAGTACTCACGCTCAAGACGAGCGATTTCTTCCTGCAATTTTTCCAGACGCTTCTTCGCCGCGTCGTCGCTTTCTTTCTTCAGCGCCTGGGATTCCACCTTCAGCTGAATCAGGCGGCGCTCCAGACGGTCCAGCACTTCCGGCTTGGAGTCGATTTCCATGCGGATGCGGCTGGCGGCCTCGTCGATCAGGTCGATGGCCTTGTCCGGCAACTGCCGGTCAGTGATGTAGCGATGGCTGAGTTTGGCTGCGGCAATGATAGCGCCGTCGGTAATCGCCACCTTGTGGTGAACCTCATACCGCTCCTTGAGGCCACGCAGGATGGCGATGGTGTCTTCTTCGCTCGGCTCGTCCACCAGCACTTTCTGGAAACGTCGCTCGAGAGCGGCGTCCTTCTCTATGTATTGGCGGTACTCGTTGAGCGTGGTGGCGCCCACGCAATGCAGCTCACCACGGGCCAGGGCCGGCTTGAGCATGTTGCCCGCATCCATCGAGCCTTCGCCTTTACCGGCACCGACCATGGTGTGCAGTTCGTCGATGAACAGAATGATCTGCCCTTCCTGCTTCGACAACTCATTGAGCAACGCCTTGAGCCGTTCTTCAAACTCACCGCGATACTTGGCACCGGCAATCAGCGCCCCCATGTCCAGGGACAACAGACGCTTGCCCTTGAGGCCGTCCGGCACTTCACCATTGATGATGCGCTGGGCCAGGCCTTCGGCGATGGCGGTTTTACCCACGCCAGGCTCACCGATCAGCACCGGGTTGTTCTTGGTACGGCGTTGCAGCACCTGGATGGTCCGGCGAATTTCATCGTCACGGCCGATCACCGGATCGAGCTTGCCGTCTTCGGCGCGTTTGGTCAGGTCGACGGTGTATTTATCCAGGGCCTGGCGCGCCTCTTCGTGGTTCGGGTCGTTAACCGCCTCGCCACCGCGCAGGTTGTTGATTGCGTTCTCCAGGGCTTTCTTGCTCACGCCCTGACCGAGCAACAGTTTTCCGAGCTTGCTGCTCTCGTCCATGGCGGCGAGCAGCACCAGCTCGCTGGAGATGAACTGGTCGCCCTTCTGCTGGGCCAGACGGTCGGCCTGGTTGAGCAGGCGCGCCAGATCCTGCGACATGTTCACATCGCCGGTCGGGTTCTGGATTTTCGGTAGTTGGTCGAGCTCTTTGGTCAACTCTTTACGCAGGCTGTTGACGTCGAAGCCCACCTGCATCAGCAGAGGCTTGATCGAGCCGCCCTGCTGTTCGAGCAAGGCTTGCATCAAGTGCGCCGGTTCAATGGCCGGATGATCGTGGCCGACAGCCAGGGATTGGGCATCGGACAACGCTAACTGCAACTTGCTGGTTAAACGGTCTATACGCATGGGTCACCTTCCTTTTGAGCAGGCCGGACCTATAAACATCCTGAATGAAGAAACCTGCCAGATAGCACAATAGATGTGGTCGATTCTGGGAGTTTCAAGCTTCGTGACGTTGATGCAGGTCAGGCAAGTCTAGCGTTCGAGCCAGATCAAGGAAGCAAATCGACCGGTGCGAGGACTGCGCCGGTAGGAAAAGAAGCGCGGATCGGTCACGGTGCAGAAACCGCCACCATAAACAGCCGTTACACCACGAGCCGCCAGACGCAGGCGGGCCAGCATATAGATGTCGGCCATGAACTTGCCGGGGGTTTGGCTCGGTACAAAGGCCTCTGCCGCTTGCGACAACTGCTGAACGAAGGTTTCACGCACCTCCGGACCAACTTCAAAGGCTTGCGGACCGATGGCCGGGCCAAGCCAGACCAATACTTCGGCAGGCGGTACCGCCAGACTGTCGAGCGTGGCCTCCAGTACACCAGCCGCCAGCCCGCGCCAACCGGCATGGGCCGCTGCGACGCGGGTACCGGCACGGTCACAAAACAACGCTGGCAGGCAATCGGCCGTCATCGCCGCACAGGCGATACCGGGTGTCGACGTCCAACTGGCATCGGCGGTGACCACCCGGCCTGGATCGGCATGGGCCACGACAATGCCGTGGACCTGCTGCAGCCAGGCCGGTTGAATGGAGAAATGATCGGTAAGACGACGGCGATTCTCGGCAACAGCTTCAGGGCTGTCGTCGACGTGATCGCCGAGGTTGAGGCTGTCGAACGGCGCCACACTGACGCCGCCCGCACGGGTGGTCACACAGGCCTTGACCCTGGCCGGCGCGGGCCAGTCAGGAATCAGCCAGTCACTCATCCGACGAACGCCTCGCGGTCTTGCTTGAGCAGGGTCAGCAGCCAGACGAAATCTTCCGGCAATGGCGATTCCCAGCTCATGCGCTTACCAGTGGTCGGATGATCCAGTTCCAGGAAACGCGCATGCAGCGCCTGACGCGGGAAGTTTTTCAGGGATTCGACCATGGTTGGGTTCGCGGCCGGCGGAATACGGAAACGACCACCGTAGGCGGGATCTCCGACCAACGGGTAGTTGATGTGCGCCATGTGTACGCGAATCTGGTGCGTACGACCGGTTTCCAGCTTCACCCGCACGTGGGTGTGGGAGCGGAAACGCTCGAGCACGCGATAATGGCTGACGGCTTGCTTGCCACCTTCCATCACGGCCATGCGCTGGCGCTGCTGGCCGTGACGACCAATCGGCGCATTGATCTTGCCTCCGGCGGTCACCACACCGATCACGATGCACTCGTAGATCCGGCTGACGCTGCGGCTCTGCAACTGTGTCACCAACTGCGTCTGCGCTTGAATGGTCTTGGCCACCACCATCAGACCGGTGGTGTCCTTGTCCAGGCGATGCACGATACCGGCGCGGGGCACATTGATGATGTCCGGCACGTGGTGCAGCAAGGCGTTGAGCAGGGTGCCATCGGCATGACCGGCAGCCGGGTGCACCACCAGGCCCGCAGGCTTGTTGATCACCAGGATGTCGTCGTCTTCGTAGACGATGTCCAGGGCAATGTCTTGAGCGACCCATTCGCCCTGAGCTTCCTGCTCGGCAGTCAACTCAAGGATGGCGCCGCCATGGACGATGTCTCGCGGGCGGATAACCGCCCCATCCACAGTCAGGCGGCCGTCTTTGATCCAGGCGGAAAGGCGCGAGCGCGAGTGCTCAGCGAATAATTGTGCGGCGACTTGATCGAGGCGTTGGCCGCCCAATTCGGACGGCACCTCTGCGCGAAGTTCAATTTTATCGGACATGCTCAGACTAGGCGTCGGCACAGCCTTTGGTTTCGGCTGCGCGCTTGTGGTTAAATACGGCGTCTTTTGCCCCGAGGCTATTCAACGGGGCGTTCATCATAACAGGACGGCCACGCCCAAGACAGCGGCCGTCATAGGGACGCAAGCCGCCATGCAAGTGAAACACCTGCTGCTGATCGCCATCCTCGCATTGACCGCTGCTTGCTCATCGAAGGAAGTCGTAGACGAAAACCTCAGTGAAGTCGAGCTATACCAACAGGCTCAAAACGACCTGGACAACAGTAGCTACACCAGTGCCATCGCCAAGCTCAAGGCTCTGGAATCGCGTTATCCGTTCGGTCGCTATGCCGATCAGGCGCAACTCGAACTCATCTACGCCAACTACAAGAACACCGAGCCAGAAGCGGCCAAGTCCGCTGCGGAACGCTTCATTCGTCTGCACCCACAGCATCCGAACGTCGATTACGCCTACTACCTCAAGGGCCTGACTTCTTTCGACCAGGACGTCGGCCTGCTGGCGCGCTTCCTGCCGCTGGACATGACCAAGCGTGACCCGGGCGCCGCCCGCGACTCCTATAACGAATTCGCCCAGCTGACCAGCCGCTTCCCGAACAGCCGCTACGCACCAGACGCCAAGCAGCGCATGATTTATCTGCGCAACCTGCTGGCGGCCTACGAAATTCACGTGGCCGACTACTACCTGACCCGTCAGGCTTATGTCGCCGCCGCGAACCGCGGTCGTTACGTGGTGGAAAACTTCCAGGAAACCCCTTCGGTCGGCGACGGCCTGGCGGTGATGACCGAGGCCTACCAGCGCATGCACCTGGACGAACTGGCTGCCACCAGCCTGGAAGCCCTGAAGCTCAACTACCCGAACCACCCGACCCTGGTCGACGGTCAGTTCGTGCCGACCGTAGCCGAAGCCGACAACCGTTCGTGGCTGAGCAAGGCGACCCTGGGCCTGATCGAGTCGCGTCCGCCGCTGCCACCGGGTGAAACCCGCGCCAACCAGGACGTCCAGAGGCAATTCCAGGACGCCAAGGACGCAATCCCGGCCGAGCTCAAGCCTAAAGACGACAATGGCGAAGCGGTCGAAGAAGAAAATCACGAAGCGCAAGGCAACGACAACGACCGCTCGTGGTTCAGCCGCATGACTTTCGGCGTGTTCGACTGACACCTCGGGTTGTGCAAAAAAGGGAGACTTTTCGAGTCTCCCTTTTTTATTTCAGCGCTTTATTACACTGTGCGGCTGTCAGGTCCTTGGCTAAACTGCCGCTTCATCTATCAAAAAGCAGCACACCATGCTTCGTTTATTGTTCTGGATTGCCCTGATTGCCGCTGCAGTATGGTTCTGGCGCAAGCTCAAGGGGCAGGCATCCACCCCCAGGCCCCCTGCCGAACGGGAAGCGGCGCCCATGGTCCGTTGTGCCCATTGCGGCGTTCACCTGCCCCGTGACCGCGCGCTGAGCCACGACCAACAATGGTATTGCAGCCAGGCTCATCTCGAGCAAGACAAGGGTTCCAGAGGCCGCTGATACGCCACCCGAAATGACGGCCGATTGAGGACTATCGCACGCACTCAAGGAACTGAAAGGCGTCGATTGACGTCTGACGCAGATTATTCAAGATCACTCTCTGCGAATGAACCGGGTAATCGAAAACGTCCTCCACTTGTTGTGCCGCGAGCGAATGTCGCCGCTACGGCTCGACCTGAAATCACTGGAAATACTCGATAATGAAGCCCCAGCCCCCTATATCAAGGGCCTGGGGCTTTATCTGTCCGGCCAGCCGGACGAAAGCATTCTGTCCCGCCTAGACTTCGAGGCACGCCAGGAAAGTGGCTGCTTTTGCACTACCTTTGCTCACGGACGGAGCCCACGTTGAACACGAGACCACGACAAAAAGTCTTGATCGTCGATGACGAGCCGGACATTCGCGAACTCCTGGAAATCACCCTGGGAAGGATGAGACTGGAGACGTTCAACGCCCGCAACGTTGGCGAAGCGCAATCCCTGCTAAAACGCGAAACCTTCGATCTATGCCTGACCGACATGCAGTTGTCGGATGGTACTGGCCTGGAGCTGGTGCAGCACATCCAGCAACGCCACCCTCAGGTCCAGGTGGCGATGATCACCGCCTATGCCAGCCTCGAAACCGCGATCAATGTGCTCAAGGCCGGAGCATTCGACTTCCTGACCAAACCGGTGGACCTTACGCGCCTGCGTGAACTGGTCACCAGCGCCCTGCTGGTTCCTGCCCGCGGGGTCCGCATCGATCGTCGCTTGCTGGGTGACTCATTGCCCATGCGCAACCTGCGCAAACAGATCACCAGACTGGCCAGCAGCCATGCGACTGTATACATCAGCGGAGAATCCGGCAGCGGCAAGGAGTTGGTCGCGCACCTGATTCATGATCAAAGCCCCCGCACCAATCAGCCGTTCATTGCGATCAACTGCGCGGCGATTCCTTCGGAACTGTTGGAGAGTGAGTTTTTCGGCCATCGCAAAGGCAGTTTCAGCGGCGCCATCGAAGACAAACCCGGTCTGTTCCAGACAGCTCACGGCGGCACCCTGCTCCTCGACGAAGTGGCTGACCTGCCATTGGCCATGCAAGTCAAACTGCTGCGCGCGATTCAGGAGAAAGCCGTACGCAGTGTCGGCGGGCAGCAGGAAGTGGCGGTGGATGTGCGCATTCTCTGCGCCACACACAAGGACCTTGGCGTCGAAGTCGCCGCCGGGCGATTTCGCCATGATCTTTACTACCGCTTGAACGTGATCGAACTCCGGGTACCACCCTTGCGCGAGCGCCGCGATGACATCGAAATACTGGCCAGCCACATACTCAAGCGCCTGGCCGCCGATACCGGTCAACCTGCAGCGAGACTCCACCCCCAGGCCCTTGATGCGCTGAAAAGCTATCGCTTCCCAGGCAATGTGCGGGAACTGGAAAACATGCTCGAACGGGCACACACACTGTGTGAGAACAAACAGATCGAAGCCGGCGACCTGCGTCTGGCTGAAGGCAACTGTGGGGCTGAAGGCGGCGTGCCGGACCTGACCCGGATCGACAATCTGGAAACCTACCTGGAAAACGTCGAACGCCAACTGCTGCTCCAGGCCTTGGAGGAAACCCGCTGGAACCGCACGGCGGCGGCTCAGCGATTGAATCTGTCATTCAGGTCGATGCGCTACAGGCTCAAGAAGTTTGGACTGGATTGATGCTTTAAAAAGATCGCAGCCTGCGGCAGCTCCTACCTGGGAGCGTACATTCTGTAGGAGCTGCCACAGGCTGCGATCTTGTCAAAGTCTTCCGGCAGGCGCATAAGGCGCCGGATCGATAATCGGCGCCCGGCCCAGCATCACATCGGCAAACAACTGGCATGACGCTGGCGCCAACACCAGCCCGTTACGGTAATGCCCGCAGTTGAGCCAGAGCCCGTCAAACCCCGGTACCGGGCCGATATAAGGAATGCCCTCGGGTGACCCCGGACGCAATCCGGCCCAATGCCCCACTACTTCGGCCTCGGCCAGTGCCGGGATCAATTCCACCGCGGACGCCTTCAGGCTTTCCAGTGCCGACCCGGTCGGCGTCTTGTCAAAGCCCTCATGCTCCAGCGTACTGCCGATCAGAATGTGCCCGTCGCGCCGGGGAATCGCATAACGGCCCTTGGCCAGGACCATGCTCGGCAGGAAATCCGCCGCACACTTGTAGAGAATCATCTGCCCTTTCACCGGCTCGACCGGCAGCGTCAGATCCAGACGCTTGAGCAAATCACCACTCCAGGCCCCCGCCGTCAGGACGACTTGATCGCCCAGGACAGCACCTGTGGCGGTCTGCACGCCGACCACTTTATTGCCGTCACGAACAAACCCGCTGACTTCGCACTGCTCATGAATCGTCACGTTCGGCAGCGCCAGCAACGCGGCCTTGAGTGACTTCACCAATCGCGGATTGCGCACGTTGGCGACGTCGGCCATGTAGATCGCCCGGGAAAAACCGTTGCCCAGCACCGGCACGGCGTCGTGGGCTGCCGAAATATCCACCGCACTCAACGGACGATTTTCCCGGGCGGCCCATGCCAGCGCTTCAGCCTCGTCATCCAGATCCAGCCAGTACAGACCGGTGGTGTGCACTTCAGGATCAACGCCGGTGGCGGCAAACAAGCGCTCGCCCAGTTGTGGATAGAAGTCCTGGGACCAGTGAGCCAACGCGGTGACCGCCGGGCTGTAGCGCCACGGGTAAAGCGGCGAAACGATGCCACCACCCGCCCAGGACGATTCCTGGCCTACGTTCGAGCGATCCAGCAGCACAACGCTTTGCACTTCGGAGGCGAGATTGTAGGCCGTCAGCAAACCAATCACTCCACCGCCGACAATCACCACTTGCTGTTGCCTGGTCATGTTCTGATCCAATCGTTAAATAGACAGAGAGTGCAAAAGGCACCCGAAAAAAACTCAGCGCCCCCAGCAGTCTTTGCTGGTCAGGCCGGATTTTGCGTTGACCATGCCGAGGACTCCGGTATTGGTGATGGTCAGATCACCACACTTGTCAGTGGCCATGCTCGAGTCAGCCTTGCGCACCGCCGTCAACAGGAAAGTCTGGTCGGTCAGGGTCGGTGTGATGGCATAGTAATCATTGCCGGCGCTGAGACCCGTCGCATCGGTGTAGGCATTTTTTTGCGAGTAGAAGCGCTCCAGAACCTGCGCCTGCTCCGAGAGCAGACCGGCCACTTCTGCGCGACGGCCCTTGTTCAGGTATTCGGTGAAACTCGGGGCAGCAATGGTCATGACAATCCCGATGATCGCAATCACGATCATGATTTCGATCAGGGTAAAACCGCGGTTGGAACTACGCATGCCTCAACTCTCACTTACTGTATTTGTCGCCACATGATGCGACGGCTGCCGCCGGATTTTTCCATCCCCGGTGTATCGTCGCCAGTGGAATCGTTCACGGCGCCGCCATTATCACCGGCGTCCTGGGTCGAATGCTCTCCAACAAAGATCACGCCGTCGGAGAGCGTGTCGCTGTTGTCGACTATTCCATCGCCGTTGCTGTCGAGCATCTTAACGCCGATCGCCTCGGGCAGCTTCAGGCAGACGGCTTTCAACCCCTGATTACTGTGGTAAAAACCGTACCAATTGCCATTCGCCAGACAGGTTGGCCGGTTCAGCGCTGGCGAATCCGCTGACGTGGCAGCGTGCGCCGACATCGACAGGTCAATCGCGACTACGAAACCGATCAGTTGTGACCATAACCTGACAGGTCGCTCAGTACTTCGCATAGATGCTCTCCACCACACTGCGCGAATGCCCCGCGATGCCGACCGCCGTTACCCGATACAAGGTCGCCGGGGTATTGATGGGCACATTCACCGCATTTTTACTGACACCGATATTTTGCACGCCATAAAAGCCCTTGCCCGATGCAACCCAGGTCACGCCTGAAGAGGCGTTGAAACCGGCAGCGGTAATAGTCGAGGACTCGGACGGTGGTGCGCATTGAACGATGCCGCTACAAACAGGTAACGCATAACTGTCCCGCCGCACGGCACTCTCGCCCACCCGCAATGCGGCTTCGGCACTCTGGAACGACTGATTGCGCAAGACGACGCTACCGGCCATTTTTTCCTGCAGGGTGGCGCTCTGCATCGATGAAAGACCAATCAACGTCAGCAAGAGCAAGAACACCAGACTGACCAACAGTGCCATGCCGCGCTGGGGGTCACACGTCATGGGAGACCGAATCATTGGCACCCTCTCATGGCAAGCGGTTGCGCAGAGCCGCAACCACGCTGAAGGTTTGATCGCTCACTCGGCGGTTCGGATCGGTGAAGGTCAGGCTCAGGCGAACGCTACGAATCAGCGCGGGGTCCGGCGGGTTGCTGCTGTAGCGCGAAGCAGCCAGGTCAGTGGCCGTGCTGGCCAGGCCGAAACTCACGTCGAAAGCGCTGACGTTATCCACCAATACCTGGTCTGCTGCAGCCCCGCTCCTCATAAGCAACTGGTTGTTGCTGAAGCTGTAAATCAGCCGCCGGATCGGAATTGCCAGCTGCCCTGCCACTGGAGTCCGACCTTCACTGTAGGCCGTCGAATTGTTTCGACAATCGGAAAGCACGGTCCAGTCCGGCTTGCCGCCATTGCCGCCGACATCCGCCGTAACCAGCGTCAACTTGCGGCCGCCGTTGTCCCAACGGATCGGTGCTAGCTGACTGGCATGGAAATCCCTTTTCTCACTTGAATCGGTGATCGATTCCAGACAACCGAACATCCCGACCATGCGGACTTCCTGAATCATTTTGCTCAACACGAAACGTGCGTCCTCCTGCATGTTCGCGGCCGCGTTCTGGCTGAGATAGGTGTTCTTGGCTGCGATAAAAACCTGTACCACGCCCAGCACAACAACCAGGCTCAAAGCCATGGCGATCAGCAGCTCGACCAGGCCAAACCCCTTGCTGCAGCGACTCACGGGGCCCCCACCGGATCAATGGCCGTGCGACTGGTCAGGACGAAGCTGCGCCGCGAGTCGGCGGCCTTCGCAGCCCGTGAGTCGTCCCAGGTAATCGTGATGGTGTACACCTGCTGATTGACGGTGACGCTGCCCGTCGCGGTAGCACCGAGCGAACCGACAATATTGGCGTTGAAGTCAAACAGGTCCTGATCCCGGGTAACGTCCGGATTGCCCGAAGCCGGCGGCGCGATGGTGTAGTCCGCAGCGGCGTTGGCGCGAATGCGGTCCATCAGGTCGTAGGCGATAAAACTGGCCTGACTGGTCATGCGCGCGCTGTCCGTGTACTTCAACGCATTGAGCTGAAACGCCGCTGCCCCCAGCAATCCCACGCCCAGAATGACTAACGCCACCAGGACTTCGATCAGCGTCATGCCCTCCTGCGTGCGCTTGCTCCCTGCTTTCATCCGCAATTTCCACCCAATAGAATTCGTCCGTTCAAACACACCGTCAGCGTCCTGCTTTGTGCTCCCCGCCCATAGCTGATCACCACCTCTGAGGACGGTGATGACAATCCGCCCATACTGTTGAAATCGATGAAAGTCAGGCCTGAGGTTAGCGCCAGAGTTGCGCCGCTGCTCATCGCCGGAACAACCCGCAATACATTGGCCAAAGCGCCCGTACCGTCGTAAACCGCCAGCTCCCCACTCCAGGCATCCCTACCAGCCGTCGGGCGCACCCGTGTGGTAATGCCCCGATCGATGGCTTCGAGCCGGGCAAAACTCAGGGCTCGTCGCAGGTCAGCGATTTCAGTATCAGCCCTGGTTGTTTGCGTCGAGCGGGTAAACGCCGGGACAGACAGCGTCAGCAGAATCAGAAGGATCGCGATCGCGACCAGCATCTCGATCAGCGTGAAACCTTTTGTAGGATGATCCATCGTGGCCTTCTGTTTCCTTCGGCTATACCTGCTCTTACGCAGCACAACATTCGAGCGATGCGGTGCGTTTGCGTTGCCATTTCTCGCGCAGGGATAGCGTGAGCCACAGCACGCCACGGAGGGAATTGTCATGCGGCAACAAGGCTTCAGCCTGATCGAACTGCTCATGGGACTGGCAATTACAGGAATTGTTCTGCATTTGATCAGTCCGACATACGGAGCACTCATCGAGTCGAACCAAAGAGAGCAAGCGGCACAGGCTCTTTTCAGCGGTATTCGCACCGCCCGGACTGAAGCCATCGTCCGCAACCAGGCCGTGGTGATTCATGGCATCAATGGCGACTGGAGCCAGGGCTGGCGGATCATTCTGGATATCAGCGGCAAGGGGGATATGGACAGTGACAATCCACTGTTGGCCGAGCGCCGGAGCGGCGCACGCGTGTCGATCGTGGGGAACGGCCCGGTCGAAAAATCTATACGATTCAGGGGTCAGGGCGAGTCACTGATTGGTGGAACGTTACACATTTGCGCAGTTCGCGAGCCGGTGAGCCAACATCAAGTGGTGTTGGCTCGGACCGGTCGCGTCAGCCTGCGCAGCGACAAGGCTGAGCAGCCGTCATGCAAAGAAAGGAAAAAACTCAGAGCAACGAGCGAACGCGCAGTTCTTTAGGCATCGAGAACGTGATGTTCTCCTCGCGACCGGCCAGTTCATCGGCACCGGTAGCCCCCCAGGCCTGCAACTGCTGGATCACGCCGCGCACCAGGACTTCCGGGGCAGATGCGCCGGCGGTGATGCCAATACGCTCGACGCCGTCGAACCAGCTTTTTTGCAGGTCTTCGGCACCGTCGATCAAATAGGCCGGAGTGGACATGCGTTCAGCCAATTCGCGCAAGCGATTGGAGTTGGAGCTGTTCGGGCTACCGACTACCAGCACCACGTCGCACTCGTCGGCCAGTTGCTTGACCGCGTCCTGACGGTTTTGCGTGGCGTAGCAAATGTCGTCCTTGCGCGGCCCACCGATGGCCGGGAAGCGCGAACGCAGCGCGTCGATAACGCGGCTGGTGTCGTCCATCGACAAGGTGGTCTGGGTCACGAAGGCGAGCTGTTCTGGGTTGTTCACCTGCAACGCCGCAACGTCTTTCTCGTCTTCGACCAGATAGATCGCGCCACCACTGCCGGCATCGTACTGGCCCATGGTGCCTTCGACTTCCGGGTGACCGGCGTGGCCGATGAGAATGCATTCACGACCGTCGCGGCTGTAACGCGCCACTTCGATGTGGACTTTGGTCACCAGCGGGCACGTAGCGTCGAACACTTTCAGCCCACGGCCAGCCGCTTCGCTGCGCACGGCCTGGGAAACGCCGTGGGCACTGAAGATCACGATGACATCGTCCGGCACCTGGTCCAGCTCTTCGACGAAGATCGCACCACGGGAGCGCAGGTCTTCGACGACAAACTTGTTGTGAACCACTTCATGGCGCACGTAGATCGGTGGCCCGAAGACTTCCAGGGCGCGGTTGACGATTTCGATCGCCCGGTCCACACCGGCGCAGAAGCCACGGGGGTTGGCGAGTTTGATTTGCATGCTGTGCCTCGTGTCTTGCGCGCGAAAACAATGAAAAACAAACTGTGGGAGCGAGCTTGTTGTGGCGAGGGGGCTTGCCCCCGTTCGATTGCGCAGCAATCGTAAAACAGTCACCGCTGACTCATTCAGAATCGCGGAGGCCGGTTTCAGGGGCGCTTCGCACCCCAACGGGGGCAAGCCCCCTCGCCACACAAGCTCGCATCCACAGTATCTACAGCGCTTTGACGGAAATGATTTCCACGTCAAAGGTCAACGTTTTGCCCGCCAGCGGGTGGTTGAAGTCGATGGTCACTTGCGCGTCATCGAACTCTTTCACCACGCCCGGCAATTCAGTATTGGCCGCATCGTTGAAGATCACCAGCAAGCCAGGTGACAGTTCCATGTCCTGGAACTGTGAGCGCGGGATGATCTGCACGTTTTGCGGGTTGGGCTGGCCGAAAGCGTTTTCCGGCTCGATGCTCAGCGTACGCTTGTCACCAGCCTTGAAACCGAACAGGGCCGCCTCGAAACCTGGCAACAGGTTGCCGTCACCAACCTTGAAGGTCGCCGGGGCTTTGTCGAACGTGCTGTCCACGGTGTCGCCGTTCTCCAGGCGCAATGCGAAATGCAAGGTGACTTCCGTGTTCTGGCCGATACGTTGCTCAGCCAATACCTGTTCAGTCATGAACGGTTTCTCCGGTCTTTTTACTTTTGAACATATCCAGTGCCAGCATGACAGCACCAACCGTGATTGCACTGTCGGCAAAGTTGAACGCCGGGAAATACCAGCGGTTCTGCCAATGCACCAGAATGAAATCGATCACATGACCCAGCGCAATGCGGTCATACAGATTGCCCAGCGCGCCGCCAAGCACCAGTGCCAGCGCAATCGCCAGCCAGGTCTCGTTGCGCCCCAGACGCTTGAGCCACACCACCAGCACCGCACTGACCACGACAGCGATCAACGCGAACAGCCAGCGCTGCCAGCCGGAGCTGTCGGCCAGAAAGCTGAACGCCGCACCGGTGTTATAGGCCAGGGTCCAGCTGAAGTAATCGGGGATCACCACGATTTGCTGGTACATTTTCAACGAGCCTTCGAAGTAGAACTTGCTGGCCTGGTCGATGACCAGGACCAGCAAACTCAACCAGAGCCAGCTCAGCCGTCCGAAACGGCCAACGGCATTAGGCATAGTGAC
The DNA here is from genome assembly GCF_019219185.1 of Pseudomonas sp. PDM26. Lineage (NCBI taxonomy): Bacteria > Pseudomonadati > Pseudomonadota > Gammaproteobacteria > Pseudomonadales > Pseudomonadaceae > Pseudomonas > Pseudomonas sp. PDM26. The sequence goes on along the minus strand of NZ_JAHUWC010000017.1, from coordinate 89,555 downwards.
GGACCTCGCCAGCGCCGCTGATGTTGTCGACGCAACGGCCGCAGATTTCCGGATGCTCCGGGTTCACACCGACGTCTTCACGGCAGTGCCAGCAACGGGCGCACTTGGCGTGGCTCGACTTGACGATCTTCAGCTTCAGGCCGCTGACTTCGGTGACCACGGCATCGGCCGGTGCCTGCACCAATGGCGCAACACTGGCGGTCGAAGTGATCAGCACGAAGCGCAGTTCGTTGCTCAGCTTGGCCAGGTCGGCGGTCAGCGCGTCTTCGGCGAACAGCATCACTTCGGCTTGCAGGTTGCCACCGACAGCCTTGGCTGCACGCTGGATTTCCATTTCCTTGTTGACCGCGACCTTGACCGCCATGATCCGGTCCCAATACGCGCGGTCCAGCTCGAAGCCTTCCGGCAGTTCGCTCAGGCCTTCGTACCAGGTGTTGAGCATGACGGACTCGTTACGCTCGCCCGGCAGGTACTGCCACAGTTCGTCGGCGGTGAACGCCAGGATCGGCGCGATCCAGCGCACCAACGCCTCGCTGATGTGGAACAGCGCGGTCTGGCACGAACGACGGGCCTTGCTGTCGGCGCCAGTGGTGTACTGACGGTCCTTGATGATGTCGAGATAGAAGCCGCCCAGCTCCTGCACACAGAAGTTGTGGATCTTCGAGTAGACGTTCCAGAAACGGTATTCGCCGTAGTGCTCTTGCAACTCGCGTTGCAGCAGCAGGGTACGGTCCACGGCCCAACGGTCCAGAGCCAGCATTTCTTCGGCCGGCAGCAGGTCGGTGGCCGGGTTGAAGCCGGTCAGGTTCGAAAGCAGGAAGCGCGCGGTGTTGCGGATACGCCGGTAGGCGTCCGCACTGCGTTGCAGGATCTGCTCGGAAACCGCCATTTCACCCGAGTAATCGGTCGAAGCAACCCACAGACGCATGATGTCGGCGCCCAGGGTGTCGTTGACTTTCTGTGGCGCAATCACGTTGCCCAGGGACTTGGACATCTTGCGGCCGGACTCGTCGACAGTGAAGCCGTGAGTCAGCAGTTCGCGATACGGTGCGTGGTTGTCGATGGCGCAACCGGTCAGCAGCGACGAGTGGAACCAGCCACGGTGCTGGTCCGAGCCTTCCAGGTACAGGTCGGCACGCGGGCCGGTTTCGTGGCCCATCGGGTGCGAACCGCGCAGGACGTGCCAGTGCGTGGTGCCCGAGTCGAACCAGACGTCCAGGGTGTCGCTGATCTTGTCATACTGCGGCGCTTCAGCGCCCAGCAGCTCGGCGGCGTCCAGTTTGAACCAGGCCTCGATGCCTTCGACCTCAACGCGTTTGGCGACCTCTTCCATCAGCTCGACGGTACGTGGGTGCAGCTCGCCGCTTTCCTTGTTCAGAAAGAACGGGATCGGCACGCCCCAGTTGCGCTGGCGGGAGATGCACCAGTCCGGACGGTTGGCGATCATCGAGTGCAGGCGCGCCTGACCCCAGGCCGGAACGAACCGGGTCTCTTCGATGGCCTTGAGCGAGCGCTGACGCAGGGTGTCGCCGGTGGTCGGCTGCTTGTCCATGCCGATGAACCACTGCGCGGTGGCGCGGTAGATCAGCGGGGTCTTGTGGCGCCAGCAGTGCATGTAGCTGTGTTCGATGATGGTGGTGTGCAGCAGCGCACCGACTTCGGTCAGCTTGTCGACGATGGCCGGGTTGGCCTTCCAGATGAACTGGCCGCCGAAGAACTCCAGCGAGGTCGCGTACACGCCGTTGCTTTGAACCGGATTGAGGATGTCATCGTTGACCATGCCGTACTTCTTGCAGGTCACGAAGTCGTCCACGCCGTAGGCCGGAGCGGAGTGAACCACACCGGTGCCGGCGCCCAGTTCAACGTAGTCGGCCAGGTAAACCGGCGACAGACGGTCGTAGAACGGGTGACGGAAGTTGATCAGCTCCAGCGCTTTACCGGTGGTGGTCGCAATGACCGAACCTTCCAGCGAGTAGCGCGCCAGGCACGACTCGACCAGCTCCTCGGCCAGTACCAGCAGCTTGTCGCCGACGTCGACCAGGGCGTAGTTGAATTCCGGGTGAACGTTCAGCGCCTGGTTGGCCGGGATGGTCCACGGGGTGGTGGTCCAGATCACGATCGAGGCAGGCTTGGCCAGCGATGGCAAACCGAAGGCGGCAGCCAGTTTGGCTTCATCGGCAATCGGGAAAGCCACGTCGATGGTCGAGGACTTCTTGTTCTCGTACTCGACTTCCGCTTCGGCCAGGGCCGAACCGCAGTCGAAGCACCAGTTCACAGGCTTGAGGCCCTTGAACACGAAACCGCCCTTGACGATTTCGGCGAGGGCACGGATTTCCCCGGCCTCGTTCTTGAAGTCCATGGTCTTGTACGGGTTGGCGAAGTCGCCCAGCACACCGAGGCGAATGAACTCGGACTTCTGCCCTTCGATCTGCTCGGTGGCATAGGCCCGGCACAGTTCGCGGGTCTTGTCCGCGCCCAGGTTCTTGCCGTGGGTCACTTCGACCTTGTGCTCGATCGGCAGGCCGTGGCAGTCCCAGCCCGGAACATAAGGCGCGTCGAAGCCCGACAGGGTCTTCGAGCGGATGATCATGTCCTTGAGAATCTTGTTCAGCGCATGACCGATGTGAATCGAGCCGTTGGCGTACGGAGGGCCGTCGTGCAATACGAACTTCGGACGATCCTTGCCAATCTCGCGCAACTTTCCGTACAGGCCAATGCTGTCCCAGCGCTGCAGAATCTGCGGTTCGCGCTGAGGCAGGCCGGCCTTCATTGGGAAGGCGGTGTCCGGAAGGTTTAGCGTGGCTTTATAGTCGGTCATTTAAGGCTCTTCATTAGCGATGGGCGCTAGGTGCGGCTAGTGCACGGGCGGCGGCGACATCCGCGTTGATCGCCGTTTTCAACGCCTCCAGAGAGGCGAAACGCTGCTCTTCACGCAGCTTGTGGTGGAAAACCACCGTTAAACGCCGGTCATATAGATCGCCGGCAAAATCTAAAAGATGTATTTCGAGGTGGGCCTTGCCATCACCTTGTACCGTTGGCCGCACGCCGATATTGGCGACGCCTGGCCAGGTCTTGCCGTCGATGTCGACGTTGACCAGATAAACCCCGGAAAGCGGAACGCGACGGCGCTTGAGTTGTATGTTGGCCGTGGGCGTACCCAACTGGCGCGCCAGCTTCTGGCCGTGCAGCACCCGCCCGGTAATCTGGAACGGCCGACCTAGCAGTCGCTCGGCCAAGGCAAAATCAGCTGCGGCCAGGGCGTTGCGGACCTGAGTGCTGCTGACGCGAATACCGTCCAGCTCAACGGTTTGCGCCGCCTCGACGGAAAAGCCCTGAACGATGCCGGCTTGTTGCAGGAAATCGAAATCCCCTACGCGGTCGCAGCCGAACCGGAAGTCGTCACCAACTTCAAGGTGCTGTACGCCAAGGCCGTCCACCAGGATGGTATCAACGAATTCGCTGGCGCTGAGCTTGCTCAGCCGCTGGTTGAAGGCCAGGCACAGAACGCGGTCGACACCTTCGTCGGCCAGCAGCTGCAGTTTGTCGCGCAGCCGGGCCAGACGGGCCGGGGCCGTGTCCGGGGCGAAAAACTCTCGCGGCTGCGGCTCGAAAATCACCACGCAGCTGGGCACGCCCAACTCGAGCGCACGTTCACGCAGCCGCGCCAGGATAGCCTGGTGACCACGGTGAACACCGTCAAAGTTGCCAATAGTGGCGACACAGCCCCGATGCTGGGGGCGCAGATTGTGGAGGCCTCGAACCAGCTGCATAACGCGCTTCTTGCTCATAAAGTGGTCGATTATAACCACACCCGGCGGCCGACGACAGGCAACACCGTAACCCAAAGTGATCGAGCCGACAAAACTGTCGGCTCGCCCGTGTTTATCGAAGCCAGAACCTCTATTCCAGCGCCTTGCGATTGAAGTCGCGCAAACGGAAACCCATCAACACTAACATGCCGAAATAAGCCACCACACCCGCTGCCACCAACACCCCCAGACGCAAGAAGCGTTCGAGCATATGCCCTTGATCCCAGACTGGCATAAAGTGCATCACACCCAACAGTACCGCGGACATCACCGCCACCGCGACCAGCAGTTTGAACGCGAACTTCGCCCAGCCCGGCTGCGGTTGGTACATCTGCTGTTTGCGCAGTTGATAGAACAGCAAGCCGGCATTGAGGCAGGCGCCGGCACTGATCGCCAAGGCCAGGCCTGCGTGAGCCAACGGCCCGATCAGCATCAAGTTGAACAATTGGGTGACCGCTAGGGTAAAAATCGCAATTTTTACCGGTGTACGGATGTTTTGCTGCGCATAAAAGCCGGGGGCCAGCACTTTGATCACGATAATCCCGAGCAAACCGACCGAATAAGCGATCAGGGCACGCTGGGTCATCGACGCATCAAACGCACTGAACTGGCCGTACTGGAACAAGGAAACCGTCAACGGCTCCGCAAGAATCCCCAATGCCAGCGAGCAAGGCAGCACCAATACGAAGCACAGGCGCAGCCCCCAGTCGAGGATGCGCGAATACTCGTGACGATCCTTGTTGGCATAGGTCTTGGCCAGGGTCGGCAGCAGAATCGTCCCCAGTGCGACGCCCAACACGCCGGACGGCAGCTCCATCAAACGGTCGGCGTAATACATCCAGGACACTGAACCGGCGACCAGGAACGAGGCAAAAATAGTGTTGATGATCAGCGAAATCTGACTCACCGATACCCCGAGAATGGCCGGCAACATTTGCTTCATGACACGCCAGACGCCAGTGTCGCGCAGGTTCAGACGCGGCAGCACCAGCATGCCGATCTTTTTCAGGTGCGGCAGCTGATAGAGCAACTGCGCCAGGCCGCCGACCAGCACCGCCCAGCCGAGCGCCATTACGGGTGGATCGAAGTACGGCGTCAAAAACACCGAAAAGATGATCATGCTGACGTTCAGCAGGGTCGGCACGAAGGCTGGCACCGAAAAGCGATTCCAGGTATTGAGGATCGCACCAGCCAACGACGACAGGGAAATCAGCAGGATGTAGGGAAAGGTCACCCGCAAAAGGCTTGATGTCAGTTCGAATTTTTCCGGCGTGTTGGTGAAGCCCGGCGCGGTCACCCAGATGACCCACGGCGCGGCAATCATGCCCAGCACGGTGACCAGCGCCAGCACCAGCGTCAGCAGGCCCGAGACATAAGCAATGAAGGTTCGGGTCGCTTCCTCGCCCTTCTGGCTTTTGTATTCGGCAAGAATCGGCACGAACGCCTGGGAAAACGCCCCTTCGGCAAAGATTCGCCGCAGCAGATTGGGCAACTTGAAGGCGATAAAGAAGGCGTCGGTCGCCATTCCCGCGCCAAATGCGCGCGCTATGAGGGTGTCTCGAACAAATCCCAAAATCCGGGAAAGCATCGTGATAGAGCTGACGGCGGCCAACGATTTGAGCAGATTCATGGAAAGAGTTTGTGCCTGTCGATAAACAGCAGGCGAACTACGCGCCTACTTATGCGATACTCCGCGCCGCAACAGCACAGAGCCAAAGCTCGCGAGTTTACAGGTCGCACGCTGGAAAGAAATCTCCAAGCTTGCTTCACCTACCACTTAGCGGAACGTCTCAACCGCCCTTGACAAGAACTCAACTCATCGGCATGATTCGCGGCCTATTTTGTTTGCTATTTCCTAAAAAGTCTTTCGAGGAGCTCGACGGTGGCCAACTCACCTTCCGCCAAAAAACGTGCAAAACAGGCTGAGAAGCGTCGCAGCCACAACGCCAGCCTGCGTTCCATGGTTCGTACCTACATCAAGAATGTAGTTAAGGCCATCGACGCAAAAGACGCTGCCAAAGCTCAAGCCGCTTACGTTCTGGCTGTGCCAGTTATCGACCGTATGGCCGATAAAGGCATCATCCACAAGAACAAGGCCGCTCGTCATAAGAGCCGCCTGAATGGCCACGTCAAGGCCCTGAACGTTGCCGCTGCCGCCTAAGCGACTCGTTCATTAAAAAACCGACCTCAGGGTCGGTTTTTTATTGCCTGCGATTTGTAGGAGCGAGCTTGCTCCGGGCGGCGCTCCGACGAAGGTCGTCAACGATAAAGCGCGCCTCCTGAAGAAACGCGGCGTCACGGAGATCTTCGCGAGCAAGCTCGCTCCTACATTGGCGATTTGCGTCAGATTATTGGGCGTGGGCCCACGGCAAAATCGGAATCGCCGTCACCGCATTCTGCGGACTGCCCTCGATCAAGCGATCGCTGTACACCAGATACACCAGCGTATTGCGCTTCTTGTCGAGGAAGCGCACCACCTGCATGGTCTTGAACACCAGGGACGTGCGCTCCTTGAACACCTCATCACCATCCTTGAGTTCGCCCTTGAAGCTGATTGGCCCAACTTGCCGGCAAGCGATAGACGCCTCGGCACGATCCTCGGCCAACCCCAGGCCACCCTTCACGCCGCCAGTCTTGGCCCGCGACAGGTAGCAGGTCACACCATCGACCTTGGGGTCATCAAAGGCCTCGACCACGATCCGGTCATTCGGCCCGACAAACTTGAACACCGTCGACACCTGACCGATCTCTTCGGCCGAAGCCAGCAGGGGCATCGTCAATAGCAACCCCAACAATCCTTTTGCCACGCGCATTCAGGTATTCCTTCAGACCAGAATCAGGTTATCGCGGTGAACCAGTTCCGGCTCCGCCATGTAACCCAACAGACCGACAATCGCCTCAGACGACTGACCAATGATTTTTTGTGCTTCCAGCGCACTGTAGTTGGCCAGGCCACGGGCGATCTCACGACCGTCCGGCGCCACGCAGACCACCATCTCACCCCGACGGAAGCTGCCCTGCACCAATTTGACCCCGACCGGCAGCAAGCTCTTGTTGCCCTGGGACAACGCGATCACCGCACCCGCATCCAGCACCAGAGTGCCACGGGTTTGCAGATGACCGGCCAACCACTGCTTGCGCGCAGCCAGCATGCCGCGCTCCGGCGACAGCAAGGTGCCGATGCGCTCGCCCGCCTTGAGGCGATCCAGCACACGCTCGATGCGCCCACCCACGATGATCGTATGCGCACCAGAACGTGCCGCCAGACGCGCAGCACGCAGCTTGGTCTGCATGCCGCCACGCCCCAGCGCCCCACCAGTACCGCCCGCCACCGCATCGAGCGCCGGATCATCGGCGCGCGCTTCATAGATCAATTGGGCATCCGGATTGTTGCGCGGATCAGCGTCGAACATGCCGTCGCGATCCGTCAGGATTACCAGCAAATCCGCCTCGACCAGGTTCGCCACCAGCGCCGCCAGGGTGTCGTTGTCGCCAAAACGAATTTCGTCAGTGACCACGGTGTCGTTCTCGTTGATCACCGGAATGACTTTCAGTTCGACCAGCGCACGCAAGGTGCTTCGGGCGTTCAGGTAGCGTTTGCGATCGGACAGGTCGTCATGGGTCAGGAGAATCTGCGCGGTATGCCGGCCATGCTTGGCAAAGCTCGACTCCCAGGCCTGCACCAACCCCATCTGGCCGATTGCAGCAGCAGCCTGGAGCTCGTGCATCGCACTGGGTCGCGAAGTCCAGCCCAGACGACTCATACCGGCCGCCACCGCCCCGGAGGACACCAGCACCAGCTCGACACCCGCCTCATGCAAGGCCACCATCTGTTCAACCCAGACACCCATTGCCGCGCGATCCAGGCCTTTGCCGTCCGCCGTCAGCAAAGCGCTGCCGATCTTCACGACCCAACGCTGCGCACCTGTCACCTTGCTCCGCATCATCTTCAACCTTAGCTTGAGGACAGCGCGACCTAGCACTGCCCGTGACGTTATTCGTGGTTATTCGTGACCAACAATCGATTTCCAGATACCAAAACGCCGCTCGATTGAGCGGCGCTTAAGTTTATCGCAACGAATCAGTCACGCACGTAAATGATTTCCGGACCGTCTTCATCATCCACATCTTCTTCATCCCAATCATCGTCGCCGATGTCGTGGACCGACTTCACGCCGCTGCGACGCAGGGCACGCTTGTCATCCAGCGCCTGCAGTTGCGCGCGAGCTTCGTCTTCGATGCGCTGATCGAGATCAGCCAGCTCTTCCTTGTAAGCCGGGTCATTGGCCAGGCGATCAGCACGATCTTCCATGTAACGCATGATGTCGTGGCACAGGCGCTCGGTACCGAGCTTGGAGATGGCCGAGATCACGTAGACCGGACCCGTCCACTCCAGGCGATCAACGATTTCCTTGACGCGAGCATCGTGCTCTTCATCAAGGATCTGGTCGCACTTGTTCAGGACCAGCCAGCGATCACGCTCCGCCAGGGACGGACTGAACTTGATCAGCTCGTTGACGATCACTTCAGCGGCATCCGGTGCACTGGCGTCATCCAGCGGCGCCATGTCCACGAGGTGCAGCAGCAGACGCGTACGCGCCAAGTGCTTGAGGAAGCGAATGCCCAGACCAGCACCTTCGGAAGCGCCTTCGATCAAACCCGGAATATCGGCAATGACGAAGCTCTTCCAGCGATCGACGCTGACCACACCCAGGTTCGGCACCAGCGTGGTGAACGGGTAGTCGGCAACTTTCGGCTTGGCGGCCGATACCGAACGGATAAAGGTACTTTTACCGGCATTCGGCAAACCCAGCAGACCGACGTCAGCCAGTACTTTCATTTCCAGCTTCAGGTCGCGCTGCTCACCCGGCTTGCCCGGAGTGGTCTGGCGCGGCGCACGATTGGTACTGGATTTGAAACGGGTGTTGCCCAGACCGTGCCAGCCGCCCTGCACTACCATCAATTTCTGACCGGCCTTGGTCAGGTCGCCGATGACTTCCTGAGTCGCGGAGTCGATCACCGTGGTGCCGACCGGAACGCGCAGGATCAGGTCTTCACCCTTCTTGCCGGTGCAGTCGGTGCTGCCGCCGTTGGAGCCACGCTCGGCATCGAAGTGCCGGGTGTAACGGTAGTCCACCAGGGTATTGAGGTTTTCGTCGGCCATCATGTAGATGGAACCGCCGTCACCGCCATCACCGCCGTTCGGGCCACCGTTCTCGATAAATTTTTCCCGACGGAAACTCATGGCGCCATTGCCGCCATCACCAGCCTTTACGCGAATCGATACTTCATCAACAAACTTCATAACAAACGCCTCTCGCCATACGGACGAGCCGAAAAACAATCAAGACATAAGACTCTTGCAAAAATGAGCGCAGCGACCCTAAACCACGACACCTACATCGTACGCCAACAGCCCATACAAACAGCTTTGCAAGAGACTCACCCCACAAACGAAAAAGCCCCGTCGCGAGACAGGGCTTTTCCAGCGATCGCGCAATTAAGCCGCGACTACGCTCACGTAACGACGACCGAAGGCGCCCTTTACTTCGAACTTGATCACGCCTTCGACTTTAGCGAAGAGGGTGTGATCTTTACCCATGCCAACGCCGTAGCCAGCGTGGAATTGGGTGCCGCGCTGACGCACGATGATGTTGCCTGCTTTGATAGCCTGGCCGCCATACATCTTCACGCCAAGGCGTTTGGCTTCTGAGTCGCGACCGTTACGGGTACTACCACCAGCTTTTTTGTGTGCCATGAGTTCAATTCTCCTAGTGAGGAATTAGGCTGAAATTAAGCCTGAATACCGGTGATTTTGATCTCGGTGTACCACTGGCGGTGGCCCATACGCTTCATGTGGTGCTTACGACGACGGAACTTGATGATGCGGACTTTATCGTGACGACCTTGGGAGATCACTTCAGCCACAACGGTAGCGCCAGCAACAACTGGAGCACCGATATTCACGTCGTCACCGTTGGCAACCAACAGAACGCGATCAAAGGTAACGGATTCGCCGGTAGCGATTTCCAGTTTTTCGATCTTCAGGTATTCACCCGGAGCGACTTTGTACTGCTTGCCGCCAGTAACGATTACTGCATAAGACATGGTATTTCTCCGATAATCCTGCTCACCCAGCTCTTTATAAGAAGAGGTATTGGCTGGCATGGCTGCATGGGGCTGGAGGCCCGTTTGCAATTGCGTAAGGCAGGTGCTGCCCAGGAAGTTCAGGGTGCGCGATTGTACGCAAGCCACGAGTCCCTTGCAAGGGGCCGTCCATCGCGCCTTGACAGGCCCGGACGTGGGTCCTAGCATGCCGCGCAACCCTTCTGGAGCGACTGTCGCTGATGCAACCCCAAGCTTTCTACCGCGCGGTGGCGGACGATTTTAGCGCCGTCGACGGCATCATCAAGAAGCAGCTGACTTCGCGCGTGCCGCTTGTATCGAAAATCGGCGATTACATCACCTCGGCTGGCGGCAAACGCCTGCGTCCTTTATTGGTGCTGCTGTGTGGCAAGGCCCTGGGTCGCGAAGGCGATGACCTGCGCCTGCTGGCCGCGACCATCGAGTTTCTGCACACCGCCACCCTGCTGCATGACGATGTTGTCGACATGTCCGGCATGCGCCGTGGCCGTTCGACCGCCAACGCCATGTGGGGCAACGCGCCAAGCGTGCTGGTCGGTGACTTCCTGTATTCGCGCTCGTTCGAAATGATGGTCGAGCTGGGCTCGATGCCGGTGATGAAGATCCTTTCGCAGGCCACGCGCATCATCGCTGAAGGCGAAGTGTTGCAGCTTTCGAAGGTTCGTGACGCCAGCACCACCGAAGAAACCTACATGGAAGTCATCCGCGGCAAGACCGCGATGCTCTTCGAAGCCTCGACCCACAGTGCTGCCGCCCTGTGCGAAGCCACGCCGGAACAGGCCGAAGCCCTGCGTACATTCGGGGATCACCTGGGGGTGGCCTTCCAGCTGGTCGACGACCTGCTGGACTACAAAGGCGACGCCGAAACCCTGGGCAAGAACGTCGGTGACGATCTGGCCGAAGGCAAGCCGACCCTGCCGCTGATCTACACCATGCGTGAAGGCACACCAGAGCAGGCCGCCCTGGTGCGCAAGGCGATCCAGAAAGGCGGAATCGAGGACCTGGAAAGCATCCGCGAAGCCGTGGAAGCTTCGGGCTCGCTGGAGTACACCGCGCAACTGGCCCGCGATTATGTGGCCCGCGCGATCAAGTGCCTCGAAACGCTGCCTGCCAGCGAGTACCGCGATGCACTGGTTGAACTGAGTGAGTTCGCGGTCGCCCGCACGCACTAAGGGGTATCTGTAGGAGCGAGCTTGCTCGCGAAGGTCGTCAACGATAACGCGTGCATCCTGAATGAATGCGGTGTCATTGAGTTCTTCGCGAGCAAGCTCGCTCCTACAGGTGTTGCATCGCCCTCTCCCGCCTAAAACCCTATACAATGTGCGTTTTTTAGCGATCCTGAATCCAAGGAGCCTTAGTGAGCACGCTGCCACCCTGCCCAAAATGCAATTCCGAATACACCTATGAAGACGGCGCACAGCTGATCTGCCCCGAGTGCGCCCACGAATGGTCCGCCAGCGGTGAAACCGAAGCGGCGTCCGATGACGCCGTGAAAAAGGACTCGGTCGGCAATGTCCTGCAGGACGGCGACACCATCACCGTGATCAAGGACCTCAAGGTCAAGGGTACGTCTTTGGTGGTCAAGGTCGGCACCAAGGTCAAGAACATCCGCCTGTGCGACGGCGATCACGACATCGATTGCAAGATCGACGGCATCGGCCCGATGAAACTCAAGTCCGAGTTCGTCAGGAAAGTCTGAACCTGCTGTCTTCCATCCCGCGCCCGCCGCGGGATGGCGCCTCACCCTCCCCCCGCTTCGCCCAGTCAATCCTCGCCATAGCCAGACGCCAGTCGTTTTTGACCTGATGCAATCTTTGCCTGGAAAAAGCGCAAACCACCAATAGGCTCTTGCTATTTAGTGAATAAGAATTATTCTCATAAGACCTTCAATGGAGATGAGAATCATGACTTATCTGATCGATGCCTGGCTGGACCGCCCACACCCTTACCTGAGAATCCTGCATCGGGAAACCGGGGAAGTCTGTGCGGTACTTGAAGAAGAAGCCTTGAACGAACTGCAAGACCAGGGTGACCTGGACGTCAGCGGCCTGAGCTCCAGCGAGCCGGTGGTGCTCAAGGAACTGGTGCGTAATCTGTTTCTGTTCTGCTATGCCCGGGCGTTGCGCCCGCACAGTGAACTGCACCACAAGATCGAAATATGAAGATCACCGCAAGACTCTGTAGGAGCGAGCTTGCTCGCGAAGAACTCAAACACACCGCGTTCATTCAGGATGGCCGCGTTATCGTTGACGCCCATCGCGAGCAAACTCGCTCCTACAGGTACAGGTAATCAGCGGGTATTACAGAACGTCGAGCAGTTCGACGTCGAATACCAGTACGCTGTGCGGCGGGATGCTGCCAACGCCTTGAGCGCCGTATGCCAGTTCGCTCGGCACGTACAGGCGCCATTTGCTGCCGGCGTTCATCAGTTGCAGGGCTTCGGTCCAGCCGGCGATCACGCCGCCAACCGGGAATTCTGCAGGCTCTCCACGATCGTAGGAGCTGTCGAACACGGTGCCGTTGATCAAAGTGCCGTGGTAGTGAGTACGCACGGTGTCTTCACGGGATGGCTTGGCGCCTTCACCGGCAGTCAACACTTCGAACTGCAAGCCGGAAGCCAGAGTGGTGATGCCTTCACGCTTGGCGTTTTCAGCCAGGAAGGCCAGGCCTTCGCCAGCAGCCGCTTCAGCTTTGGCAGCAGCTTCGGCCTGCATGATTTCGCGGATGACTTTGAAGCTGGCGGACATTTCTTCCTGACCCACACGGCTTGGCTTGCCGGCGAATGCGTCGGTCAGGCCTGCCAGGATCGCGTCCAGGCTGACGCCCGGTGGCGGGTTGTCGCGCAGTTGGTCGCCCAGCTGACGGCCAATACCGTAGCTGACGCGGGTTTCGTCGGTGGACAGATTTACTTCGGACATGACACTGCTCCGCTGTGCGGACGGCTCGGGAACTTGCCATGCGTGCACAGCGCGTCCCGGAGCGCCCGGAACCAAAAGGGCCAGCAGACTAGCACAGATGTCATGCCATTGATGAGGGGCGTCAGGCGATCGGCACCTTCAGGTTTTCTTCCACGTCGGCAACCAGCCCGCACATTTCGTCATGCACGACCGTGTGCACAAGGTTGAAGTGCAACTTGGGAAAGGAGCGCAGCACATCACGGGCATGCTCCACCGAACGCAGGCTCATCATATGGCCGTGCGTATCGCTCAGGGGGTACGCCGCGCCATGCATCCGTGCTTCCAGCAGGTAAATGCCCCCCTCCATGGAGATCAGGTTCAGCTCATCGACCTTTCCGGCGATGGCATACGCATTCAACTCATTCAGGGTCATGAACGCACCTCACGCAGTGGCGAGCCAACATAGTTACAGGGATAGGCCTCGGCGCATCAAAGCACAAGCCACTGACCAGACCGTTTGTCTGTTATCGCAGGAGGATGTGGCGAGGGAGCTTGCTCCCGCTGGATTGCGAAGCGATCCCTTTTTTTTGGGGCCGCTTCGCAGCCCAGCGCGAGCAAGCTCGCTCGCCACAAAGGGAGCCGGTGTGGATCAGTGCTTGGTGAGCTTATCCAGGTAACCCATGGCAAATGCCGAAACCACGAAGGTCATGTGGATGATCACGTACCACTGCAGATGTTCAGGATCGACGTTCTTGGCGTCCATGAAGATGCGCAGCAGGTGAATCGACGAAATCGCCACGATCGACGCGGCCACCTTCATTTTCAACGAGGAAGAGTCCATGGTGCCCAGCCAGTTGAGCTTTTCCTTGGAGTCGTCGATGTCCAGCTGTGAGACGAAGTTCTCGTAGCCGGAAATCATCACCATCACCAGCAAACCGCCCACCAGCGCCATGTCGATCAGCGACAACAGCACCAGGATCAAGTCCGATTCGGCCATCGAAAACACGTTCGGGATGACGTGGGAGACTTCCTGGAAGAATTTCAGCGCCAGCGCCAGCAACCCGAGGGACAGGCCGAAATAGATCGGCGCCAGCAGCCAGCGCGAGGCGTACATTGTATTTTCGATAAAGCGTTCCATTGAATCTCACATGTGGGCTGAAAATGGCCGCGAGTATACCAGCCGCCCGTCTATACCCAGAAGTAGCCAGAAACCGTCGAAAAATCCGCCACCTGCGCCTGTGTATCAAAGTTTTTCTGCTAGTGTCCAAATCATTGACCGCTCAGTGATATCGGACAGGAAGACTGGAAATGGATGTGCGATTGCCTTTGACGAGTGCCGGATTTTGCGTGGCGCTGCTTCTAAGCGGCTGCTCGCCCAGCGATGAAAAACGCCAGGTCAGCCTCGAAGAAAAAACCGCGCAATTCGAAAAGTCGCTGGACGCCATCCAGGATCCGAAGCTCAAGGATGCCGTGTCGGAGCTGGGCGGCTCACTGCTGTTGCTCGAGCGCGCGCAACTCAAGCTCGACAGTAAACCGGTGGAAACCGAATACGGCGAAGACGCCCTCGCCATGCTCAAGCACTACCCGACCCCGCAGGCCCTGGTCGACACCTACCTCAACGGGTTGTTCGTGCTGCAAAAGGACTCCAGCTCCGACTACCTGACCGATCTGCAACCGGTGTTTCCCTTCACTTTCAGCGTTCCTGCCGCGTTTCTGTTTCCCCATGGCCTGGAATGGCAGTCAGTCACACTGAGCAATAAACGAGTGATCCCATTCCAGCCGGAATGGTCAGAAACCGACCCCGGCATTCAACTCAGCCCATCGAGTTCCAACCTGACCAACCCCGATGACCTGACTGTGGCCTACCCCTTCATCGAAGGCCTTGACGTCGACAGAACGCAGCAACCGCAACCGGTGAGCCTGCTAGGCAAAGTCGAGGTCATCGCGCCACGCCGCCTCTACAGCTTCGACCTGACGAAAAAGGACGTAGGCCAGACCCGCACCAATGACAACCTGAGCGTCACCCTGCTCGCATTGACGAACAACTACGCGGAAATCGAATACAAAAACAGCGCGCCGTTAGCCCCCGAAGTCAGAGAAACACCGCTGAACCCGCTGATCGTCCAGGCCACGGACAACACCGGGCAATTCATCTCGCGCGCCGGCTCAATCAACGAAACCGCGGTACAGATTGCGTTCTATCAGCAGCAGCTGGCCAAGATGCAGCAACAAAAGAGCTGGAGCGAGGCCCTGGAAAAACAGCTCGACGAAGAACAGCGCAACTTTGAGAAACAGCAGGCTCGACATTATTCGAAGGTGTACTTCAACGGGACGATCGAAACCCTCGAAGTCGGCATGCTGGATTTTTCCGCCGTCACGGTCACCCGCAAGAGCCTCGACCTGCCGGTCCGGCACTTCGATGCCGAGACCACGGACAAGTCCATCCAGCCCTTGAACCTGCCCGTAGTGGTCTATGACGACCAGGCGCCCGGTTGGCTCAAAGGAGCAACGCTGAGCAAGGATCAACTGAAAAAGAACGTCAGCATCAGTCAGTCGGTCGACGACCCCAGTGCTGCGCGAATCGAATTCACTCATCTGCGCAGCTTCAACGATGAACTGCTCGGTACATCGTTCAACCCCGGTGAAAGTCCGGTGAGCTTCTTTACCGAAGACGCGAGTGGCAAACGCGACGAGCCGATCGAGTTGCCGCCCGAGGCCTACCAGATCGATCCCCTGCGCGGCACCATTACCTACGATCTGAATCTGTTTGCGCAAACGCCGGCCTATGCGGTGGGCTCGATGCCGCTGTTCCTGGCCACCGTCGAGCAAAAAACCGTCGATGCCCGCCAACTGCCCAAAGGCCTCGAGCTTAAAGCCAATGCTCTGGTGGTTGATTTGAAGGCGTTTCCCGCCCAGGACTGGCGCTTTTTCGCCAAGGACGACACCGGCAATTACTTGAAGGAGATTCTATCGGTCAGCCATGGCACGGGCGCACAAGGGCCGGCACAGTTTGCCGTGCATTACTTCTACGGACAGCCTACGCGCCTGGAAACCTATCAGCGCACTGACCTCGCCACCGTGCAGTATGGTTTCGAGGTCAAACTCGACAAGGCCGACATGACGCGCCTTGATCAATAGTGCGAATCAGTGCTCAGGGTGAAACTCGAAGCCGCCCATGTTTCGGCAGCGACCACCGTTGATTTCCCGCAGTTGGGCTTGCAGGTGCAGGCACCAGATTTGCGGATCGTTGGCCAACTCGTAGCCGTGCAAGGTCAGGCTTTCAACGATGGTGTCGAGGATTGATTCAGCGACGAACGGACCGTGAAACGGGCCTTGGGCCTTGATGGCCGAAGGTTGTTCACCGGCCATTCCGGCGGCGAACAGCAGAGTCCACATGCCCGTATCTCCCGCCAACGGACGGATGGCACACTCGATACGGGTCTCAAGGCCCAGGCATTGACGGGTGAGGCAGAGGTTGCGCGACATGGCGGCGACCCTCGGTAGATCCGGTATTCAGCCCCCATGTGAAGGCTGTTTCGATCCTGTGATTACTGTCGACATCCCTGAGCTGAGAATAGAAGAAAAGTCTGGCTTGCAGGCAGTGGGATACTGAAAGGCGCCGAATGGTCACAGCACGAATATTGACGTCATTTTGACAACGCTTTTTTACCATTCACCCCAAACAAAATGTGGGAGCGAGCTGTGGCGAGGGGGCTTGTCGGAACGCCGCACCGCCCCGTTGGGCTGCGAAGCAGCCCAAAAATTTCCGATGTATCGAAGATCTTGTGAGTGCTGCGCACTCAAACGGGGGCAAGCCCCCTCGCCACAGCTCGCTCCCACAGTACCGAGGCGAGCCAGACTCAAACAGATATCAAGCCGGTTTGGTTTGCGCCAAAGCTTCTTGCGCCAACTCCTTCTCGGCCTCTTTCAGATCATCGTCACTGATCATTTCCGCGATAACCCGCAGACGCTCAACGACCCGCGCGTTCACGCTGCCTTCAGGGAATTCGCCATTCTCGTCCGGCTCGCCGGCTGGCTCGCCAACCAGCAAACTCAAGGCTTCGTCGGCCTGACGGACCGCGTAGACATGAAATTGCCCCGCACGTACCGCCGCCAGCACCTTCTCGTCGAGCATCAGCGTGGCGACGTTGGCGTGAGGAATGATTGCCCCCTGCTCGCCGGTCAACCCGCGGGCCTCGCACAGACGGAAGAAGCCCTCGATCTTCTCGTTGACTCCGCCGACCGCCTGCACTTCGCCGAACTGGTTGATCGAACCGGTGATGGCAAAGCACTGCTTGAGCGGGGTTTTCGACAAGGCCGAGATCAGGGTGCAGGCCTCGCCCAGGGAAGCACTGTCGCCATCGACATAACCGTAGGATTGCTCCAGGGCGATACTCGCGGAAATCGCCAGCGGAAACTCCTGGGCGTAACGACTGCCCAGATAACCGGTAAGGATCATCACGCCTTTGGAGTGGATCGGCTGGCCGAGGTTGACCTCGCGCTCGATGTCGACAATGCCGCTGCCGCCCGGGTACACCGTGGCGGAAATCCGCGCCGGTATACCAAAGGCCGAATCGCCGACTTCCAGCACGGTCAGGCCGTTGCACTTGCCGACCGCCGCGCCCGCGGTGTCGATCAGGATGATCCCGGCCAGCATGTCGTCGAGAATCCGCGCCGAAACCCGCCCGGTCCGCGTGGCCTTGGCTTTGAGTGCCCGTTCAATGTGTCCGGCGTCGGTCATTTCATCGCCGGCCAGATGGCGGATGAAGTCTGCCTCGCTGACCAGTTGGAACAAATCACCGATACGCGCCGACAAGCGCCCCTGATGCTCGGCCAGACGCGCACTGTAAGTCGCCAGGCGCGCCACCGCATCGGCGGTCAGCGGCGCCATGCCTTCTTCGGAAGTACGGGTTTTGAGCAACTGGGCGAACTGCTCCAGGCTCTCGTCGACCATCGGGATATCTTCGTCGAAATCCACCAGGACGCGGAACATCTCCTGGAAGTCCGGATCGAGGTCTTGCAGCGTGTAATACAGCTGACGGGCACCGATGATGACGACTTTGACCTGCAACGGAATGTGTTGCGGTGTCAGGGTCACGGTGGCCAGACGGCCCAGCTCACCCAGCGGCGATTCCATTTTCAGCTTGCGCGATTGCAGGGCGCGTTTGAGCGCATCCCACACGAACGGTTCGCTGAGCATCTTGTCCGCTTCAAGGATCAGGAAACCGCCATTGGCCCGGTGCAAGGCACCCGGCCGCAGTTGGCGGTAGGTGGTGTACAGCGCGCCCTGATCGGTGCTGTATTCAATGCGACCGAAGAGGTTTTCATAGGTCGGGTGCGGCTCGAACACCACCGGCGCACCGCCGCTGGCCGCATGACCGACCACCAGGCTCGGCGCGTATTGCTCTTCCAGCAACTTGCGGGCGACAGCATCGATTTTGCTGTCGTCTACCAGCTGTTCGACCACAGTCTTGAGCAAATACACCTGCATCGCTTGCAGATAACCGCACACCGCGGCGTTCTCGGCGTACTTCTCCGACAACGGCGACAACAACGGCTGCAAGGCCAGGGTGATGGTTTCTTCGTTGAGGTGACGCAGTTGATTACTCGACTCGCGCTTCCATTGCGGCAGGCTGGCGAGTTCTTCGTTCAGGCGCTCCTCCAGTACCGAAATATCCTCGTGGAAGCGCTCGCGCTCGGCTTCCGGCAACTGGGCGAATTCAGCTTCGTCCAATGCCTTGCCGTCGCCCATCGGGGTAAATGCAATGTTGCTGGCGTCGCGGTACAGCGCGACGTCCTTTTCCAGCGCCAGACGCTCGATGATGTCCAGGGCCTTGTCATAGCGCTGGTTGAAGGCGCGGTCGATGCTGCTTTTTTTCTGCTGGTAGGACGGATGCTCGAAGACTGCCGGAAACGTCGCCAGCAGGTTGTCGATCAAGCCGTTGATGTCACCGATGAAGGCACCGGCGCTGCCCGACGGCAGCTCCAGTGCGCGCGGCTCGCGCGGCTCATCGAAATTGTTGACGTAGACCCAGTCCGCTGGGGTCTGCAGGCGCTTGCCTTCGGCCTTGAGATAGCGTTTGACGAACGAGAACCGGCCAGTGCCGGGTTCGCCCATGACGAATACGTTGTAACCGGGGCGTGGCATGGCCACACCGAACTGCAAGGCTTCGACCGCACGTTCCTGGCCAAGCACTCCGCGAAAGGGCTCCAGATCATTGGTGGTAGAGAAGCTGAACTGTTCAGCGGAAAACGGACGGGTCAGCGCTTCGGGCGCTAGACGCAAGCTGGCAGCAACAGGATCAGGCATCGGGCATCCTTAACAATCAGGCGGGGCAGATGGCAGCATTCTGGCGCCGCCCATGCCCGACTGGCAAGGAGCACCGCAGGCTTGAACATCGTCAATCCGCCAACCCCAGGCGGACCGGGCTTGCGCCGCCGGTTCTCATGAATGTTTTGCAAAAAATCACGGAACCCCGTGATCGTGCCTAGACTCCAGACTGCGCGGCTGGACGAATGACCGGCCCACTGGCACCAGAAGGGCCAGAACTCCTTGTCAATTGGTAGGCACATAAAGAGAACAAAGCTATGAAACGGATTCTTCTTGGTACTCTCTTCACCGCTGTATCCATCAACGCCATGGCTCAGGCGCCAGGCGGCCCGGATTGCGGCTGGGGCAACATGCTGTTCGAAGGCCAGCGTGGTACTCCGGCTCACTTCCTGGCATCCACCACCAACGGCACCTCCGGCAACGCAACCTTCGGCATGACCTCCGGTACCAACGGTTGCGCAACCAACGCGTCGCTGACCTATGGCGGCAAATCCTGGTTTGCCATGAATGGCATGATGAACGAGCTGTCCGAAGACATGGCCAAAGGTCAGGGCGAAGCGCTGACCACCTATGCCGTGGTACTGGGCGTAGCGCCGGAAGACCGTGCGCACTTCGCCGCCGTCACTCACGAGCACTTCCAGCAGATCTTCAGCAAGGCCGACGTGACTGCCGAAGACGTGCATACCAATACCCTGGCCGTGCTCAAAGCCGACCCTCGTCTGGCCAAGTACGCGACTCAAGCTTAAGCTCGACCCGCCCCGCTTCTTTCGGGAAGCGGGTTTTGTTTTTTGGACGCTACCACCTTTGGATGTCGCTGACTGTAGGAGCTGGCTTGTCGGGTCCTACGGGCAAACAGCCTTTGTTTTTTTCGACTTAAGTTGCCATCTATGCTCAAACGCCTTACCTGGCTGGCGCTGTGTGCCTGCACCCCGCTGTCCGCCGCGCCGCATATCGATCCTCAACGTTTGCAGCAACTGGCCAACGACCCTTTCTGGATATCCCTGGGCCATTACGAAACCGCCAAGCTCGGTGGTTGGCGCAGCTATGTCAGCGACCCGAAATTCTTCCTCGCCGCCGATGGCAATGAACACCCGGACCATGAATTGGCGGCTACCGTACAAGCCTTGTACGCCCCGGCCAGTACCGGAGAACAGCACGCACAATGTGTCTACCCGGCCCGCACCCGCTGGCTCAAAGAACAGCTCGGCCTGACCGGCCTGCCGACACCGGATTGCGCCGAATTCAAGCAATGGTTCAAGGACGTCTCGCCCGACAGCACGGTGATGATCTTTCCGGCGGCATACCTGAACAGTCCATCCTCGATGTTCGGCCACACCCTGCTGCGCATCGACCAGGCCGAAGTGAAGAGCGACAAGACTTCGCTGCTCAGTTACGCGATCAACTTCGGCGCCTACATCGAGGGCTCGGACAACAGCATCCTCTATGCCTGGAAAGGCCTGATGGGCGGCTATCCCGGCCTGTTCGCGCTGGTGCCCTACCAGGAAAAACTCTCGGAATACCGCAGCCTGGAAAACCGCGACCTGTGGGAATACCGCCTGAACCTGACCCAACAGGAAACCGCGCGCATGGTCGAGCACGTCTGGGAGCTGAAGCAGATCAAGTTCGACTATTTCTTCTTCGACGAAAACTGCTCATACCGTTTGCTGGAGCTGCTGCAAGTGGCCCGCCCGAGCTTGCGCCTGACCGAACAATTCCCGCTCACGGCCATCCCCACCGACACTGTCAAAGCCGTGAAAAATGCCGGGCTGGTGGAATCCATCCAGTATCGTCCGTCCCGGGAACGCGAGTTGCTCAGTCGCGCCGAGCCCTTGAACCCTGAAGAGCAGCAATGGGTGCTGAAAGTCAGCGCCGACCAGAAACAATTGCTGGACCCGGCATTCAAGGCTCAACCCCGCGACCGCCAGGCGCTGATCATCGATGCGGCCTATCGTCTGGAACGTTACCGCGCCAATGGCCGGGAGCGCGACCCGGCGCGCGCCCAGCGCAGCTTCGAATTGCTGCGGGCAATCAACCAGAACCCGGCGCCGGAGCTGGATATCCCGCAACCCGGCCTGCCTGAAGACGGTCACGAGTCCCGTACCTGGCAACTCGGTCTTGGCACCCGTGGCGATAAAGCCTTTGGCGAATACGGCTTGCGCATGGCTTATCACGACCTCAATGACAACAACGAAAGCTTCCCCCTTGGCGCGCAGATCGAAATCCTGCAACTGAAACTGCGCCAGTACGAAGGCAATGACTGGCAAGTGCAGCGACTGGACCTGGCGACCATTCGTTCCCTGACCCCGCGTAACGAGTTGCTGCAACCGCTGTCATGGCAAGTCACTGGTGGTCTGGAGCGGGTGCCGGGCAAGCATGATGACCAAACCCTGGTCAGCCACGTCAACGGCGGTGGCGGTGGCACCTGGCAACTGGGCGATGACCTGCTCGGCTTTGCCCTTGGCACCGTGCGTATCGAGCACAACAACGACTTCGCCGCGTTCATTGCCCCGGCCGCTGGCTTCAACAGTGGTGTGCTGTGGAAAAACCCGCTGGGCAACTTGAGCCTGGAAGCCAAGGGCGATTTCTTCACCAATGGCGAAGTGCGTCGTAGCCTGAGCCTGAACCAGCAATGGGAAATATCCCGCAATTTTGGTCTGCGCTTGAGCGCCCAGCGTGAGTTCAGCCATTTGGCGACGGCCGAGAACGAAGTGATGCTTGAGCTGAAGTGGTATCACTACTGACCCGAACGCAGCGCAATTCCCTGTGAGAGCGGGCTGTGTGGTGCTCGACGAAATGCCTGCACATCTTTCACAACCACCCGACGAATCCACTTCTAGACTTTCTCTATGGGTCGCATTTCGGCTTGGGAGAGTGAGATGTGCTGGTATGCGGGAAGGCTGGGTGTAAAACCTGGCAACAGCAGAAAAATCAGGATGCCACCCGGGCCTATCGCTCGCCGTAAGTCGCATTCAGACATCCAGTGAAACCAGATGCCTGCGACCATGACCCAAACCCTATACCGGGAGAACTCCATGAGCCGTGCCTTCGTCAATGAAGATAACGCCACCGCGCAAGCCGATCAGCCCGTCGAACGGCAAGTCAGCGCGCAGCCCAATTACGTCACGCCGCAAGGCCTGAAGCTGTTGCAGGGCAAAGTCGCCGAACTGCAAACCCTGCATGCCGAGCAATCGGCAAAAGGTGAGCAGGCGGACAATCAGCGCCTGGCCGATCTCGAACGCGATCTGCGTTATTTCAAACAGCGCCTGGGCAGCGCTCAGGTGGTACCCGTCGCGACCTCGACCCAGAAAGTGCAAATCGGCAGTTGGGTGACCTACGCCGATGAACACGCCACCGAGCGCCGGGTACAACTGGTGGGCGAAGATCAGGCCGATGCCGCCCACGGCCTGATCAATTGGGGCTCACCGCTGGGCCGGGCGCTGCTCGGCGCACAACTCAACGACGAAGTACTGTGGCAGCGCCCCGCCGGGGATCAAATGATTGAAGTGATTCGGATCGAACCGACTTAAACGACGCCTTGGGCCAGCATGGCATCGGCGACCTTCACGAAGCCGGCGATGTTCGCACCCTTGACGTAATTGACCCGACCGTCCTCTTCGCCGTAATGCACGCAAGCGTGGTGAATCGACTGCATGATCGTGTGCAGTTTGCTGTCCACTTCGCCACCGGTCCACGCCAGGCGCATGGCGTTTTGCGACATTTCCAGCCCGCTCACCGCCACGCCGCCGGCGTTAGACGCCTTGCCCGGTGCGAACAGAATGTCGGCCTCGATAAACAGGTCCACCGCCTCGAGGGTGGTCGGCATGTTCGCGCCTTCGGCCACACAGATGCAGCCGTTGCGCAGTAAGGTGCGAGCGGCTTCGACATCCAGTTCGTTTTGCGTCGCGCACGGCAGCGCGATATCGCAGCTCAGGCTCCATGGCCGCTGACCGGTGCGGAACTCCAGGTCAAATCGGCCAGCCAGTTCACGGATGCGCCCGCGTTGTACGTTTTTCAGTTCCAGCACCGCCAGCCATTGCTCCTCGGTCAAACCGCTTTCGCAATACAGCGTGCCTTCGGAGTCGGACAGCGATATCACTTTGCCGCCCAGGTCCATGACCTTGCGCGCCGCGTATTGCGCGACGTTGCCGGAGCCGGAAATCGCTACGCGCTTGCCCTCGACTGCCAGACCGCGACGCTTGAGCATTTCTTCGGCGAAATACACGCAGCCGAAACCGGTGGCTTCCGGGCGAATCAGGCTGCCGCCGTAACTTGGGCCTTTGCCAGTCAGCACGCTGGTGAACTGGTTGCTCAGGCGCTTGTACTGGCCGAACAGGAAACCGATTTCCCGCGCGCCGACACCGATATCACCGGCCGGTACGTCGACGTCGGCACCGATGTGGCGGTACAACTCGCTCATGAAGGCCTGGCAGAAGCGCATGACTTCCGCATCACTTTTGCCTTTGGGGTCGAAGTCCGACCCGCCCTTACCGCCGCCCATGGGCAGCGAGGTCAGGGAGTTTTTGAAGGTCTGTTCGAAGGCGAGGAATTTCAGGACACCCATGTTCACCGACGGGTGGAAACGCAGACCGCCCTTGTACGGGCCGATCGCGCTGTTCATCTGGATGCGGAACCCGCGATTGACCTGGACTTTGCCCCGATCGTCGACCCACGACACGCGAAACACCAGCGCCCGCTCCGGCTCGCAGATGCGCTCCAGGATGCCCGAGGTCAGGTAATGCGGATTGGCTTCAAGAAACGGCCACAGACTGCGCAGTACTTCTTCCACAGCCTGATGGAATTCAGGCTGGTCCGGATCACGATTTTTCAGGCGAGCAAGGAAGGATTCGACAGATTCGATCATGGAAAAGTCTCGGCAAATTGATTGTCGTTGGAGAAGATTGAGCCGGACTGTAACAAACGACTTGCGCACAGGAATAGAACAAAATGTCGCATTTATGAAATTAAATGGTGCACAGGATATAAATTAGTCCGCCTTTTAGTCTATTTCTGCACCAGAAGAGGGATTCACAATTCAAGTTTTGCACCATCAGGTACACAGCTATCGCGAGCAGGCTCACTCCTACAATTTGAAATGCATTCCCCTGTAGGAGCGAGCCTGCTCGCGATGGCCGCGCCGCGGAATCATTGAAAAAGCACAGTCAAAAAAAACGGAGCCCGAAGGCTCCGCTCTCTTATGCAACCAACCCCAAATCAGGCCAGTTTCTTGTGCCGTACACGATGCGGCTGGGCAGCTGCTTCGCCGAGACGCTTTTTACGATCGGCTTCGTATTCGCTGTAGTTGCCTTCGAAGAACACCGCTTGCGAGTCGTCTTCGTACGCCAGGATGTGCGTCGCGACGCGGTCAAGGAACCACCGATCGTGAGAGATCACAATGGCGGCGCCGGGGAAGTCCAGCAGGGCTTCTTCCAGGGAACGCAGGGTTTCGACGTCGAGGTCGTTGGACGGTTCGTCGAGCAGCAGGACGTTGCCGCCCTCTTTCAGGGTCAGGGCCAGGTGCAAGCGACCGCGCTCACCACCGGACAGGTCCTTGACGAACTTCTGCTGGTCGCCGCCCTTGAAGTTGAAGCGACCGACGTAGGTACGCGACGGGATCTCGTAGTTGCCGATGCGGATCTGGTCGGAACCGTCGGAGATCTGCTGGAACACGGTCTTGCTGCCGTCCAGATCCTCACGGCTCTGATCCACACAAGCAAGCTGCACGGTTTCACCGACTTCGATGCTGCCCGAATCCGGCGTTTCCTTGCCCATCAACATGCGGAACAGGGTCGACTTACCGGCACCGTTACCGCCAATCACGCCGACGATGGCGCCTTTAGGCATGGAGAACGACAGGTTGTCGATCAGCACGCGATCGCCGTAGCCCTTGGTGACATTCTTGAATTCGATGACCTTGTCGCCCAGGCGCGGACCGGCCGGGATGTAGATCTCGTTGGTTTCGCTGCGCTTCTGGAATTCCTGGGATTGCATTTCTTCGAAGCGTTGCAGACGTGCCTTGGATTTCGACTGGCGGGCCTTGGCGCCTTTGCGCACCCACTCCAGTTCTTCCTTCA
Source organism: Pseudomonas sp. PDM26 (assembly GCF_019219185.1). NCBI lineage: Bacteria > Pseudomonadati > Pseudomonadota > Gammaproteobacteria > Pseudomonadales > Pseudomonadaceae > Pseudomonas > Pseudomonas sp. PDM26. The sequence continues at coordinate 64,303 of NZ_JAHUWC010000017.1, read as the reverse complement.
TGGCTTTTTCGTGGGCCGACTGCTGCTTGGATTCTGCAGCCAGACGATCGGACTTGGCTTCCAGCCAACCCGAATAGTTGCCCTCGTAAGGAATGCCCGCGCCGCGGTCCAGTTCCAGAATCCAGCCGGCAACGTTGTCCAGGAAGTAACGGTCGTGCGTGATCGCTACCACGGTGCCCGGGAAGTCGTGCAGGAAGTGCTCAAGCCAGGCGACGGAATCGGCGTCCAGGTGGTTGGTCGGTTCGTCGAGCAGCAGCATGTCCGGTGCGGACAGCAGCAGGCGGCACAGGGCTACACGACGCTTTTCACCACCGGACAGCACTTCGACCTTGGCATCCCAGGCCGGCAGACGCAACGCGTCGGCAGCGACTTCCAGCTGGCGCTCCAGGTTGTGACCGTCGCTGGCTTGCAGGATCGCTTCGAGCTTGGCCTGTTCGGCAGCCAGTTTGTCGAAGTCGGCGTCTTCTTCAGCGTAAGCCGCGTAGACCTCATCCAGGCGAGCCTGGGCATTCTTGATCACGCTGACCGCTTCCTCGACCACTTCACGCACGGTTTTGGTCGGGTCCAGGATCGGTTCTTGCGGCAGATAACCGATGTTCAGCTCCGGCATCGGACGGGCTTCGCCCTCGAACTCGGTGTCGACGCCGGCCATGATTTTCAGCAGCGTGGACTTACCCGAACCGTTGAGACCGAGCACGCCGATCTTGGCGCCAGGGAAGAAAGACAGAGAAATGTTTTTCAGGATTTCCCGCTTCGGCGGAACAACTTTACCCAGCCGATGCATGGTGAATACGTATTGAGCCATGGAGAACCTAGGGTCAGTGACTGATGAATGATTAGGGCTCAGGCGATGCCTGGTCAGGCTGTGCGCGTCGCCCGATTGAGAGCTTTCAATATATGCGCGCTGAAAAAGCCTGATTTTAGGAGCTGGAACGCTCCCGCGTAACCGACAAAGCTACCTTAATGACAGATGGCAGTCCAGCCGACGGGCAGGGGCTGGCACTTCGCCACAACTCAAGGCATGCTAGCCGCCCTTCGGGCGTCCGGCTTATAGTGCACGTCGCGCCAGTCCAGCCAAACCGCAGGATTACAGCTTGTCCAATGACCCTCCGCGTCTGACTTCCACTGAGCCGGCCACAGCGCCCGGCTCCCCCCTGCGCGGGACCTTGAAGGGCACCTTGGCGACACTTGCACTATTGCTGCTGGCCCTGTTGTTCTGGCAATTGCTCGATCAGTTGCGCGAAACCCAGAAAAACCAGCGTCAATACACCATCGATTACACCGCCGATCTGGCCGCGCAGGTCAGCCTGAACATGGCGCTCAACGCGCAGATCGCCCTCAACCTGCTGCCGATCGTCGAGCAGCCGCAGGACGCCGATGAGCTGCAGGCGCTGCTGCGCAAGCTGCAAAAGTCGCTGCCTGATCTGCGCAGCCTGGCATTGCTCAGCCCCTCGGGAAGAGTTATCAGTGACAGCGCTCCCGACAGCGATGACAGCGACTACCTGGGTGAACTGGTACGCCGCAGCCACGCCCAGGCGCACTTCTTCAGCAACGCCACCGACGGCTCCGTAGTGCATTTATTGTTGCATCAGGCCAGCGGCAGTTCCCGAGGCTATTGGGTCTTGCGCCTGCCCCCCACCTTCTTTTCGTCCTTGACCAAGCAAAGCGAGGCCGGCAGCCGCCCATTGTGGCTGGTGGAGAACCGCATCAATCAGCAGATCATCAGCCGCGACGATGCGCTGCCCTCGGCCAATCCGGGCACGCTGACCGAGGACGATGTCGCCAATAGCGTGCTGACCGTTGCACTGAGCAGCAGCGATTGGCAACTGCGCGGCTTGTTCGACCGTCAGCGCGCGCTGGAAGAGCTGCTACCGGCGTTCATCGGCAAATGTCTGCTGGGCCTGGCGTTTTCCATGCTGCCGTTCATCGCCTTGCTGAACATGCGTCGACGTCAGCGCCAATTGAGTGAAGGCCGCCGGCGTTATCAGGATATTTTCGAAGGCACCGGCGTGGCTTTGTGTGTCCTCGACATGTCCGGGCTCAAGGTCTTTTTCGACAAGGCACAACTGCAGGGCCGCGAGCAACTGCAAGCGTGGCTGGCGATCCCGGAACAACGCCGGCAACTGCTCAAGGAACTGCAGATCACCGAGGTCAACCAGGTCGCGCTGCAACTGCTTAATGTCGATAGCGCCGACAAAGCCTGGAAACTGCTGATCGACGGCCATCCGCAGGACGGCACCGCCATCGGCAATCAGGTGCTCGACGCGATGCTCAACCAGCAGCAACTGCTTGAGCTGGAAATCAAACTGCAGGATGCCAGCGGTCGTGACCAGCATCTATGGCTGGTGCTGCGCCTGCCGCAAACCCAGGACGACTATAACGCGGTGATCCTGAGCATCACCGACATCACCAGCCGCAAGCTCATCGAATTGTCACTGCAGGAGCGCGAAGGGTTTTGGTCGGACGTGGTGCGCACCGTACCGGATCACCTGTATGTGCAGCATGTTTTCAGCCAGCGCATGATCTACAGCAACCATCATCTGGGCCAGACACTGGGTTACAACCGCACCGAACTGCACCAGATGGGCGAATACTTCTGGGAAATCCTCCTGCACCCCGAAGACGCCGACTATTACCATCGATCCCGCCAGGTCCAGCGCCAGGCCGGTTATCGCCAATTGATGCAGTGCCAGTTACGCTTCCGTCATCGGGACGGCCAGTGGCGACGCTTCGAGATTCGCGAGCAGGCACTGGCGCGGGACAAGGACGATCAGGTCACGCGGATCATCGGCGTGGCCAAGGACATCACCGACCAGCTTGAAGCCAGTGAATCCCTGCGCGACAGCGAACAGCGCTACCGGATGCTCGCCGAAAGCATCAGCGACGTGATTTTCTCCACCGACAGCCGCCTCAACCTCAATTACGTCAGCCCTTCGGTGCAAGCGGTGCTGGGTTACGACACCGAGTGGATTTTCCAGAACGGCTGGCAATCGACTATCGCCAACCCGCAACAACTGACCGGCATCTACCAGCTGATGGACCGGGTCAGCAAAGCGCTGGATCAGCCGGACCAACTGGCGCTGCTGCGCAGCCAGGTGCAAACCCAACTGTTCCTGTTCGATTGCCTGCGGGCCGACGGGCGCAAGATCCCGATCGAACTGCGCCTGGTATTGGTCTGGGACGAACACGGTACGTTCGAAGGCGTGCTCGGCGTCGGCCGCGACATCAGCCAGCAACGCCGGGCCGAAAAAGACTTGCGCATGGCCGCCACGGTATTCGAGCACTCGACCTCGGCGATCCTGATCACCGACCCGGCCGGCTACATCGTCCAGGCCAACGAGGCCTTCAGCCGTGTCAGCGGTTATGCCGTGGAGCAGGTCCTCGACCAGCTGCCGAACATGCTGACCGTCGACGAGCAACAGGAATCCCATCTGCGTTACGTCCTCAAGCAATTGGGCCAGCACAGCACCTGGGAAGGCGAAGTCTGGCTCAAGCGTCGCAACGGCGAGCACTACCCGGCCTGGGTCGGAATCACCGCCGTACTTGACGACGAAGGCGACCTGGCCAGCTATGTGTGTTTCTTCAGCGACATCAGCGAGCGCAAGGCCAGCGAACAGCGGATTCACCGCCTTGCCTACTACGACGCCCTGACCCATCTGCCCAACCGATCGCTGTTCCAGGATCGCCTGCACACGGCGCTGCAATCGGCCGATCGGCAGAAGTCGTGGGTGGTGCTGATGTTCCTCGATCTCGACCGTTTCAAGCCGATCAACGACTCCCTGGGCCACGCCGCCGGCGACCGCATGCTCAAGGAAATGGCCACGCGCCTGCTCGGTTGCGTCGACGATGATGACACCGTGGCACGCATGGGCGGCGACGAATTCACCCTGCTCCTGCAACCGCGAGCCAACCGTGAAATCGCCCTGAACCGGGCGATTCATGTGGCCGAGCAGATTCTCGCCAGCCTGGTGAAACCGTTCGTGCTCGAAGGCCGCGAATTCTTCGTCACGGCCAGTATCGGCATCGCCCTGAGCCCGCAGGATGGCAACGAACTCAGCCAGCTGATGAAGAATGCCGACACGGCGATGTACCACGCCAAGGAGCGCGGCAAGAACAACTTCCAGTTCTATCAGGCGGACATGAATGCCAGCGCCCTGGAGCGACTGGAACTGGAAAGCGACTTGCGCCATGCCCTGGAACAGAACGAATTCGTGCTGTATTACCAGCCGCAATTCAGCGGTGACGGCAAGCGCCTGACCGGTGCCGAGGCGCTACTGCGCTGGCGCCATCCACGCCGCGGGCTGGTGCCGCCGGGGGATTTCATTCCGGTGCTCGAAGAGCTCGGGCTGGTGGTGGATGTCGGCGACTGGGTGATCAGCGAAGCCTGCCGCCAACTCAAGGCCTGGCATCAGGCCAGGGTACGGGTGCCGAAGGTGTCGGTGAACATCTCGGCGCGACAGTTTTCCGATGGCCAGCTCGGCACGCGAATCGCCACCATCCTCAAGGAAACCGGCCTGCCGCCGGCGTGCCTGGAGCTGGAACTGACCGAAAGTATCCTGATGCGCGAAGTCAGTGAAGCGATGCAGATCCTCGCCGGGCTGAAAAACCTTGGGCTGAGCATCGCGGTGGATGACTTTGGCACCGGTTACTCATCGCTCAACTACCTCAAACAGTTCCCGATCGACGTACTGAAGATCGACCGCACCTTCGTCGACGGCTTGCCGTCGGGTGAACAGGATGCGCAGATCGCCCGGGCGATCATCGCCATGGCCCACAGCCTGAACCTGGCGGTGATCGCCGAAGGTGTGGAGACCCATGAGCAGTTGGACTTCCTGCGTGAGCATGGTTGCGATGAAGTGCAGGGCTATCTGTTCGGACGGCCGATGCCGGCGAGCCGGTTTGAGGCGCAGTTCAGCAACGACACCCTCTTCATGTTCGACTGAAGTTTTGTGGTGTTGCCGAAAAGATCGCAGCCTGCGGCAGCTCCTACCCTGATCGGGGTAGCCGCCAGATTCTGTGACCGACATCAATCCCTGTAGGAGCTGCCGCAGGCTGCGATCTTTTGAGGACGGCACAAACACCATCTATCCATGCATGAACACCACTTGTCTGCGACATGATGCCGTTTCATATGCCATCTAAAACCCATTGGGTTAGAATGCCCCCCTTTTCCGCCCCCGATCCTTGAGGACCGCCATGTTCAGCCGTGATTTGACTATTGCCAAGTACGACGCCGACCTTTTTGCCGCCATGGAGCAAGAAGCTCAGCGCCAGGAAGAACACATCGAGCTGATCGCTTCGGAAAACTACACCAGCCCAGCGGTGATGGAAGCTCAAGGCTCGGTACTGACCAACAAGTACGCCGAAGGCTACCCGGGCAAGCGCTACTACGGCGGTTGCGAGTACGTCGACATCGTCGAGCAGCTTGCAATTGATCGAGCAAAAGAGCTGTTCGGCGCCGACTACGCCAACGTTCAGCCGCACGCCGGTTCGCAAGCCAACAGCGCCGTTTACCTGGCCCTGCTGTCGGCTGGCGACACCATCCTGGGCATGAGCCTGGCCCACGGTGGTCACCTGACCCACGGTGCCAGCGTTTCGTCTTCCGGCAAGCTGTACAACGCCATCCAGTACGGCATCGATGCCAACGGCCTGATCGACTACGACGAAGTCGAGCGCCTGGCTGTCGAGCACAAGCCAAAAATGATCGTGGCCGGTTTCTCTGCCTACTCGCAGATCCTCGACTTCCCGCGTTTCCGTGCAATCGCTGACAAAGTCGGTGCCTACCTGTTCGTCGACATGGCTCACGTGGCTGGTCTGGTCGCTGCTGGCGTCTACCCGAACCCGGTTCCGTTCGCTGACGTCGTGACCACCACCACCCACAAGACCCTGCGCGGTCCACGTGGCGGCCTGATTCTGGCTCGCGCCAACGCCGACATCGAGAAGAAGCTGAACTCCGCGGTATTCCCGGGCGCCCAGGGTGGCCCGCTGGAGCACGTGATCGCTGCCAAGGCGATCTGCTTCAAGGAAGCGCTGCAGCCTGTGTTCAAGGCCTACCAGCAACAAGTGGTGAAAAACGCCCAGGCCATGGCCGGCGTGTTCATCGAGCGCGGTTTCGACGTGGTGTCGGGCGGTACTCAGAACCACCTGTTCCTGCTGTCGCTGATCAAGCAGGAAATCTCCGGTAAAGACGCCGACGCCGCTCTGGGCAAAGCGTTCATCACCGTGAACAAGAACTCCGTGCCAAACGACCCACGCTCCCCGTTCGTCACCTCCGGCCTGCGCTTCGGCACTCCGGCTGTGACTACTCGCGGCTTCAAGGAAGCAGAGTGCAAGGAACTGGCCGGCTGGATCTGCGACATCCTGGCCGACCTGAACAACGAAGCGGTGATCGACGCCGTTCGTGAGAAGGTCAAGGCCATCTGCAAGAAGCTGCCGGTGTACGGCGCTTAATCAGCCCGCTAAACCGCAGCAATAAAAAACCGGCCAGAGATGGCCGGTTTTTTTTCGCCCGCAAATTGACACCGCTTACCTGTAGGAGCTGCCGAAGGCTGCGATCTTTTGATCCTCAAAAAAGCAAAATCAAAAGATCGCAGCCTTCGGCAGCTCCTACGTGGCTTTGGCCACTGGTCAGACCGGTAATGCCAATTTTCTAATTTTTGCTTGCGAACACCCAAAAACAGCGCCTACACTGCGCCTGCACTGGACATACCGGTAAGACCACAATAATTAAGTCCTGAATCTGATGTGCCCCGCACACGGCAGCCAGGACACCGACCAGGATTCCTCCCATGCTCAGATGGTGCTCGCGTTCAATCTTCCTCCAAGTGGTTCTCGGACTGGTGCTCGGCATCGTCTGCGGGCTGACCCTTCCCGAATACTCCGCTCAGCTCAAACCGCTCGGTGACGGTTTTATCAAGCTGATCAAAATGCTCATTGGCCTGATTGTGTTTTGCGTAGTGGTCAGCGGCATCAGCGGCGCCGGCGACCTGAAGAAGGTAGGCCGTATCGGCCTCAAATCGGTGATCTACTTTGAAGTGCTGACCACCATCGCCCTGGTGATCGGCCTGGTGTTCGCCTTCAGCACCGGCATCGGTAGCGGTGCGAACATTCACCTGGAGCAGCTTTCCGCAGCCGACATGGGCGACATTGCCCAGCGCGGTCAGCACATGCACACAACCACACAGTTCCTGATGGACCTGATTCCGACATCGGTGATCGGTGCCTTTGCAGATAACAATATCCTGCAGGTCCTGCTGTTTTCAGTGTTGTTCGGCAGTGCACTGAATCTGGTGGGAGAAGCGGCATCGGGTATTTCGCGGCTGATCAATGAACTCAGCCATGTAATTTTCCGCATCATGGGCATGATCGTGCGCCTGGCGCCGATCGGTGTGTTCGGTGCGATCGCCTTCACCACCAGCAAATATGGCCTGGACTCGCTGCAACACCTGGGCAGCCTGGTCGGCCTGTTCTACCTGACCTGTACTGCCTTCGTGGCCCTGATTCTCGGCCTGGTGATGCGCCTCTCCGGCTTGAAGATGTGGCCGTTGCTCAAGTACCTGCGCGAAGAACTGTTGATTGTCATGGGCACCGCGTCCTCCGATGCCGTGCTGCCACAAATCATGCGCAAGCTTGAGCATCTAGGCATCGGCAGTTCGACGGTCGGGTTGGTGATACCTACCGGTTACTCGTTCAACCTCGACGGTTTCTCGATCTACCTGACCCTGGCCATTGTGTTCATCGCCAATGCCACCGGTACGCCGCTGGCGATGACCGACTTGCTGACCATTCTGTTGGTATCGTTGATCACCTCCAAAGGAGCACACGGCATTCCGGGCTCGGCGCTGGTGATCCTGGCGGCCACCCTGACAGCCATTCCGGCCATTCCGGTGGTGGGTCTGGTGCTGGTGCTGGCCGTGGACTGGTTCATGGGCATCGGCCGGGCGCTGACCAACCTGATCGGCAACTGTGTGGCGACCGTCGCCATCGCGCGGTGGGAAAAGGACATCGATGTGCAGCGGGCGAACAAGGTACTTTCCGGCCAGGCGGGTTATACCTTCCAGCCGCGTAAACCGGTCGCACCGGCGCATCAGCAGGAATTCTGAATCAACGGTGTGCCGTCCTCGCCTTGGCCGGCACACCTTCACCACTTTTAGATGATCATGGAGCGAACAGTGATTACCTCGTCAACCGTCGTAACTTCAGTCGTGGAAAAACTTCGGGCCGCTCTGGCCCGTGGTCAGTGGCGCTCCGGCGAAATGCTGCCGGGGCAACGTGAACTGGCCGAACAGCTGGGTATCAGCCGCCCGAGCCTGCGTGAGGCGGTCATTGTCCTGGAAACCCTTGGCCTGGTGCGCTCGATGCCGGGCAAAGGCGTAGTGGTACTCGAGGCCAGCCTCAGCGATGGCCAGTCCCACGAAAGCGCAGTGGCCGCAGCGAGCCTGGAAGACGTGCTGCAACTGCGTTACACCCTCGAACCGTTCATCGTCGGCCTCGTGGCGCAGTCCATCAGCAGCAAGGAAGTCGGGCAACTGCGCCTGACCCTGATGGACATGCGCGAAGCCCTGGAGGCCAATGACAGTGAAGCCGGCGTAAGCGCCTACATCGCGTTCCACGAAGAGCTGTTCACGCTAACGTCGAATCCGATCTTCCAGAGTGTGGTCCAGCAAACCAGCAATGCCCTCAAGCAAAGCGCCGAAGTGTTGCGCAACTCCCCGGAGCATCTGGCTGAACGCCTTGAAGAAAACGAAGCCGTGGTGCGGGCGATCCGCAGCAAGAACAGCGCCCAGGCCAGCGCCGAGATGCGTCGGCACATTTTGCGCGAAGGCCAGCGCATGGGCATCGAACTGAACATCCCGGAAGACAACCTCGGCAGTTGAAACCTCTTCGAACTGGAGATTGGCCATGAACAGCTACGCCTCGCCACAAACGCTCGCTACCCTGCCCGTCCGCCCTTCGGTGGATGACCTGTATTCACGGGTCCTCGATGCGATTTTCGAACAGCGCATCCATTCGGCCAGTCGCTTTACGGAAGAAAGCCTGGCGCAGATGTTCGGTGCAAGGCGCAGCGACATGCGTGATGTGCTGACGCGACTGTCCCATCAGCAGATCATCACTCTTCGAGTCAACCATCGTCCCCGCGTCGCCGAGCTTGATGCAGAGCATACCCGGCAGACACTGCATGCCCGGCGTCTGGCCGAGATCATGCTGGTGCGGCTGGCCTGCCAGCGACCCTGCGCGCAAGGCTTGAAGCGCCTGCGGACACTGGTCGACAACGAGCGTCATTGCACTGAGCGTGGCCGGGCGATCCGTTTGTCGGGAGAGTTTCACCTGCGATTGGCAGAAATGGCAGGTAATGCACCGTTATCGCACTTTCTAGACAGCCTGGTGCCGCTGACTTCGTTGGCGCTTGCGCAGTTTGAGCTGCAGTCGATGGATTATTGCGTGTGGCAGGTGCACATGGAGATCCTGGATGCGCTGGAGCGAGGGGATGCTGCGAAGGCGGAAATTGTGCTCAACCGGCATCTGGATTATCTGGAACAGACTCTGCTCAATACAACCCGTGAACATTGTGCTGCCGGCTAGATCGCATCGCGGGCAAGCCCGCGATGGCGTCCTCACAAACGCCATAAAGCTTCAGACCGCCGCCACCCGTGCAAACCCCTCACGAATTTTCTCTTCCGGCAAATCATCAGCAATAAACACGATCACGCTTTCACGCGATTCATCTTCAGCCCACTCTGTATCCCAGTCGAAACCATAAAGCTTCAGTACACCCTGAAACACCATGCGACGCGATTCGCCGAGGATATTCAATACACCTTTGTAGCGCAGCAGTTGCTTGCCATGGTCTTCCAGCAGTTCGTTCATGAACTCGCTTAGCCTGTCGATATCCAGCGGCTTGTCGGTACGCAGCACCAGGCTGGAAATGCGATCGAGAGACGGGGCCCGGTTCACCGGCCGCAGGCTCACGCCACCACCAAGGTCGGCGTTCAAATTGAAACCGCGGACATCAAGCAGTTCAGCCAGGTCGATCCTTCCATGGTCAACCACGCGAATCGGCGCACGACGGTTGATGCGGGTCAGGCGCTCGCTCAGCGCGGTGAAGGTCGCCTCGTCTACCAGGTCGCGCTTGCTCACCAGCAAGCGGTCGGCGAAACCAATCTGAGCCTGGGCGATGGTCTGGGTCAGGTGCAAATCGGCATGTGCCGCGTCGACCAGCGTGATGATGCCGTCGAGGATATAGCGCTCGCGCAACTCTTCGTCGATGAAAAAGGTTTGCGCCACGGGCGCCGGGTCGGCCAGGCCGGTGCATTCGATCACCAGGCGGTCGAAGGCAATATCGCCCTGATCCAGACGCTCCAGCAACAGATAAAGCGCTTTGGTCAGGTCCGTATGGATGGTGCAGCAGACGCAGCCGTTGGACAGCGTCATCACTTGCACCGGCTCATCACCCAACAACTGGGTATCGATGCCGGCATCGCTGAATTCGTTCTCGATGACGGCGATTTTCAGGCCGTGCTCGGCCTTGAGCAGGTAACGCAACAGGGTGGTCTTGCCGGCGCCGAGAAAGCCGCTGAGGATTGTGACCGGGATGGGTGTGAGCAAAACAAAAATCTCCCCTACGTTTAAAAAACTGTAGGAGCGAGCTTGCTCGCGATGGACGTCAACGTTAACGCGTGCTTTCTGAATGCACGCGTCGACCTTGCGTTCATCGCGAGCAAGCTCGCTCCTACAAGATCAACAGCACTTCGGTCCACCCTTGCCACCGTAACGGGCTTCCTGACGCTCCCGAAAGAACATCTCATAGCTCATCACCGGTTTGTCCGGGTGCTTGGTCTGCATATGCTCGACGTAGTTGTCGTAGTCGGGCATGCCGACCATCAGGCGCGCGGCCTGACCGAGGTATTTACCGAGGCGACTCAGGTCATTGAACATGGTGCAAATCCTCGATCACGCTTCCGGCAGCGCCTGGAATGGCGCTTCCTTATCCGTACGTCCCTTGCTGCCCCAGGCGGAAATACCGACCTTGAGTGCATAGAACAGGATACTGAACACCACGAACAGGAACAGCGCGGTCAGCGTTGCGTTGGTGTAGGCGTTGAAGATCACGTGCTGCATCTGGGTGATGTCCTTGGCCGGGGCGAGGATCTGACCGTTGGCCAGCGCATCGCTGTATTTCCTGGCCAGCGACAGGAAGCCGATCGCCGGGTTGGCATCGAACAGCTTGATGAAGCCCGCCGTGGTGGTACAAATCAGCAGCCATGCCGCCGGCAGCAAGGTGACCCAGATGTAGCGTTGGCGTTTCATCTTGATCAGCACCACGGTGCCGAGCATCAGCGCGATACCGGCCAGCATCTGGTTGGAGATACCGAACAGCGGCCACAAGGTGTTGATGCCGCCCAGTGGATCGATCACGCCCTGATACAGCAACCAGCCCCACATGGTCACACAACCGGCGGTAGCGATCAGGTTGGCGGTCCAGGATTCGGTGCGGCGCAGGGCCGGCACGAACGAACCGAGCAAGTCCTGGAGCATGAAACGCCCGGCTCGGGTACCGGCGTCGACCGCGGTCAGGATGAACAGCGCTTCGAACAGGATCGCGAAGTGGTACCAGAACGCCATGGTGTTTTCACCCGGCAGAACACTGTGCAGGATTTGTGCGATACCGACCGCCAGGGTTGGCGCACCACCGGCACGGGCCAGAATGGTGATTTCACCGATGTCATGGGCCACCGCTTGCAGGGCTTCCGGCGTGATGGCAAAGCCCCAGTTGCTGACCGCTGTTGCTACCGCCACCACATCCCCGCCGACAACCGCGGCCGGACTGTTCATGGCGAAGTACACACCCGGTTCGATCACCGACGCGGCGACCATGGCCATGATGGCCACGAAGGATTCCATCAGCATGCCGCCGTAACCGATGTAGCGGGCGTTGGTTTCGTTATCCAGCAGTTTCGGCGTGGTCCCGGAGGCGATCAGCGCGTGGAAACCCGACACCGCGCCACAGGCGATGGTGATGAACAGGAACGGGAACAGCCCGCCCTTCCACACCGGGCCGGTGCCGTCGATGAACTGGGTCAGGGCCGGCATTTTCAGCTCGGGCATGGTGATCAGAATGCCGATGGCCAGGGCGACGATGGTGCCGATTTTCAGGAAGGTCGACAGGTAGTCACGGGGTGCCAGGATCAGCCACACCGGCAATACCGCCGCGACAAAACCATAGCCGATCAGCATCCAGGTGATTTGCACACCGGTGAAGCTGAACGCTTTGGCCCAGACCGGATCCGCGGCAATCTGTCCGCCGAGCCAGATCGAGCCGAGCAGCAACAGCACGCCGATGAGCGAAATTTCACCGATGCGACCGGGGCGGATGTAGCGCATGTAGATGCCCATGAACATCGCGATCGGGATGGTCGCCATCACCGTGAAAATACCCCACGGGCTTTCGGCCAGGGCTTTCACCACGATCAGCGCCAGCACCGCGAGGATGATGATCATGATCAGGAAGCAGCCGAACAGCGCGATGGTGCCGGGGATGCGGCCCATTTCCTCGCGAACCATGTCGCCCAGGGAGCGACCATTGCGGCGGGTGGACATGAACAGGACCATGAAGTCCTGCACGGCACCGGCCAGCACCACACCGGCGATCAGCCACAGCGTGCCGGGCAGGTAGCCCATCTGCGCCGCCAGCACCGGACCGACCAGAGGGCCTGCACCAGCGATGGCCGCGAAGTGGTGACCGAAGAGAATGTGTTTGTTGGTCGGCACGTAGTCCAGACCGTCATCGTTGAGCACGGCAGGCGTGGCCCGTCGCGCATCGAGTTGCATGACATTGTTAGCGATGAACAGACTGTAGTAGCGATAGGCGACCAGATAGATGGCCACGGCAGCGACCACAATCCACAAGGCGTTGATTGCCTCGCCCCGGCGCAATGCCACAACACCCAGGGCGCACGCACCTGTGATTGCCAGCACCAGCCAAGGCAAATGGCGTAGCGGGCTATTGTTATTTTTCATTTTGATATTCCAGCCAGAGTGGACAAGAAAGACAACCATATCGAGTTTAGCTCTCCTGACGGCAAAGGCCATACCCCCGACATTGGTCTGGCCACCTGCACGCGCTGGCTGCCTTGAAGTATGCAGGTCTATAGTCAGGCGTACATCTACGAGGATCGCGCCATGAGCGAGCACCCAGCCGAACGTCGCCGCTTCAAACGTATTGCGTTCGATGCCCGAACCGAGCTGAGTCAGGGAGAGTCCACCTGGTCGGTGAAGTTGATTGATCTGTCGCTCAAGGGGTTGCTGATCGAGCGACCCGTTCCGTGGCTGGGTAATGCGCAGCAGGATTTTCTGGTCGACATTCATCTGGGCGAAGAGGCGGACATCATCATGGATGTGCAACTGACCCACGAAGACCACGGCCAGCTTGGCTTTGTCTGCCGGCACATCAGCCTGGAGTCCATCGAGTGCCTGCGGCGATTGATCGAGCTCAACCTGGCTGATCCGCAGGAGCTGGAGCGAGAGTTGGGTGCGCTGATCGAAATCTGAACGTACCTCTGTAGGAGCTGCCGAAGGCTCGGGCCGCGTTCGGACGATCTTTTGATCTTAAAAATGCAAGATCAAAAGATCGCAGCCTTCGGCAGCTCCTACAGGGGGATAGGCGTTACTCGAATAACGCGTCGAGTGCCTGCTCCAGGCGAGTGACGGCAATGACCTGCAACCCCGCCGGCGCCTCCTTCGGCGCATTGCCCTTGGGCACGATGGCCCGTTTGAAGCCGTGCTTGGCCGCTTCTTTCAAACGCTCCTGACCGCTCGGCACCGGACGCACTTCACCGGAAAGCCCGACTTCACCGAACACCAGCAGATCGTGGGGCAACGGCCGGTTGCGCAAACTGGACATCACCGCTGCCATCAACGCCAGGTCGGACGCCGTTTCCAGCACCTTGACCCCGCCGACCACGTTGAGAAACACGTCCTGATCGTGGGTCGGAATGCCACCGTGACGGTGCAGCACAGCCAGCAACATCGCCAGCCGGTTTTGATCCAGCCCCAGCGTGACCCGACGCGGGTTGGCCAGGTGACTGTCGTCCACCAGCGCCTGAACCTCCACCAGCATCGGCCGTGTGCCTTCCCATGTTGCCATCACCACACTGCCCGGGACTTCTTCCTGGGCACGGGTCAGAAAAATCGCCGACGGGTTGGAGACTTCTTTCAGACCTTTGTCGGTCATGCCGAAAACGCCCAGTTCATTGACTGCACCGAAGCGGTTCTTCACCGCCCGCAGCAGACGCAAGCGCCCGTCGGACTCACCTTCGAAATACAGCACGGTATCGACCATGTGCTCCAGCACCCGAGGGCCAGCCAGCGCGCCTTCCTTGGTGACGTGGCCCACCAGGAAAATCGCCGTGCCGCTCTGTTTGGCATAACGCACCAGCAACGCCGCGCTTTCGCGCACCTGCGATACACCGCCCGGTGCCGATTGCAATTGCTCGGTAAATATCGTCTGGATCGAGTCGATCACCATCACCTTGGGCTTTTCCTGACGGGCCGTGGCAATGATGGTTTCGATGCAGGTTTCGGTCATGACCCGCAATCGATCCTGAGGCAACCCCAGGCGCCGCGCACGCATGGCCACTTGCTGTTGGGATTCCTCACCGGTGACATACAGCGCCGGCATGCTCTTGGCGAGGTTGCACAAGGTTTGCAACAGAATGGTCGACTTGCCGATGCCGGGGTCGCCACCGATCAGCACCACCGAGCCATCCACCAGCCCCCCCCCCAGAACCCGGTCCAGCTCGCTGGAAGCGGTAGAGAAGCGCGGAATTTCTTCGACACTGACTTCGGCCAGAGTCTTGATCTGCGCCTGCTGGCCGGTCCAGCCGGTACGACCGCTGGGGGCAGCTGCCCCGCCGCTTTCCACCATGGTTTCGGTAAGCGTGTTCCAGGCCCCGCACTCACCGCACTGGCCGGCCCATTTGGGGAAGGTTGAGCCGCACTCGGTGCAGCCGTACATGCGCTTGGCCTTGGCCATCGGAACTCCCGGAAAAAAACGCGATGATAGCTCAGCCAAGCCGCGCGAGTGCGGCCAGATATTTCGCAACCCTTTTGATGACTTCAAATAACCTTATTAAACACAGGTATATTGAGATACACCCACCCTACAAAACCTTGTATAAGTTTTTCGCTCAACTCGGCCAACAAACTCTAGGGACATGCCATGCCGCACACTTCGAAAACCTATACAGACTTTGTTCACCTACATACTTTTTGCACAACTTCGAAAACATTCACACAAAACGCAGCAGTGATTCAGAGAAACGTGCAACTTGTCAGACACACCAAACTAACGAAACAGTTCATATCACTTCACCTGCATTTAATTTTCAATGCAGCCTTTTGGCCACTAACTGCCCGATCATCTTGAGCGTCCCCATTCAGGAGTGGTCGCTCAACCTTGGCTCGCCCACACAAATGGCGCCATTTCGCTGAAAAAAAGTCGTATGCGAACGCCTCAGAAGGCCTGACCGACCTCAGATGAGATCAATCGGTGAATTTTTCAACACCACCCGGGTCAATGGCTGGCAAGCACAGCAGGCAGTTGATTCGAGCAGGATGCGATTTGCTGATTTACACTGCGCACATCTACCTCATCTGTAACAAGGAATAACCTATGGGCGTGCTAAACGAGTTCAAGGCCTTCGCGGTCAAAGGCAACGTGGTCGACATGGCCGTCGGCATCATCATCGGTGCGGCCTTCGGCAAGATCGTTACGTCGTTTGTCGGTGACCTGATCATGCCGCCAATCGGGATGCTGATCGGTGGCGTGGACTTCAGTGATCTGGCCATAACGCTCAAGGCAGCAGACGGCGCCATTCCTGCGGTGGTGCTGGCCTATGGCAAGTTCATCCAGACCATCATCGACTTCGTCATCGTCGCCTTTGCAATCTTCATGGGCGTCAAGGCCATCAACCGCCTGAAGCGTGAGGAGTCCGTGGCCCCTAGCCTGCCGCCGGTTCCCACCAAGGAAGAAGAGTTGCTGGGCGAGATCCGCGACTTGCTCAAGGCCCAAAACAACCGGCCTTGACTGCACTGGCAAAAAACGGCGCCTTTGAGGCGCCGTTTTGCTTACCAGAAGTTTTCCACCGCCACTTGGCCGGGACGCCGGCTGAGGCTCAAGTGCATGTCCCGCTGTTTAAGCAACTTGCGCGTATCATCGATCATCTGCGGGTTGCCGCACAGCATGACCCGTGAATGCTCAGGCGTCAGCGCAACTCCCGCGCTGCGCTCCAACTCGCCACTTTCAATCAGTGTGGTGATCCGTCCGTTCAATGCGCCAGGATGCTGCTCACGAGTGACGGTGGCGATGAATTGCAATTTGTGTGCGTATTCAGCCAGATACTCAAGTTGCGCCAGCCCCGCGATCAGCTCCTGATAAGCCAGTTCCCGGGCTTCGCGAACGCTGTAGACCAGGATGATCCGCTCGAATCTCTCCCAGACTTCGAAATCCTGGAGTATCGACAGGAACGGCGCGATGCCCGTGCCTGTGGATAACAACCACAGATCGCGGCCATCGACAAAACGGTCCAGCGTCAAGTAGCCGAATGCCTGGCGGTCGACCAGCAATGTATCGTCAACGCCCAGGCGGCTCAGCTCACTGGTGAACTCACCGCCCGGTACGACAATGGAAAAGAACTCGAGGAACTCGTCAAAGGGCGAGGACACCATCGAGTAGGCGCGCCATACCGTGCTGCCGTCAGCCTTGGTGACGCCCAACCGGGCAAACTGCCCCGCACGAAAACGAAACCCGGCATCCCGCGTGGCGCGCAGGGTAAAAAGGTTCGGGGTCAACGGATGAACCTCGAGCAAGGTCTGGCGCGTAAATTTTTCTTCACTGACGGACATGGAAGGCTCCAATCAACAGATACCCCAGTGTCCCGCAAAGGAAGCAGCGTAACCACCGACAATTTGTAGTGACATTAATGCGCACTAGTCGTCGATTACAGAATACGGATACAACCCTATATATAAAATTATATGTGGCATTTCATAACCACTTATTCCCTAAGAACCTTGAGCACACTTTTCCAACAGTCAAAAGAGCAAAATTGTCGAACCACTTGCGTAGGAAATGTCCTACACTTCGTGGCGTGCCGGATCCTGGATCCAATACTGCACCCAGAAGACACTCTAATGGAGATCACTGTATGGAGATCTGGAAGGAGTCACAGCTCAAACAATTGGCGCACACACAAGAGATCAATACTGCCTATCGAATCGCGCTCAGTTTCGCTAGAAACCTTGGATATAAATTTTGTGGCTTTTCAATTACTTCGAACTCTTTCGGGGTCGACACCAGTACGGTGAACCTGAACAACTTCCCCCTAGAGTGGAATACTCAATATGAAAAAAGCAACGCCACGCAAATAGACCCGATAGTGGCACACTGCAATCATTCAATGTTGCCTGTTCTCTGGAGTGAAGAGCTTTTTTCCAGGGCGCCATGGTTATGGCAGTTGCTGCGACAACAGGGCTTGCAGCATGGCTGGTCCCAGGCGATCTTTGATGAGGAAACCGGTCTGCGCAGCATTTTCAGCCTGGCCAGAAGCCATTGCCCGATTTCAGCCTATGAGTTGTACGAGCATCTTGGATTCTCGGTGTTCATCAGCCGCCATTTGCACGCTCTGGCGAACGCAATGCAACCAAAAAAACCGGCTCGCCCCCAGGCTCCGCCCTTGTCACGGCGGGAACTCGAAGTATTGAAACTGTCGGCCGACGGCAAGACGGCCTATGAAATTGCCAGGATCCTCAATTTGAGTGAACGCACCATCAACTTTCATGTGCACAGGGCTATCGAGAAGCTCGGCGTCAACAACAAGATTGCGGCAGTCATCGCCGCAGCCCGGTCCGGGGCCATCTGAAAGCGCCCGACTGCGGGAAAACCTGCGGGTAATCCAGGCAAAAAAAACGTACCATTTGCGGTCCCTCCTGAGTGATGGCGTGTAGACCTTCACGACGCAGTACACTCGGTCGGCCCCGCCCGCTCCAACGCCTCAGGCAGCGGGACATCCGTTGATTACCCAGAGCCCCACCCCATGCCTTTGCTCGAAACACCCTTCGCCAGCCTCGACCTGATCCGCCAACCCGAACAGCAGAACGAACCGCTGCAAGCTTTCGATGCGGCCGATGAATACCTGCTCAATCATCTGGCCGAACAGCAGCCGGCGTCGGACACCCGGGTATTGGTGCTCAATGACAGTTTCGGCGCGTTGGCGGCCAGCCTGGCGGGCAAGGTGCAAGTGGTCAGCAGCGGTGATTCGTTCCTGGCCTTGCAGGGGCTGGAAAAGAATCTGGTGCGCAACGGCCTGGCGTTTGATGCGGTGCCGAGCATACCCGCCAGCGAAACCTTTGCCGGGCCGTTCGACTGCGTGCTGATCCGTGTACCGAAAACCCTGGCACTGCTGGAAGAACAACTGATCCGCCTGCAAGGTCAACTGGCACCCGGCGCCCAAGTGGTTGCCGCGGCCATGATCAAACATCTGCCCCGGGCCGCGGGCGACTTGCTGGAGCGTTACATCGGCCCGGTGCAAGCCTCATTGGCCGTGAAGAAGGCGCGGCTATTGATTGCCACGGCGCAAGACAAAACGCCAGTTGTATCGCCTTACCCAACGCGCTACAGACTCGACGACCCGGCTATCGAACTGCTCAACCACGCCAATGTGTTTTGCCGCGAAGGCCTGGACATCGGCACGCGAGCCTTCCTGCCGCACTTGCCGAAAAACCTCGGCTCGGCGCGGGTCGCCGATCTCGGCTGCGGCAACGGCGTCCTGGCCATCGCCAGCGCCCTGCAAAACCCCGAGGCCCACTACACGTTGGTGGACGAGTCGTTCATGGCCGTGCAATCGGCGTCCGAGAACTGGCGCGCAGCCTTGGGTGAACGGGAAGTGATCGTGCGTGCCGGTGATGGCCTGGCCGGCCAGGAACCGCAATCGCTTGATGTCGTGCTGTGCAATCCACCGTTTCACCAGCAACAGGTGGTGGGCGATTTCCTGGCCTGGCGGATGTTCCAGCAAGCGCGCGAAGCGCTGGTCGTGGGCGGCGCGCTGTACATCGTCGGCAATCGTCACCTGGGTTACCACAGCAAGCTCGCGCGATTGTTCCGCGGTGTCGAGCAAGTGGCGGCCAACCCGAAGTTCGTGATCCTCAAGGCGCGCAAGTAACAGACAAAAAAAACCCTCCGGTCGGAGGGTCGTAAATCCGTGCCCTGAGGCCACGGGGGAGATGTCAGTGTGTGGTCAGGCCGGCCGCGCTCATGAACAGACGCATCAGGCTGGCGACGATGAACAAGGCGCCGACGCTGCCGACCCAGATCACGGCCAGCCAGCCGAGCCGCTGCCACAGCGGTTTTTTTTCGGCTTCTTCAATGTCGTGCAGGGTGTGTTTGCCAAGCATGGCTCATTACTCCGTTTAAGGTGGATGGCGTCTGTGAGGACGCCATCGCGAGCAAGCTCGCTCCTACAAAGGTTCGTGGTGCTGGGGTTAGTGATAACCATCTTCATGGGTGACCTTGCCGCGGAACACGTAGTAGCTCCAGAAGGTGTAGCCCAGGATGAACGGAATGATGAACAGCGTGCCCACCAGCATGAAGCCCTGACTTTGCGGCGGCGCGGCGGCATCCCAGATCGAGATCGACGGCGGGATGATGTTCGGCCACAGGCTGATGCCCAATCCGCTGTAACCAAGGAAGATCAGCACCAGGGTCAGCAGGAACGGCGTGTAGTGCGCGTTGCGGGCCACGGCGCGGATCAGGCCGTACATCGTCACCAGCACCAGAATCGGCACCGGCATGAACCAGAACAGATTCGGCATGGTGAACCAGCGTGCGGCGATATCCGTGTGGGCCAACGGGGTCCAGATGCTGACGATGCCAATCACCGCCAGCAGCACGAAGGCCAATGGCCGGGCCAGGTCATGCATCTGTTCCTGCAACTTGCCTTCGGTCTTCATGATCAGCCAGGTGCAACCGAGCAGCGCATACGCCACCACCAGCGCCGCACCACAGAACATCGTGAACGGGGTCAGCCAGTCCAGTGAACCACCGGCGAACTGCCGATTGACCACTGGCAGTCCATCGATGAACGCACCGAGCGCTACACCCTGGAAGAACGTCGCAGTGACCGAACCACCGATGAACGCCTTGTCCCACAGATGGCGCTTGTCGTCCCTGGCCTTGAAGCGGAACTCGAAGGCCACACCGCGGAAGATCAACCCGATCAACATCAGGATCAGCGGCAGGTACAACGCCGAGAGCACCACGGAATAGGCCAGCGGAAACGCGCCGAACAACGCCGCGCCACCCAACACCAGCCAGGTCTCGTTGCCGTCCCAGACCGGGGCGACGGTGTTCATCATCACATCGCGATCGGTCTTGCCCGGAATGAACGGGAAGAGAATGCCGATGCCCAGGTCGAAACCGTCCATGACCACGTACATCATGATGCCGAAGATGATGATCACGGCCCAGATCAGCGGAAGATCAATACCCATGATTCAAATCTCCTTGGTCAGGCTGTGATCGGCGTCGATGTGCTCGTCGTCGGCTGCGGAAAACGGCCGGGCCGGAGTGCGTTTCTGGCCGGGGCCTCCGTCGTTGGTTTCCTTGCCTTCGTCGATTTTCGGCCCCTTGCGCACCAGGCGCATCATGTAACCAAGACCGGCACCAAACAGCGCGAAATAGACCACGACAAACAGGATCAGGGTGATGCTCATCTGCATGAAGCTGTGGTTGGACGACGCATCCGCCGTGCGCATCAGGCCGTAGACCACCCACGGCTGACGGCCGATTTCGGTGGTGAACCAGCCGGCGAGGAGAGCGATCAGACCGGACGGCCCCATCCACAGCGCCAGGTACAGGAACGGTCGCGAGGAGTAGAGGGTGTCGCGCTTGCGCAGCCACAGGCTCCACAAACCGGTGAAGATCATCAGCATGCCCAGGCCCACCATGATCCGGAACGACCAGAACACGATGGTCGAATTCGGCCGGTCTTCAGGCGGGAACTCCTTGAGTGCCGGCACCTGCTTGTCCAGTGAGTGAGTGAGGATCAGGCTGCCCAGGTACGGGATCTCGACGGCGAATTTGGTTTTTTCTTCCTTCATGTCCGGCCAGCCGAACAGGATCAGCGGCGTCGCCTCGTTGCCCTTGTTTTCCCAGTGGCCTTCGATCGCGGCGATTTTCGCCGGCTGATGCTCAAGCGTATTGAGGCCGTGGAAATCGCCGATGACCGCCTGGATCGGCGCGACGATCAATGCCATCCACATGGCCATCGAGAGCATTTTGCGGATTGCCGGGTTGTCCTTGCCGCGCAGCAAATGCCAGGCCGCGGAGGAGCCGACGAAAAAGGCCGTGGCGACGAACGCCGCCGTGGCCATGTGCATCAGGCGATACGGGAACGACGGGTTGAAGATAACCGCCAGCCAGTCGGTGGGTATGACCTGACCGTTGACGATCTCGAAGCCCTGCGGGGTCTGCATCCAGCTATTGGAGGCAAGAATCCAGAACGTCGAGATCAATGTACCGATGGCCACCATCACGGTGGCGAAGAAGTGCAGGCCACGTCCGACCTTGTTCCAGCCAAACAGCATGACGCCGAGGAACCCGGCCTCGAGGAAGAATGCCGTGAGCACTTCATAGGTCAGCAACGGCCCGGTAACCGAGCCGGCGAAGTCCGAGAAGCGGCTCCAGTTGGTGCCGAACTGATAGGCCATTACCAGGCCGGAAACCACCCCCATGCCGAAGTTGACGGCAAAGATTTTCGACCAGAAATGGTAGAGGTCACGGTAGGTGTCGTTATGGGTTTTCAGCCACAGGCCTTCGAGTACCGCCAGATAACTCGCCAGGCCGATGGTGATGGCCGGAAACAGGATGTGGAACGAGATGGTGAACGCGAACTGAATTCGGGCGAGATCAAGTGCCTCTAAACCGAACATAAGTCTTCCTCTGTCAGGTAGTACGGCTGCTGGCTGGAAGCCTGCACCCACGGTCCCCACGGATATGGAGTGTGGCGAATCTCTGTTTGTTCTTTTTTTGCACGCATCACAACGCAGGGAATCTGGCCTTGCGGCCGCCGGATCAATTCCTTTTGTGGGTTTTGATCTGGATCAATCAACGTTGAAAGAGTAGTCCCAATTTCGGGGATAACCCGCGTGGTCTTTTGCCGCGTGACAAGTTGCCTCATGACTTTTGATATCTGCGGCAACACATTCCCTGTGGCGAGGGAGCTTGCTCCCGCTCGGCTGCGCAGCAGTCGTAATCCGCGCAAACACTGTGTGTCTGAGGGAAAGCCCATAGGGATTAGGGCCGCTTCGCAACCCAACGGGGGCAAGCCCCCTCGCCACAAGGTTTTCGGCGTTTGAAAAATCGATGTCTGGCTAACTGAATTTTTTCTCATGACAGTTTCCTGTTACAGGTTGGTGATAATCTCGCCATTCCCCTCTCCCCAGATTGTCCCGCAGATGCCCAGCCAAGAGCCCTTGCTGTTACGTCACCATCGCCCTTTTCTCGCGTTCTGGCTGGCCCGGGTCTTCACCGCCAGCGGCTTTCAGATGCTCACCGTGGCCATCGGCTGGAACCTGTATCAGTTGACCGGCAACGTGCTCGACCTGGGTCTGGTCGGCCTGGTCGAGTTCGCCCCGCGCGTGCTGTTCATGCTGCACACAGGGCACGTCGCCGACCGCTATGACAGGCGCAAGGTCGCGGCGATCTGCCAGTCCTTGCAGGCATTGATCGCCCTGTCGTTGGCCATCGGCAGCGCGACCGACCAGGTCACCCGGGAAATGATCTTTATCCTGGCCTTCCTGCTCGGTGCCGCTCGTTCCTTCGAAATGCCGACCACCCAGGCCCTGCTGCCAGGCATCGTGCCCAGCGCGCTGTTTCCCCGTGCGGTGGCCGCCGCGCAATCGGCCCAGCAATCGGCCACCATCGTCGCCCCGGCCCTCGGCGGTTTGCTCTACGCCTTCGGCAGCGTCTGGGTGTATGGCCCGACAGTGCTTTTGTATGTCATCGCCTGTTCGCTGATGCTCAACCTGCCAGCCCGGCAAACCCCGCTGAACAAGGGCAAGGCCACTCTGGATTCACTGCTGGCGGGCATTCGCTTTATCCGCAGTCGTCCGGACATTCTCGGGGCGATCTCCCTTGATCTGTTCGCGGTGCTATTGGGTGGTGCGACGGCGTTGCTGCCGGTGTTCGCCAAGGACATCTTGCTGACCGGCCCGTGGGGGCTGGGCCTGTTGCGCTCGGCACCGGCAGTGGGTGCACTGCTGATGTCGCTGTGCCTGGCGCGGTTTGCCGTGGAGCGCAACGTCGGGAGGGTGATGTTCACCGCCGTGGGTGTCTTCGGCGTGGCAACCATCGCCTTCGGCCTGTCGACCTCGTTCTGGTTTTCCCTGGCGGTATTGGTGGTGCTGGGCGCGGCAGACATGATCAGCATGGTGATCCGTGCCTCGTTCGTGCAACTGGAAACCCCGGACGAAATGCGCGGTCGGGTCAGTGCCGTGAACGGCTTGTTCATCGGCGCCTCGAACCAACTGGGCGAATTCGAATCGGGCCTGACTGCCCACTGGTTCGGCACCGTGCCAGCCGTGGTCATGGGCGGGATCGGCACGCTGGTGGTAACCGGGGCGTGGGTCAAACTGTTCCCGTCACTGGCCAGCCGCGATCGCATGCATGTAGCTAAAGAGGAAGAGAAGGAAGAGGCGAAAGTCTGAAGCAACCTAAACCAACAATTCCCCCGCCACCGCCGCACGTGTGGCTTTACCGCAGAGTTGCTCCACCAGCGCCAGGGCAAACGCCAAGGCGCCAGCCGAGCCCTGGGCGGTGATGCAATTGCCGTCGACCACCACCGGTTGATCGACGAAGTTACAGCCCAACAATTGATGGCTGGCCGAGGGCAGGCAGGTCATGCGCCGTTGACGCAATACGCCAAAGGCCTGCAGCGCCACGGCGGGCGCCTCGGCGATGCCGGCGAACAGGCGACCGGCTGCCGCCTGATCCTTGATCAATTGTTGCAGGGGTTGGTGGGCTGCCAAGTGCTGCGAACCCACCGCACCACCCGGCAAGGCGATCAGGTCGAAGGGCTGCGCCAGCAAATCCACCAGCATGGCATCGGACGTCAGGCGCGTACCGCGAGCGCAGGTAAGCATGCGCCGCCCTTCGATACTGGCCACCACCACTTCTATTTTCGCGCGGCGCAGTACGTCGATCAGGGTCACGGTTTGCAGGTCATCGGTGCCCTCGGCGAGGGCAATCAAGGCTCTAATGGTCATCAGGTATTGTCCACAGAATGATCTTTTAAGCGTAGTCAGCTTTCCTAACCCTTGTTCGGGACCTGTGGTTACTTGATGTAAAGCTGCGTCGACATCGTGTTGCCGGGCGCGTTGATCGAGGTGTTGCTGAAGGTCAGCGTGCCTTCCTGCTTGCCCGCCAGATCGAGGGCATACAAATAACCGACGGTTTTTTCGCCTGGGGTGCAACTGGTCAGGTTGCCGTTCTTGAACGCGCAGACCGGTGTGCGGGTGCCATTCACTTCGAAACCGTCCAGGGCGACATGGGCCTCGCGTCCATAACCCACTTCCAGCACGTACACCGTGATGCTCGGGCCATTGTGATCGCAGCGAGTCCGGGTTTGCCCTTCGTCGATGTTTTCAACGCCACAGGACGGCGACGCGACTTTGAGCACCTTCAATTGCGTCAGTGGCGCAGCCGAGGCCGCCACGGCCGTTTGAGCCCCGAGCAACAACGCCATCCATACGCCGAACACGCTAACCAGACGCCTTTTCATGCAGGCCCCATCCACCCCAAAAAACCAGCGCGCAGTATGGCGTACTTGGTGTTGTCGCAAAACATCGACGACGATCACCGCCATAAGCAGCCATATCCCCAAGCTACTGGTATGATGCGCGGCTTTTTCCGGCCCACAGTAATTTCCAGGCGCGTTCTGCTGCCTGTGCTTTGCTGTTGAGGTCGATACATTCACGGCGCCCGGCGCGCCACGGGGAGCAGGCATGCTGGAAAGGCTGTTTCAACTCAAGGCACACAACACCAACGTGCGGACCGAGATTCTGGCGGGCGTCACGACCTTTTTGGCCATGGCCTACATTCTGTTCGTCAACCCGAGCATCCTTGGCGAGACCGGCATGGACAAGGGCGCGGTGTTCGTTGCCACCTGTCTGGCAGCCGCCATCGGCTCGACGACCATGGGCCTGATCGCCAATTACCCGATCGCCCTGGCACCGGGCATGGGCCTGAACGCCTTCTTCACCTACACCGTGGTCCTGCACATGGGCCACACCTGGCAAGTGGCACTGGGCGCGGTGTTCATCTCGGCGGTGTGTTTCTTTCTGCTGTCGATCTTCCGCATCCGTGAATGGATCATCAACAGCATCCCGCTACCGCTGCGCTCGGCGATTGCTGCCGGTATCGGCCTGTTCCTGGCACTGATCGCCCTGCACAACGCCGGTATCGTGGTCAGCAACCCGGCGACCATGGTCGGCCTCGGTGACCTGAAACAACCGGCGCCGATCCTCGCTACCCTCGGCTTTGCCCTGATCGTCGCGCTCGAAGCCCTTGCCGTGCGCGGTGCGGTGCTGATCGGCATACTGGTGGTGACCATCGTTTCGATCGTGATGGGCTTCACCCCGTTCGGCGGCGTGATGTCGATGCCGCCGTCCCTGGCCCCGACCTTCTTGCAACTGGACATCAAGGGCGCACTGGACATCGGTCTGGTCAGCGTGATCTTCGCCTTCCTGTTCGTCGATCTGTTCGATAACTCCGGCACTCTGATCGGCGTCGCCAAGCGCGCCGGTCTGATGCGCAAAGACGGTCACATGCCGAAAATGGGCCGCGCGCTGATCGCCGACAGCACTGCAGCCATGGCCGGTTCCCTGCTGGGCACCTCGACCACCACCAGCTACATCGAATCCGCCGCTGGCGTGAGTGCCGGTGGCCGCACCGGCCTGACCGCCATCGTGGTGGCGATCCTGTTCCTGCTGGCGCTGTTCTTCTCGCCACTGGCCGCCAGCGTTCCGGCCTTCGCCACCGCACCGGCCCTGCTGTTCGTCGCCGTGCTGATGACATCCGGCCTGGCCGAAATAGACTGGGACGACATTACCGTCGCCGCACCGGTGGTGATCACCGCGCTGGCGATGCCGTTCACTTATTCCATCGCCAATGGGATTGCCTTTGGTTTCATTTCCTGGACCGCCATCAAGCTGATGTCCGGACGTGGCCGTGAGCTGAACCCGGCGCTGGTGATCCTGTCGATTCTATTCGTGATCAAGCTGGGTTGGTTCAACGCATGAATTTTGATTCCCAGGCCTATGCCGTTCAGCTCGAAGAAAAAGTCACGCGTTTGCGTGACCTGCTGGCCCCGTTCGATGCACCCGAGCCAGCCGTTTTCGATTCGCCGCTGCAAAACTTCCGCCTGCGCGCCGAGTTCCGCCTGTGGCGCGAGGCCGGCGAGCGTCATTACGCGATGTTTTCCCAGGAAGACAAACGCACGCCAATCCTGATCGAAAAGTTCCCGATTGCCAGCCTGCGCATCAACCAGTTGATGCCGCAGCTCAAGGCAGCGTGGCAAGCCAGTGCGGCCCTGAGCCACAAGCTGTTCCAAGTGGAGTTCCTGACCACCCTGGCCGGCGACGCGATGATCACCCTGTGCTATCACCGCCCGCTGGACGAGCACTGGCACGCGGCGGCGTCGAAACTGGCGACGGACCTGAACGTCAGCGTCATCGGCCGCTCCAAGGGCAAGCGCGAAGTCATTGGCCACGATTACGTGGTCGAGAAGCTGGAAGTCGGCGATCGCACCTTCAGCTACCGCCAGCCGGAAGGCGCGTTCACCCAGCCCAACGGCACGGTGAACCAGAAGATGCTCAACTGGGCATACGATGCGCTTGGCGATCGTTCCGATGATTTGCTGGAGCTGTATTGCGGCAACGGCAACTTCACCCTGCCGCTCGCCACCCGCGTGCGCAAAGTGCTGGCCACCGAAATCAGCAAGACCTCGGTCAACGCGGCGCTGAGCAATCTCAGCGAGAACGCGGTGGATAACGTCAACCTGGTACGTTTGTCCGCCGAAGAGCTGACCGAAGCCTTGAACGAAGTGCGTCCGTTTCGCCGCCTGCACGGCATCGACCTCAAGAGCTACGAGTTCGGCAGCGTGTTCGTCGACCCGCCTCGCGCCGGCATGGACCCGGATACCTGCGAGCTGACCCGACGCTTCGACAACATCCTGTACATCTCCTGTAATCCAGAGACCCTGGCAGCCAATATCGCCCAACTGCACGACACCCACCGCATCACCCGGTGCGCGATGTTCGACCAGTTTCCCTGGACCCATCACATGGAATCCGGGGTGATGCTCACCCGGCGTTGATGGCTCCTGCCCGACACAAAAAAGCCGTCTTCACGACGGCTTTTTTGTGGACACTTACACGACAACATCGACCTTGCGCGGGCGCCCGCCTTTCCTGCCGTTGGCCCGCGCGGCTTCAGACTTTGCGGCGCTGCTCTGGCGACCATTGCGCGAAGCGACGACCGACGCCGCCATGGCCATCAGCGGCTTGCTCGCAGAAATCATCCCGGCGATAGATACATGCAGGTCGTTGCCTTCATGGCACAGTGCAGTACCCCCGTAGCCGACAGTCAGACCAGCGTAGTCCTCGACCTCAAAATCATCGAACTCCGGATAATTGGCTACGGGCAGCAATACACCGCTGCCGTCTTCGAAGCTGACGGCCAGACAGGGAGCCAGGTAGGTAACCGCCGTCGCTTGAAGGCTATTTTTTCTACGTAATTCGCCACGTTCAATGGCTTTGTCCAGGCTACTTTCCGTTACGGGACTATCGACCTGAACCTTGGCTTTTATCGTTTTCATAACTCGATCTCCACACTTTCCTGTGCGCCTATCAGGGATAGCAACGTCCTGTTCGATTCAGGTTCGTAGCAAGCCGATCCAATCATATTGGTGGTACTGACAAGCCTTTTCACCACAACGACTTCATTGCTTTGCCAGTCCCACAATTGATTATCAAGACAGGCCGTTTGCAATTTTCGCCACCAGATGCCCCGGGCGCGCCGCAAATGGGCAGGTTGCTGGAGCGATTGGCGCAATCCCTCAAGCACCGCCAACGGTGGCCGACACGAAAGCGGGACTACATCCCAGAGCTCGACACCGTTGTGCCAAAAACTGAACCTGAATCTCGCACTCCATGTACCCGCCTCCACATGCGCATGAGGCGGACAATGCTCGTCTCGCAACATGATCACTACCGACAGTCCTTTGTAATTGCATACCTTCATGCTAACCCATCCGTTAGGTTAATGAATCCGAGGATTCGACATTTCCTGGAAAATTCTGACCATCGGTATTAACCGCTGAAATCATTTCTTCCGCTCTCAGGCTAGCGGCCTGTTACTTGCCGGCTCTGCGGAACACCACGCGAAATGGTAAGAAATCCTTTCATTACGGCGCTGGCACCTGATAAATACTGATCCAGTTTCTTCATTTGATCCCCGGTGTAATCAATCATGCAGCGACAATTCGACGATCTTCAGTTGGGCAGCATCGAGCTGTTTTGCCTCGCGGCCGAGGCCGGCAGTTTTACTGCCGCGGCGCTGGTGGCAGGTGTCACACCCGCTGCCGTGAGCCGTTCGGTGTCGCGCATGGAAGAACGCCTGGGCGTGCGCCTGTTCGCGCGCACCACCCGCAGCGTGAAGCTGACCGACAGTGGTCGCCGCTATTACGAGGAGTGCCGTCAGGCCCTGGCGCAATTGGTCGAGGCCCAGCGTGAGGTCATGGGCCAACAGCAAGTGCCGTCCGGTACTTTGCGCATCAGTATTCCGACCACCTACGCGCATCATCGAATCCTGCCGCTATTGCCCGAATTTCGGGCGCGCTATCCGGCGGTGAAGGTCGAGTCGCACATCAGCAATCGCAACATCGATTTCGTCGGCGAAGGCTACGACATGGCGATTCGCGTGCGAGCCATCCCGGATTCCGGCCTGATCGCCCGACAGCTGGAAGATGCCGCCCTGGTGATGATCGCCAGCCCTGATTACCTGAAACGGGCCGGCATTCCGAAAACCCTCGACGACCTCGGAAACCACGAATGCATTCAGTACGAATTGCCCAGCAGCGGCCGGCGCATTGCCTGGTTGTTCAACGATGAAGGCGTGCCCCGGGAGATTCTGGCCGAGGGCAACCTCAGTTGTTCCGACGATGTACTGGGCGGTGTGACCCTGGCCAAACATGGGGCGGGGTTGTTTCAGACCTATCGTTTTATCGTGGAAAAGGAACTGGCCGACGGCTCGCTGGTGGAAGTGCTCAAAACCTATGGCGGGAGGTCGCGGCCGTTCACGCTGCTTTACCCGCAAAGTCGCCATGTACCGCTGCGATTGAGGGCGTTTATCGATTTTCTGATAGAGCACTTGCCGCACTGAACACCGAAAGTGTCCGATCATCGCCCACAAACCGTCAGCGTGCCTTCTCTTCAATTGACCGAATTAACTAGTTAGTACAATTTATCTCCACAGGCCGAAAACCTCGGCCGATTCCAAAAATAATAAGTGGAGAGATTCCGATGTCCCCTATCGTTCTGGTGCTCAACGGCCCGAACCTGAACCTGCTCGGTACCCGTGAACCGGCGACTTACGGCCACGAAACCCTGGCAGACATCTCGACCCTGTGCGCACGTGCCGCCGAAGAGTTCGGCCTGACAGTGGAGTTTCGCCAGACCAATCATGAAGGCGAATTACTCGACTGGATTCACGCCGCCCGTGGCCGCTGCGCCGGGATCGTCATCAATCCTGCCGCGTGGACTCACACCTCGATCGCCATTCGCGACGCCTTGGTTGCCAGCGAACTGCCGGTGATCGAAGTCCACCTGTCCAACGTGCATGCCCGCGAGCCCTTTCGTCACCACTCGTTCGTCTCCGGCATTGCGACTGCGGTGATGGCCGGTTTTGGCAGTCATGGCTATCGCCTGGCGCTGGAACACTTCAGTCATCGTTTGAAGGGGTGATCGCCGTGACTCAGAACCACGTGATACTGGCCGGGCTGATTGGCGCCGGCATCCAGGCTTCCCGCACACCGGCCATGCACGAGCATGAAGGCGATGCCCAGGGGCTGCGCTACCTGTATCGCCTGATTGATCTTGATCAGTTGAAGCTCGACAGCAACGCCCTGCCCGACCTGTTGATGGCTGCCGAGCGCATGAATTTCACCGGGCTGAACATCACCTTTCCATGCAAGCAGGCGATCATCCCGCTGCTCGACGAACTCTCGCCGGAGGCCCGCGGTATAGGCGCGGTCAACACCGTGGTGCTCAAGGACGGCAAACGCATCGGCCACAACACCGATTGCCTGGGCTTTGCCGAGGGTTTTCGCCGGGGTTTGAAGGGCGTTGCCGTTGAACGTGTCGTACAAATGGGCGCTGGCGGCGCAGGTGCGGCGGTGGCCCACGCGTTATTGAATGAAGGCGTACAACAGCTGAGCATTTTTGACGTGGACATCCGCCGCGCCCAGGATCTGGCTGACAACCTCAATCAGCATTTCGGCGTCGGTCGGGCGGTGGCCGGGTATGACCTGCCGAGCGCCATGGTCCGGGCTGACGGGCTGGTGAACACCACGCCGATGGGCATGAAAAAACTGCCAGGCATGCCGGTGCCGGTCGCGTTGCTGCGGGCCGAATTGTGGGTGGCGGAGATCGTTTATTTCCCGTTGGAAACCGAACTGCTACACCACGCCCGCGCCCTCGGTTGCCGGACGCTGGATGGCGGCAATATGGCGGTGTTTCAGGCAGTGAAGGCGTTCGAGCTGTTCAGCGGCGTGGTGCCCGATGCTCAGCGGATGCTTGAGCATTTCCAGAGCATGAATGGCTGAATGAGTGAAGTGAGGGGGGCAATCCCCTCACCCCGCATCAGGCTTGCAAATAACGCAACACCGACTCGCAAATCATCTCCCGATGACGCTGCTTGATGCGTTCGTCCGGCAAGTCGATCTGGAAAATCTCACCCACGGTATGGCGGTTCGAAACGCGATAGAAGCAGAACGAACTGATCAGCAGATGCACATCCAGCGGCACCAGGCCGGCGCGGAAGACACCCTCTTCAACGCCACGACGCAGAATCACATCGAGGGAATCGAGAACGGTGTTGTTCATCGCCCTGATCGCCTCGGAACGCTTTACATACTCGGCGTTGTGGATGTTTTCGATACTGACGATGCGCACGAAATCGACGTTGCGATCATGGTGATCGAAGGTGAATTCAACCATCCGTCGAATGGCTTCCACCGGAGGCAGTTCGGTCAGGTGCAGGCGGCTTTCAGTGTTGCGGATATCGCCGTAAAGCTTCTCCAGCACTTCGACGTAGAGCTGTTCCTTACTGCCGAAGTAGTAATAGATCATGCGCTTGGAGGTGTGGATGCGCTCGGCGATGGCATCGACGCGAGCCCCGGAAAGCCCCTGCTGGACGAATTCGACAATCGCCTCCTGCAGGATGTTTTCGCGGGTCTTTTCCGGGTTGTTCTTGCGACTCTTGCGCGGCTCGGCACCCGGTTCTACGGAGGCTGCGGGGAGTTCTGAGGTCATTGTCATTGCGGGCTCACGGCCATCACTGCACAGGCTGGCGATTATGGGCCGCGCAACACAGTGAAGGAAGCCGCGCGGCCCACGTTTAATCCCGCGTTTACGAATTTCCTACAACTTCGCCTGGCGCAATGCGCCGCTACGGGATTTGGCCATGGCCGCCAGCCGCACCGCGACGTTGGCCGCGCCGTAGCCGGCATAACCGTTTTTACGCTGGATGATCTCGAAGAAGAATCGCCCCTCGAACGGCTCGGTGTACACATGAAACAGCTCACCGCCCTGGGCGTCGCGGTCGTACAGCACGTTGTAGTAGGCCAGTTCGCTGAGGAACTCGTCGTCGAAATCGAACCGCGCCGCCAGGTCATCGTAGTAGTTGAGCGGGATATCCAGCAGCGGCACACCCGCCTCTTTTGCACGGCGGACCTGGGCAAAGATGTCATCACAATCAAACGCGATGTGATGCACACCGGAGCCGCGATAACTCGACAGCGCGTGTGAGATCGCGGTGTTGCGGTTCTCGGAAATGTTCAGTGGCAGGCGGATCGAACTGTCGCGGCTGCGCAGGGCACGGCTCTTCACCAGACCATAAGGATCGGGCAACACGACTTCATCGTCCGCCTCGAAATCCAGCAGACTCTTATAGAACAGCACCCAGCTGTCGAGGCTGTCGGCCGGCAGCGCCATGGCCATGTGGTCGATGCGTTTGAGGCCGCCGCTGGCCGGCGCATCCGCCAGCAGATTGAAGTCGGTGCCGTAGACGTCGGCATCCTGGTCCACCAGATAGATCAGGCTGCCATCCGGCGCACGCACCGCCGCCAGTTCCAGTTCATTGGGGCCGACCAGTCCGCGATAGGGCTGGCCCTTGTAGGCCACGGCTCGGGCCAGCGCGCTGGCGCTGTCCTTGACCCGCACGGCGGTAGCGCACAACGAAGGGCCGTGGGCTTCGAAAAAGCTGTGGCCGAAAGAGTAAGGTTCGGAGTTGAGGATCAGGTTGATATCGCCCTGACGCAGCAGGCTGACGCTCTTGGAGCGATGCTGCCCGACCTTGACGAACCCTAGCCGCTCCAGCCAATGGGAGAGTTTGGCGCCGAGGCTTTCGTCCACGGCAAACTCCAGAAACTCGATTCCGTTGTACTCGCTGGCCTTGGGCGTTTCGAACAGAATCCCGGAGTTGGCCGCAGGCTTTGCTTCCTGCGCCAGACGCTCGCTGGTTTTCTCCTCCAGGTACAACAACGAGCGCAAGCCGTCGGCGGCGTTGGCTCGTGGCGGCGCGGCACGGAAGCCGTCGTTGAAGATTTCCAGCGACAATGGCCCGGTGTACCCGCTCTTGATGATCGGCGCGAGGAATCCCGGCAAATCGAATTCGCCCTGGCCCGGGAAGCAGCGAAAATGCCGGCTCCACTCCAGCACGTCCATGGCCAGGATCGGCGCGTCAGCCATTTGCACGAAGAAGATCTTGTCGCCCGGAATCTCGGCGATAGCGCTCGGATCGCCCTTGAGCGACAAGGTGTGAAAGCTGTCCAGCAACACGCCAAGGCTTGGGTGATCGGCCTGCCGCACGATGTTCCACACCTGTTGATACGTGTTCACATGCCGACCCCAGGCCAGCGCTTCGTAACCGATGCGCAGGCCGCGTGCCCCGGCGTGTTCGGCCAGCAGGCGCAAGTCATCGACCAGAATCCGTTCATCACCGATGGACTCGGACGAGGCGTTGCTGCACACCAGCACCAGGTCAGTGCCCAGCTCCTGCATCAGGTCGAACTTGCGCTCGGCGCGTTCCAGATTGCGCGACAGCCGATCTCGCCGACAGCCTTCGAAATCACGGAACGGTTGAAACAGGGTGATGGCGATCCCGAGATCGGCGCACATCTGTTTAATTTCCCGTGGACTACCGTCGTAGTAGAGAAGGTCGTTTTCGAAAATCTCGACGCCGTCGAAACCGGCGGCAGCAATGGCTTCGAGTTTTTCCGGCAGGGTACCGCTCAAGGATACGGTGGCAATGGAACGCTGCATATTTCGGCTCCCGGTGGAGGCAATCTTGTTAGGGGCGTTGCACGCGCTTACGTAGGAGCTGCCGAAGGCTGCGATCTTTTGATTTTGGCCTTCCTCGATCAACCGAAATCAACATCAACAGATCGCAGCCTTCGGCAGCTCCTACGCGGGTAGCGTTTGTCTTGCGAGAATTATTGGGCTGACAGACTTACACAGCAATTCAAAGTGTACTATCCAGTTAGTTTTGTGTGCGATTATCGAACAAAATGGCCGTAGGCGAATTGACGATTTTTTGTCCACTGCCCAACATCGCCCTCACATTAAGTCCGGACACGCAGCACCGGCCGCGATGTCCAAAACACCAAATAACAAATTCAAAAAAACGGGTGGTACACATGATTCCTTCCCAAAGCTCTCGCATGGCTTCGGCCATGAACGTCACTGCCGGTGGCATCGGCGACAAAATCCGCGGCGCCATGGCGGTCGGCAAAACCCGTTGGGGCATGCTGGCGCTGGTGTTTTTCGCCACCACCCTGAACTACATCGACCGCGCCGCCCTGGGCGTGATGCAGCCCATCCTGGCCAAGGAAATGAGCTGGACGGCGATGGATTACGCCAACATCAACTTCTGGTTCCAGGTGGGTTACGCCATCGGGTTCGTTCTGCAAGGCCGGTTGATCGACCGGGTCGGCGTCAAGCGCGTGTTCTTCTGCGCCGTACTGCTCTGGAGCCTGGCGACCGGCGCCCACGGCCTGGCCACTTCGGCGGTCGGCTTCATGGTTTGTCGCTTCATCCTCGGCCTGACCGAAGCAGCGAACTACCCGGCTTGCGTGAAAACCACGCGCCTGTGGTTCCCGGCCGGCGAGCGCGCCGTGGCCACCGGCATTTTCAACGCCGGAACCAACGTCGGCGCGATGTTCACACCGATGCTGCTGCCACTGATCCTGCACGTCTGGGGCTGGCAAGCCGCGTTCCTGTGCATGTCGGCACTGGGCGGGATCTGGCTGCTGTTCTGGGGCCTGAAGTACTTCAACCCGGAAGATCACCCGAGCGTCAAACAGTCGGAGCTGGACTACATCCAGAACGAAGTCGAACCGGAACAAACCCGCGTGCCGTTCTCGAAAATCCTGCGCATGCGTGGCACCTGGGCCTTCGCCCTCGCCTACTCGATCACCGCACCGGTGTTCTGGTTCTACCTGTACTGGCTGCCGCCGTTCCTCAACCAGCAATACAACCTGGGTATCAACGTCACCCAGATGGGTATCCCGCTGATCATCATCTACCTCACTGCCGACTTCGGTAGCGTTGGCGGCGGCATCCTCTCCTCGTTCCTGATCGGTCGCGGAGTCAACCCGATCAAGGCGCGACTGATGTCCATGTTCCTGTTCGCCTGCTGCATCATCGGCGTGATCATGGCGGCCGGCTCCAGCAACCTGTGGGTCGCGGTGTTCGCCATCTCCCTGGCCATCGGCGCACACCAGGCCTGGACCGCGAACATCTGGAGCCTGGTGATGGACTACACGCCCAAGCACATGATGAGTACGGTGTTCGGCTTCGGCGGCATGTGTGCCGCGATTGGCGGGATGTTCATGACCCAGCTGGTCGGCCACATCCTGACCATCACCAACAACAACTACACCGTGCTGTTCACCATGATTCCGGCGATGTACTTCATTGCGCTGACCTGGATGTACTTCATGGCACCGCGCAAGATTCCGACCGTCACTGACTAAAGTTCGGCGCCATGCCCCTGTGGGAGCGAGCCGGCTCCCACAGTTTTTTAGCGGCGGCTTTGTTGCCAGGCCGCTGCCAACCCGCTGCAGCAGATAACGGCAATGCCAAGCACGGTGGTCAGTGTCGGCGTATGGGAAAACAGCAGCCAGCCCAGCAGGCCGGCGAAGATGATCTGGCAATAGCTGAACGGTGCCAGCAATGCCGGTGCCGCGAGGCGGAAAGCCTGGGTCAGGAACAGGTGTGCCGTCATCCCGCAGGCCCCCAGCGCCAGCATCATCGCGCCATGCACCAGGTTCGGCGTCTGCCAGAAGAACGGCACCAGCGCACTCATCACCAGCGTGTTGCACAAGCCTGCGAAGAAATTGCTGGTGGTCGGGCTGTCGATCTCGCTGAGCTTGCGTGTCAGCAGTTGATAAAAGCAGAAAAACAGCGCAGAGCAGAACGGCAGCAACACCGCCGGAGTAAACAAATCTCCCCCGGGGTGAACGATGATCAACACCCCGATAAAACCGCAAATCACCGCCAGCCATTGCCCCCGTGTCACTCGCTCCTTCAACAGCGGCACCGACAACGCGGTGACCAGCACCGGAGCAAGGAAGTTGACCGACGTAGCCTCGGCCAGCGGGATGTACATCAAGCCTGTGGTGAAAAACAGACTGGTACCCAGCAGGCACAGCGCCCGGATCAACTGAAGCAATGGCCGTTTGGTACGCAGCACTCGCAGCCCGGATTGTGGCAGGAAAATCCCGGCCATCAGCAAGGTGTGAACCACGTAACGCGCCCAGACCACCATGACAATGGGATAGAAACCCGAGAGATATTTGGAAAAGGCGTCGTGGCTGGAAAACAGGAAGGTCGCGACAACGATCAGCAGGATCCCTTTGAAGGGCTGATTAACGCCGGAAAGCGGGGTGCTGCTGGGCGACGTCAAGATGAAGTCCTTTTATGGGTTGAGGCGAGACCTGAATAATTTAGAACCCGGTTCCATTTTATGACATCAATGACTCAAGAAAGTGTGCGGATACCGCACACTCTATTCAAGCAGACATCACGCTCAACAGAACAACTCTGACGCCTGGCTCGCCAGCGAAAGCTCTTCGGCGTACTTCAACAAGGTCGACGCCAACTCATGCAAGCGCGCACCGGGCATTCGCGCGCTTGGCCCGGCAATACTGAGCACGCCGATCACCCGGCCATCCAGTGGATGACGTACCACAGCGGCAATCGCCGAGGTGCCCACCGCCGAACTTTCCTCGACCCAGGCGTAGCCTTGCTCCCGCGCCAGACGCAAGCGCTCCAGCAGTTCAACATTCGAACGGGGTGCATTGGGCCCGATGTCCCGAGGCAATTCGGCCCCTTGCCGCTCGACCAGCGACAGCGCCTCGGCATCGCTCATGCACGCCAGCCACGCATGCCCGGAAGCCGTGTAGAACAATGGCGCATCACGCCCCATGTCCGGGTCGTAGCGCAGGCCCGAGCGGGCCCCCTGGGACTTGGCGATCCAGACGGGCCGTTCACCCTGAATCACCCCCAGACGCACCAGTTCACCGGTTTCCCCGGCCAGTCGATCAAGCACCGACTGAACGATATCCGCACCGCTGCCGGACAGGTATCGAAAGCCCATTGCCACCAGTTTGGTCGACAGGTGATAGCGCAGGTTGTCCGGATTCTGCCGCACGTAACCCAGGCGAATCAGTTCGGCGAGCAACCGATGAGTCGCGCTTTTAGGGATGTCCAATTTCTCGGCCAACGTCTGCATCGGCAAACCCTGCGGTTCACTGGTCAGGCTTTCCAGCACGCTGAAGACACGTTCGATCTGACTGCCGGCCATGGTAGGTCCCAAACAAAATTTGGCTGATTCTAGAAGAGAAGCCCCACGAAGCAAAATTTGGAACCTGTCGCACAACCAGCAGTCTGACGACCGGACTGGCATCGCTCCCACTTGGCAGCAACACTCATCGCACGGAGCTTTACCCGGAACAGAAGAGGTTTCCCACATGCTATGGAAAAAAGGCCGACGCAGCGACAACGTGGTCGATGCCCGTGGCGATGATGTCGGCAGTGGTGGCGGTGGGATGCGCTTAGGCGGTGGCAAGGGCCTGAGCCTGACGGCGATCCTGCTGATCGTCGGCATCGGTTGGATCACCGGCCAGGATCCGCTGCAAATCCTCGGACAACTGACCGGTCAAATGGGCCAGCAATCGGCGCCTGCTACCCACCAGAGTCGCAAGGCACCGCCGGTCAATGATGAAAGCGCGGAGTTCGTTCGTTCGATCCTCGGCGATACCGAGGACACCTGGGGTGCGATTTTCCAGCAGGCCGGCCGCCAATACAAAGACCCGACCCTGGTGCTGTTCAGCAACCGCGTGAATTCGGCCTGCGGCCTGGCCACCTCGGCGACCGGCCCGTTCTATTGCCCGGCGGACCAGAAAGTCTACCTGGACATGGCGTTCTTCCAGGAAATGTCCCAACGCTTTTCCGCCGCGGGTGACTTCGCCCAGGCCTACGTGATCGCTCACGAAGTCGGACACCATGTGCAGACCCTGCTTGGGGTGTCCGCAAAAATTCAGGCCGCGCGCCAACAAGGCCGACAGATGGATGGCGACGGCGGTTTGCTGGTTCGTCAGGAACTGCAAGCCGATTGCCTGGCCGGCGTCTGGGCCAACAATGCGCAGAAGCGCCTGAACTGGCTGGAACCAGGCGACATCGAAGAAGCACTGAACGCAGCGAACGCCATCGGTGACGATCGTTTGCAGCAACAGGGTCAGGGCCGCGTGGTCCCGGACTCGTTCACCCACGGTACGTCGGCGCAACGGGTGCGCTGGTTCAAAACCGGTTTCGCCCAAGGCCAGGTTGGCCAGTGCGATACCTTTGCGGCGAAAAATCTGTAAATGAAGAATTGGTTGTTGGTTGTTCTGTTTACTTGCGCAACGTCCCAGGCCGCCGAGCAGGGGGTCAAAGACCTCAGCTCAGGGCGCCTGCTGTTGAAATCAGGTGAAATCGCGGTGGGCATCAGCCCCGCCCCGGCAAAAATTGAACGGGTGCTGATCATCCTCCACGGACGCTTGCGCAATGCGCAAACCTATCTGCAAAGCGGCGAACACGCCGCCGAACTCGCCGGACAGAGCGCGACGACACTGGTGATCGCCCCGCAATTCCTCAATGAAACCGACGTTGCGCTCCATCCGGTGGCCGACACGGTTTTGCGTTGGCAAGGCAATGAGTGGATGGCCGGCGGCGAATCCACGGCGCCGTTTCGGCTGAGTTCCTACGCCGCGCTCGACGAAATCATCGCCCGCCTGGGTGACCGCCAGCAGTTTCCGGACGTGAAGCAAATCGTCATCGCCGGGCACTCCGGAGGCGCGCAGGTGGTTCAGCGCTATGCATTGCTCGGTCACGCGCAGTCCGGCCTCGATGCGGCTGGCGTGCAGGTGCGCTACGTGATCGCCAACCCGTCCTCCTACGCTTATTTCGATGAGCGCCGGCCGGTGGCGTTCAGCCACGCCGGTTGCCCGAACTTCAATCGCTGGAAGTACGGCCTGGCGGATTTACCGGCCTACGCCGAAGGGCAAACCGCCGCGCAGCTGCAGGAAAGTTACCTCAAGCGTGAAGTCGTTTATCTGCTGGGGCAGCAGGACATCGACCCGAATCATCCGGCGCTGGATAAAAGCTGTGAGGCCAAGGCGCAAGGGCCGTATCGATTGGCCCGCGGGCGTTTTTACTTCGATTATCTGAAGCGGCTGCAACCGCAGGGTTTGAAGCAGCAACTGATTGAAGTACCCGGGGTCGGGCATGACGGCGACGGGATGTTTACTTCGCCGCAGGGGCAGAAGGCTTTGTTTGGGCAGTAGGTTTTGCAGTGCCTGATCTGACGCCTTCGCGAGCAGGCTCGCTCCCACAAGGATTTTGCGGTGAACACATCATTTGTGAACACCAGAGATCACATGTGGGAGCGAGCCTGCTCGCGAAAGCGGTTGACCAGGCAACGAAGCACTCAAGCCAACAGCATCTGCCGCAACTCGACACAATCCGCCGCATGCCAATCGGTCAATTCCGGCCATGGATTATCCGGCAGATTCACCAGCACCGTGCGCGCTCCCGCTGCCCGCCCGCAATCCAGATCAAAACGGTAATCACCGACCATCACCATCTCGCTCGCCGGCACCTTCCACGCTTCGGCCAGTTTCAGCAGCCCGCCCGGATGCGGTTTGGGCGGTGCATCATCGCGGCCCAACACATCCTTCAGTGCAAAGCAGTCGGCCAGGCCAATGGCCTCCAGCGTGACATGCGCCAGCTCCCGGGCATTGCGCGTGAGAATGCCCAGGCGATAACCGCGCCCGGCCAGCTCGCGCACCAGCTCCACCGCGCCCGGCGCCGGTTGCGAACCGAGGGCCAGGTCCCGCTCATGCTCCAGCAGCCACGCATGTTTGGCTGCGGCTTCATCGGCCGGCAGTGCGGCGAGGTGAGTCAGGATGTCGTGTTCGGCAGGGATCGCCAACGCCACGCGAATCGCCGCGAAGTCGTGCACGGCGACCGTCAGGGTACCGTCCATGTCGAACACCCAGTGACGTACATCGGCCAGGCTCATGCCCAGTCCTTGCGATGACGGATCAAGCCTTCCTGAGTGACCGAGGCCACCAGTTGTCCTGCGCGGTTGAACACGCTGCCACGGGAGAATCCCCGGGAGTTGCCCGCCCACGGACTGTCCATCGCGTAGAGCAACCAGTCATCGGCACGCAGATTCTGGTGGAACCACAGCGCGTGATCGAGGCTGGCAACCTGCATGTCCTTGTGCCACACCGATTTGCCGTGGGGCTGCATCGAGGTGGTCAACAAGCCAAAGTCCGATGCGTAGGCGAGCAAATACTTATGCAGCGCCGGCGAATCGGCCAATGCCCCGTCGGCGCGGAACCAGACGTACTTGACCGGGTCGGACGGCAGCGGGTTGTAGGGATCTTTCTCGGTCACCGGGCGGAATTCGATCGGCTTGGGGCACAACAGCTTTTCGCGCATTTTCTCGGGGATCAGGTGCGCGCGCTGCTGGGTGATTTCCAGCTCCGATGGCAGGTTTTCCGGACCGACCACTTGCGGCATTTCAGTCTGGTGCTGGAAGCCTTCTTCGTCGTACTGGAACGACGCACTGCACGTGAAGATCGGGTGGCCCTTCTGAATCGCCGTCACCCGGCGCGTGCTGAAACTGCCACCGTCACGCACCCGGTCAACCTGATACACCACCGGCAGCCCGGCATCACCCGGACGCAGGAAATAGCCGTGCATCGAATGCACATGGCGCGCCTCTTCAACCGTCTGACTGGCCGCCGACAGCGACTGGCCGAGCACCTGCCCACCGAACAACTGGCGAAAACCCAGATCCTGGCTGCGGCCACGGAACAGGTTTTCTTCGATCGGTTCCAGGGTCAGCAGGTCGACCAGATCATCCAACACTTGGCTCATTCAGATGCTCCTCACGCAAAACATTGCCGCGCAGCCTTGGCTGCAACGGTCGATTCAGTTTCTGGACCGGGCCCATGAAGGCCATTGTAAACGTCCGTGTCAGGTTATCCATGCAAGGTTTGCAGCCATTGTTCGCGGCTGATGCGATACAGCACATGCCGACGCAACGGATGATCAGCCTCGAGTCGCGGGTGATCGAAGTCATTCGCCGGATCATGGTGCATGCCGATGGCCTGCATGACTTTCTCTGACGGCAGATTGGTTTGCGTCGTGAAGGCCACGACCTCCTTCAGCGGCAAGCGGTCGAACCCGCAGCGCAGAGCGGTCCAGGCCGCTTCACTGGCGTAACCGAGGCCCCAGTGCTCGCGGGCCAGGCGCCAACCGATTTCCGTGGCGGGGGTGAAAGGCGCGTCGAACCCGACCACGCTCAGCCCGGTAAACCCGATGAACTGGCCAGAGTCCTTTCGCTGCAAGGCCCAAAGACCATAACCGTGCTCGGCGAAATGACCGCGGATTCGCCCGATCAATGAAGCGCTTTCCAGCCGGCTCATGGTTGCCGGAAAATAGCGCATCACCTGCGGGTCGGCACACATCGCCGCAAAGTCCGCTAAATCTTCATCGCGCCACTGGCGCAACAGCAGCCGAGCGCTTTCAAGTTCCAGTATTGGCTCCATCGTGCCCCGCCCCTCCATTTCAATGTCGCCAGTCTACAACGCTGGTAGGATCCTTCTCTCATTCCTACATGAAATGACCATGCCACTGCCGCTGATTTATCACGAAGACTACAGTCCCGAGTTTCCGGCGGATCACCGCTTCCCCATGGACAAGTTCCGCCTGTTGCGCGATCACCTGGTGGACAGCGGCCTGACCCGCGATGCCAACCTGTTGCGCCCGGAACTGTGTTCTGCAGAGATTCTCGCCCTCGCCCATGACCCTTCGTATATCGCGCGCTACATGAGTGGCGAGTTGTCCCGCGAAGACCAGCGCCGCCTCGGCCTGCCCTGGAGCGAAGCCCTGGCCCGGCGCACGGTGCGGGCGGTCGGCGGCTCGTTGCTGGCGGCCGAGCAGGCGCTGGAGCATGGCCTGGCCTGTCACCTGGCGGGCGGCACCCACCACGCGCACTACGACTATCCGGCCGGATTCTGCATCTTCAATGACCTGGCGGTGATCAGCCATTACCTGCTGGAAAGTGGAAAGGTGAACCGGGTGCTGATCTTCGATTGCGACGTGCATCAGGGCGACGGGACTGCACGAATTCTGCACAACACCCCGGAAGCAGTGACCGTTTCCCTGCACTGCGAAAAGAACTTTCCCGCACGCAAGGCCGAAAGCGACTGGGACATTGCGCTGCCCAACGGCATGGGCGATGCCGATTACCTGAAGGTCGTGGACGACGCACTCAACTACCTGCTGCCGCTCTACCAACCGGATCTGGTGCTGTATGACGCCGGGGTCGATGTGCATAAGGACGACGCCCTGGGTTATCTGCAGCTGACAGACGAAGGCGTCGCTGCCCGTGATGAAAGCGTGATGCGCCATTGCCTGGGCCGTGACATTCCGCTGGTCGGGGTGATCGGCGGCGGCTACAGCAAGGACCGCCAGGCCCTGGCCCGCCGTCATGGCATCCTCCATCACAGCGCGCAGCGTGTCTGGCAGTCATCAGGCTGTCACTGAGCTGTGGATGCTTTACCCACAATGCCTGTGGAACTGCCTGTGGATAACCTGAGTGAAAGGGCCTGCAGCCCACACTACGTATAGGCTACAGAGTAGTGGTTGTTTTTTAACCACCATCAAAAGCACCTATGATCTCTGTAGGAGCGAGCTTGCTCGCGAAAAACTCACCGTCGCCGCTGAGCAGCTGGTTATCCGCGTTATCGTTCAAGACCTTCGCGAGCAAGCTCGCTCCTACAGAAGGCAGGGCGGTAGAATGCCCGGCTTATTCCGTCATACCGCAGCGCATCCCATGACCCAATCCTTGCCAGCCCTCCCCCCTCACGTCGCCATCATCGGCGGCGGCCCCGCCGGTCTGATGGCGGCCGAAGTGTTGAGCCGGGCCGGGATCAAGGTCGACCTGTACGACGGCATGCCTTCGGTCGGACGAAAATTCCTCCTGGCCGGCGTCGGCGGCATGAACATCACTCACTCTGAAGCCTACCCGGCGTTTCTCTCGCGCTACGCCGAACGCGCCCCGCAGATCGCCCCGCTGCTGCGCGGCTTCGGTGCCGATGCGCTGTGCCAATGGATTCACGAGCTAGGCATCGAAACCTTCGTCGGCAGTTCCGGCCGGGTATTCCCCACCGACATGAAAGCCGCGCCGCTGCTGCGCGCCTGGCTCAAGCGCCTGCGCGACTGCGGTGTAGTTATCCACACCCGCCACCGCTGGCTCGGCTGGAACGAGCACGGCGGTTTGCGCATCGACAGCCCGGAAGGCGAAAAAACCGTTCAAGCCGACGCCACCCTGCTCGCCCTCGGTGGCGGCAGTTGGTCGCGGCTGGGCTCGGACGGCGCGTGGATGTTGTCGCTGGAGCAACACGGCGTGGGACTGGCACCGTTGCAACCGAGCAATTGCGGCTTTGAGGTGCAGGCCTGGAGCGAATTGATGGTCAGTAAATTCGCCGGCGCGCCGCTGAAAAACACCGCCATCGGCCTTAACGACGACGTGCCGCGGCTCGGCGAATGTGTGATTACCGCCACCGGGATCGAGGGCAGTTTGATCTACGCCCTGTCGGCACCGATCCGCGAGGCGATCAACCAGCACGGCTCGGCAACCCTTCATCTGGACCTGTTGCCGGGCCGGCCTGTGGATAAAGTTGCGGCGGCGTTGAGCAAACCCCGGGGATCGCGCTCCATGGCCAAACACCTGCACAGTCAGTTGGGCATCGATGGGGTAAAAGCGGCGCTATTGCGTGAACTGACCAGCGCCGACTGCTTTGCCGACATGACCTTGCTGGCCAAATCGATCAAGGCATTGCCACTGACACTGGTAAAAACCCGTCCACTGGACGAGGCCATCAGCAGCGCGGGTGGTGTGTTGTTCGAGGCGATGGA
Organism: Pseudomonas sp. PDM26; assembly: GCF_019219185.1. Lineage (NCBI taxonomy): Bacteria > Pseudomonadati > Pseudomonadota > Gammaproteobacteria > Pseudomonadales > Pseudomonadaceae > Pseudomonas > Pseudomonas sp. PDM26. Next base: position 20,434 of record NZ_JAHUWC010000017.1, on the reverse strand, counting down.
TGAGCGATTGATGCTCAAGCAAATGCCCGGCGTGTTTTGCGCCGGGGAAATGCTCGATTGGGAAGCGCCGACTGGCGGTTATCTGCTGACCGCGTGTTTCGCCAGCGGGCGGGCGGCCGGTCTTGGAATGATTGAGTGGTTGCAGCGCAAGGGCTGAAGACCGAGGCGCGTCCATCGCGAGCAGGCTCACTCCTACAGAAAAATGCATTCCAACTGTAGGAGCGAGCCGGCTCCGGGCGGCGTTCCGACGATGGCGGCTTAACAGACGTCGCAGTTAATCAAGGCTTGCGCTTACGCGGCCCGGTATTGAACACCGGCACCTTGCGCACAGGCTTGATCGACGGTTCCGCCGGCGCAACCTCTCCGCTATCAACCCACCGACCCAGATTGCGTTTACCACCGCCACCACCGGACGCCTTGGGCTTCTTCGGTTTTTTCGGCTTCTTGACCACCTGGCCACTGGCATCGGTGTCCGGCACCCGGTGCTCAGGCTCGAAGTCCGGCTCGTTCTGCCGCTTCAGGGTCTGACGGGTCAGCATCTCGATGGCCGACAACAGATTCACTTCATCGGCACACACCAGGGAAATCGCCTCGCCGGTCGAACCCGCGCGGCCGGTACGACCGATGCGGTGGATGTAGTCCTCAGCGACGATCGGCAAATCGAAGTTGACCACCATCGGCAGGTCTTCGATGTCCAGGCCCCGAGCCGCCACGTCGGTAGCGACCAGGATCTGCACTTCACTCGCCTTGAACCGGTCCAGTGCGCGCTGGCGGGTCGCCTGGGGTTTGTCGCCATGGATACCGTCGGCGTTGATGCCCAGGCCCTGGAGTTTTTCCACCAGCGCGTCCACGCCGTTGCGGGTCTTGGCGAACACCAGCACCTGCTTCCACTTGCCCTTGCGCATCAGGTGCACGAACAGTTCCGGCTTGCGCTTCTTGTCCACCGTCACGATCCATTGCTTGACCGTATTGGCCGCGACGTTGCGCGGGCTGACTTCGATTGTCAGCGGATCGTTGAGCATCTGCCCGGCCAGCAGGCGGATGTCATCGGAGAAGGTCGCGGAGAACAGCAAAGTCTGACGTTTCTTCGGCAGCGCGCGGTAAATGTTCGCCAGCTCCTCGGAAAAGCCCAGGTCGAGCATGCGGTCGGCTTCGTCCAGCACCAGGGTTTGCAGCTGGTTGAACTTCAGCGCGTTCTGGCGGAACAGGTCGAGCAAGCGGCCCGGGGTCGCCACCAGCAGGTCGACGCCGCTACGCAGCTTCATCATTTGCGGGTTGATGCTGACGCCGCCGTAGACCGCGTAAGTACGCAGCGGCAAGTTTTCGGCGTACTGGCGCACGGCTTCGTGAACCTGCTCGGCCAGCTCGCGGGTCGGTACCAGGATCAGCGCGCGCACCGAGTTGGCGGTGACTTTCGGCCCTTCCATGGCCAGCAGTTGCAACAGCGGCAAGGCGAAACCGGCGGTCTTGCCGGTGCCGGTCTGGGCCGCGGCCATCAGGTCACGACCGGCCAGCACCGCCGGAATGGCTTGCGCCTGAACCGGCGTCGGAGTCTGGTAGCCGAGCGTCTCGAGGGAGCGCAGCAAGGGTTCGATCAGGCCAAGGGTGGCGAAAGTCATGGGAGTACCGTAGGAAAATTCAGCGCGGGTTGTTCAAAACAAGTGTGCAAAACAAGATGCAATGGCGCGCAGTTTACCCTAATTCACACGGGATTCTGTCGGCACTGCCGTCGGCACCACTGGCCGCGCTGGCGTGCGACGCCACTGCGGCAAACCGATCAGCACCACGGCGCTGATGATCACTGCCATCGCCAGGGCTTCCTCGATACCGATAGTCTCGCCAACGAACACGATCCCCAGCAACACCGCCACCGCCGGGTTGACGTAGGCATAACTGGTGGCCGCCGCCGGACGCACGTGCTTCAACAGGTACATGTAGGCGTTGAAGGCGATGATCGAACCGAACACGGTCAGATACGCCAACGCGGCCCAACCTTCGAGCGGCGGCATCTTTTCCAGGTGTTCACCGCTTACCGCGCTGGCGATCAGCAACACGACGCCACCCACCAGCATTTCCACGGCACTGGCCATCGCGCCTTGAGGCAACGGCAAGTGTTTGCTCCATACCGAGCCGAAGGCCCAGGTCGCCGCTGCGAAAATCAGCAGGGCCGCACCCAGCGGGCTCGACTGCAGGTTGGAACCGAGGTTGAGCATGGCGATGCCGATCAAACCGAGCACAATCCCGGCCCATTCGAGACGGGTATTACGCGCGCCCCAGAAATATCCGCACAGCAAGGTAAACAGCGGCACCGTCGCCACTGCCAAAGCCGCCACCCCGGAAGCCACGCCCGTATGCTCGGCCACACTGACCGCACCGTTACCGCACGCCAGCAGCAAGACGCCAATCATCCCCGCGGCTTTCCATTGCGCCCAGGTCGGCGCCGGTGCCCCGCGCCAGCGCAGGAAGGCGTACATCAAGGTCCCGGCAATGACGAAGCGGATGCCGGCGAGCAGCAACGGCGGCCAATATTCCACGCCGATGCGGATCACCAGGTAGGTCGAGCCCCAAATCACGTACAACGCGAAAAAGGCAGCGATCAACGGTAAGGGAAAACGACGGAGGCCAGGCATGGGGAGCAGCTCGCAGGCAAGACAAGTGAACGGCTATTCTAGAAAGGCCAACGACGGAAAATAAGTTACAAAACCTGTTTATCGTATCGGTACACTTTTCAAAACACGGAGTTTTTTGCGATAAACCGTGTTTTCGAAAGTCAGTCATTTTCAGGAGCCGTTCCATGGACAAATACGACCGCATGCTGCTCAGCGCCCTGCTGGAAAACGGTCGCGCGTCCTACGCCGACCTGGCGCGCAAGGTCAACCTGTCCGCCCCGGCCGTGGCCGAGCGCGTGGCCAAGCTCGAAGCCAGCGGCGTGATCACCGGTTATCAGGCAAAAGTCGACATGGCCAAGCTCGGCCTGCCGATCCAGTGCGTGATCGAACTGCGCCTGAACCAGCACGGCAACCAGAAAGCCTACGACGACCTGATCAAAATCCCGCAATTGACCGAATGCCATCGGGTGACGGGTGACCCGTGCGTGATCATGCAAGCGGCTGTGGGCTCGATGCCGGAGCTGGAAGAACTGATCAACCGGATTGCCACGTTCGGGTTCAGCAAGACCTCGATTGTGTTGTCCAGCGCCATCGAGAAGCGGGTGCCGTTGGGGCATATCGAAGGGAATGGCAAATAGCTTTCTGTAGGACCGTAGGACCGTAGGAGCTGTCGAGTGAAACGAGGCTGCGATCTCTTGATCTTGATCTTTAAAATCAAAGTCAAAAGATCGCAGCCTCGTTTCACTCGGCAGCTCCTACAGGGGATGTGTGGTGAATTCAGAACCCGCGATAGCGCTTTAGGTGTTCGCCCACTTTCGCCGCCGGGACCTTCTGCAACTTGCACAACAGATCATGGGACAGCTCGCGCAAACCATGCTTCTGGCGCAACTCTTCGGCCAGGTACGCCGTCAGGTTGGCCGCCATCTCGGCATCGGCCATGGCCCGGTGGGCCTTGCCGGTGTGGGGCAGGTTGGCGAACGTGGTCAAGGTGCCGAGTTTGTGGTTCGGCGCGGCAGGCATCAAGCGGCGGGCCAGTAGCAGCGAGCAGGCAAAATTCTGCAAGCGGGTGCGTTTGATCCGCCCCAGTTCGAAATCCCAGAACTTCTGGTCGAATGCGGCGTTGTGCGCCAGCAGTGGCGTGGTACCGACGAATTCATTCACTTCGTTCATCACCTGCTCCGCCGGCGGCGCGGTGCGCAGCATGGCGTTGCTGATGCCGGTGAGTTGTTCGATGAAGGCCGGGACGCGCACGCCGGCGTTCATCAGGCTTTGGTAACGCTCGACGATGCGCCCCTGTTCAAGGATCACCACGGCGATTTCCGTGGCCCGGCAGCTGCTGCTCGGGGAGATCCCGGTGGTTTCAAAGTCGATGACTGCTATGCGTTCCAAACCTGGTTCAACTCCGTAAAAATCAATTCTTGAGCAGCAGCGCGCCTTCGATCGGCACGTAGCGGCTGGCGGCGCGGATCAGCGAGTTGGCGGTCAGACCCGGCACACCGTAGGCCACCGCTTGCACCCCGTGTTTGCTGATGATGCGTTCGAGCAGCATGTCGAAATCACCGTCGCCGGAGGCCAGGACGATTTCATCGACATGGTCGGCGGCATCCATGATGTCGAGAGTAATGCCCACGTCCCAGTCGCCCTTGGCCGAACCATCGCTGCGCTGGATGTACGGCTTGAGCTTTACGGTGAAACCGAGGTTGCGCAGGATCTGCTGAAACTGCTGCTGTTTACTGTCACCGCGATCGATGGCGTAGGCGTAGGCCTCGACGATCTCGCCCTGTTTGCTGATGTCAGCCCACAGTGCGGCGTAGTTGAAGTGGCAACCATAAGCCTGACGCACGGTGTAGTAGAGGTTCTGGACATCGGCGAACACTGCGATTTTTTTCACCGGCTTTCCTCAAGGCTGAATCAGGCACCTGGCCCGAAAGGTCGCCCAGTATGCCAGCCCGAAGGATTGTTCCGCGAATAATCGGCTATGTGGCAAGGGAGCAAGCTCCCTTGCCACTGATGTGTCAGACGTAGGAATCGTCGTCGCCGCCGAAGAGCGATGAGTTGTCATCGCTGTAATCAGCGTCGCTGAACCCGCCCTGATCGTTGCTCCAGGAATCGTTACCGGCCACGCGCTGGTCATCGCCCCAGCCGTTGTTGCCCTGGTCGTTGACCTGGGCCGGCTCTTCCTTGATGACTTCGACGACTTCCGGTTGCTGATTGTGATGGAACAGGCTGCTGATGCCTTGTGCCAGCATCACGCCACCCGCTACGCCAGCCGCGGTTTTCAGCGCTCCACCGAGGAAACTGCTGCCAGCCGCTGCCGGGGCCTGTTGCTGCGGTGCATAGCCCTGCTGTGGAAAGTTTTGCGGCGGCGCGCCGAAGTTCTGCTGTGGCGATTGTGAACCGAACGACGAGCGTCCCGGCTCACGCCAGCCACCGCTCGACGGCGGTGCACTCTGGGTTGGCGCGGGCTGAGGATCACGGGATGCGCCACCAAAGATACTCGACAAAAAGCCACCGCTACTCGGTGCCGGAGCCGGGGTTGCCTGAGCCTTGGCCTGTTGCAGTTCGGCCTGCAACTGCTGGACTTGCCCGGTCAGTTGCCTGTTCTGTTCATCGAGGCTCTTGATCGCCGCCTCTTGCACCAGAATCGCCTGGGTCATGAAATAACCTGCCGCCGGTTGGCGCGTCAGGTGTTCCTTGATCCGCGCCTCGGCCTGGGCGTCGCGCGGGGCTGAGTCCGTTTCGGCCTGTTGCAGCCGGGAAAACAGTCCATCGATCAGGGTTTGTTCTTCGCTGTTCATGGCGACCTCGTAGATTGCCGGGGGAAATCGTTGCCCTTTTCCACTGAGGATAAGGTGCTCGACCTTAATGGAGGCTGAAACAAGATGTTTCAATGACCTTTACCGAACGTTTACGTTTGCGTCCCCGAGTACTTCATCGGTTAAAGTGAGCCACTGCTTCCAACCTGCGATACCCACTGATGAATCCGTTAGATGTCCTGCGTGACTCCCTGTATTTCTTCAAGCGCAATCTGGGCCAGATCGTGCAGCTGTGCCTGCCGCTGGTGATGCTTGAGGCGCTGCTGCAACAAGTGGTCGACCACTCCACGGAGCCGGACAGTTTCCCCGGCATCAGCGTGATTGTCGGCCTGCTGGTGTACCCGCTGTACACCGCCGCGCTGATTCTGTTTCTCGACGCCCGCAGCCGCGGCGAGTCGCCGCGCAACCGCGACCTGCTGACGATGGCGGCGAGCCTGTGGCCGCGCTTCGCCCTGCTGACGGCGCTCAATACCGTGCTGATTCTGCTGGGCCTGTCGCTGTATTTCCTGCCAGGTATCTACCTGATGGTGACCCTGGCGTTTGGCGAATACCTGCTGGTGTTGCGCGGCCTGGCGCCGCTGGCGGCCATGAAGGAAAGCCTGCGCCTGACCAGCGGTCACTTCCTGCGCATTCTGCTGTGCATTCTGTGTGTGATGGGGCCGTTGTGGCTGCTCAGGGGGGCCACTCTGGCGGCGTATCCGGAACCGCAAAACCCGGTGGTCTCACTATTGATCGACAGTGCCCACAGTTTCCTGCAGCTGTTTACCAGCGTGGTGCTGTTCCGACTGTTCATGCTGATCAACCCGTTGCCTGAGAGAAATGACAGCTCGCTCTGACCTTGGGCGCGACCATCGCTCTCGGGTATGCTCGGGAGCAATCCTGTAACGCTAATAAGCCGAGCCATGACCCGTCTACTGCGCTACACCCTGCTGGGCCTGCTGATTGTGATCGGCCTGATCACCGCGATGATATACAGCCTGACCTGGCGCCCCGACGCCAAAGAAGTATTGCCAGTCAGTTGCAGTGCCCAGGCCCCCACCCTGGTTCCCGGACAGGCGCTGAAGGTGATGACCTGGAACGTTCAGTACCTGGCCGGCAAGCGTTACGTGTTCTGGAATGACCTGGCCGCTGGCACCGACGAACGTCCCACAGCGGAAGACATGGCTTTCAGCCTCGACGAAGTGGCGCGGGTGATTCGCGACGAACAACCGGACATCGTGCTGTTGCAGGAACTGGACGACGGCGCCAAGGCCAGCGATTACCAGCACCAACTCAAACTGCTGCAAGAACGGCTCGCCGACTTGTATCCCTGTGGCACCAGCGCCTTCGACTGGAAGGCCGACTTCGTGCCGAACCCGCACATCTTCGGCAGTGTTGGCCGGCAACTGGCAACCCTTAGCCGTTACCAGATCGAACATGCCGAACGCCTGCAACTGCCCATCACCTCGGGCAATCCGCTCAGCCGCCAGTTCAAGCCCAAAAACGCTTTGCTGGTGAGCTACTTGCCGTTGAGTGATGGCGGGCAGTTGGCGGTGTTCAATACCCATCTGGAGCGTGCGACCCAAGCCGACAATACCTCGCAAAACCAGGTGACCGCCGTGACCAGGACTCTCGATAAATTCGAAAGCCGTGGCACGCCGTGGCTGATCGGCGGGGATTTCAACCTGTTGCCGCTTGGCCAGTATCGACGCCTGCCCGATACGCAACGCTCGCCCTACTCCGCCGACAGCCCGTTGCACATCCTGTGGGACAAGTATCCGATGATCCCGACCAACAACGAAGCCAGTGGTATCGACCGCGAGCGCTGGCTGACCCATTACCCGAACGATCCCGGGCTGAACGGCCCGGACCGGACCGTCGACTACCTGTTCTACAGCCCGCGGATCAAACGGGTCGAGGCAATGGTGCGGCAGGATGATACGTTGCGCATCTCCGATCACCTGCCGGTGATTGCCCGGTTCCTGTTGCCGGCTGCCCCCTGATACATAAATCTGTGGGCGTGGGCTTGTGTGGCGAGGGGGCTTGCCCCCATTGGGTCGCGAAGCGGCCCCAAGATTTTCGAACACAGTATTTACGACTGCTGCGCAGCCGAACGGGGCGGTGCGGCGATCCGACAAGCCCCCTCGCCACAAAGGCCAGCTCCTACAGGGGTGTGCATTTGCGACTTAATGCACCGCCTCCAGATCATCATGCAGCAGCCCGAAGATCTCGCGCTTCATCTCGATGAACGAGCGCTCCATGACCATGTCCAGGTTGCGTGGACGTTCGATCGGCACATCGAGGATTTGCTTGATCCGCCCCGGCCTGGCGCCCATGACGTAGACCCGATCGCCGAGCAGAATCGCCTCGTCGATGTCGTGGGTCACGAACAACACCGTCTTCTTGCTGTTGCCCCACACCCGCAGCAACAACTGCTGCATTTGCAGGCGAGTCTGGCTGTCGAGGGCGCCGAAGGGCTCGTCCATCAGCAGGATCTGCGGGTCATTGGCCAGCGCGCGGGCAATGGCGACGCGCTGCATCATCCCGCCGGACAGCTGCTTGGCGTAGTTGTCGGCAAAGCCGCTCAGGCCCACTTCGTTGACGTAGTAATCGACGATGTCCTTGCGTTGCGCCGCCGGCATGCCGCGCCGCTTGAGGCCGAACTCGACATTCTGGCGCACGGTCAACCACGGGAACAGCGTGTAGCTCTGGAACACCATGCCGCGATCCGCACCGGGGCCTTCCACCTGTTGGCCGCCGACGTAAATTTCGCCCGAGGTCGGTTCGGCCAGACCGGCGGTGAGGTACAACAGGCTCGACTTGCCGCAACCCGAAGGCCCGACCAGTACTGCAAATTGCTGGTCCGGCACCTCGAACGACACTTCCTCCAAAGCGGTGAACGTGCCGCCATCGGGTTTCTTGTAACGCAGGCTGACCTTATCCACCTGCAGCCGAGGCGCGTTCACCGGGGCAGCCTGAGGGGCGACAAAACGATGAGTGGCGGCGGTTACTGAGCCCATGCGGTAATCCTCAGGCGTAGGAAACGGAACAGTTGATCGGTGACCAGGCCCAGCAGGCCAATGATCGCGATGGCCAGGAAAATCACATCCACCTGAAAGCCACGCATGGCCTTGAGGCTCAGATAACCCAGGCCACTGGAAGCGGCGACCAGTTCAGCCACCACCAGGTAAGTCCAGGCCCAGCCCATGGTCACCCGCAGGGTGTCGAGAACGCCTGGCAGGGAAGCCGGAGCGATCACATGCAGCACCGCATCACGACGGTTCGAACCTAGGGTGTAGGAGGCGTTGATCAGGTCCTTGGAGATGCCTTTGGACACGTCCGCAATCATCACCAGTTGCTGGAAAAACACGCCGAAGATGATCACCGACACCCGCTGCTCCAGACCGATGCCGATCCACAAGATGAACAGCGGCACGAACGAGGTCACCGGCAGGTAACGAATGAAATTTACCAGCGGCTCAAGAAAGGCCTGGACGATGCGGAAGCTGCCCATCAGCAAACCCAGCGGCACTGCCACCAGGGACGACACGATGAAGCCGACCATCACCACTTCGACGCTGGCCCACACATGCTGGCCGAGTGTGCCGTCTCGACCGAGGCGCACAGCGGCCTCGACCACCGCACCCGGCGTCGGCAGAAACATGCCCGGCACCACGCCACCGTAGGACAAGCCAGCCCACAGGCCGACCAACAGCACCCAGGCAAGACCGCTCGCGCTCCAGATCACCGAGACCGGCAGACCGGTCTTGGGCGTGATGCAGCGGCTCAGCCATGAATTGCGCTTGAACATGCAGCCTCCTAGAGCGGGGTGACGAAGCGGTTGTCGATCAGGTCGTCATTGCTGACGTTGTAGGGCTTGCCTTGCAGCTCGCTGGCGGTCTCGTTGGCCAGCTTGATCAGCGGCGCGCTGTCACCCGGCTTGCCCGGTGCGCCCAGAAGTTTTTCGCTCATGGCCTGATCGTAGAAGCGCACGCCCTGCGCGGCAGCTTCCAGCTCCTTCGGATCGGCCAGGTAGCCGCCAACGCCCTTGGCCATGATTTTGTAGGCTTCCTGCGGATGGTCCTTGGTGTACTGCACCGCTTTATACAAACCGGCCACCAGGGCCTTGACGTCTTCCGGCTGCTTTTCGATGACGGCGCAGTTCAGTGCGACCACGTCGACAATCACGCCCGGCGTGCTGCTGCTGTCGATCAGCACCTTGCCCTGCTGCTTGTCGCGAACCATCGACAAGTGCGGCTCCCAGGTCACGGCGGCCGGTACGCGACCGGCGATGAACGCAGTGGCGGCGTCGTCGGCCGTCATGTTCTGCACGGTGATGTCGCTCATGCTCATACCGTGTTTTTTCAGCAGATACGACAGCCAGAACTGCGAGGTCGAACCTTCGTTGACCGCAACGGCCTTGCCCTTGAGTTCCTGCAGGCTCTTGACGTCCTTGCCGACCAGCACGCCGTCGCCACCATGGCTGTCGTCCAGCGCGGCCACCGCCTTGAAGCAGAATTGCGGACGGTACTTGAGCACCTCGTCGATGGTCGACGCCGAGCCGGACAACTCGCCGGAAGCCTGTGCAGCCATGTACATCGCCGCTTCCTCGACCACCGGCAACTCGACGGTCAAACCGTTTTCCTTGAAGTAGCCAAGGTCCTGGGCCAGGTACAGGGTGCCGTAGCCGACCCAGGTGGTATGACCGATGGACAGGGTGCCGGCCTGGGCGCTGGTGGCGACCGTCGCGGCGATGGCGGTGATCGCCAGTGGATGGGCAACGCGGGTAAGCAAGGACTTGATCATGGAGCACTCCCAAAGCTGTTGATTTAGTTTTGTCATGGGCAGTACGGCCAGCGGCCCTGGTGCAGCTGCGGCCTGTGGTCTCTGATGGACCCTTCGGCATGCAGCATTGGGCTGGCTGGCGAGATCGATGTTGGCCCAAGGGCAGGCTTAGGAAAATGAGGAAATATGTGGATGCGAACGATGAAAAAACTCGTTAGCCCGCACTGTGAAAGGGCGCTGTGGGCGGGGATGCCCGAGGTGGGTGCAAAGCTTGAGAACAGCAAAAGATCGCAGCCTTCGACAGCTCCTACATTGGAATGCGATCCCCTGTAGGAGCTGCCGAAGGCTGCGATCTTTTATGTCTGTCGCAATCGCGAGCAGGCTCGCTCCTACAGGGGTCTATGTCGCCCTCGTTTCCGATGAACGACACAAATCCAATGTAGGAGCGAGCCTGCTCGCGATTAAGGTCCGAAGGACCTTCCAGCGATATCAGATCCGGCCGTATTCCTGTGCCGTACGGTCCACCGCTTTCAAGGTCTTGGCAATCAGCTCATCAATCTCTTCACGACTGGCAATCAACGCCGGCGCCATGATCATCCGGCCCAAGGTCGAGCGAATGATCACCCCTTCCTCAAAGCCTATCGTACGGCAACGCCAGGCAATGTCGTTCTCGTTGGCAAAGCGCTTGCGAGTGGATTTGTCTTCGGCCAGTTGCAACGCCGCGACCATGCCGGTGCCCTGGATGTCCCCCACCATCGGGTGCTTGCCGAACACTTCGCGCAGGCACTGTTGCAGGTACGGGCCGATGTCATCCTTGACCCGCGTCACCACGCCTTCATCGCGCAGGGCCTTGAGGTTGGCGATCGCCACTGCTGCCGCCACCGGGTGCCCGGAATAGGTCAGGCCGTGGGCAAACACACCGCCCTGCTCCACCAGCACCGAGGCCATTTTTTTCGACAGGATCAAGCCACCCATGGGGATGTAGCCCGAGGTCAGCCCCTTGGCGATGGACAGGGTGTCCGGCTCGAAACCGAAGTACTCGTGGGCGAACCACTCGCCGGTACGACCAAAGCCACCAATCACTTCATCAGCGCACACCAGCACATCGTACTTGCGGCAGATGCGCTGGACTTCCGGCCAGTAGCTTTCGGGCGGGAAGATCATCCCGCCCGCGCCCTGGAACGGTTCGGCGATGAAGCCTGCGACCTTGTCGGTACCCAGTTCGAGAATCTTCGCTTCCAGCTGTTGCGCTGCACGCAGACCGAATTCCGCCGGCGTCAGGTTGCCCTCATGAGCGAAGAAGTACGGCTCGTCGATGTGCTCGATGTCCGGAATCATGCCGCCCATTTCGTGCATGAACTTCATGCCACCCAGTGCCGTCGCGGCCAGGGTCGAACCGTGGTATCCGTTCCAGCGGCCGATCATGATTTTCTTCTCGGGCTTGCCGAGCACCTGCCAATAACGCCGCACCGTACGGATCAACACCTCGTTGGCTTCGGAGCCGGAGTTGGTGTAGATCGCGTGGCTGTAGTGCCCCGGCAGCAGGCTGAACAGCAGCTCGGAGAGTTCGATCACCTGTGGGTGAGTGGTGTGGAAAAACATGTTGTAGTACGGCAGCTGTTCCAGTTGCTGGCTCGCAGCAAAGGCCAGGTCCTTGCGCCCGTAACCGAGGTTGGTGCACCACAGCCCGGACATGCCATCGAGGTAACGCCGGCCATCGTTGTCCCACAGGTGCAGGCGCTCGCCACGGACCATCACCCGTGGCCCCTCGTCATTGAGGGCTTTCTGATCGACGAACGCATGGATGTGGTGCGCAGCGTCGGCGGCCTGATAGTCGCGGGTGTCACGTGGTGTGGTCATCGCCAGTTCTCCGTTTTGTTATCAGCGCAATTGAAACCAGGTGGTCTTCAACTGGGTGTATTTATCGAATGAATGCAGGGACAGGTCGCGACCGAAACCCGACTGCTTGCCGCCGCCAAAAGGCACGGTCACGTCCAGCGCATCGACGCTGTTGACCGACACCGTACCGGCTCGCAGTTGTCGCGCCACACGGTGGGCGCGATTGAGGTCATCGGTCCATAGCGAAGCCGCCAGACCGTAGACGCTGTCGTTGGCCAGTTGCAAGGCGTGGGCCTCGTCGTTGAACGCCGTGACGGCCAGTACCGGGCCGAACACTTCATCGCGAAACAACGGCATGTCCGGCGTCACGCCGGTGAAAATCGTCGGCTGGATGAAGTTGTCCGAGCCGTTGAAAATCGACTGCCGACCGCCACAGACTTTGCTCGCACCATGCTGCTCGGCCTGCTGGATGAACTTCATGATGCGCGCGGTCTGACGGCTGTCGACGATGGCCCCGGCGGCGCTCGACGGGTCCAGCGGATCCCCCGGCAACCAGCGTTCAGCCTGGGCCTTGAGGCGTTCGACGAATTCGTCATGGATCGAGCGCTGCACCAGCAACCGTGAGTTGGCCGAGCAGACTTCCCCCTGATTGAAGAAGATGCCGAATGCGGCTTTCTCGGCCGCCAGATCCAGGTCCTGACAATCGGCAAACACCAGGTTCGCACTCTTGCCACCGCATTCCAGCCACACCTGCTTGAGGTTCGACTGGGCCGAGTACTGCATGAAATATTTGCCGACTTCGGTGGAGCCGGTGAACACCAGACAGTCGACGTCCGGGTGCAGGCCGAGGGCCTTGCCGGTCTGCTCGCCGAGGCCCGGCAGCACGTTCAACACACCCGCAGGTACACCGGCTTCCAGCGCCAGCTCAGCCAGGCGCAGGGCCGAAAATGGCGATTGCTCGGCCGGTTTGAGGATCACCGAGTTGCCCGACGCCAGGGCCGGAGCGAGTTTCCACGCGGCCATGTCCAGCGGAAAATTCCACGGCACCACGGCAGCCACCACGCCGAGGGCTTCGCGGGTGATGGTCGCCAGCACGTTCTGCGCACTGGGCGCGACCTGATCGTAGAGTTTGTCGAGGCACTCGGCGTACCAGCGGAACACGCTGGCGGCACCCGGCACGTCGATGTTGTAGGCATCGGCGACGGGTTTGCCCATGTTCAGCGAATCGAGCAGTGCCAGCTCTTCACGGTTTTCGAGGATCAAGTCGGCCAGGCGCAACAGCACTTGCTTGCGTTCGGTCGGTGAGCGCGCCGCCCAGGTGCCAGCCTCGAAGACCTGCCGCGCATTACGCACCGCCGCGTTCACGTCTTCTTCGCCGCAGGCGGCAACGTTGGCCAGGCATTGCCCGGTGGCAGGGTTGATCGCGGCGAAAGTCTGTCCCGACTGCGCCGCGCGGCGCTGGCCGTCGATCACGGCCTGGTCGGGAAACCGCAGGGAAGCGGCCTTGCGTTGCCAATACTCAAGCTCGAACACGTTCAGATGCTCCAGAGGACATTCTTGTGTATTGGATAGTCGCTCAGGCCCAAGCGGTGGAAAACCAGTAAAAATGTGTTCGCAGGCCAAGAAAAAACTACGTAGCCAATCTCCCTTCTGGTGCCGCATGTGGTTATTGTTCAACCACAACAAATCGCTGCCCGAGCGGATAGGATAGGGGTGGCGCGCAAATTGCCCGGATGCCTGATCCGTTCTCCCCCGAGGTTTGCTGTGGCTGCCTACAATCTGCGTCAACTGAAATACTTCATCACCACCGTCGAATGCGGCAGCGTCGCCGAAGCCTCGCGCAAGCTGTACATCGCCCAGCCTTCGATCTCCACGGCCATCAAAGGGCTGGAAGACAGCTTCGGCGTGCAATTGCTGATCCGCCATCACGCCCAGGGCGTGTCGTTGACCCCCAGTGGTGCGCGCTTCTATCGCAAGGCCCAGGAACTGCTGCGCATGGCCAGGGAGTTCGAACAGAACGCCCTGGCCGACAACGATGTGGTCTCCGGGCAGATCGATATTGGCTGTTTCGAAACCGTCGCGCCGCTGTACCTGCCGCAACTGATGGCGGGGTTCTCGGCGTTGTATCCGGGCGTGGAAATCCGCATTCGCGACGGCGAGCAGCAGGAGTTGGTACAGGGCCTGACCTCCGGCGCCTTCGATCTGGCGATCCTTTACGAGCACGATCTGGACGGCACCATCGAAACCGAACCGCTGATGCCGGCGCAACGACCTTACGCGCTGCTGCCGGCGGATCACCGCTTTGCCCAGCAGGCGCAAGTGTCGCTGCGGGATCTGTGCCTGGAGCCGATGATTCTTCTGGACGTACAGCCGAGCCGGACCTACTTCGTCAGTCTGTTCGATGAGCTGGGCCTGACCCCACGCATCGCCTTCAGCTCGCCATCGATCGAGATGGTGCGCGGCATGGTTGGCCAAGGCTTTGGTTTTTCGATCCTGGTGACCAAGCCGCATTCGGAGTGCACATACGACGGGCAGAAAGTGGTGTGCGTGGACATCGCCGAAAACGTCACCGGTTCGGGGCTGGTGGCGGCATGGCTCAAGCGCGGGCAACTGACCAAACCGGCGCAGTTGTTTGCCGATTACTGCCGCGAACAGCTGACTGCCAAAGCCGAAAGATCAACGCCGTCCGTGTAGGAGCTGCCGCAGGCTGCGATCTTTTGACTTTTCAATGCCTGCGCAACCACTCGATAAACTGCGCAAACAACTCCGACTGCGATCCCACTTCCAGTTTCAGGTACCGGTTTTTGCGGTGCATGCGCACGCTTTCCGGCGAGATGTTCATCTGGCTGGCGGTAGAACTCACTCACCTATTTCAAAAGTGGTGACACCGGAATCAACACCGTGCCCCACAGACCCGCCGCAGCCGCGCCACCACTGTAAATGAACTGCGACCCGGCACCGCGCCGAATCGCCTGCGTCCCGGCAGCGACGGCCAACCAAGGCGAAGCGCAGCCTGGATGCCCCAGCATTGCATCAAGGTCGCACATTCGCGGCCTATTCACTGACATGGGGACGTCAGACAGCACGCCTGCAATCGCGGCCTTTCCCCGCGCATCAATACCCGCTCGCCAAACCTGCTCGACTGATCTCGATTCAAGCGGCACCCACTCAAGCGCCTGGCGCGTAGCGTAAAGCAGATCATCAGAGGCGGGCTTGCGCGCCTGCTCCGGCCGGTGCAGAAAGGCAATCGGCGATAACGTGGGCTGCGTCAGACGGTTGCCAAACAACAACCCGACCGCAACTTCCGCCGTGCCATCCGGCTGCTGCGGCGCAAACTGCACGGCCAAAACCAATAGCAACGCCCGATCGCCAATTCGCTGGTCGAGCCACTGGTCCAGTGCAGTCAGCCCGCGGCCATCGACGGGGGTTGCAGGCTGGCGAATGCCCGATTCGCGCCATGCCTGTTGCCACACTCGGCGCCATTGCTTCTCCGGCAAACCGGTATCGACATCCAGCAACAGGGCCAATGGTTGATCGGCAGGCAACTGCGCCAGAGTGGGTGCCAGGTCGGCGAGCGTCTGCGCCCATATACTCAGCACTATTGCTTCCGGATTTTCATCTGCGTCGCAAGATAAACAACTATGGCGAAGTATTGCTCCATCCATCCTGGACGCTTGTGACTTCAGCGCCGTCGTCCCACTCAGCAGAGCGTCCAGCTGTATTTCCGGATCATCCGCAGGTTCTTCAAGAGCAGTCTGCACGCTCACGCCCAACACCTGTTGCGAGCGACGCCCCTGACGCATCTTGCGGCTCAGGTCTTCTTCGCGAGCATCATTCCAGCCATCGGCGGCACCCTGTTCACCGGTGTACAACAGCACTCGCCCGAATCCCAGCACGCACCAAGCCAGGAAAGGGATGCCCAAGGCCAAGCTCCAGAAATCCGAAGGTTCCTGAGGTAACGATTCGTCGCCGAACAACAGCGTCCCACCGATGCCCAGCAAACAACAGAGCAACAACATACCCAGCCAAAGTAAAAATCGAGGTCGCTGGGGGCGCGGTGCGAGGGGAGGAATTTTATCCAGTTTGATTGGCATGAGTTCACCTAGATCGCCGAAAAGCTTATCGACTTACACTGCACCCACTTTGTAATCATCTCTACTTTTGTCTGGTATGAGACCCTACACCATCCAGACTTCGCATCCTCCACTAAAACGCTGTCTCCCTTGATCAGATACGCCTTGGGTAAAGACTGCAGCAACGGCTCCGAACCACCATCATAAAGAAATGTTTTCTCCAAAATGGAGCCGGCGATTTTATTTTTAGCAATGACGGCGTGAAACAAAGGTGAACCAACCGTTTTCTCAACACTGCTTTTTACCTTATACGGATACACATACGTTGATCGTCCTTGCTTATCAACGGTGTCCGCACGGAAATCAAAAAAAAGCGTGAGCTTTTCGTCTAGAAGCAAAGCATCCCCCTCTCTCCTAAAAACACTAACACCATAAATATCACTGACCGACTTCCACAACTTAGGCGACTCTATACGATACATCACGAACAACAGTTTCTCATCCCTCCCTCCTACGGGAAGAAAAAATGCGTCGAGAATTTTTCCCTCTGTGCCTCCATAGGGAAACGCATAAACAAACTTTAGATCATCAGGTGACATGGCAGAATAAAGAGATATTCTATCAGGTCCACGGGATGATACCCCTTCTGTTTGCGCGCCCTCTTGCGTGTAGACAAGACATGCTTTTACCCCATGAGCATCCACAAATTTATAAGCTTCCCGGAGTCCCACACCATCGCACCTATTACTGCCGGGTATTTTTGTTCGGCCAAGTTCTATCACTTGCATACCTTTATATGCACCGTCAGTTAGGTAGTTTAGACCCGGAAGATTACATTCTTTATCAAATACCTTCTCGCCTTGCTTTCTGGCAACGATTCTATAACTAAAGGAGTTCAGGCGCTCTAGTGAATAAAGGTATTTACCGTTTGCAAAACGAAGTGCCGCTCCTCTACTTTCAGAATTTCTCGAAGTGTAAATTGCAAACTCACCTTTTGGAGGTGTTTTTTCTTCTGGATATTGCATTTCTACGATTGCCGGGCCAAGACCGTAGGACGGTTTCCCAAAGCGGTATTGAACATATCCGCTGTCTGGAGATGCATTCGATTTCGCGCAAACTGAAGCCACTTTTCCTACATAATCATATTGATCCATACCATCATTGAAAGCACAACTAATATAAATATCCTCACCCTCCCTGCACATTGTCGTATCTATATCTACGTATGGGTCTTTTGCCCAAGACTTGGAATTCACGAACAACATAATAACCAAACACGCAATCAATATTTTTTTCAATTCAAAATCCCTTTTTCCAGCAACTCAATAAAAATTTCTCTTCTATCTGGATGGCTCGCTGTATGTTTATTTACAATAGAGGTTATTGAATCCACAACATGCAAGCCGCTACCTACATCTGCCTTTTCATGTAGCTTATTACTCAACCAGAAACATGCTGCTGATCGAACCGCATATTTCATTTCTAACAACAAGTCCGGATTTTCAATAAAATCAGGACGACCATTTGGCCATTGGGCCGAAAATCTTGAATGCCAATGCTGAAACAATGTGTAATTGTGCCGTCCGGTCAACTGCTTCAGACCGCGCCCTCTATAGTTCCACCCATCACCGCTTGAAATCCCCCGATTGCCGAGTTCTGTGCGCCCACCGTATGCCCCATTAGCGATAGCTTCATAATCGGCGCGGCTCATAGGAAGGCCGTTTTCTTTAATCTTCCCGGCACGAACTTTATATCCGTACCGACTTGCTTCTTCCGGATTATCCCTAAAATAACTGAACAAATTAATGAGTGCGCTGCCCCCGTATCCAAACTCCTCATCTACAGACAGATTTTTCCCTGTTTCTTGTCTGATCTGCGCAAAAAAATGCGTCCTCCGCAACGGGGTATCCAACTTGAAAAAATCTAAGTTTGCGTTTAATTCTTCAGCAATTTTTTGCAAGTCACCGAATCGTTCCTCAGGAAGGCCCGGATAAATACTTTTCATTATTTTGAGAGAAAATTTAAATCGGTTACTGTTAAACGCTCCCACCAACCCAATCGGATGAAAGTGATACGCACTCCCCCACGAAGGCAACCCCACTTTCTCCGCGACATCCCGCCACCACCCCATCTGCGCAATCCGCTGCTTCTCCGCCAGCCAATTCAAGTGTGGCGTCGAGCCGCTATGGCCGAGCAATTCATCCAGGGCGTCCCATATCTTCGGCTGCTGAAACCACTCGCTTTCCTTGTACAGGACCATCTGCGAAATCGCCTGCGCATGAGCCGGTCGCTCAAGGGCCGCTAGCAATTCAGTGACCGTTAGCGTGCCGTCGGGGTGGCGGCCGATGATTTCGTACAACCGCCTTTTCATCGGGCCTTTGTCGTCTTTTTCCGCAATGGCACGATAGCGCTCGCGTTCCTCGTCGCTGAAACGGCCTATGGTGCTGAGAAAAGAAGCCAGCAAATGCTTGGGTCTGCTGTAGTCGATGATGACGCCATAGCCTTCCCAGGCCCACGGACTGACCCAAGGCGTTACGCCTGGTTCTTCACACACCCAGCCATCGAGAAGGTTGTTGTCGGCATCGTGAAGCAAATGCTCCAGCCGATACCAGGTGCGAGCATTGCGTGTCGGGCTCGCGGGCACCTGGATTTTTCGGTCTGCCGGCAGATTATCGAGCAGCGTCTT
The DNA here is from genome assembly GCF_019219185.1 of Pseudomonas sp. PDM26. NCBI lineage: Bacteria > Pseudomonadati > Pseudomonadota > Gammaproteobacteria > Pseudomonadales > Pseudomonadaceae > Pseudomonas > Pseudomonas sp. PDM26. The sequence continues at coordinate 1,647 of NZ_JAHUWC010000017.1, read as the reverse complement.
GGGGATCAGTAAATCGGCAGCACTGCGCGGGCTGGAATCACTCGACGCCTGCAATAGCGCAGCCGTGGTATTTCCTTCTAGAGGCACTACGGGCGTGCCCATGGGGAATTTCAACCAGCTTCTATCTTTCTCCGGCAGGCGTTTGGCCCACTCCCGACTGGCGTCGATGAATGCCTCGACGTCATCGCCGCTGAAGGTTTCCAGGTGCAGCTTCTCATCCGGTTGATTCACGCCGCCGTCCTGATACAGGCCAAGGTGGCCGATCAAGTCACCCGCCTTGATTGCGACAGGCTGCTCGAGCACCACTATCTGATCTGTCGCTACCGGCTCAATGGCGCCTTCCAGCGCGTCAAAATGCACATACTGGTTGATGCGCTCGAGCTTGCGAAACTCGCCTTCGCCACTGACCGTGACTTGTGAATCGACCGGTAACTCGAAAATGACGTTATCGGCAATCACCGGTTCGGCCCGGACGTTGACTGTCTTCTTCGACGAACTGATGCGGGTTTCTTTGCGGTCTGGGTGTTTGAGCACCTGAGTAGAGAGATAGCCCTTGATCGAGCCATCGGGGTTGAGCAGTTTGGCCGGTACCAGACTGCTCTCCAACTTGCGCAATTCTCCGGTGCCGCTGATAGCCACTTCGGCTCCTCGCGGCAGAAAGTCGATGACCTGGCCATGCCCCTTGTTGTGCACCTTCAGACCACGCTGTTCGGGCTGGCCGGGGTGAATGTCGTTTGCCGTCTGTTTGACGCGAAAGGTCGGGCGCTCGGGCCAGAATGGCGGGCGAGCGAGGGTGGAATCCTGCTGGTACTTCCCCCAATCCTTCAGGTGCATGTAGAGGCTATAAAAAGTCAGGCTCGGTGGAGTGTCCTGGCTGCCTTCAATCTTCGGCGGTTGAAGGTGATGGCGAACCAACACGAAGTTGCGCGAAAAGGGTTTTTCGACCGTTCGATCATTAGCGAAGTAAGCGGTTCTCGGCGAATCCGTATCGATGCGGTAGGCCACCACTTCGCCGTCGGCCAGGCAAAGCACGCTGGATTGCTTCAGGGTACCGGCGGTGCCTTTGTCGAAGTGCACGCCGCCGTGCCACATGCCGCCGTTTCCAAGTGGGTAGTAGCCGGCCACCGCTTTGGCCAGGTGGGTCAGTTGCCTCAGAGGATCGCGCTTGTCCTGGAACGGATGGCACCAGTTTTCCAAGGGTCGCAGTGTATGGGTGGTGGGCTCGGCCGTCGTCGATGTGGAGAGAGGACGGGTCTCAGGCACCGGCAAGTTTGCGACCTGCGGTGCATCAGATCGCGAAGTAGCGTCGTACTTGTGGAGTCCAAACAGTCGAGAAAGAACACTGGCCATGTTGTATGTCGCTCCTTGTTTTGCAAAGGGGTAACCAGAGAAATGCGTACGTCCCGGAACATCGGATTTATGCTCGGTCAATTCGGAGCGATGACGGTCCGACAGCTTTCTGGAAGCTGGTAAACGTTGAAATAGGAAATGTCCCGGAGGCACGTAGGATGGGTCCGGAGTGGCTGTGCGCCTGATCTGTCAGGTTTTGTACGGACTGGTCGACTGGATGTGGCGAGGGGCTTTCGGCTTTTGTTCGCAGCGGTTTTGTGCGCGAGCAACGACTTGTTTAAACGCCTTCAAGGTCAT
>NZ_JAHUWC010000016.1:0-168335 GCF_019219185.1 Pseudomonas sp. PDM26 | reverse complement strand
GTAGGTCCCGGTGAAGGTCCCGGGGGTGATCGGCCCGGCGTTTTCCCCGAGCGTTACGCGGTCAGCGCCTTGCACATCGTTGCTCAACACATTGCCGCTGAGGGTCAGCAGGGTTTCCGAGGCTGTCAAAGCATGGCTGTCGTCCACGCCCTCCGGCAGGTCGTCGACGATGTTGACGTCGAGTGAACCGGTGGCGGTGGTGCCGTTGTCGTCGACCACGGTCACGGCGAACTGCTCGGGCAGGGTGTTGGCACCGTTGGCCGTCGGGTGCCCTTCGTTGTCATTCAGGGTGTAGCTGTAGCTCACGACACCGGTCGCCGCGTTGAACCCGGTGATGGTCAGCGTGCTGCCCAGCGGCGTGGTGATCGATTGCGGCAAGCCCGCGGCCACGCCACCGCTGACCACGGCGATGCCGCCGACGGTCAGGCTCGTCACGCCGTCGAGGGCGACCACGGTGAAGGTGCCGTTCTGGGTCAGGGCCAGTGCGTCGGGGCTGCTGCCGTCGCTGAGGTTTTTTTCGTCAACCGTCAGCTCACCGCCATACACGTCGAGGCCGTTGAGGGTTACCTGGTCGTCGTTGTTGTAGACGTTGAGCACCAGGTTCGCGGTGCTGGTGTCGCCATCGGCATCGGTGAGGGTATAGGCGAAGATTTCGGTACCGTCGCCACCGCCGTGCAGGGCTGTGAAGTCGGCGTCGCTGGGGTTGAGGGTGTAGGTGTAGGTGCCGTTGGCATTCAGCACCAGGGTGCCGTAGGTCCCGGTGAAGGTCCCGGGAATGATGGGGCCGGTGTTTTCTCCGAGCACTATCCGGTCGGCGCCTTGCACGTCGTTGCTCAACACATTGCCGCTGAGGGTTAGCAGGGTTTCCGAGGCTGTCAAAGCATGGCTGTCGTCCACGCCACTGGGCAGGTCGTCGACGATGTTCACGTCGAGGCTGCCCGTCGCGGTGGTGCCGTTGTCGTCAACCACGGTCACGGCGAACTGCTCAGGCAGGGTGTTGGCACCGTTGCCGGTCGGGTGCGCTTCGTTGTCGTTCAGGGTGTAGCTGTAGCTGATCACCCCGGTCGTTGCATTAAACCCGGTGACGGTCAGCGTACTGCCCAGCGGCGTGGTGATCGACTGCGGGAAGCCCGCAGCCACACCGCCGCTGACCACGGCAATACCGCCGACGGTCAGGGTGGTGACGCCATCGAGGGCGGTGACGGTGAAGGTGCCGTTCTGGGTCAGGGCCAGTGCGTCGGGGTTGCTGCCGTCGCTGAGGTTTTTCTCGAAGACGGTCAGCTCGCCGCCGCCAACGTTCAATCCGCCGATTGTGGTCGAGTCATCGTTGTTGTGGATCTGCAGCACCAGATTGGCGGTGCTGCTGTCGCCATCGGCGTCCGTCAGCGTATAGCTGAAGGTTTCAGTGCCATTGCCACCGCCGTGCAGGGCGATGAAATCGGCATCGCTGGTGTTGAGGGTGTAGGTGTAACTGCCGTTGGCGTTGAGCACCAGGGTGCCGTAGGTCCCGGTGAAGGTCCCGGGGGTGATCGGCCCGCTGTTTTCCCCGAGCGTTACGCGGTCGGCGCCTTGCACGTCGTTGCTCAACACATTGCCGCTGAGGGTTAGCAGGGTTTCCGAGGCGGTACCGGCATGGCTGTCGTCCACGCCACTGGGCAGGTCGTCGACGATGTTCACGTCGAGGCTGCCCGTGGCGGTGGTGCCGTTGTCGTCGACCACGGTCACGGCGAACTGCTCAGGCAAAGTGTTGGCACCGTTAGCCGTCGGGTGCGCTTCGTTATCGTTGAGGGTGTAGCTGTAGCTGATCACCCCGGTCGCCGGGTTGTAACCGGTGATGGTCAACGTGCTGCCCAACGGCGTGGTGATCGATTGCGGCAAGCCCGCAGCCACGCCACTGCTGACCACGGCGATGCCGCCGACGCTCAGGCTCGTCACGCCGTCGAGGGCGGTGACGGTGAAGGTGCCGTTCTGGGTCAGGGCCAGTGCGTCGGGGTTGCTGCCGTCGCTGAGGTTTTTCTCGAAGACGGTCAGCTCGCCGCCGCCAACGTTCAAACCGCCGACCGTCACCGAGTCATCGTTGTTGTGGATCTGCAGCACCAGATTCGCCGTGCTGCTGTCGCCGTCCGCATCGGTGAGGGTGTAGCTGAAGGACTCAGTGCTGCTGCCACCACCGTGCAGGGCGATGAAATCCGCATCGCTGGTGTTGAGGGTGTAGGTGTAACTGCCGTTGGCATTCAGCACCAGGGTGCCGTAGGTCCCGGCGAAGGTCCCGGGGGTGATCGGGCCGGCGTTTTCCCCGAGCGCTACCCGGTCCGCGCCCTGCACGTCATTGCTCAGCACGTTGCCGCTGAGGGTCAGCAGGGTTTCCGAGGCGGTACTGGCATTACTGTCGTCCACGCTATTGGGCAGGTCGTCGACGATGCTGACGTCCAGTGAACCAGCGGCGGTGGTGCCGTTGCCGTCGACCACGGTCACGGCGAACTGTTCGGGCAGGGTGTTGGCGCCGTTGCCCGTCGGGTGCGCTTCGTTGTCATTCAGGGTGTAGCTGTAGCTGATCACCCCGGTCGCGGCGTTAAACCCAGTGATGGTCAGCGTGCTGCCCAGCGCGGTGGTGATCGATTGCGGCAAGCCGGTGGCCACGCCACCGCTGACCACGGCGATACCGCCGACGGTCAGGCTCGTCACGCCGTCGAGGGCGGTGACGGTGAAGGTGCCGTTCTGGGTCAGGGCCAGTGCGTCGGGGTTGCTGCCGTCGCTGAGGTTTTTCTCGAAGACGGTCAGCTCGCCGCCGCCAACGTTCAAACCGCCAACCGTCACCGAGTCATCGTTGTTGTGTATCTGCAGCACCAGGTTGGCGGTGCTGCTGTCGCCATCGGCGTCCGTCAGCGTATAGGTGAAGGTTTCGGTGCCGTCGCCACCACCGTGCAGGGCGATGAAATCCGCATCGCTGGTGTTGAGGGTGTAGGTGTAACTGCCGTTGGCATTCAGCACCAGGGTGCCGTAGGTCCCGGTGAAGGTGCCGGAGGTGATCGGCCCGCTGTTTTCCCCGACCGTCACGCGGTCGGCGCCTTGCACGTCGTTGCTCAGCACGTTGCCGTTGAGGGTCAGCAGGGTTTCCGAGGCGGTGCCATTGTTGTCATCGACTGCTTGGGGGACGTCGTCGATGATGCTGATATCCAGCGTACCGGTAATGCTGTCGCCATTGCTGTCGCTGGCCACCACGGTGACGTGTTCGGCAAGACTATTGGCACCCTCGCCGCTTGCGTGGGATTCGGCACGGTTGAGGGTGTAGCTGTAACTGACCACGCCCGTGGCCGGGTTGTAACTGGTGACGGTCAGCGTGCTGCCCAGCGGGGAGGTGATCGACTGCGGGAAACCTGCCGCCACGCCGCCGCTGATCAAGTTGATCCCGCCGATGCTGAGGCTGCTCAGCCTGTCTGGCGCATTGATGGTGAAGGTGCCGCTTCGCGTCAGCGAGCCTTCGTTCCTCGCCGAACCGTCGGCCAGGTTGGCTTCATTGACCGTCCGCTCACCGTTCTGCTCCGACAGGCCGTCGAAGGTGACCGGATTGTTCGGCACTTCCGGAACCACCGGCGGCACCACAGGAGCATCGTCCGCTACAACGTTGTTGTCCGGATTAACGTTCAGGCGTTCTTCGGGAAGTTCGGGAATGCTATTGAACCCGGCAGTGGGGAAGCCGATGATCGGATCGACTCGCCCGCCCACTTCTTCGAGCAGGACGAAACTATGACCACTACCCGGGATGCCACCCGGCACACCGGTAGTCGTGGCAGGCCCGGCAGCGGTGGCTTCAGCGGTCTGGGTCGGGTCGTCGCCGACCGCAATGGCTTTTTGCAGCTGTTCGACATCCGTCAGCTGCGCCTCGCTCGGCGTCACCACCTCAGACGAGTCCACATGGGGAATCTGATTGGCGAGCAGCTGCGAGGTCATCTGCATGCTGCTGCCGCGCCCGAGGGTCAGTTCCTGGCCATTTTGCAGATGCACCGCCACCGCGCCTTCGGCGCCAGTGCTCAGTTGGTCGCCGGCGAACAACCGGTCCCCTTCGACCAAAGCACGCCGGGTGCCGTCGCTCGCAACCGCGAACACCTGACCGATGACCTTACTGACGATACCGATGAGCGTAGCCATGTGCACTTCCTCCGCTGCCAACCGCTGTTGGCAACCTGTTTGTGCGAAGAACGTGCTCACGACTCAAGCGGGGTGTCTGGCGGATCGTGTTCCAGGTACCGGTTTACGTGAGTAAGCCGTGGTCCCGGCAACGATCTCGCCCAGCCAGTCGCTCACGGCGCTGTTTACGATCTTGGGAAAAACCCTCTGCAATCAATGGCATCGGATCCCTGCGCGCAACAACGTTGCCTGTGAGCAATGCGTAACGATCTTGAATCACTCAAGTGACAAAAAACCGTCGCCACCAGACCGCTCGCGTCCCTCCCCTCCAGCACTTCTCCGCTCTATGTCGATAAGTGGATTGGAACTTTCCTCAAACCCCGACAAGCGCCTTAACGCCCATAAAACAAGGGCTTTCGAATTGAACAATGTGCTGGATTTTGCAGAGCTCATAAGTTTTTTTTGGCATACCCGTTATGAAAAAAATTTCTTAGCTACGCTCCAGAATGTTCTTAGCTCTTTTGTTAAAGATGTGAAACAACTTTAACTATAAATGTCGTCAAATATTTGGCGACTGATAAGCACCATCAGGAATCAGGGAGATGCAACATGCGCCTATTAACCCCCCTCTGCAGCGCGGTTCTCTGGGCCATGGCCTGCTCGTCCCAGGTTCAGGCCATGACGCTGACCGAGGCAATCCAGAGCACCATCGCGACCCACCCAGAGCTGGCATCACGGGTGGACAGCCGCCTGTCGGCGGATGAGGACGTGAAGGTCGCCAAAGGGGGCTTTTATCCATCGGTTGATTTGAACGCCGCCTACGGGCGCGCGTATAGCGATAACACCAATACCCGGGCGTTCGGTAATCACAACACCGAAACCCTCAACTACACCCAGTCGGAATTGCGCCTGCGACAAATGCTCTTTGACGGGTTCAACACCGCCAATGAGGTCGGACGCACCCGGGATGTGGTCAACTCGCGAGCCTATTACGCTCAAGGGACAGCTCAGGATCTGGCCCTGCGCACCACCGAGGTTTACCTCGACGTGCTCAAGCGTCGCGAACTGGTGACACTGGCCAAGAACAACCTGCAAGCGCACTTGCGGGTCAACGACCAGATCGGCCTGCGCACCCAGCGCGGCGTGGGCAGCAACGCCGATGCCGACCAGTCCGCGGCTCGCCGGGCACTGGCAGAAAACAACCTCGACACCGCCGAAGTCGATCTGGCTGACGCCGAATCGAACTTCTATGCCGTTGTAGGGCGCATGCCCGATGAACTCGAAACCCCGCCGTCGATTCGCGGCGAAGTCCCCACCTCACTGCCCGAAGCCCAGCAGAGCATGGTGGAAAACAACCCTTACCTGAAATCCGCACAGGCCGACGTGCAATCGGCCGAAAGCCAGTACGAAGTCGCCAAGTCGCCGTTCTACCCACGCCTCGACGCCGAGGCTGCCGTGGGCGCGAACAACAACGTGCAGGGTGACGAAGGCCACGACAATGAATGGCGGGTCGGCGTGATCATGAACTACAACCTGTTCCGCGGCGGCAGCGACAAGGCGCGCCTGGCCTCCGATTCGCACAAGATCAACCAGGCCATGGACATCCGTAACAACGCCCTGCGCCAGCTCAACGAGAACATTCACCTGGCCTGGAACGCCATGGTCAATGCCAAGAAACAAACCCCGACCGCCCGTGAATACGCCGATACCAGCAAACGCGTACGCATCGCCTACCAGGATCAGTTCGGCCTCGGTCAACGGACCCTGCTGGACCTGCTCGACAGTGAAAACGAACTCTACAATGCCAACCGTCGCTACACCGAAGTGCGCTACACCGAAGAGTTTTCGATGTACCGAGTCCTGGCGAACATGGGCCAGTTGTTGAGCAAACAACGGGTCGTACTGCCCGCCGACGCGATCGCCCAGACCGAAGTGAAAAACGAAGCTCGTCTGCCTGAAATGAAATAACCGAAATACCCGTGTAGGAGCTGCCGCAGGCTGCGATCTTTTGACTTTGCTTTTGAGCAATCAAGATCAAAAGATCGCAGCCTGCGGCAGCTCCTACAGTGAGATATGCAGATATCTGTCAATTGCCGCAGAGCAACGGGAGCAATCAATGTGACCAGCATGGAACCCGGCAACACCGGTGTCGATCCACGCCTGAGCTTCGATGACCCGCTTCTGGACGGTCTGCTGATCCTCTGCAAACTCCACGGCGCGACGGTCAGTCGCGCCAGCCTGAGTGCCGGGCTGCCCATGGCACACCAACGCCTGAGCCTGGACCTGCTGCCCCGTGCAGCGGCCCGGGCCGGTTTACAGGCGCGCTTGCTGCGCCGTGACCTCAAAGACATTTCCCCGCTCAATCTGCCCGTGCTGCTATTGCTCGACAACGGCCGCACGGCGGTCCTGCGCCGTTATGGCGAGGACGGCAAGGTGCTGATCCTGCCCAGCGAAGCCGACGGCGGCGAACAATGGCTCAGCCTTGAAGAGTTGGCCGAACACTACAGTGGCCAGGCATTGTTTGCCCGACCACGCCACGAACTCGAAGACCTGCGCTCGCCGTTGGTGCCACGGGTGCAGGCCTGGTTTCGCGATACGCTGAAGTTGTCGAAATGGTTGTACAGCGATGCGATCCTGGCGAGCTTCCTGATCAACCTGCTGGGATTGATGGTGCCGCTGTTCGTGATGCAGACCTACGACCGCGTAGTGCCGAACCAGGCCACTTCGACCTTGTGGGTGCTGACGATCGGTCTGCTGATCGGTACCGCGTTCGAGCTGGTACTGCGGGTCGTGCGCGCGCACTTGCTGGATTCCGCCGGCAAAAAAACCGATGTGATCCTGTCGGCCACCCTGTTCGAGCGCATCACCGGCATGGCGATGAAAGCGCGGCCGGCGACCATCGGTGGCTTCGCCCAAAGCATTCATGACTTCCAGGGCCTGCGGGAATTTCTCACCGCCGTGACCCTCACCAGCCTGATCGACCTGCCCTTCTGCCTGCTGATGCTGCTGGTGATCGGCCTGCTCGGTGGCTGGCTGGTGGTGATCCCGATCCTGGCGTTCCCCATCACCATCATCTTTGCCATGGTGATCCAGGTCCGCCTGCGCGACACCGTGCAAAAGAGCCTCAGCCTTGGCGCCGAACGCCAGGCTCTGCTGATCGAAACCCTCAGCGGCCTGGAAACCCTCAAGGCCTGCAGCGCCGAAAGCGAACGCCAGCACAAATGGGAAAGCACCCACGGCGCCCTCACCCGCCTCGACAGCCACGCGCGCAACCTCTCGGCCCTGGCTACCAATGGCACGCTGTTCATCCAGCAACTGTCCGGTATGGCGACCATCGTCGCCGGGGTCTACAGCATCATCGCCGGCAACCTCAGCGTCGGTGCCCTGGTGGCCAGCTACATGCTCGGCAGTCGGGTGCTGGCGCCGCTGGGACAGATCGCCGGCCTGATCACCCGCTACCAGCAAGCGCAACTGACCATGAAAAGCACCGACGCGTTGATGAGCCTGCCCCAGGAGCGCGACGCCAAACAGCGGCCACTGGAGCGCACCCAACTGCAAGGCGCGCTGGATGTTGTCGGCGTAACCTTCCACTACAACGGTCAGAGTTCTCCCGCCCTGGCCAATGTCAGCTTCAGTGTGAAACCCGGTGAACGCATCGGCATCATTGGCCGCAGCGGCTCAGGCAAAAGCACCCTGGCGCGACTGGTGATGGGCTTCTACGAACCGGATGAAGGCCAGTTGCTGCTCGATGGCCTGGACCTGCGACAACTGGACGTCGCCGACCTGCGCCATCAAATCGGTTACGTCGCCCACGACCTACCACTGCTGGCCGGCAGCCTGCGCGACAACCTGACCCTCGGCGCGCGCTACATCAGTGACTCACGCATGCTCGAAGTGGCGGAAATGACCGGCGTCACCGAACTGGCCCGGCAACACCCGCAAGGCTTCGACCGGCCCGTGGGCGAACGTGGGCAACTGCTGTCCGGCGGTCAGCGCCAGGCGGTATTGATGGCCCGGGCGATGTTGCTCGACCCGCCCATCATGCTGCTCGACGAACCCACCAGCGCTATGGACAACAGCAGCGAAGACGTCCTGCGGCAAAAACTTCACGGCTGGGTCCAGGGCAAAACCATCCTGCTGGTGACCCACCGCACCTCGATGCTGAGCCTGGTGGACCGGTTGGTGGTGCTGGACAGTGGACGGATCGTCGCCGACGGTCCGAAAGAAGCGGTCATCGATGCACTGCGCAAGGGCCGTGTCGGCTCTGCGGCCGTCTAGGAGTCGTCCATGTCTGCCGATCAAGGATCCCGTGGCTACTTCGACAGTTTCAACAAAAGTGCCGAAACCGAGTTCATGCCGGAAACCGCCGGCGCGTCGTTGCAGGACTCGCCGCGCGGGTCGCGAATCACTGTGTGGCTGGCGGCCGCGCTGGTGATCAGCGCACTGGTCTGGGCCAGATTCGCCGTGTTGCAGGAAGTGACCATGGGCGAAGGCAAGGCGATTCCGTCGAGCAAGGTCCAGGTGATCCAGAACCTGGAGGGTGGCATCGTCACTGAAATTTTCGTCCGTGAAGGACAAATGGTGAACAAGGGCGACACCCTGCTGCGCCTGGATGACACCCGCTATCTGTCAAACAAGGGCGAAAGCGAAGCCGATCGCTATGCCTTGACCGCACAAGTCGAACGGCTTTCGGCCGAAGCCGAAGGTCGGCCGTTCAAATTGTCAGAAGAGGTGATCGCCAAGGCTCCGCAAGTGGCCGAAGACGAGCGCTCGCTGTACGAGCAGCGGCAACGCCGACTGGCCAGCGAGCAGCGCACCCTGACCGAGCAACTTCGGCAAAAAACCCAGGAGTTGGCGGAGTTCCGCTCGAAGCAGGGTCAATTCAGTTCAAGCCTGGCGCTGCTGCAACAGGAAATGAACATGTCCACGCCGCTGGTAGGCACGGGTGCGGTGTCACCGGTGGAAATCCTGCGCCTCAAACGCAGCGCGGTGGAGATTCGCGGCTCGCTCAATGCCACCACCCTGGCCATTCCCCGGGCCGAATCGGCGATCAACGAGATCAAAAGCAAGATCGATGAGTCGGAACAGACCTTCCGTTCCGAAGCCGCCAAAGAGCTGAACGAGAAACGCACCGACCTGTCGAAAATCACGGCATCGAGCATCGCCATCGACGACCGCGTGACCCGTACCACCGTGGTCTCGCCGGTTCACGGCATCATCAAGGTGTTGAAGGTCAACACCATCGGCGGCGTGGTCCAGCCGGGCAGCGACATGGTGGAAATCGTGCCGCTGGAAGACAACCTGCTGATCGAAGCCAAGGTCCGCCCGCAGGACGTTGCATTCCTGCATCCGGGCCAGAAAGCCATGGTCAAGTTCAGTGCCTATGACTACACCATTTACGGCGGCCTGAGCGCCAAGCTGGAGTTGATCGGCGCCGACACCATCACCGACGACAAGGGCAACAGCTTCTATCTGATTCAGGTGCGTACCGATAAAAACCATTTGGGCGGGGATGTGAAACCGCTGCTGATCATTCCGGGGATGGTGGCGACGGTGGACATTATTACCGGGGAGAAAACGGTGCTGGATTACTTGCTTAAACCGGTGTTGAAAGCGCGGACCGAGGCGATGCGGGAAAGGTAAGATCAAAAGATCGCAGCCTTCGGCAGCTCCTACAGGGGATCGCGTATTACCTGTAGGAGCTGCCGAAGGCTCGGTCCGCGCTCGGGCGATCTTTTGATCTTTAACCACCGTGATTACGCTGGTAAACCTCCTCCCCCATCGCCGCGATCTGCCCCTCGATCAACGCCTCGAACGGCTTCAACAACGGCGCAAACGAAGTCGGCGCCTCGAGGGTTTCCAGCGCTTGCACAATCGCCTCCACCGTCGATAACGCTCCCGGCCCCGGCGCCTTGCGCAGGCGATAGCGGGATACGCCGCCTTCGGCCAGCGTCACCCTCGGCAACGCCGCCAGCAGCGGGTTGAGGTGCAACATCTTGCGCGCCTTGCGCCAGGTGCCGTCCGGGACCACCAGCAACAAGGGTTCGTCTGTCGCGGCACAAGCCTGCATCGGCTGGGCATCTTCGCCGGGAAACAGTAACCGCGCCCGATACCCCGGCTGATTCAACAGCGTCGGCAAATCCTCGAACACCTCGCCGACGATCAACTCGGCATTGTTCAAGCCCAACGCCGCCAGCCGCGCCGTATTCAGCGCATGGTTCACTTCGCTCGGATGCTGCAACAGCAACACCCGGGTGCGGCTGTCGAGGCTCGGGATCAATGGGCACAGGCAGTGGCTTTGCGGGCGCAGGCAGCGCGGGCACTGGATTCTGGACATATTCTCAAGCCTGATTCAGTTGGGCTTTAAGCAAGTCGCGAAACGTCTGGATCAGCGGCTCGCGGCTACGCCCCCGACGCACGATCATCGAGAACGGCGCCTGATAACCGAAGGTCGCCGGCAGCAACACCCGCAAGTCACCCTTGTCGGCCCAGGCCTGGGCGTAGTGCTCCGGCAGGTAACCGATGTAGGCGCCGGACAGCACCAGAATCAACTGGGCCTCCATACTTTCCACGGTCGCGGCGCTGTGTTTGAAGCCGTGGCGCGCCAGTTCAGCCTGGCTCCAGTAGCCACGGCCAACCATGCGCTGCTGAGTGATGACTTGCTCGGGAATGCGCCGCTCGTTGAACAGTGGATGCCGCGAGCTGCAATACAACCAGTGTTGTTCACGGTACAGCGGCATGTACACCAGACCGCTCATACGCGTGGAAAACGCACCAATGGCCAGGTCGAGACGGTTGTCCTGCACGCCGAGTTGCAATTCGTAAGGGCTCATCACCGACAGGTGCAAGTGCACGGCCGGGTGTTCCTGGCTGTAGGCGCCGATGGCTTCGGCGAACGGCAGGGCCTTGTCGCTGACCGTGGAGTCGATTACCCCGAGATTCAAGGTACCGCGCAACTCACCCTTGAGGGCGGCGGCGTATTGCTCGAAGCCTTCGAGTTCGCCCAACAGGCGCAGGGTTTCCTGATGGAACAGTTCGCCCTTGCTGGTCAGGCTGAAACCGCCACGACCACGATGGCACAGCACCAGGCCAAGAGCCGCTTCGAGCTGGCTCATGTAGGTGCTGATGGCCGACGTCGAGAGATTGAGCTCCTGCTGGGCGTTGGCGAAGCCCTGATGGCGCACCACGCTGACGAAGATGCGCAATAGTTTCAGGTCGGGTAAAGCGTTGGCCATGGGAACTCCTGCTCTTGTGGCGAGGGAGCTTGCTCCCGCTCGGCTGCGCAGCAGTCGTAAGACGTGCTCATGTGGTTTGTCTGCCGCACTGAGGTGAATGGTTTGGGGCTGCTTCGCACCCCAGCGGGAGCAAGCTCCCTCGCCACAGGATTCTGCGGAGCACCTTAAGTCTATCGCTGTCCCAGCCATTAGTTTAGAAAAATCTGAACTAAGTATTTGCCCGTAGCGATTCTTCCCGGCCACTACATTTCGCAGAATCGGCGCCACAAGGTTCACCCGTACTCCCGTGTACGGCTTACCTGAATAACTAAAACAACGACGATGAGGTCCTACCCGTGGACAAGATTCTTCACCAGCCACTGGGCGGCAACGAAATGCCGCGCTTCGGCGGCATCGCCACCATGATGCGACTCCCCCATTTGAACACCGCTGCCGGCCTGGACGCTGCCTTCGTAGGTGTGCCACTGGACATCGGCACCTCGCTGCGCCCTGGCACCCGCTTCGGGCCTCGCGAAATCCGTGCTGAATCGGTCATGATCCGCCCGTACAACATGGCCACCGGTGCTGCACCATTCGACTCGCTGTCGGTTGCCGACATTGGCGACATTGCAATCAACACCTTCAACCTGCTGGATGCCGTACGGATCATCGAAGAATCCTACGACAACATCCTCGAACACGATGTGATCCCCCTGACCCTTGGCGGCGACCATACCATCACCCTGCCGATCCTGCGTGCCATCCATAAGAAGCACGGCAAGGTCGGCCTGGTGCACATCGACGCTCACGCCGATGTGAACGATCACATGTTTGGCGAGAAAATCGCCCACGGCACCACCTTCCGTCGCGCCGTTGAAGAAGGTCTTCTGGATCCGGACCGCGTCGTGCAGATTGGCCTGCGCGCCCAGGGCTACACCGCTGACGACTTCAACTGGAGCCGCAACCAGGGCTTCCGTGTGGTTCAGGCCGAAGAGTGCTGGCACAAATCGCTGGAGCCCTTGATGGCTGAAGTCTGCGAGAAAGTCGGCGGCGGTCCTGTTTACCTCAGCTTCGACATCGACGGCATCGACCCGGCTTGGGCACCTGGCACCGGCACCCCGGAAATCGGCGGCCTGACGACCATTCAGGCGATCGAGATCGTTCGTGGCTGCCAAGGCCTCGACCTGGTCGGTTGCGATCTGGTAGAAGTCTCGCCCGCTTACGACACCACCGGCAACACCTCACTGCTGGCCGCCAACCTGCTGTACGAAATGCTCTGCGTACTGCCTGGCGTAGTCCACCGCTGAGGATCGGTCATGAACGAACGTGATCAGGTTCTGAAAGCCGCCGCCGATCTGGTGTCCGCTTTTGCCCGTAACGATCGCGAAGCCTACTTCGGCGCGTTCAGTGCCGATGCCAGCTTCGTCTTCTACACCCTCGAACAGCCCCTGCTGTCGCGCGACGCCTATCAGGCGATGTGGGACGGCTGGCGCGCCGAGGATGGCTTCAAGGTGCTCTCGTGCACCTCAAGCAACGCTTTCGTCAGCCTGCAGGGTGACGTGGCGATTTTCATCCATGACGTAGCCACCGAGCTGCGCATGCAAGGGGAACAGCACTTTAGCCAGGAGCGCGAGACGATTGTTTTCAGGAAACAAGCGTCTGGCCAAGAACAACAAGGCCTATGGCTGGCCTGCCACGAACATTTGTCCGCGATGCCGGAAGGGCTGCCACCCCCTTAGCCAACACAGGTGACGCTCACGCACGATGAGCGCGCCTTTATGATCGGAGCTGATCATGAATAACAACAACAAAGACCAAAGCCTTACGCAAATTGAAACCCACGGGGTCGAACAGATCCCGGACAACGAACGCACCGCAAGCCCGACGGACTTGTTCCGGATGATCTTCGGTGGTTCCAACACCTTCGCCACCGCCGTTCTCGGCAGTTTCCCGGTGCTGTTCGGCCTGTCTTTCCAGGCGGGCGTCTGGGCGATTGTGCTGGGCGTATTGCTGGGTTCGCTGATCCTCGCGCCAATGGGCCTGTTCGGCCCGATCAACGGCACGAACAACGCTGTGTCTTCCGGTGCGCACTTCGGCGTGCACGGGCGGATCGTCGGTTCGTTCCTGTCGCTGTTGACCGCCATCGCCTTCTTCTCGCTTTCGGTGTGGAGTTCGGGTGATGCGCTGATCGGTGGCGCCAAACGCCTGATCGGCCTGCCGGAGACCGACCTGACCCTGGGCCTGGCCTACGGTCTGTTCGCGATTCTGGTACTGACCGTGTGCATCTATGGCTTTCGTTTTCTGCTGTGGGTCAACAAGATCGCGGTGTGGAGCGCCAGCCTGCTGTTCCTGCTGGGTGTCTTCGCTTTCGCCGGTCCCTTCGATGCGAACTACGCCGGCACCGTCAATATGGGCCAACCCGGTTTCTGGGCTGCCTTCATCGGTGCTGCGCTGGTGGCCATGAGCAATCCGATTTCCTTCGGTGCGTTCCTCGGCGACTGGTCGCGCTACATTCCGCGTGACACCTCAAAGCGCCGCATCATGGCGGCGGTGGTGATTTCGCAGATCGCAACGTTTATCCCGTTCCTGTTCGGCCTGACCACCGCCACCATCGTGGCGATCAAGGCGCCGGACTACATCGCGGCCAACAACTATGTCGGCGGCCTGCTGGCGGTATCGCCGAGCTGGTTCTTCCTGCCGGTGTGCCTGATTGCGGTGATCGGCGGCATGTCCACTGGCACCACCTCGCTCTACGGCACCGGCCTGGACATGTCCAGCGTGTTCCCTCGGGTGCTGTCGCGGGTCAAAGCCACGCTGCTGATCGGTGTGATGTCGATTGCCTTCATCTTCATCGGGCGCTTCGCGGCCAACCTGGTGCAGAGCGTGTCGACCTTCGCCGTGCTGATCATCACCTGCACCACCCCGTGGATGGTGATCATGATCATCGGCCTGCTGGTACGTCGCGGTTTCTACTGCCCGGATGACCTGCAAGTGTTCACCCGCGGCGAGAAAGGTGGCCGCTACTGGTTCACCCACGGCTGGAACTGGCGCGGCCTGGGTGCCTGGATCCCGAGCGCGGCCGTCGGCCTGTGCTTTGTGAACCTGCCGGGGCAGTTTGTCGGGCCGCTGGGCGAAATGGCCGGTGGTATCGACATCAGCCTGCCAGTGACCCTGAGCCTGGCCTCGGTGGTGTACCTGGCGTTGCTGAGCCTGTTCCCGGAATCACGCGAAGTGTTCGGTCCGAACGATTCACGCAGCAAGGGCACGGATTCGCTCGCTAAACCGGCGATGCGTCAAGTCGCCTGATTTTTTGAAGACAGGGCCATGAGGTGACCTCTGTGGCGAGGGAGCTTGCTCCCTCGCCACAATGGGGTTCTTTCCCATCACTGCAGTTTTAGTTCCACCATAAAAAAGACAATCGGAGACACGCCATAATGGCTTTGGATTTATTCGTCGTACTCATCTACGCCGCCGCGATGCTGATACTCGGCTATTACGGCATGCGCAAGGCCAAGACCAACGAAGACTTTTTGGTCGCCGGTCGTAACCTCGGCCCAAGCCTGTACATGGGCACCATGGCTGCCACCGTTCTGGGCGGCGCGTCCACCGTGGGCACCGTGCGTCTGGGCTACGTGCATGGCATCTCCGGTTTCTGGCTGTGTGCGGCCCTCGGCTGCGGGATCGTGGCGCTGAACCTGTTCCTCGCCAAACCGCTGCTGAAACTGAAGATCTACACCGTTACCCAGGTGCTGGAAAAACGCTACAACCCGATGGCCCGCTCCGCGAGCGCGGTGATCATGCTGGCCTACGCGCTGATGATCGGCGTGACCTCGATCCTGGCGATCGGCACCGTGCTGCAAGTGCTGTTCGGCCTGCCGTTCTGGATCTCGGTACTGCTCGGCGGCGGCGTGGTGGTGATCTACTCGGCCATTGGCGGCATGTGGTCGCTGACCCTGACCGACATCGTCCAGTTCGTGATCAAGACTGTCGGCCTGATGTTCATCCTGCTGCCAATCTGCCTGTACCGCGTTGGCGGCTGGGATGAGTTGGTGTTGAAACTGCCGGCGGCGAGCTTCAGCTTCACCACCATCGGCTGGGACACCATCATCACCTACTTCATGATCTACTTCTTCGGCATCCTGATCGGTCAGGACATCTGGCAACGGGTGTTCACCGTCAAGACCGCCAAAGTGGCTCAGGTTGCCGGTACCGCTGCCGGTATCTACTGCATCCTCTACGGCCTGGCCTGCGCCCTGATCGGCATGGCTGCACACGTACTGATCCCGGATCTGGACAACGTCAACAACGCCTTCGCCGCCATCGTCAAACTGTCCCTGCCGGACGGTATCCGTGGCCTGGTGATCGCTGCCGCACTGGCCGCCATGATGTCCACCGCCAGCGCCGGCCTGCTGGCCGCTGCCACCACCCTGACCGAAGACCTGCTGCCGAAACTGCGTGGCGGCAAACAGTCGAGCCTGGCGATCAACCGCCTGTTCACCCTGTTGACCGGCATCGTGGTACTGGGCATCGCCCTGATCGTGAACGACGTGATCAGCGCCCTGACCCTGGCCTACAACCTGCTGGTAGGCGGCATGCTGATCCCGCTGATGGGCGCCATCTTCTGGAAACGCGCCACCACCGCCGGAGCCATCGCCAGCATGGGTATGGGCTTCGCCACTGCGCTGCTGTTCATGTTCAAGGACGGTCTGGACGCCAACACTCCGATCTACTACAGCCTCGGTGTAGGCCTGGTGAGTTTCGTGGTGGTGAGCCTGCTGTCCCGTCGCCCGGTGACTGTGGCCAGCGCTGCCTAGACTGAAAACAATGGAATGACTTTTTCTTCGACGAGTGTGGCGTCGGTTGCCATACTCGTTTTTTTTCGTCTGGAGAAAACATTTTATGAAGATTGTTTCTCGCGACCAGTGGTTCGAAGTGAAACCGCTCAGTGACGGCATCCGCCTGATTCACGAGCCGTACATCCGCCCCTTCTACCGCTGCAACCTCTGGCACATCCAGGGTCGTGACAAAGACCTGCTGCTGGACAGCGGCTCGGGCCTGGTCAGCCTGCGCGAGCAACTGCCGTGGATCACCGAACGGCCGCTGGTGGCGGTGGCCAGCCACTGCCACTTCGATCACATCGCCGGTCATCACGAATTCGCTGAACGGCTGGTACACCCGGCCGAGGCGGACATTCTCGCCGCGCCCGATGGCGACAACGACCTGAGCAAAGCCTTTGTCGGCGACGACATGTTCGAGGCGCACCCTGATTGCCCGCTGTGCTACGCCGAATACCGGGTCAAGGCCGCACCGGCCACGGGGTTTGTCGAAGATGGAGATGTGCTGGACCTGGGCAATCGGGTGTTGCAGGTCATGCACACACCGGGACATTCGCCGGGTGGCATCTGCCTGTATGAAGCCGTCACCGAAACTTTGTTCAGCGGCGACATCATCTACGACGGCCCGCTGGTCGAAGACGCCTACCATTCCAACCTCGATGATTACGCCCGCAGCCTGCAACGCTTGCACGCGCTGCCGATCCGTACGGTGCATGGTGGACATTTCGGCAGTTTTTCCGGGGAATATTTGCGCAACATGATTGACGAATGGCAGCGCTCACACGGCTAAAGCCTGCTGTACTCAACGGCAGGAACTGCTCCGGCACAGAGAATAAAACCGCCTCCTCCTCGAAGAGCGCTCATGAAAAAAGCTGCCGTTCGTGCTGTCGTGCACCACTACATTAGCCGCCTGCTGGAAGGCCGGGATGACTTCGACGACAACGTCAGCCTGGCGCAATTGGGATTGGATAAAGAAGATATCGAAGAGCTGATCTTCCATCTGGAAGATGAACTGGGTGTGACGGCGTTGACCGCCAGGGAAGACCGGATGCTCAAGACCGCCAGGACGGCGAATGATTTGAGCCGGTTTTTGCTGGAGATTGGGCGGTATTGAGGTGGATTGCCAGGTGCGCCCCTAACAACGACGCAACCTATGTGGCGAGGGAGCTTGCTCCCGCTCGAGTGAGCAGCACTCGTAAAAACCTGCGACCGTGCACCTTGGGGCCGCTTCGCAGCCCAGCGGGAGCAAGCTCCCTCGCCACAGCAAGCCCCTCATCAGTCAGATAGCATCAGCCGTTACCGGCGACGCTGCTGGCGTCGGCGCTGTTCGTCGTCAGTACGAACAGGCACGGGTTGCAGAGGCGGCTCGATCAAACCGAGAGCCACGCCCAGGTCATGCAGCCAGTTTTGAATTTTCTCTTTCATGGTGCCCCCTTCAGGGTAGTGCCGAGCGGCCAAAATTCTGTAGCCCCTTCGCACAGATAATAGTCCGAAGTCCTACGCAATGCTCGCGCAAAGTCGCAACGATCTGTTACTGAATCCATCACAATCAGCCTGTGTTCAGGCAATTTCCTGCGCCTGCACCGGTGCCGGCGGAAAAACCACCTGTTGCTGCTCGATCCAGGCATTCAGGTTGGCCCCGACCATGCCCTTGCGCCACATCAGCCAGGTGGTAGCGCTGGCGAACGGCTCGGCCAGCGGATGCACTGCCACACTCTCACGGCCCGGCAGGCTGGCGAGCATCGCCTGCGACATCAGCGCCACACCGGAACCGGCAATCACACACGCCAGCATCCCCGGATAGGACTCGATCTCCATCGCCCGGCCCATGGCCGCGTGGTCATGGGCGAACCAGGCCTCCAGGCGCATGCGGTAGGAGCAGCCCTGGCGAAAGGTGAACACCGAACGACCTTGCACATCCAGCGCGCTGCGCACGGGCGGATGATCGGCCTCGCTGATCAGTACCAGGCGCTCGTCGCACAAGGGCACCCCGTCGAGCCCGGCCAGTTCCATGGGGCCATCCACCAGTGCCGCATCGAGTCGGCCGGTGAGCAGGCCTTCGAGCAATTCACCGCTGGGTCCGGATTGCACTTGCAGGTTCACGGCCGGATACAGGCGGTGGTAGCGCGCCAATAGCCGCGGAAGATGAATCGCCGCCGTGCTGTACATGGTGCCGAGCACGAAGTCGCCCGCCGGTTGCCCGCCCTGCACTGCCGCGCTGGCTTCGTCGCGCAAGGCAAACAGCCTGGCGGTGTAGTCCAGCAGGACTTTTCCCGCAGGAGATAACTGCAAGCGCTGACGCTCGCGCAGGAACAGTTCGACACCCAGTTGCTCCTCCAGCTGTTTGAGCCGGGTCGACAGGTTCGACGGCACTCGATGCAGCCGTTCGGCGGCTCGGGTGATGGACCCTTCTTGCGCCACCGCCTGGAAGATGCGTAATTGGCTGAACTCCACAACATTCACCAAAAAAGAACAAGTTGCTCACTATTATTCATTTTTAAAGAAAGTCAATCAGTCCTAGCCTGACGGCCATCGATCCTCTGAACGGAGTCCAGACCATGTCTCCCTTGATTCGCTTATCCGCCAGTTTCGTTGCCCTGATGATGGCCATGGGCATCGGCCGTTTTGCCCTGACACCGCAACTGCCGCACCTGCTCAGCGAAGGTCAGATCGACCTGACCGCCGCCGGACTGATTGCCGCCGCCAAT
Source organism: Pseudomonas sp. PDM26 (assembly GCF_019219185.1). NCBI lineage: Bacteria > Pseudomonadati > Pseudomonadota > Gammaproteobacteria > Pseudomonadales > Pseudomonadaceae > Pseudomonas > Pseudomonas sp. PDM26. Next base: position 149,450 of record NZ_JAHUWC010000016.1, on the reverse strand, counting down.
TACCTCGGTTATTTCATCGGCGCGGTGGACGCCATGTTCTCCCTGCGTCCCGCGCAAGTGCGCCGGCGCTTGCTCGGCGGATTGTGGCTCTGCGTGCTGCTGACCCTGGCGTCGTTCTGGGCCAATGGTTTCTGGTCGCACCTGCTGCTGCGCTTCGGCACCGGTGTGGCCAGCGCCTGGGTGCTGGTGATGATCACCGCCCTGAGCCAGCCGCTCGCGGCAGAAGCCGGTCGCCCACGATTAGGCGCCCTGGTCTTCGCCGGACCGGGTTTGGGAATTTTTCTGACCGGCTTGCTAGCTCTGGGCTCGAATCTGCTGGGCCAGACTTCCGCTACCTTATGGCTGGTGTACGCCGCCACAGGGCTGGCGATGCTGCTGGGGATCCTGCCGTTCCTGCCACAACCGGGCGCAACCGCAACTGCTGCGCCCAGCACCAACGCATCGCACACCCAAGGCATCGGTCGTCTGGGCTGGATCTATGGCTTGTACGGATTGGGCTACATCATCCCCGCGACCTTTCTGTCGCAGATGGCCAACGCGCAATTCCATGGCCAATGGCAGGCCGACCTCTTCTGGCCGTGCTTTGGCCTGGCGGCTGCCACGGGAGTGGTGCTGGTGAGTCTGCGTCGGCAAAAACCTGGCGCCACACGTCACTGGCTGATGGCGACGTTATGGCTGCAAGCCGCAGGCGTGTTCGCCTGCCTGCTGGGTAACGGGCCAGGTCTGGCGTTGGGTGTGATCCTGTGCGGCACGCCGTTCCTGGCCTGCATGCAACTGGTGATGCAACGCTCCCGGGAACTGGCGCCCGACGCCACCCAACGCAATGCCGGCCTGCTGACGGCCTGCTTCGCCGTGGGCCAACTGAGCGGGCCATTGCTGGCGGCGTTGAGCAGTCATTTCAGTGGCGGATTGCAGCCGGCACTGGTGGTCGCCGGCTGCGGTCTGTTGATCGGCGGCGGTCTGTTGCTCGCGCCGGTCAGTGCTGACCGAGGGCTTTGCGCAAACGACGGCGCAGCCACTGCTCAGCGCTGACAAAGGTGATGCCTGCCAACACCAGCACTGCACCGATGACGAAATTCAGGCTCAATTCCTCGCCGAGCAGCACCACACCGAACGTGACGCCGAACAATGGCGTCATGAACGAAAACACCGCGATGTTGGCCGCCAGGTAACGGCGCAGCAGCCAGAACCAGATCAGGTAACTGAAGAACGACACGACCACGCCCTGAAACAGCACACTGGCGACCGCCACGCTGGTCAGGCTGACATGGGTGACCTGGCCGCTGAGCAGCGCAATCAACAACAAACCGAAGAAGCCGACAATCAACTGATAGAACAGCGTCAGGGTCACCGGCGCTTCCGACAGGCGCGAGGCCCGCACCACCACTGTGGTCGCACCCCAGGCGGCACCCGCCAGCACACCCAGGGCATCGCCCATCAACATGCGGTAATCAAGGTTGTCCCAGGACACCCCGCCGGCAAAGGCGATGGCAATTCCGATAAAGGCCAGGACAATCCCCAGCCATTGCAAGGGCCGCAAACGCTCACTGGGCAGCAACCAGTGCACACCCAATGCGGTGAAGATCGGCGCGGTGTAGAGGAACACCGACATGTGCGCCGCCGTGGTCAGTTGCAGGCCTTCGGAAATGAAGAAGAACTCCAGGCCGAACAAGGCACCGGCCAACAGACCGCCGCGCCATGTCGTACCCACCTGGTTCCAGCCGCCCTTCCAGCAGATCAGCAGCCCGACCAGCAACGCCGACATGCCGGAACGTCCGACCGCCTGCATCACCGGCGCGATATCGGCCGCCGCCCACTTGATCATCACTTGTTGAACGCCCCAGACCAGGCACAACCCGACCATCACTTGCAGGGCAAACCCATCGGCGCTGCGCCGGGTGGCGCTCACCGGAACACCTCGAAGACACAATCCATGGCAAGTGGAATCAACTGAGCTCGATGCGATCGGCATGAATGACAATCTGGCCATTCTTGTACAACGCACCAATGGCCTTCTTGAAGTTGCCCTTGCTGACCCCAAAAAGGCTGCTGATCAACGCCGGATCGCTCTTGTCGCTGACCGCCAGGCTGCCGTTGTTTTCACGCAACCTGGCGAGGATCTTCGAGTTCAGGCTGGTGGCCGCTTCCTGGCCGACCGGCTGCAGGCTCAGGCTGATCTTGCCATCGGCGCGAACTTCCTTGATGAAGCCCTTCTCTTCTTTACCGGCGCGCATGAACTTGAAGATTTCGTTCTTGTGGATCAGGCCCCAATGCTTGTTGTTGATGATGGCCTTGAAACCCATGTCCGTCGCTTCGGCCACCAGCAGATCCACTTCCTGACCCGCGGTGTAGTTGGCCGGGGTCTTGTCCAGGTAGCGATCCAGGCGCGCGGTTGCGGTGATGCGACGGGTGTGCTTGTCGAGATAGACGTGCACCACCACATACTCGCCTGCCGTCATCTGACGCTTCTCTTCGGAGAACGGCAGCAACAGGTCTTTCGGCAACCCCCAGTCCAGGAATACGCCGATGCTGTTGACTTCAACAACTTTCAAACTGGCGAATTCACCGACTTGAACTTTCGGTTTTTCAGTAGTTGCGATGAGTTTGTCATCGCTGTCCAGATAAATAAAAACGTTGAGCCAGTCTTCATCTTCGCTAGGAATATCTTTTGGAATATAACGATTAGGCAGAAGGATTTCGCCATCCGCACCACCGTCCAGATATAAACCGAAGTTAGTGTGTTTAACCACTTGCAAACTGTTGTAACGCCCGACTAAAGCCATGTCCAATACCCTCATTGCGTGGGCGGCATTCTACCCGGTTTTAGGCGCCGCGTTCGGCACCCGGCCCGGTGGTACGAGAAATTCCTCTGAAGACCTTGATTTTCCGGGGTTCGCATCGAGCACCTGGCCGCTCGTCAGACCGATCCGGGGATTTACGCCATGCTCAGGCCAACGCATTGCGGTATTTTTCCAGGCAATGTTCTTAGTTAAAACAGCGGCTTAGACGCCTATTTCGAATACTGACCGATGCCTGATTACCCCGACTTCACAATTATGGCGAGGGGATATTTGCCAAGCAATTATCAGGTAATTCCTGTACGATGCCTGGCCAAGTTAATTTTCTACAGGTTAATGGCCGCCATGCGTGTAAAAGCATCCACCAGCAAAGCAAAGCCAGCTCCAGCCGTCGAAACCAGCGAATCGATCAACAGCCAGATCGCTGCGTTCCTCAAGTCCGGCGGTGAAATCCAGCAAATTGCCAAAGGCGTCAGCGGCCAGACATTCGGCCCGTCCAAGCAGATCACCCTGGGCAAAAAGTAATTCCCTCGCGTCACCTGGTCCCAAAGCGCTTTGAGCTTCGAAGCGCTTGGACTGGAACCCTCGCTTCTCCCCTGCGACACTCCAAATCAAATCCTGTGAAAATCATCGACCTCGACCTCGACCTCGACCTGATCTACAGCGATTCCCCCCCCTGCGCGGCAGCAGTTGCCAGGCTGAACTGCCAGGCTCAATCTGGGCTCACATGAGAATCAGTCCCCGAAGGCTGGCTTTCGCAAGGATTCGCCCATGTCCCGCTGGTTCAATCACATCGCCGTAGTACTGACCATCGCCCTCACCCTCGGTGGGTGCAGCCGCGTGGGCCTGGCCTACCGCAACCTCGACGTGATCATTCCGTGGACGCTCAGCGACTACCTGGACATGAACGGCGAGCAAAAAAGCTGGCTGAACGAGCGCCTGAAGGAACACCTGAGCTGGCACTGCACCACCCAATTGCCCGGCTACCTCGACTGGCTGGACCGCCTGCAAACCATGATCGCCACCAACCAGGTCACCGATGCCGCCTTGCAGGCCCGCGCCCGCGAAGCCGAACAGGCGATCGCCGAGACCGCTCGGGAAATAACCCCGTCGGCCGTCGAGTTGCTGCAAGGGCTGGATGACAAGCAAGTTAGCGAAATGAACGATGCCTTCGCCAAGGACCAGCGCAAACGCCAGGAGGAATACCTCAAACCCTCCCTCTCCCAGCAGATCAAGGAGCGTGGCGAACGCATGGACAAGCGCCTGAACGACTGGTTAGGGCCTTTGAGCATTTCTCAGCAACAGCGAGTCGCCACCTGGTCCAACGCCTTGGGCGACCAGAACACCCAGTGGATAGCCAACCGTATCCATTGGCAGAAGCAGTTCAGCGCAGCCGTTGCGCAACGCCAGAGTCCACAATTCCCACAACGGATCGAGACACTTCTGGTCAATCGCGAGAGTTTGTGGACACCCGCCTATCGTCAGGCCTTCGCCAACACCGAAGCCCAGGCGCGCTCGCTGTTCGTGGATCTGATGGCTGAAAGCACGCCGGACCAGCGTGAGCGCTTGCTGAAAAAAATCGAGCGGGTAAGGAAGGATTTCAGCGACTTGAGGTGTTTAAAAACGCTGAAACAAAGTTAAGCCCCGCACAACTCCCCTGTGGGCGATCCTATGGTTGAGGTGAAGCCTTCAGCCGGGCTTCTGCTGACGACTGACCGGCGGTATGTCGAATTCCACGCAAGCCAAACGACTAGGCGGTGTAAGTCACCTCCCCGCCCCACGCAGGAGAAAACATCATGAACATTCAGAATCATCCCGTCGTGTCACGGGAAGAATGGCTCGTCGCACGCAAACAGCACCTTGCCCACGAAAAAGCCTTTACCAAGGAAAGGGATAGACTCAGCGCCGAACGCCGCGCCCTGCCCTGGGTGAAAATCGACAAGGACTACCGCTTCCAGGGGCCCAACGGCGAACTGAAACTGGCGGACCTGTTTGGCGGACGCAGTCAATTGGTCATCTACCACTTCATGTTTGGCAAAGGCTGGGACGAAGGTTGCTCTGGCTGCTCGTTCCTCTCCGATCACATCGACGGCGCCAACCAGCACCTGGCCCACCACGACATTGCGGTAGTGGCGGTTTCCCACGCAACGTTCGCTGAATTCCAGGCGTTCAAGCGGCGCATGGGCTGGAAGTTCGACTGGGTGTCGTCAGCAGGTTCTGATTTCAACTACGACTTCGGCGTCAGTGCCCGAGCCGAAGACGTCACCGCCGGAACGGCTACGTACAACTACGAAAAAACCGACGGATCCGAGGAAGAACTCCCCGGCCTCAGCGTGTTTTATCGCAATGACGCCGGGGAAGTTTTCCATACCTACTCCACCTATGCCCGGGGCCTGGACATGCTGGTCGGCGCCTACAACTACCTCGACCTGACGCCCAAGGGCCGCAACGAAGAGGAAATCATGGAGTGGGTGCGGCATCATGACAAATATGAGGAACAGGAGCAGTCGAGCTGCTGTCATGGTGGTTAGCCCCAGGCACCGAGGCGCGGCCTTCGCGGGCAAGCCACGCTCCCACAGGTTTTGTGCCTTACACAAGATATGTGTTCGCACCAGGTCCCTGTGGGAGCGGGCTGGGCGCACATAAAAAAACCGGACATCAGTCCGGTTTTTTTGGGTCACGACAACGACTTACTCAGCAGCCGGCGCTTCCGGCTTGCGGCGCTTGAGCGGGGCCATGCCGTCCTTGCTGACCAGCGAATCGCTCTTCGGCCGGTTGGCGCTCTTGCGCTTGGTCGGGGTCTTGGCGGCGGTTTTCTTCTTTTCGCCCTTGGCGTCGGTCTTTTTCTTCTTCACGCCGACGGCCTTGCCCGAGGCCTTGACCTTTTTCGGTCCGCCGTAGGTGCCTTTGACTTCCTTGATGGTGCGGCGCTCGAAGCTCTGCTTGAGGTAGCGCTCGATGCTCGACATCAGGTTCCAGTCGCCGTGGCAGATCAGCGAGATGGCCAGGCCATCGTTACCGGCGCGACCGGTACGACCGATGCGGTGCACATATTCGTCGCCGCTGCGCGGCATGTCGAAGTTGATCACCAGGTCCAGACCGTCGACATCCAGGCCGCGGGCAGCGACGTCGGTGGCCACGAGGATTTTCACGCCGCCCTGCTTCAAACGGTCGATCGCCAGTTTGCGATCCTTCTGGTCTTTCTCGCCGTGCAGCACGAACGCTTTGTATTCCTGCGCCACCAGGCGACCGTAGATGCGGTCGGCCATGGCCCGGGTGTTGGTGAAGACGATGGCCTTCTGGTAGGTCTCGTTGGCCAGCAGCCAGTTGACGATCTGTTCTTTGTGCTGATTGTGGTCAGCGGTAATGATCTGCTGGCGGGTGGTGTCGTTCAGCTGGCTGACCGCGTTGAGCTGCAAGTGCTCAGGGTTGTTCAGGACCTTGGCGATCATCTCGCGCAGGCCCGAACCACCGGTCGTAGCGGAGAACAGCATGGTCTGCTGACGGTTGGTGCACTCTTCCACCAGACGCTGAACGTCTTCGGCGAAGCCCATGTCGAGCATGCGGTCGGCTTCGTCGAGCACCAGTACTTCAACTTCTTTCAAGTCAAGGTTGCCGGCGTTCAGTTGCTCGATCATCCGGCCCGGCGTACCGATCAGGATGTCCGGCACCTTGCGCAGCATCGCGGCCTGGACTTTGAAGTCTTCGCCGCCGGTGATCAGGCCGGACTTGATGAAGGTGAACTGCGAGAAGCGTTCAACTTCTTTCAGGGTCTGCTGGGCCAGTTCGCGGGTCGGCAGCAGGATCAGGGTCTTGATGCTGACGCGGATTTTCGCCGGGCCGATCAGACGGTTGAGGATGGGCAAAACGAATGCTGCGGTTTTGCCGCTACCGGTTTGCGCCGTCACCCGCAGGTCACGCCCTTGGAGCGCCAGCGGGATGGCCGCGGCTTGCACAGGCGTTGGCTCGACAAATTTCAGCTCGGCCACGGCTTTGAGCAGGCGTTCGTGCAGGGCGAATTGGGAAAACACGGGTGCTACCTCGAAGAAATGCAAAAAAACAGCTGCATAGGGTAACGGTTTCGAGCGCTCAGGCCGAGTTTCTTTATACAAATGGCGGTAAACAGTTGGTTTTTTGTTGCCTGATTTTTCCCGAAACGTAATACAAGGCGTCTTAAATGCTCTAATCCCCCTCTCGCGCCTTACAGAAGAATCGTTTTCGACCATGGATATCAAACAGCTCTGGACCAACGTCCTGGACCTTTGGGGTGCCCTCGACCAGCACCCGCTCGTGCACTCCAGCCTGTCGCTGTTGTTGCTGCTGGCAATTGCGCTGTTCCTCGGACGGGTGGCGCGCTACCTCATTCTGCACGCGACGAAAATGCTCGGCCGCCAGCCGACCTTGCACTGGATCAATGATTTCCTGCAGAACAAGGTGTTCCATCGCCTGGCGCAGATCACGCCTTCGCTGGTGATCCAGTTCGGTCTCAACCTGGTGCCGGACCTGAGCAAGGCCAGTCTGAATTTCCTCGGCAACGTCGCACTGTCCTTCACCTTGCTGTTTCTGCTGCTGTCGGTCAGCGCCCTGCTCAATGCCCTGCTGGACATCTACGCCCGCACCGAGCACGCCCGCACCCGCTCGATCAAAGGCTATGTGCAACTGGCGAAAATGGTGTTGTACGTGTTTGGCGCAATCATCATCGTCGCCACGCTGATCGACCGCTCGCCGCTGTTGCTGCTCTCGGGTCTGGGTGCCATGTCGGCGGTGATTCTGTTGGTCTACAAGGACACGCTGCTGTCGTTCGTCGCCAGCGTGCAGTTGACCAGCAACGACATGCTGCGGGTCGGCGACTGGATCGAGATGCCCCAGGTCGGCGCCGACGGCGATGTAGTGGACATCACGCTGCACACGGTCAAGGTGCAGAACTACGCGTGAGTTGAAGCCCATTTGAACGTATCGTGAGCTCAATAGAAATCCGGACAGCTACTAACGTTAATATCCTGTCGCTCTTGCAGCCTGAACACACCGTCACACTCTCCCGCCTCCCCTTCTCCACGTCTAGTACAGACTATTACCCAAAGACTGTTCCCTCGCACCGAATTCACCTTTCAAAGTGCTATTTCTCAGCGGAGCATGGATAACTTCAGAGAGCTGTGCTTGATCAGCTCTTCTTCTAGGACAGCAGTAACCTTAACTATAGTGGTGGTGCATCTGCAAAATGAAGTCTGCCCAGAAAGTCTCGCGGCACAGCTGAAATGGCAGACGAAACGAATCCATCTCCTTGATCGACCATACGCCGCGCTCATCCCATCAGTCAGACCACATGCGTTGAAACCATTCGGCTCGGCAACTCGCTATCCCGCATCATTCGAGTATGCGTCTCTACTCAAGCCCATTGACGTAATACTGTGACGGCAGAGCCAGAGTGTTTCGTACCTTTTTCACGGTGTGCTGACAGTCCTACGTGATGAAAGGAGAAAACTAACCTAGCCGACGGCTATGACCCGGGAGCAAGCCCCGTGCTCTTTAGGTCAGTAGTGGGCAGCCATCTGCACTGGCGTCGCTCGAACAGTACCGACACAACCGCCATCCAAAAGGCCCGACCTTGAGCGGGAGTTTAGACCGACGTGACATACCGATCAGAAATCCGCAGATTTCAGCATTTTTTTGTCCACTTGGAATTTTTTTTTCGCAGATTTAATACTCAATGACAATTGATGACTAATCATCACCCGAAGAGGCTGATTTGCCATTTTTTAGTAATTGTTGAAAGCGTGAGTCAAAAGTGCCGAACCCACCTACCATAGGGCTTAGAGAACTAGGCACGCCTCATAGGGCACCCTCGCTCCAATCATTTAACAATAATTGACGTAAGCAGTACATGTAAGAAAACGATAAAACTGACATTTAACATCAACAACCACCGAAGCCACTGTCAATATTTGGAATATGATAAACCATAACCACGGCATTCCACGCCCTCCAGCGCACTCCCCACCCCCTACAAGCTGCAAAACAACAACTAAAAACATATTGTCAATTTATGGATAATAAAACCACCAGCAAAGCACCTCTATAAAATACTAGTTGCGAAATTTTAAGCAGCCATTACTATTGCCGGCGTTCGAAATCTCAATCGAGCCCGACCTCTAACTCTTTGACAAATATCCGACTTACAGGCACGACATGTTCACAACAGTGGAATTGAAAAGCCTTACTCCTTTCGCCAAGTGTTATGACGATGCGATAGAGGGGATGATCTCAGTACCCACCCAGCCTCCTATTTTTTACCCTGTAAAATTCGAAGACTCAGATTACATTGAGGGGATGAAGCTTATTCTTCAGCCGGACGGTACTCCATGGGTCGAGGGAAATCTTTTTCTCTTCTGGCGAGCGAAACAACACCCCAAGCTTTCGGATACGACATTAGGTGCTGAAGCAGTCAATCTAAAAGAATTCATGAATGTGATGCACGGGCAAGGTCTAGACCACCTCGATTTCAAAGGTCGCGAATTTGAAAGACCGACATATATTTTCAAGGCCCACTTCAAGCTTGACGTCGCACGCGGTGCGATAGACGCACAAACCGCCAATAACAAAATAAGATCGGTAGTCCGTTACTACAGATGGAAAATGAAATTTCGATTTCTTAGGCCGACCAGACCCCCTTGGAAAGAAAGCATTATCTGGGTCACGCACACCAACCGATTTGGTTTTGCAAGATCTAGAGAAGTAGTCACAACCGACTTAACGCTTGCCAAGAACACAGACGAATCGAGCGACTACATCTATGACGGGGGAAAACTAAGGCCTCTCGACAAGCTACAGCAAAGCGCGATGATAAAGTCGCTTCTTGAGAGTCACAATACTGAAATGCTCTTGGCTTTTCTATTAGCACTTGTTTCAGGAATGCGAATTCAGACGGTACTCACTATCCGCATCGGAGATGTACTCGAAGCGAGCACCTTTGACATGAACACCTACGCAATTAATGCTGGAGAAGACTGTCTTGTAGATACAAAGTATGACAAAAAACAGAAAATTAAAGTGCCCGGCTGGATGCACCATAGGCTTTTCACTTACCTTCTGTCTGAGCGATATCTCGCTCGAAAAGAAAAAGCACTTGAAAGAGAGTCCAGTGAACAATACATATTTCTCAGTAGAACGGGAAAGCCGCTGTACGTGAGCAAACTAGACAAAGAGAAATACAAGAGACACGAAAAAGGCTCAGCAGTTAGAAAATTTATTAAGGACACTTTGTCTCCTCTGCTCAAGTCAAGGGGGCACAACTTTAAATTCAGTTTTCACGACTTAAGGGCCTCCTACGGTATGAATTTGGTCGAAGAGCGCCAAGAACTCCTGGCAGAGGGTGAGATCGGTCTACTGGAGCTGATTGATTTCGTAGCCAAGCGTCTGCACCACTCAAATCCAAAAACCACAATGGGTTATTTGGATTACCGAAGGATCAACAAATTGGTTCACGAAGCTGACGCCCATTTCCAGCGACATATTATCGATCTGCTTGGGAACGAATAACAATGGACAGACCGGTTATTGAAATCCGCATCGACGGCCTGGTCAATAATGCTGACCTCTTAAGGTCAGCGCAGAATATACTCGCAAGCAATCCCATCGAGACAGTAATTATACGATTTAGCCATCGTCACGCATTCGATTTCGGCGCTTGGTGCTTTGCTGCACGGTTCGGTAGTAGGGCGACAAAGAAGGTTGACCTATCAACCCACTTGCCGAGAAGATTAGCAGTGCTAAAGAACATAGCCAGCTACGTAATCACTGAAAGCCTGACTAACAATACTCCTGCTACGGGATATTCCACAATGGCCGATTGGGTGATTATGGCTAACTGGTGTGAGGACAATTATCACCCAAGCTTTCTAGATACGCCCGCACAGTACCATGAAGCCCTTAAGGCCTTCTCCGAGCACTTGAACACCGATCACCGCGAATATTCCACTCGGCGCCGTATGCAGAAAGTTTGCGTGAGATTAGGGGACGAAGGTTTTTTTGATAGCGGGTACATTTTCACAACAAACTTATCGCCTATCAAACGCCCTGGGGATTCAAAAACCTCCTTACCACAAGTTCCCACAGAGGAAGCATTGAAGCATTACCTTCAGGTGTGCGAGCCAATATTTACTGGGCTGACTCAATTCTTGATTACCAATAGTCAATTCCCCTACCAACTTTACTTCAAGGAAGATTCTGCATGGCTTGTTGCTGATCAGCGATATCCATTGATCAGCCAAAAAGCATTGAGTCAAAGTGGAATACGCTCAGCAAACTCCGTTACCTTTGACTACGGCGAAGGAAGAATGAGGACATTGCAGGAATATCTTATACGCACTAAATCATCAGAATCACTAGCCAAAAAATCTTATTACGATGCTGAAAAAGCCTATGTTGTTAGGACTGCAGAAGCGAATGGCTCAGACGGGAACCAGTACCGAATTCGTTTAGGGCGCATAGCGCATGACTCCTTCATTTCGATGTTTGTCGCCGCGACAGGAATCAATGAGTCACCATTACGCGCACTACCTTGGGATGCGAATTTTAAAATCGAATCTGACGAGATTGGCTTCAAAGCCATAAAATTTCGCGCAAACAACAAAACATTCACTGTCAAAGTTAAATCAAGCTTCATTAAGCATTTTCAAAAATACATACAACTTCGTAGTTTTCTTTGCAAAGAGATCGAGCACCCCTACCTATTCATTGGCTTCAATGGAAATAAGATGTCAAATACCCGAATGCTCGATACAAACATATTGAGTCGTCTACATGCTAGTTTGCACCGCTTCGCAGATCCTAACCTACCCCGCTTAAGCTATAAAGCGTTCAGAGATTACAAGGACAATTACATCGCGAAAGCGCACGGGCATGAAGCCTCAAGAAACATCCTGCAGCACAGTGAAAAAACTCAATTACAAAGCTACTTAAAAGCCAACGAGCAAACAGCTGTCGACCAAATCAACAAATTCCACTCAGCAGTTAATGCTTTTTTTGGAGCTCCGCACCCCTGCGCTACACCGCTGGGTGGTTGCGAGATTGAAGGTACACCCGAAGTAATTTCCGATGGCTTGGTCACAGCAACGCCTGACTGCAAAAACAGCGTGGGATGTTTGAATTGCGTCAACTACAAGGCACATGCCAACCGAGAAGATGCATGGAAACTGATCAGCCTTGAATATGTCACCAATCAGATGATTCACTCCAGTGCTGATATTCAACACTTCCATACAACTCACGGCCCCACGCTTCAACGGATCGATAGCATCCTAAGCGGTATGGCTTCTTTTGAGCCGGACATCATAAACACAATTACTGAGTTGCGGAAAGAGGTCTATGAGGATAATAGCCTTACCGATTATTGGAAAAGGCACCTCGAGCGGCTTGTAAAACTCAAGGTAATAATATGAAAGATATGCAAGAAAAGGTCGTACATGACATTCAAGTCACCGACAATTACGTCAAGCCGCCGTTGTCGGCTGCTTACATCGGCATGAACTTAACTGAGCTGCGTGCAGATACCATCATCAGTTATGGCCGCGATGGCCAGCCCATCTATCTAAATGACTCAGAATGGGACTTTCCAACCCTCGCACTTACTCCCATTGATAAGACCTCATTCAACTTTACCACTGTAGAATCGGCAGCACCATTTAATAAGAATAACATTCTTACCAGTCAAATAATTCTGGCAACAGAGATTTTTTCTCTAAGTCGTAGAGGAGAAGCCTTAAGAATAACTAGCATTAGAAATACATTCAAGGCGATTCTTCGCCTAGTCAAAATTGCAGACAAACGCAACATGACGATTCAAGAATTAATCTCGCCTGAAAACCACCCTAAGGATTTCGTCAAAGAGATCCCAATAGAAATCTGCGGAAACTTATCCAAGCTGATTAGTAGTTATCTTATGCTCACTAATAATGCGCTTAGCTTACGTCCACACAAGGCCCTCTTTAAAGAGTTACAGAAGCGTCATCGAGAGAGAGAAAAAAATGGTAAACAGACTCCGGTAATACCAAGTCGCATACTTCACGCTCGTTATCATCATTACAATGACATCATCCTAGATTTCACTGGTTCTGCAGAAAAGCTGCAGGCCTTGGCCGAAGAGCTGTCTTCAGATCCTTATTACGGTCGAGATATATCCAAGGCCAGCAGGCCCAGCAAGGCCAATCATGGCTTCGAGAAGCCTTACCCAAAACCTAACTTCGCGAAAGCGACTCTAGATCACGACCTTGTTGATTATTGCGCCAAAAACAACATCAAGTCAGCTGCGAATTTTAGCTCACACATTGGGCTAGTACAACACTGCGCCAAAAGCCTAGTGCATATTTACACTTTAGTTCGCGACCATGAAGCCAAGCTACTGGAAAACAATTGCGTCCAACCAGCACAGGGCTGGAGTTCGAAAGGGCTCTACATGATGGGCGTATCCACAAAGCTAACCGGCACAGCTAAAGACACAGCCTGGATTGCCAACGAGCTAATCGTTGAGCCAATTGCGGCACTGAAGACTATAAAATCAATAATCTCCCCCTATCTTCCCGATAATTTTGTAGATGGAGACTACTTGCTAATCACACCATCATATTTACCATTTTGCGGAGTAAGACCTGGCAAAACCGTAATCCGAGCAGACACTACTAGATATGAAAAATACCTTCCTCCTATTCTCATCGAGGAGGATGACATACTTCAACTCGAGGCCATTGATCCACTTGCCGACTGGCGCTCAGATCCGAAGTACAAGATCGGTAATCCCTGGAAAATTGCAACGCATCAATTCCGCAGGACGATGGCTGTATTTGGCGCTCAAAGCCAAATCCTAGATATCCCAGAGCTCAAACGGCTCCTCACCCACCTTACTGAAGCAATGAGTGTCTACTACCAACGAGGATGTTCAGCGGGTGGCTATAACATGAAATTGAAGAGCCCTGAGCTTGCTAAGGAAATCAAACAGGCGCTACAGGATTCTCAATGGATTTCTTACCTCAATGAAGTTTTGTACTCAACAGAAAAACTGCATGGCGGACACGGCGACCGAATCATCCCATCGGATAAGACAGGCGACATTGACAGAATTATTTTCCGCCAAACAGCCGAAGAGACCAAGCACAAAGTAAAAAAAGGGCTTCTATCTTGGCAACCAACCCCGATGGGTGGCTGCACAAGCAATAAGCCATGCAATGATCGAGCACATGGTAATTTTGCGAATTGCTTTGGATGTGCCAGTTCGGTTCTCAAGGCTAGCCGCGTTGAATCAGTGATCGAGCATGCTAAGGCCGACCTCATAAGTTTAGATCCTAAATCTTTCGAGTATCGAATGGAAAAACGCAATATCCAAGACTATGAATTCATACTCAGCCATTTGAATTAGAAACCGACATGACATCGAACAACATTAAGGGCGCAGGACTTGAAGAGCTATTTGAGGCGCTCCTTCGTTTGTACAACAACAATCCAGAGCGCTTACCAAAGGGAACGAAAATTACACTTAGCTCAGTTGCACTCGAAGCAGGAAAAGATCCTAGCCTTATCAGAAAAGGGCGCAATATTTATGAAAAACTTATTGAAGACATCAAGCATTATGCTGCGATTCAGAAAGAGAAACTACCGAAAAAATCTTCTGAAATAGCTGCTTTAAAGGGCCGTATTACGCATTACCGTGGTGAATCCGCACGATTTGAAGAGCTATGGAAAGCCGCACTTGGACGAGAGCTCATGCTTTTGGCCCAACTTGATGAGTACGAGCTACGCTGGAAAAAACAGTCGAACATTGTTGACATTTCGGCGGTCACCAAAGACTTGAAGTGATAGCTTCCCTACCCCCCCCTTCAACCCACAAATACTTTCGCGGTCACAAAAGGTTATTCACAATGAAAGGCGTAAAACTCATGAAAGATTTTAGTATCAACAACGGCTTGCTTACTAAGCATTACAAAAGTTATAACTACCTAGCCATGACCGCCTACTACCGAAAATCCGTCATTGGAGACTGTACCAATGCTCGCTTTTCAAGTTCAGCCTCTACAAATCTAGTCGGATGCCAAACTTGCGGATCAGCTACCTGACATGGATTGGCTTTTTATAGACCTAAACTTGGTTCAGGTCAAAAGTATCTGACGAGTTCTACTAGCCGTATATTGCCCACGCCTACTCTGTCGAATGACAACCGGGGTAAGGCGTGTGCGCTTGAGGGTCATAGGCTTGATACAGACCCACACGACGACGAGCATCTGTAATCCACACTTCCATTTCTTCCTTAACCGTGAGCATAGGCACTTCAATGTCCTGAAGGCCCTGAAGAACCTTCAACGTCTCCCAAGCCTCAAAGTCGTGGAATGGGTTAAGCCCCATTACGTTACCGAGACTCTCGTCCACCGGAACCGCAGCGGACGCTATCCGTGCAAACTTTCCTACGGCGACATCAGGCTGCCAATCTGAAATGAACAGCAATAAGGCAGCAAAAGCCAAGAGATACTTGGGATTTTTCAGGCTTGCCAGTGGAGCATAATCTTTTCCCAGTTTGGCGAGCGGGGCATAATTTACATAGATGAATTCAGCGAAGTTTTGTGTCAGACCATAACGCTCAGAGAGCACAGTCGGATCGAAAACTGACTTATCCTGAAAATCAGTGGCCATTTTTTCGATCCTACTTGCCATACCATGAATGAAAACTTTCTTTTCGAATAGCTCCTCCAAGATCGGCTGGTACCGTAGAGAAAGCTCAGCTCTTGCCGCAGCTCTGAAATCGAAGTCTGGAATCCTCAAAACATCATCGCTAAGGACGAAACGTCTCAGCGGACGGCGCGGATTCCAATGGCAGTACCGCTTCAGCGACTCCAACCATCCGGGTAGTTTGGGTTCCAGCGACACCACAAATTGGGACTCCAGCTTCTGTCGAAAAAACCACTCCCGCATAGCTCGAATATCCCGCTGTTCGAATACCTGGAGTGCTATGCCTTTGCAGACGAGCTCGCGAACAGCTCGCGATACGCCGTCCTTGGCGGTAGAGAACAGAACGAGGTTCTCAGGGGTGTGCCCTGCCGGTACATTTCCTGCGAAGTCACAAAAGGGATGATGCCCTGTACCCGCACCGCTTTTTGCAAATCGGAAGTAAGCTTGGCGAACGACCTGCCCGTCTGTTTTTGACCTGCCAGCCCGAACAATCTCGGCACCGTAGCGAAAGCACGACGGGCATTCGAGATCGGTCGCAATGTGGGATTTCCACGCCTCAGGAATGGCCGCAGCTTTGCCCAAGCCAGGCTGCGCTGACTCCTCTGACATGCGAGCCAGGATCTGCTCCACGTCAAGCTCCATACCACGGGACGATGAAAAAGCGGTGATTGGCATATTATGAGTTAACTCGGGGCTGGTGCAGAGGCGCCGTAGCTTGGTCTAGCTTTCGGCCCGGGGTTCATGACTGTGAGCCGCGCAGACAGGATCAAGCTAATGGTCGCGGGCGCTCGTTTTAGGCCGAGTAGCATCCGTACATGTGCCTGTTTTTCCAAGAGCCCATAGCCGTAACTTAAGCGAAGGTTAGTCAGGTGCTCAGCACAAATTGTTTCTAATACGCTCGCGGTTGCTGGGCAGCACTCATTCAATTGCTAACGTCATTCGCGGTAAATGCAGCTATAGAAAAGGGGCAAATGACTACTTTGCCAACCATTCTCCGTAGGCATCGATATCAATCATGGGCACTGTGCCGCTGAATTGGAGCTGCGCTATCAGCTTGAACAGGAACGCCGTTGCAGGCTTATTCTCACTTTCAAAATTGAACGTATTGCCGCTCGCGTCATAGAAAAAATGACCATGGGAAGCGACGCAACCGAGATCCAGTCTTCCGTCAGCCATATCTACTTTGAGAGCCTTTTCGAATGACGGCCCCAACGCCGGGCTCCAGTCACTCTCGAAGGTCAACAGACCGCCCAGGATCGGAATGAGGGGTTTAGCTGGGTAGACACCGCCCGCATGAGGTATTGGCAAGCTGGTACGCTGAAGCTTGCGGACACTCGCAACCTTTCGTTGGGCATAGGCGACGAGGTCTGCCGAAGCAGTCTGCTTCGCTTCGAAAACAGCATATACGCTTTCCGCCGGCACAATGATGTGCTCATCAAATTTGAAGATGAATGGGGAATACTGCCGGTCAAAAACCACCACATCTATCTGATCGCTGAAGCTACCTAAACTGTCCACCACAAATGCGTTGGCTGCTTGGTAACGCTTGGGAAGATACGTATTTAGCATCTCGATCCATACGCCCTCGCTCGCGTCACCCTTTGCGCCAGGATGTGCGAACGCCTTGCGCGCCGTTCCCAAACGGAGCTGGATATCATCATGCAAGGATGCAAGCAGTGTTGATAGTGACCATGCTGACATATTGCCTCCGAAACACAGGACAAGCCCGAGCAGCAACTTTGGGGCTTGCTCGAACTAGGTAGTTAGCGATCTTGAAAAGCGGGTGTAGGTGACATTGCTTTGGCTGTCAGCAATGCCTTCCTGGCATCCACTGCAGTGTGCGGGTAGGCCGAAAGCACAATGGCAGGGATCAGTCGCTGGTTTATGTCGGAGAATGTAAAACCTGGCGCATCAGCTGCTCGCGGGCCGGTCAGCTTAACAAGCTCATCAATCGCCTGAACGCCCAACCCGATGCCTTGCAACTTTGTCGTCAGCAGATATCGCCTCTGGTTCTCGTCAGGACGGCCAAATGTCAAAACTTCCGCCGCGCGCCGTTGGACTGCAGGGTCGAGAGCTTTTAGGCGGTTTGTGCACATCAGCACAGCTGCCGGCAGCTTCTGGTTAGCAATACGATCGATGCCGCGAATTAAGGCGTTTACCCCCGCGCGATCCTCATGGTGCATCTGAGAGTTTTCTCGGGATTGAGCCAAAGCGTCAGCCTCGTCAATGAGCAACAGCACCGCACCCCGAGCCTTACCACTGCGATTCTGGAGCTTTTCAGCAGCCTCGATTGTGTAGTCGAAGGCAGCCGAGACCAGTTGAGTCATTTCGCCCACTCGTCCCTGACCCCGGGTCGCTAGACTCAATGGATACAGCGTGATATCGATGCCTTCTTGCCGAGCGACAGCGTCCCCGATCGTCTCCGCCAATTCAGTCTTCCCTGATCCGACATCCCCAGCCAGTACAGCAAGAGGTGGTCGGCGCATTACGGTATCGACTGCAGCCCGAGCTTGCGGGTGATATTTCTCCGCCCACTCCTGTAAGCCAAAAGGGTTGACCAGTAAGCCCAATACCTTGGCGAGCCGATCCTTCTGATCATCAAGACCCACAAGCCGCGCCAGCCGCTCCTGTGGTTCAAAGTCAGGGAAGGACACACGCCGCTCAAACAGTTCGTCCAGAGACGGTTTCACGTTCATCAGTAGCTCCTTACGCTTGCGCGATTGAGGGCGCGACCGCCCGCTGAGTAGGTTTTGTCGTTGTCGAGATAACCGCTGATGCCGGGTTCCGATGCGCTGCCGCGCGCAAATGGCAAGTCTTTCAGCGCGTTCTCCGTATCTGCAGACGAAGCGTTGTGGTATTTCGAGCTGTAAGTCAGGTAGCTATAGAAAGACGCGCCGGATACGTCCCGCCCCTGCCGAACACGCCCTGGGTCATCGTCAGAGCCCGATCCAATCAGGTCGCCCGCGGTATATCTCAGCGTCGGTTCGATCCAATCGTCGCCACGTTTAAAGCCGTACGTCACCTCCCCTAGATACCCTGCCTTGAGCAGAACAATCAGCTCAGCCTCGTATTGCTCGATCGAGACATCGCTGGGTTTGCCATAGAAGCGCTGCATACGGCGCAAATCCGTTGCAACCTTGGCTGCCATGTGGCGGGCATGGGTGACGGTAAAAGTCTGCGACTCAGCAACCGTAAAACTGTAGGAAGACATAGTGTGATCACCCCTGAAAAGAAGAACCGAAGACCTTCTGCCAATAGCCCACCGTCAGCTGTTTAGTCGGCGCGTAGAATGCGGCGTCGATAGCGTCACCTGCGTCCATTGCCGCGTCGATGATTGCGTCTACATTGCGCTGATTGTACAAACGGGCCACGTTGTTATCGGAGTTAACCGGGTCGATGATCTGAACCAGATCGGTCAAAGGGCCGACCTTGGAGGCAGGGTAGTTGTCCTCAAAGACGATGCGCTCGCGGAGCTCGCTGGTGACCAGATAGGTAAAGAACGCCTGCAAGGCTTCAGGATAATTGGAGAAGTTCACGCCGTTGTCGCTCAGCTTGGCAAGGATCAACTCGATCATGAAGGATTTGAACCTGAAGTCCTGACGCTCCTGCTTCATCAGGCGTGCCCAATATTTGGCGAGTCGAACAACCTGAGCGAAATGCGTCGGGGACACCCGTTTTCGCGCATTCGCGAACTCAAGGTGCAACGGAATACTGGTTTCCAGGAAAGACCCATCCTCCTGGCTAACCAGGTTACCCCGCCACTGCGGTAGGCCGGAGTACAAGACCGGTACGAGATCGACATCCAGGCCAGACCCTTTGAACGACACGGTTACCGAGTACGTCTGAGGCTGGACTTGATCCGCGCTGAAATTCGGGAACGCCTTACGCAGTCGTTCCGCCAGGTAATCCAGAAGAGCGCGGGTGTCGTGTGGTGCATCGGAACCACTGATGTAAACCGCAACGTCGATATCATTCAGCGAGCGCAGAGCGGTGCCCTTGGCCAAGCTGCCCGACACCATCATGCGCTTGAGCGAAAAATCAGGATGATCCGATAGATAACCTTCCAGCTTGTCCTGCAGGCGCCCGGCCTGCTCCCGGTACTCCTTGGCCTTTTCTTTGGGCAGGTTCACCCGCTCTTCCGCAAATAGGACTATATCCTTGTGATCGACGTGTTCTTTCGACATCTCATCCCCCCTGGGAGATCTGTGGGACTAAAGGCCGGGCGAGGAGCTCAGAGGCCACGTCGTCGAGCCAAACAAAAAGTTCGGAGTAGCGAACTTTGTGACAAACTGCTCCCGCCTAGCGTCTTTGTCAAACGATTTGTTCGGAATCGTGGTACATTTTTCACCATTATTGGAGGAGATAGGACATGACTACCCATCTCGGCGAGAAACTCCGCGATCTGCGCAAGCAGCGCGGATTGACCTTGGAAAAGCTCGCGGACATGGCGGGGTTGAGCAAGAGCTACCTATGGGAGCTTGAGAATCGGGAATCTCAACGCCCTTCTGCTGAAAAGCTCACCGCGTTGGCAGATGTTTTGGGAGTAGGAACTGCTTACTTTTTCGAGGATGATCTGAGGGAGCCTGAAGAGAAACATCTCGATGAGGCTTTCTTTCGTGGATACAAGAATCTTGAACCAGATGCCAAGGCGCAGCTGAGAAAGATTTTGGATACCTTCAAAAAGGATTTTTGACGATGCCTGAGCCTGAGATATGGACACCACAGAAAGCTGCAATTCGACTGACCAAGATTTGTGATTTTTTCAGCCAGGCTCATGCGGTTCCGCGCTTTCCCATAGATGTGACAAAGCTTGCCTTGGGTACAGCAGAGGTCTTTAAGTGGCCTGACCCAATCGCCAAGGTGGATTCCGTCGATATCAAGGGATTTGATGGAGCCCTGTTCGCCAACGAGGCGAGAAGCCGATGGATGTTGCTCTACAACACTGGGCTGACATCGCCGGGTCGAATCCGCTTTACCCAGGCTCATGAACTCGGTCACTACATTCTGCACCGCTTAAAGCGCGATGAATTCAAATGCAGCAGTGATGACATGCTGTCTTGGGAAGACAAGAACATCGAAGCCGAGGCTGATTTGTTCGCCTCCTTCCTGCTCATGCCGCTTAACGATTTCCGTAATCAGCTCACCACGAGCGTCAACTTCGAGGTGTTGGGTCACTGTGCAGATCGGTATGGCGTCTCGCTGACGGCTGCAACATTGAAGTGGATTCAGTGCACTGATGAGAGCGCGGTGCTCATCTTGTCTCGCGATGGTTTCATGAAATGGGCATTCTCCAGTGCTGCAGCTCATAGAAACGGCGCCTTTTTCCGCACGCGCAGAGGCGCTGTGGAGATTCCAGCAGGTTCGCTGGCAGCGTCTTTAACCATTACGCAGGAGCGCCTAGGAGTGGAGCTTCCGGCATCGCTGTGGTTTCCACACGCCGATCGAAGTGCCGGCGTTCGCGAGATGAAGATTCAGTCCGAAAAATATGAGTACACGATTACTCTACTGTGCCTTGCGCGTAATGCATCGGTATGGCCGCCCTTTGATCAGAGCGAAAATGAAAGTGGTGATTGGCGCGATGATCGATAGCTAAAAAGCACCCACGTAGAGCGCTCGACTTTGAAAGCAACTTTGCTTGCAACTAAACATCGCGCTTCTCGCACCGGGGGAACTGACTCGAGCTCAGAATGAATTGAACACAACCTCCCCTCTCACCGCCCACGAAGTCTGCCAGATGCTGACGGACGTCGCACTCGGTAAACGCATCATGACGCGAAGCTCCACGCAGTCCTGGAGCGAGATTTATCACGGCCTCATACCCGTGGAGATTGATGGATGGCTACTCACACTCTTCAATGATTGTGACACCCTGGACTACTGCGAGTACTGCAGGTCGCCTGACGGCCGAGTCGGTACACTTGAACTCTGGCAGCGCGACGGAGCCGATCCTGTCGAGCTATTGAGCGCCTGGAAGCGAGAACAGCTTGAGCGACTGCTCGCTGGGCTCTGAGCATGCATGCAAAACGGCAGGTGAATTTTTGGCCACTTCAGTCATCTCGAAAGCTGCTACCAAAAATGTTGCTATGGCATCATTTTCATCACAGCGGTTGCCGCTTAGGCTTGGTAGGCTGACCAGGATTTTTAACCTGCAATCCGGGTAACTGCCGATCTGCGATGCAGACACTAATATAAACAGCCCTGCCCTCACCAACTGCTCAATGTACTAATTGAATAGCTAATGCCTGGCTTCCGAATAGGAGTAACAAATTGCTGAACCGTCCCGACAAAGACGCGCTCCGTGCAATGCTGGAATCGCAAGTTCAAGAAAAACTACAGCACGACCCAGATGCGGTGACGACCTATGCCGCCCAACATGTACCTGACCGAAAACCGTACACCAGCAAACCCACGGTTCAGGACAAGGCATTTCACAAAGAGCTCCAGCAGATGCGTGCAGACGCCGAAGCTGGAGTGATACATACGCCTAAGCGTGAGCCGGAGAACGAAGACGCTCCGAGCCTTAAGCTTGATGATTATCCGGATCTGTAAAAAATGTCGCCGAGAACCTTTCCCCAAGCCCTGCTATCTAGAAAACATACATTGACACGAAATCTGGTCGCTTAATCAGAGATGGGACAGTTATCCGCTACAGATGAGGGCAGTCATAGAGGCATTTGCGGCTGTTGAAACTGCTGAAACCGCAGAGACCGCAGAGACCGCTGAGCCGGCAGAATCTTAAAGGATGGCCTGCCAGCCGGTTTCAAAACCTTTTCAACAGCTGGTTCATTTTCCTGGTGGCCGACCTAGCCCCATTGATTTTGAGCTTCCCTCGACAAGCTGATTGATCTGGTTCGATCAGATTTAGCGCTTCGCCGGCGGCTTTAAGGCAAGCATGAGCAGGGCGTTGAGGTCAGAATTGTCCAAGCCCGAGTAACGACAGCTGCCCGCTCCGGGGCAGTACTGGTAAACAGCATGTTCCCAGTCAGAGTGAGTCGGTTGAATCCCCTGATCCCTTAAGGACTGGATGTGTCGTTTGATGGCAGCCAACTGACCGGCTGAAGGCTCATGCGGCCCCAAACCGAACTTTATCTTCAAGCTGTGGGCGAGTTTCTGATCTTCTGTCATTTGCATAACGTCTTCCAGGATGCGGGCAGTTGTGAGCGGGTGCCGATGATGGCTCTCGACGAGGGCTGCCTGACTTGAAGTCGAAGTCCTCGTTTAAAGCGTCCAGAACCTCTAAAACTGCTGGCTTTACGGTTGTTGGGTTTTGGACTGATGGTCGGTCTGAACACTGGATTGGATGCCAGGCGACGTGTATCCCTCAGGAGGATTGAAAAAATACACGACGAAGAATATGACGACAGCTCCACCTGCGATAACGGAGAAGAGCTGCCCAAATGAGGAAATCCGGAACTTCATCTTCATGAAGCCAGGCACACCGGTAATAACCAAAGACAGAGCTAGGGCAAAAATTCCGCGAAAAATAAAACCTTGAAAGGTTGTGGGGCTAGGGACGAACAACGCAACCGCCCCCACTGCGAGCAACAGAACGGCTCCGATCCCTACGCAGAGTGGAATTTGCCAAGCAGGAAGTGTTTCTCGGTTTTGATGTGCTGCCACGGTAAATCCTTTTGTGGGTAGTTTGGCTTTCTTGAAAGCCTTGAACAGTTTTTTGAACTCGTCCCTGGTGCAATATTCTTTCACCATCCTTTGCATGCTCGCCAGCGCATGTGGATCTGGCTCAACAGCAACATTAGGCAAGTAGCTCGAATGAACCCTCAAGACCGCAATGTGGGTGAGATAAGTGTTGAGGGTAGAGTGGCAGGTTTCAGCAAAGTTGGTGACCCAGCGCCCCGTATCGTGTGCGCCCAGAAGATCGCTATCAGCCACGAAGCTTTCCACAGAATTGAAGTAAGCGTTGCCCAGCCGCTGGCACTCCAATAGCTCTGTGAGAGTAAACCGACGCCCGTCCTCGGTATAGGCCACTGCCAGAGGTCGCAGGTACGCGTAATAAGCCTCTTTCAGCTCCTTTGCCACTTTTTCGGCATCAACGACCGATTGCTCGTTGGTCATTTGGTCTTCGGTTGCTGAGCGGCCATCAGCAGCAATGCGTTGAGGTCGGAGTTGTCGATCCCTTCGAGCGACCAGCTTTTGCGCCATTCCGACGCCTCTTTGACGATCTCAGCCAAGGCCTTTTTGGTCTTAGGATTTCTCTCCCGGATGAGCCGAAGGACTTCGGTCATTTCAGGGTCACCAGGCTGCCATTCGGGAATTTCCAACTCTTCCCGAATCATTGTTTTTAGCTGTTCAAAATCCATGTCGATGTCCTGTCGGAAGTGGTCAGCCCCTAAGGGGAATCGCCCATGATAACGATCTGCCAGTATTTGTGTCGAGCCGCTCACAACCCTTCGCACACCTCTATCTCTGGCGTTCTGGGCCGGAGTGCTACTGCAATCTCGGAACGACTTCTCTGCCTATCACCACTACGGATGATGCTGTCTGGCTGCCGGGGCGTTTCACTTGGTCGGTGGCTTGGGGCTCACTAGGCTGATCGGATGTCGCTCGGGCTGCTACTGGCCATCCAACGTCGTTCACGCCCTACTTGTACTGCCCCGAAGCCTGGGCAGAAGCCAAAAGTAAGCTGACGCGCAAAAGGCGCCCGGCATCGGCCCATCCCCACCATCAAAATCCCCGCCCCTTCTCGCGACTATCGAGATTTGTGCGGCTCAGCACGCATCAACACGGGCTTTCAGGGATTTACCTTGCCCTTGGCTCACGTCATTATGGCTAAAAGAGGGCTCGCTGCTTGAGCCACCAGAGCGGTTACGGATAACGAGATCTGTCATGGCTGAGCAGTTTCACTACCCCCACGATATCTTCGAGCTTTTGGTGGAGACCATCCCGCGCCTGGTCAAAGCAAAGAAAGATGTCATCTTGTTCTTCGAAGGTGCGGGTGTAGCCGAAAGCGACTGGTCGGAGATACGCAGAACCCTTGCCACCGCTCCCAAGTCCATTAGCAAATTTGACATAGCTCGTGACGTGCTGACTCGGCTGAACAGGCGCGGGGACAGCGGTCTTGCACCCCGCCGAGAAATCATCAAGAGGGTTACTCAGTTCGAGAGTTTCGAATCCTGCTGGGAAAACGAGCGCCTTAAAGCCAAAGGGTTGGTGGCGAGCGTTCGCGAAGTCGTCAATGCGAAAGATGCGTTTACGCGCATGAAGCAGGAGCGAGACTCGGAACGCGAGCAGACGCAAGCCCGGCATCGCGAAGAGCAGCAGCAGGCCGTTCAAAAGCGCAACGAGATCGACGATATCAAGGCTCGGCTCTTCAGCCTGTTCAGTCTGAACGACAAGCCTCAAGAACGTGGAAAGCTCTTGGAGAGTGTACTCAACGATCTCTTCCGCGCTTATGGCATACATGTTCGTGAGAATTTCGTCCGTAAGCCTGCGGACAGTGCAACAGTCCTGGAGCAAATCGACGGAGTGATCGAACTGGGAAGTGCCGTGCACCTGGTGGAAATGAAATGGCTGAAGGATCCTGTTGGGGTAGCTGAGTTCGGCCCACACCTGGTCAGGATCATGGGCCGAGCGAACGCCTCCGGAATCTTCATTTCAAACAGTGGGTTCACTCAGCCCGCTATCACGCAATGCGCTGAGTTCCTGAACTTCAGAACGACATTTCTGTGTTCGCTGGAGGAAATCGTCATGCTTCTGCAGCGCCAAGGTGACCTCGTGGACTTCCTGAAGACAAAGTCCCAGGCCGCAATCATCAACAAGCAGCCATTTTTGAAGATCCTCAACTGAGCCCCCTCCGCCGCCGAACTGCCAAGAATGCCCAAGAGGCTTGTATGGATGCAACGACCCTGTACATCATCGGCAACGGATTCGACCTGCATCACGGAATGCCGACCCGGTACTCGGACTTCAAGAAATTCCTGCAGAAGATCGACCATGAAACCTATAACTGGGTGGAGACCTATGTGCCTGCCGGCGGGAACTGGGCAAACTTGGAGCAGGCTCTTGCTGAGCTGGACACCGACAACATCGTCTCCGACATGGGGTGCTTTCTAGGGTCGTATTCATCTGACGACTGGAGCGATTCGGGTCACCATGACTTCCAGTATGAGGTTGATCGCGTCGCCACCGGGCTCTCTCAAACCTTGCAGAGACGATTCGCTGACTGGGTGCGATCAGTCACGATTCCTGCTCGATCCGAGGTCAAAGGCCTGCTGACGACCCTGGACGTGAACGCAACGTTCCTGACATTCAATTACACCAGCACGCTGACTCACCTCTACGATGTGCCAGCCGAGAACATTCTGCACATCCACGGTGAAGCTTCTGACGCGGAGTCACTAATCGTCTTGGGGCATGCGTGGTCTGACGAACAGCGGCCACTGCTTTACAACAGTGTCGACCCAGAATCGGCAGACCATCGACTGCTGGAGGCGTATTCGACCTTGGACGACTACTTCAGCAGCACCTTCAAGCCCAGCGAAAAAATCATCCGGGAGAACCCGGACTTCTTCGAACACCTTGACGCGATCAACCAAGTGGTCGTGCTCGGGCATTCAATCTCACCGGTCGACAATGCCTACTTCCTCAAGCTTATCGAAGCGTTCGATGGCAGACAGGTTCACTGGACAATTGCCCTGCGTCCCGAAGACGACGGAAGGGAGATCATGGACAATCTGAAGCAGGTGGGTGTTTCTTACGACCTCACTACCCTAATGCTCTGGTCTCAGTTATAGGCCCTGAGGCCAACGCATTTTTTCTACATTGAAGCACTTCGGTCAGGTCACATGACACAAACGAAGGATCCAATCGTCAGAGTCTTGCGAATAAGATGCTCCAAGCCATTGGATATCTGACTCAAGACTGGAGTCGCGTAAGCCTAACAACGATAGCGTCCTGTCAGCCCAACCAGGACGCTATCGACCGATATGGACTGCCCCCAAAGCCGAAACCTAAGAGGCCAAATCCAGTTTGCATGTCCACTTCAATAAGCTGGCCTTCCCGTTTACCCACGACGTTTCAACCCGTTCATGCTAGGAGTCGAAGCTAAAAAGTTGCTGTAACTCAAAGTTGGCTATTGATTAGTCTTTCGCGAAAGGCCTGTACATCATCCTCGTCACATCTTCGTCGTCACTGTAATTAGTTTCACAACTGCAACGCCGTACACACACTCGTTTTTTTACATTAACCTGCTTCGGCCCTTGGTGCATTGCGAGTTTTAGAGCACCGGCTGCGTAGCTGTACAAGTCTAGCTCGGGCCTATCATCTAAGTTACTCGGTGCGTCTACAACCAAATGCTTCAGAGCGTTACGAATAGGCAATATTCCACCCATATGCCGAAATACTACCATCTCATCAAACGAATTCGCATCGAAGTCATCCCAGTCATTCGCATCGACAAACCATCTTGCTTCTTGGGTCTTGCCTCTCCATTTGGTTGGATTAAGTCGAGTGATCCAGATCTGCCCAGAATTGACATCCTGCAAGAGCTTCTCGGTATCAAGGACAAACAAAACTGGCCCATACATATTAGCTCTCGACGCCCTTTTGTGGATGTCGACAGAATCCACGAACACATCGTTCCAGATGTGATATCGCCTATCGAGAGTATCTGTATATTGAGCAGTTTGCGGTAAGTCCAATGCCTCGATCGAACCTCGTGACATCAATGCCCCATGCTTAAGGAACTGACAAGAAGTTAGTACGCTATTTGCATGGTAGAGTTCGTCCACTCCTAACTCAAGAAGCTTCCTCAGCCCTTTCTTTACAGTAGCAACCATACGATTCTCCGTGAACTCATTGCTTAGCTCGGCGAGACCGGGCCTCGGTGAATGTCCTATAAACGATGGTGAAGCTTGTCCATCCAATAGTGAGCAAAGGCTCCTTCCTGGCTATGATACTTCTTGCATCAAACGCTAGTGCTCATCCTTCAAAGATAGTAAATCCAAACGCCTCCTCAACCTTTTTTTGTATAAAGCATCCCGACGATATTGCGCAGGCAGAGAGCGTGCGAGGCCTGGATCATTCCGCACCGATAGGCCAAATCGCTTACTGAAATACTGCAATTA
Organism: Pseudomonas sp. PDM26; assembly: GCF_019219185.1. NCBI lineage: Bacteria > Pseudomonadati > Pseudomonadota > Gammaproteobacteria > Pseudomonadales > Pseudomonadaceae > Pseudomonas > Pseudomonas sp. PDM26. Next base: position 121,861 of record NZ_JAHUWC010000016.1, on the reverse strand, counting down.
GCGTTCAGAGCTGTACAAACAAACAGTAACCACTGTTATTTTATACAGTACTCACGCAATTAATCTGATCTTAGATATGCAATTCATCAGAAAAAAAACAGCATGATATCAAAATAGTTGCACGACACTTTCGATCATGGCCTGATACTGCACTGAAAGGTCATGGATGGCATTCTCAGAAATCGCCAGCCGTGGCAACCCGGCTGACGAGAACACTGAGATAAGTGAATGGGCACCCCAAAAAAATTCATGGACAAAACAGCAGCTCCAGGTGCGGGCGCTGGCTTTGATTATCAATATTATTATTTCCTCTACCAGATTCTGAACCTAAAGAAAGGTCAAACTGCGGGTTTGGAGAGCAAAGACGATGTCCATTCTGATCTTGAGAATGACGTTCAGTTGCTATTCCAGCTAAAACACACTCTCCAAAAACAAGCTTCCGGCTTGCCGATCTCACTTACCGAGCTAGATAGCGACCTTTGGAAAACTTTGTACAATTGGACGATGGTAATCACTGACCCCAATGACAATCGAAAACTAGAAAAAGATCAACTTTCTTTCGTCAAACGAACTGAGTTCCACCTGGTCTCTAACAAGAGTCAAAGCAGCAGCAATAAATTCGGCAAACTCCTAACGACCTACTCAGACGATCACGACTCAGATACATTTGAACTGATCAACGATCGAGTCAGCGCGCTAGAAGCCTCCACATCTGACAGCACGATAAAAAAATACATCAATACTGTTAACTCGATCTCACCTAAAGTAAAGAAGGAATTTTTTAAGCGAATATACTTCAAGCTATCTGAAGCTGAGCTAATCCAAAAAATCAAAGACTCACTTTCATGCAAGCTAATCCCGCCACACCGAATAGATGAAACTTACGAAAGATTGAACTCAAACATCCGAGATGACAATTACCTGACTATTGTTCAGGGTGGTTCATTTACAGTGCAATTCGATGATTTCTACAAAAAATACTGGAAGATATTTCACGACAGCCGCAACAAAAGACTATCTCAACTGCGATTTGAACCCGCACTCCCAGACAACCTACTTAACCAAAAATTCATCAAGCAATTAATTGCAATTGACGATATATGCGCGGACGAAGAAGAGATAGTCACTGAGTATTCCACCTTTAAAGTGCGATGGGAGAAAATACTAGAACAATGGCAGCAGGATGGTGAGATTGTATTTGACGAGGTGACCGAACTGCATAAAGAAGTCCACCTACGATGGAGAGATCACCACAGAACAACCTTTAAAGACTGCAATGAAAATGACATTAACAAGATTGGCCGGGGAATTGTAAGTCTACTGAGAAAAGACAAGTATAAATTAGGGGAAGACGAACTCAGCTTAGAATATTCAAACGGCGAATTGTACAATCTTTCAGATATTGGGCGTATTGGCTGGCACAGAGACTGGAGGAGTATATAAACATGGACGATCACAAAATAGTCGCCTGGAGCGGTTACAACAATTCTGGAGTAGCTGCAATTGCTATTGCGGCGACCCTCGAACACTGCAAGTCCCTCTCGCTTTCTAAAGCATTATTGGTAATGCCGTTGGCAATGCACACTTCGACAATAAAATATCTTGCAAAAGGCAACATACGCTCTCGAGAAATTGCGTCACTATTGGCTATTCGCCCTGATTTTGTTCAAAACTTTAATCAACGCTATCATTCAAGCCTAGTGCACTCAGTCAATGGAATTCAGCTATTAAACAGCCTCGACATAATTAAGCTTGATGATGGACTACACCTTCAGCGAAGCCTGAACATCAACAATTCCTACGGCAAAAGGGCAGATTTGATCGCAAAGGCCGCATTGGAAATATCTCATCTCCTTAAATCTTCCGAAGTAGAACTTTACGTGAATCTGCGGGTGCAACTTTGAATTTTGGCATTGATAAAATTCGCCTCTGGTCTAAGCGTGGCGAGATACGCGATATTGACTTCAAACGCGGTCACATCAACATTTTAACAGGTGGCAGTAGCCGAGGTAAAACCTCCCTATTGCACATCATCGACTATTGTATGCTTTCAAGCGAGCACAAGCTCCCCCATGACGTTATCAATGATAATGTAGCATGGTACGGCCTACAATTTTACATCAACGATAAAACCCTCACGATCGCAAGACAAAGCCCTACCGCTCAGCAAGTCTCTAACCTGTTTTACTTTTCTCCAATTGGAAAAATACCAGAAAGCCCGAACGCAAACGCAACAAGCGAGGATATCAAGGTTATTTTACAATCCGAATTCGGATTGGATAGTAGCGTTGTACTTTATGGTGGCCGAGGACTGAAGGACGGCACTCAAATGTCCTTCCGTTACTTCATGCTTATGAATACCATTTCGGAAAACACCATAACAAATAGCGACGTATATTTTGACAACCAGCAAAAAGACCGCTATCGAGTGGCCCTCCCGCAAGTTCTTGACTTAAGCCTAGGCATCGACTCTCTGGAAAATATCTCTGCCCGCGAGCGAAGAAATGACCTTCAGAGACAAATTGATAAATTAGAGAAAAAGAAGAGCTTATCAACCGGTAAAGGTTTATTTGAAAGCGAGGCCAGAAAAATTGCGGCCACCGCAGCCGAATATGGGCTGATCGAAAAGATCCCAAAGACCGTAGATATTGCATTTCTGAAGGAAATCGTTGCCAGCTCGCCGTCTCCTGAAGCGTCCGGACAAGATGCCAAGCGCTATGCAGATGCGAAGGCCAAAATGTTCCAAATCAATCGAAAAATGCGAAAACTCCGCGAGTTTAGTGATGAGCATAAACAGTACAAAGCAACACTAAAAAACACCCTAGACAGTCTTAAGCCGATGGAGACATTGATAGGGCAATCAGACCAGCTATTACAAACAGAAATCTTTGACGAGCTGATCAACGGCCTCCATGCTGACCTCAAGGCATTGAAAAAAGCAACGGCCACTAATCTGCCTGTTGATACCCAAGTGGCAAACATGCTGAGGGAGTTAGAAAAAGAGAAAAAGGAAAATCAGGAACTCATTGACGCCCTACCGAAGAAAACCAAATCCTTCGAAACAATCATCGAGCACGCTAAATTTATCGGGCGGATTGAGGCCAAGCTAGAATCATACCATGAAGTAGTTAGCGACGACCCAGAAAGCTTTAACGGAAAAATATCTGAGTTACAGAGTGCAATACAAGATATAGGTGTTATTGATGTTGTGGAAACACGACAGAATATAAATCGACAAATTGATGACTTAGCTCAATCACTTCTTACCGAAGCTGATTTTGTGATGGATAACTATGCAACGTGGCATCCCGCATTTAGCTTCAAGCATAACGTCCTTCAGCTAAGGAAGCCCCATTCGTCTTTGGTGGAGAACGTCGGCAGTAGTTCAAACCACATGTTTATGCACCTTATACTCTTCCTTGCGCTTCATGAAGCAGCGGCAGTAAACGAATCACGTTTCGTACCTAACTTCCTTTTCATTGACCAGCCGAGCCGTCCTTACTATGGTGAAGAGAAGGTAAAAGACGAGTCTCATCTAAAAAGCTCTGACGCTGCACGAGTTAGCCAAGCATTCGTATTGCTAGACAATTTTGTTAGTCGAATGAAGAGCAAGCACCACACCGACTTTCAGATGATTATTTTAGAGCACGTTCCTACAGAGGTGTTTGCGGGACTTAAAAATGTTCATATTTTGCCAGAGTTTCGCGAGGATAATGCGCTGATTCCTGCGACTTGGAAGAGCAGAAATACTACTCAATAAGTGATGAATTTGACGGCCACGGAGGCTAACGTGGCCGTCAATAAATCATTGCCATAGATCGGAGGCATGCATTTTGCGAATTTACTAGTATCTAGTTAGTTAATTCTCGCTCCTCACAACGATATGCATACAGGATATACCTCCAAGAAGTGTGCTCCGAACAAAGTTTTTTTCTTTACATGCCCAGATCGTGCTCATCCCGGAAGCCTTTAAGGACGGGTGGCGGCTTTTCGACTGGTATTCTCTGTAGCAGGCCATCTGCAAGGTGTCAGCTATAGCAGGGAAAAAAGCGCGATATGCTCGGGTAGCCTAGCAGCCCCTTTCTTCATACGGGCGCAGCGTGAGTTCTACATTGTCGCTGATAGTCGTACTTTACTGATGTTAGGTTGGGGAATTTGAATCTCAGCTTCGGAGTGCTAAAGTTCACGACAATTTCGATTTCAAAGCGTTTCGCAGTCAAAGCATCCTCAAGCTCAATCGAAAACTCTACGGTGTTCTTTGATTCATCGTGCCTGAAAGGATTCCGCGATACGAATCTACAGTTCAGCAGGCCAAGGTATTCCTGGGGGCCAAAAAACTCCGTAAAAGTCTGATGTTTGCCGAGTTCTAGGTCTATAGCGTAAATAGGATCGTCTGGAATATTTATTTCTAGATTAGTTACCTTTCGCGATGAAATAAATTCTCCGATAACGGGTATATATGACTCAATTATTGGCCTTACTATAAGTTCATGGCAGTTCTCATGATTCATTTTTTCGAGCATGCCAAACATATTGCAGCAGTGCGCGACCTCCATGTAGCAGGACAGCATTATGAGATCCGCTGTCATGCTATTAGCAATGTCGCGCGCCAGTTCAGGGATTTCCACAACCTGCTTGAAAGAATCAAGATCAGAAAAAGAAAACGAAGATATTAGCCCGATCAGCTTTAGTTCCTTTAATGTTCTTAATTGCTTTTTCTCCTGATCCTCTTTCAACTCGAACAGGAATTTTTTTGCCGTGCTATGCATACTCAAAACGCTAGGTGGCAAAGGTGGCTCTGACAAGTCAACACCCAAAAATCGCTGAATTCTTCTGATTGACCATCCTATAAGCTTGGCCACGCCAATCAATGCAGAGAACGCGATATTGTTGACAGCAAGCATTCGCTTGGCCCAAACCTCAGAGGTATAAGTTCTCTTAGCAACGGCCAATTCGACCATCTTCCGCGCCTGATCAGCTTGGGCAGGTGAATACTTGGTGTCGAGACCCAGGACGTCTTCGAAGTAAAGTTCACTCTGCCCATTGCGAGCCAATGGCATATCTGGGGAGGCGCTATAAGTTGAAAATGCTGCCTTAGATCCAAAATAGGTATGCAAACATTGCTCTAGCTCAAATGCGTTATGATGGGGTTCAAAATATAAAACTTCTTCAATAAGCTTTTCATCGCCTGTACCTTGATACGCCAATCGCTCATGGACGGATTTGAAACTGGTAAACCCAATCTTATAAAATTTACCAAGCTGAGTATTCAGCCTGATGTAATAGAGGCTGCCGCGTTTCCCTTCAACAGCAAGCGGGTTTCTTTGCTCTAGCATATAAACTCCATAGTACCCAGATGCTACACATCAATGTGTGGAAAGAGTTGATCTGACTTAGTTACTTCGGCAATTTTGAACAGCTCATCAGTCGGCCAGTGAACATGCTCTGCCCCGGCTTCTTGGAGCAAATGCTCAAACGCTTCTTTGATCTCTGTATCCGCTCTGCGACCCCAAGCGCAAGCATGATGTGAATGCTCCCTGCGCCATAAAGATACTGCTTTCTCCAACCTCATACCGCTACGACCTCCGCACCAGAGCTTTTGGGCATCCATGCTACACAGTCGCGCATGGTAGAGATCAACTCAGTGCTTCAAATCGCGATCGAGTCAATCGAAGCCTTCCCGGATGCTGAGGAAGCGATCGATTTGCTCCAGGAGCACGGCATCGCGACGGCCATCCGTATAAACCTGGCCTACCGCTATGGATCAGCAGTGAAGACGCAGCATCCTGAACTCGACTCTTATGCGTTCAACTACGAGCTTGGGGTTACCAAGCCTGATCCTGCGATGTACCGAATTGTGCGCGTGAGGATCTTGGAGCAGCGCCTGGCCAAGTGTTCGGGGAAGGTGCATCTCAGATAGTGATGATTCGTGACTCATTACGTTGTGATCGAGATGGGCCTCGAGCTTTAGGCATCAAAGGCTTCCACTTGGATCGTTCCGACGTATGACAAATCCGGGATCTAACGCAGCTCGCCAGGCTCATCATCCAGCAGTCTGAAGTCTCAGCATGAGGTTCGTCTAACGCGCGGTGCCGCTCGGCGAAGATGAGTCTTCGACTGAAGTCCGGACTACCGTCGCTCCCCCAAACGGGTCAGCTCTCCTCCCGCCACCTAGTCGGCGTCACCTTGTAGAGCAGTCCGCCTCTCGCGAAGGCTTGACCTGCTTATACAGCTGCGCCTAAGCTGCGCAGGTACCTCACCTGCTTGCGAGTAAGCTAAAACGGTACACAGCTACCTTGTTGTACAGCCACGCCTCTGTAAGGGCGTTTCCTTATCCAGGCTGACAGCACGCTTAAATACTCGCCGCGTTCCTCCCGGAGCTATCTGTCAGCTGCCTGATATAGGAAGCGTTGCCATGTCTATTCCAAAACACCCTGATGTCATCGACGAAGCTGTCGAATTCCTGCGCGAACATTACCGCGCTCGTGGTAAAGATATCCGATCGGCTCATGCACATGCTGCGGTTGCCCACTACCTGGGGTACAACAGCAAGGTCGCTCTCAAAAGCGATCCACACTTCGATGCAACCGATGTGGATCTCCTCAGCTACCGCAATACGGGTATTGAAAAACTCGTTGAATGCATTCCGCTCATGAAACCCACGCCGTTGCAGGAGATCGATCCGAGCAGCCTAGGCAATGTCATCTATGCCGGCTTGGCGCCAGCGTGCGAGTGCTGCAATGAGAAGTCGTTAAGGATTACGCCACTCGGCTATGAAGAACGGGAGCCCGATGGCTGGATATGCCGAGACTGTGCTGCCAGGCATGATGAAGACTATGCCACCTGCAGGTTCTGTGGTGACGACTACATCTATCGCGCCTCTAAAATCAACCACAGGGGTGAATGCGCCGAGCATAACGGCGAGTCCGTCTACGACGAGGAAGAACGCGAGGACATGGACTCCCTCGCAGAATACTTCCAGAACCACTAACTGCTGAGACTGTATTGCTGGCTCCGGGCGGCCATTGGCCACTGGAGCCTCTTCATAAATGGACTGACTGTATGAAACGTGACAGTGCTCGACTTTAGCAGGCCACTCCCCCACCACACCGAGCGCATGATGTTTCGAAGGTGCGCAGCTTGGATTTAGAATGTCAGACTGACAACAACGCCCACCCGGCTGACAAGCTAAGAAAAGATTTGCGCCGCCTCGGTAGTCTGCGGCGTATCGACCATTAATCAGCTGTTGCAGGAGTTTGAGATTCGATCTGATCTTTGCGGGCCGAAACCTTTTTGAAGGTATCGGGGGAGGACAGACTGGACTTTGCGAACAGCAAAGCCAAAATATTCATCCGCCTTGGCGTAATCCTTGCTGTAGCGGTCTGAGTTCGAGTTCACCGGCCAGACAGGGAATGTCGATTTCATCGACAGTCACTTGGGACATCCATCAACACGGGCCTGGGCGGAATAACGTGGCATCTTGGTTTTATGCGGATTGATCTCCTGCTGAGCTGTGGCTGCAGTCGAAGGCTTGAATATCTCGCAATTTGTCTCTTAGCTTCACAATCGTGAAAGCTTCGAAGTCATTCAAGCTGGCTCAGCCGGGCCCGCCGGCCCGAAGCAGCGACCTTCAGAAAAATGCATCAACACACCACCTATTGCTGAGCCTGCCTCCGCGCAAAGGCGAGCGCATTGCACTATCGTAATTTGTCTCAGCTGAAGCCCGCCCCGTTCTTGAAATCGTCTCCTTTTGCCGGTACTTGTAGGGCACCAATCTCATGCAGAGAAAGTAACCATGCAAGCAGATTCAGAGTGATCGAATCCACCACGCCAGCAAACCTCATGAGAACCAAGAATGAATTACGTTGAGTTGATTCAGCTTCAGGCCAAGCAGGTCTTTGGCAACAAAGCGAAAGCCGACCATTGGCTCGGCCAGCCGATAGCTGGGGCCGGTGAAAACTCTCGGTTGCAAGCGGCTCACAGTGAAGCGGGATACGAACTCGTGAAGGCTGAACTCGAAAGGCTCAGTCACGGGTTCGCCGTTTGAAGCCCTTCCTCCAGGCCCCGGAATCACACATACCGACTCAACATTCCCCATAACCCGGTCAAACTCAATGGGCCAGTACATTGTGGATGGTGGGAAGCTGGTACCGTTGAGCAATTAGCATTACTCGAAGCTCTTGCGGATCTAGGTCACCCAGCAATGCTATTGATCTTTACAGGCCTGTCTAAGCTGAGCTTATTAAAGAGGTCAAGCGGTACGCCGCCGAGCAAAAGGAGCGCGCTCAGCCCAAGAAACAGGCCAATGAGGCCATCCGACGCTGGAAAGATGAGGCGGAGCGCTCGAAGAAGCTCTACCATCAATAGTTAGCCCGCGAGCTGATGCTCCTACACCAACTGGATGAGGCAAAACTTCTCTTGCGAAATGCTGAGAACGTACTCCTGTTCCCTTCAAAAGGTGGAAAAATGGAGACTACTGAATAGACCAACGTTGCTTCCAACCCTATCAATGCGGCCCAATGGGCCGTTTTGGGTGTATAGGTATCCGCACCATGCCTTCGAAACTATTAACCCCTCACTATATCTTCGAAAACCTCTTGGATAAGTTTATGATTCAGAAAATAGGCGTCTAACACGATCAAAAGAAACCAATCATCGTCATATTTGAAGTCAAAAGGTATCTCCGCACCATCGATCTTGAAACTTTTGACCTTTCCGACACTTCCTTTTACTGCAGAGTCTTCCAGCCGGAGAAGATACTCATCCAAAGTATAAACTATAAACTCATGATCCAAGTGAGTTATCAGCGTTTTCCCGCCCTCAATTTTGTACTCTAGATGAACGACCTGCGTAACGACCTTGTCTCCAACGCCCTCAAAATCTCTCCGATGTTCTTCGAATGTCAGACTGTTTTTCTCCCTATCATGCACCACCCACAAATTATCATCATAGGCCTCGGTCGAATAGAATTTTGAGATATCAGGCATGTCAGCAACATTGATCTTCAGTTTGGCTCCACGCTCCATCTCCTCCATCATCAAAACGAAATCAGTCACCGCTTTGATATTGAAAGCGATCTTGGTGTAATAGCCTTTCTCCCTCAAGTCCTCCAGCGCAAACAACAATCTACGGGGCACATTCAACCAGAAATGCTTTTGGAGGCGCTCATCTACAATTGTTTGGCTATCTTTGTCATTTTGTATTTGGTGGTGCGGACTGAGGCTCAATATACGGTATTTCGAGAATTGGGGGTCTGTCGCAGTCAAGTCGATGTCAATCATCGCATACTCCTGCACGACCTGTTTTGATACGACTTGCTCTAGAAACTCAATCCGTTTTAATTCTGACCTCCGCCGAGCGTATAAGATGTGGCCTATCCAGTACCAAGGGTACGTTCTTTCGACAAAGTCCGCACCACTCACCCCATTTATATTGGCATAGACATTTCCGTAGATATCCACACTTCCCGGATAGCGTACAAGTTCAGCTGCATAAAAGGACACCATCCCCTCAAACTCAGTGATAGTCAGCTTTGGTTGAAGCTGCTGAAGCGTAAGCGAATACCGAAGCTTCGTTGCTTTGTCATTGGGATCCTCGGCCAGTAACTCCTCATTCTGCCGAAATGCTTCTTTTACACCCTCGATAAACAAAGCATAAATATCTACCCTAAAAAATGGCTCGGACGAAAGCCTAATCAATTCAGGAATCAGCTCGCCCTCAACGACAACCGGAGCGCCATAAAAGGCAGAAGCAAATCGGGGGATTGAGGAGTACTTCAAATCTCTATTGTCGACCAAGTTATCCAATTTCTCGAATATCTCATTCAGCGCACTGTACATATTAATTCCTAAGTTTGAGATAGCCGATTAAACTGGTGAATGCGTCAGTCGTAGCCAAGTAGCACCTATGATATCGGAGTAGCTGAATCCGGCACCAGAATCACCCGTAGGGTAGCCACCCGCCCTGCCGTTAGCCGCCACCGCTACCAAAATCAGGGTCGCGCCAGAGGACTTCGTGGACTGGTAAGGCCCTTACTAGCTGTTTCCTAGCAACCTTGGTATGGCATACCGTATCTTGTAGAAGCACGGTGCCACCTCCTCACCAAAGCCTATGCCACCCCGTACGAAGAGGCTAGCCGTGATCACCTTCACAGATTGTTTGAAACGACGTACCGAGCCCATGTCCGCCAAGTGAAGGCGGCCAGCAAAACGGCCTCCCCCTACGAGGACTGGTGGATACTTACAGGTGGTTTTCCCAAAGACGTAGGTTATCCGATTCTCACCGGGCTATCGGGAGACTACGAGTCAAAGCCACGCTTACATGAAGTAGTGCGTGACATTCGCGACCGGATTAGTGCGTTGCTTACCAGCGAGGCCACCATTGCTCGCGCACTCGCCCGCCTTTCAGACGACCAGGCGGTGCGCTTCCTGACAATCCACAAGAGCAAGGGGCTGGAGTTCCACACCGTCATCTTTCTGGGGGTAGAAACTCAGGCATTTTGGGGCCGGCTCGCGGAAGAACGGTGTGTCTATTTCGTAGGGGTTTCGCGTGCCAAGGAACGATTGTTGATCACAACAGCGGAGTACCGACCAAAGCCTAAAGGGGCCTCGGGCCGCTGGGCGGAACACCGCACACCTCACGGGGAGTTCGTTGCCCAGGTAGCAAGGCATCTGACGGGACGACTATCCAATTGGGCTGCCGCTTACCTTTCCGGCATTGTCATGCAGTCACCCGTCCAGGATGGATAGCCTGCCTATCGATGGAAATGAGCTTTCAATATCTCTGATTGAGGACTTGCCCATGCCGATTGACCTCTTTTCCCCTCAAATCGCTGCTACCGATCAGCATATGATTTTCCAGATGATCAGTGAGAACAGCTATGGCCCCGAACGCGCGGTACTGACTCGGTGGGCTGAAGGCTTTCAAGATCGTGATGGGAAATTTGTGAGGGAGCTCCAAACGACCTTCGAATCGTCCTTCTGGGAACTATATCTGTTTGCTGCCCTGAAGGAATGGGGCCTACCGATCGACCTTCGGCACCACGCACCTGATTTTGTGGTGGAAGGCCCAGTGCCTTTCTGCCTAGAAGCCACGATTGCGAATCCGCCGGCAGGTGGGCAACCCGCCCACGGTTTTTCCATGGCTCATCCACCGCGAAACTTCACTGATTTCAACATCGAATCGACCTTGCGGATTTGCAACAGCTTCGATGCCAAGGTCAGGAAGTACAGAAGCAGCTATCTCAACCATGCCCATGTTCAAGACAAACCCTTCGTCATCGGCATCGCATCCTTCGACAGGCCACATTCTCACTTCGCCGCTGGGCGCCCGATCTTGGCAGCACTCTACGGGCTGTACCACGACGAGGCAGCTACCAGACCTGGCGATACACACGTGCCGTCGTACAACGTGACTGCAGCCCCTAAGAATGCCAACACCAACATCGACGTAGGGCTATTTTGCGACGAAGCGTATGCCGACGTATCTGCGGTGGTTTACAGCTGCCTGGCAACGTGGGGGAAGCTAAGGGCCTTGGCCGATGATCCAGTGGCACCCTCGATGTACACCACCATCCACCCCAACCCAGGCAGCCTTTTTCCAATCGTACGAAATGCGTGGAAACGAGAGTACAGCGAACACCTGATGGATGGGCTGTACGTCCTCCACAATCCATTTGCCAAAAAACCTCTGCCGCCTGGGCTGCTGGGCCATCCCCGCCTTTGCGAAGTAACGGTCGCCGACGACGGGGAGCTCATCATGAATGCGCCAGACGACTTTTTGCTGTTGAGAATGATCAAGAGCATAAAACCTGCTTAGAGGTGAAGGGCCAGGCCGTGCCCTGCCCTCTTATGCCCATTCGACTTCCGGTAAGCCCCAAGGCTTCGCGGTACCATCGTTATGTTTGAATAATGGAACGATCGGGCCGTTGCCTCGGTGACCCTTCCCCCATGCATTGCCACCGGGGGATTCTGAGCGCTCCGTTAGTATTGGATAATCAAGCGCCTAAAGTTTTGAGGATTCGCTATCTTCTGGCTAAAGATACAGTCCACAAACTCCCCATCAACGTCGCCAATCTCGTTTTCCATACCACTGATAACAAATTTATGTCTGAAGTTATCGTAAATTTCCTGATGCAGTGTTACAAAAAAGTCTTGAAAGTCCACAGGGCAAAAGCACTCGGATAGCACCCCAGACTCATGATGAGACATCCTCTTGGACGTACCATCACTGTTCCGGTATAGGCTATCAATCTTTGCCAGCAAGCTATATTCTATGCTTGCCAACTCTTCTTTCGGCAGATCATAATTGCACTTAAACGCGCAAAACAAGTAGTAATTAGGATTCGTTGAACTGTAAGATCTAGATGAAAGATCCCCCGTGGTTATACCTATCTTGGCGAAGCCGCTATTGCCTGCATCGGCACCTAGGTACAGCCATCTTTCTGTTGACGCAAAATTTCTCATTGTCTCTGTATAGACATGATCCATCTTATAGTCGCCGAACGAAACAGTCTCATCCCAAACGAATTTATCTTTCCTCAAAGCACCACTCCTGTTAATGCACGGAAAACACGACTTTAATAGACACTAAATATTATACTAGCGCAGCTAGTTAATCACTCTCAAGCATAACCTAAAATTATTACAGAAAGTACACCAGTCTCAGTTATCGAGCCCCTGCTATCTGCAGCAGATTGTGTTGCCTGGATCCCAGCACAGCTCCCAAATCTGGACACTGATGCGCTGATCCAGGAACCGAAGAAAAACCACCGGGAACTGCTGCACCAGGTGTACGCGCACCGTCTTGAACACCGCATCAGCCACAAGCTTGGTGGTGAATTTCGACACAGTCTTCTCGGCGATGGCCTGGGTGACATCGCTGAACAGGGCAGAGATGAGAAACACATTGTTGTCCGAAGCGGTCGCACCGTTTTCTTCGGCTAAATGACCTTCCAGCTCCAAAATCTCAATGACGGAGTCCCGGTAATTGGCTTTGTTGTGGATGGCATTTTTCGCGGCATTGATCGCGTTGAGCCAGTGATTGAGCTCCGGCTCAGCCAAGCGCTTCTTGAGATCATCCCGAGCCAGGCGCAACAGCGCGCTGGTGGCCGAGCAAGAGGTCTTGTCCGCCCCTCTGCCACTCGACTTGACCTCGGTAATCCAGACGTTGTTGGTTGAGGTCTCGTAGGCCAAAACGCCTCATACGGGCATCTGCGCGGATGTGCCTCATCTGCATCGGATATGAACAGAAGGTTTCGTGGCCTCAGCCGACAGCTCCCAAAGCAGCCGGTGGCCAAATTCATAAGCCGGCCAAAAGCAGTCGGTGGACTAACTGATGGCAAATCGGTAGCATATTTCCCTCCTTTGTTGCGAATGCTCCTTTATATAAAATTAGGCATCCATCACCGTGTTCTTTCGCTCAAGAGCCTAAATTCGCTCAAGCCCTCTTATTAAGTACTAGGTGTTTTTGCCATATGACCGATCACTACATAATTGATACCAATGTGTTGGTTCAATATCCAGAAGTTCTCGCAATGGCTGCGGGAAAAAAAATGGTAATTCCCCAGGCGGTAATCGAAGAGCTTAATAGTAGACGTGTGCGTGGTGTTCGTGGTGACGTATATGATGTGGTTGCACAAGCAGTAAAAAAAGGCGTTCTAATATCTACATCACCCAGTAAACTAAAAGAAGAGCTCGTAGCGCCTGAAAGAGGAAGATACTACCTTGATGGCACAGACTTGGAATTAGCGCGGACTGCCAAGTACTACGCGGAAAGCTTTGGTGGAAATTCAGTATGCGTTGTCACGGCGGATCATGCACTTTCAAAATTCCTTAGCTTGTATGGCATAAAGTCGATTACGGGCGCACAATTTTTGACAGAGCACTATACTGTCACACCTGATAAAAGTATTGAAGCAACAGCAAAATTAATTGTTTCTGAACAGCGCCGCTATTTGGTAATTAGCATTGTTGTCAGTATGCTCTCAGCCCTAATGGGCGCTGTAGCAACTAAATATTTTCAGCTTCTGATCTCAACAATTTCAATTTGGGGAACCATGGTTGCGCTGCCGACTTTTGGCGTTGGCCTATATTGGTATCGTGAGAACTTCCGCTTGTCATATGGGCTTTTTGAATTTTTAGTTGGGATGATCATGGCCAGTTTTGTGCTCTTCCCGAGCTTTGATTACTCAAGGCTTGGTGCAGCTGAAACAATTCAGATTCTCGGTGGGCTCTACGTAATGGTGCGTGGCCTTGATAATATTGGGAAGGGAGCGGAAGGAACGCGTCTTGAGCGATATTGGAAAATATTTTACCGTCGCCCCTCCGTTTAGATAAACACTCCACTAAGTAGCTTGTTAGACTGGAATAGTCAAAAAATCTATTTCTTCAGCTGAGTTGGCTTAGGGAAGGTTGAATTCAAAGCCATAGCCACGGCGAACCACTAGCGTGAAAAACGCTGGGTGCGACAGTAATATGCCTATCGTCCGCAAAAAAGGGGACAGATTTATATTTTTTGCTGCCTCGATAAATAAATCCGCCCCCTTTTTCCAGAATCAGGTCACTGACCTGAACAGCAGTCTGGCTATTTGGGTGGAATAAAGGGACTTAAGGATTGATGAACTGCGAGCAAAGCTGTTCATCCTCTCCTCTGCCAGCATCTGCCTACCCGGGGACTCCGTGATCATCATCCATCGGAGGGTTTCTTGATTTGAAGGGTGCAGCCAAAAACTTCAGCTTGTTTTTGTTCTGCTCGAAAGTATAAATCGCCGCCAAAGGAACAGCTGTCACAACCACTCCGGTTAGTATTCCGGTAATCGCCGAATTGAATTGGTTAAGAAGAGGCACACCGCTTATCGCGGTCGATACAGCACGACCGACGTAGAGACCGGCGATCGCCGAAGCAGTTCCTGCCAACAATACTGTCATGCTGTCGAGGTTGTTAGGGGCATCGCTCAGCATGACGCGAACACAGCGAACTACACTCAGGGTTCATTCCCGAATTAGCCCTAATACGAATTATGGGACTTTAATTATCAGCGCAATCAAAATCTGGGGAATAATGCTTAATGCACTAGCTACGCCCGCTTCAAGGCCCGTCTTTTTTGCTCTGGCCCAGATCTGACGCTCTTCGAAACGCTCCGCTAAACGCATCTGGATTCGATCTGCTGCGTCCTTGGAGTTCTTAATCCAACCGTCTTCGTTAATAACCTGACCTTTTGTTGCCAATAACTTGATCTCGTCCACGAATACGTCGATCGTCTCTAGAACGATCAAGCCAACGATATGTTGTGCGGCCATTGCTGCGCCTTCTCTATATACCTTGCAAGCTCATTGCGTAACGCTTTTCAAACTCTACCGGTGACAGCTGATTGTTGAAGCCGTGCCCGACTGTTTCAGACCATTTGCTACGCTGACCTCTTCCACGGAGGAATCACAATGTCGAACGCAGACCTACTCCCTTCCCTGCTATTCAAGATCAATCAGAACCAGCAAGCCCTTGAGGCTGCTGTCATGGAGCTGACACTCTGGGTCGAGCAGCGTGGATCGGGTGAGGTTGGAGGCAACGTGCGCGGTGCGCTGGAAACAATTACCAGGAATGAGGAGTTCATCAAAATGACGCTCGCGGTGTTAATGACACCGGAATGATCCCTCTCGGTGAATAGCTGGATGTTACGCCCCCGGGCATCTCTCGCAAGATTTGACTTGAGATTGGAGAGAGGAAATCTACGCTGGTATCGGAACGCCAAGCGCCGGGTACCTATATGTACAAGATCGTAAACTTCACTCCCAGCGAGCTGTTCGACAAGGCTTGGGAAACACCTGTCTTGAAGCTGGCCCAAGAAATAGGCATATCAGACGTCGCGCTGTCCAAGGCCTGTCGGAAAGCTGGCGTAGCCCTGCCCCCTCGAGGGCATTGGGCAAAACCAGTTTCAAAACGCCCAGGCAAACCTAAGCCTCCCGTCGGCGGACAGCCCATCAGCTTCAGAGTATTGGATCGAAGCACACTTCCAGTGCAAAGCGCTGCGCCTGTAAAACCGAAAGCAATCCGTTCAACCATCGAAGTACCTCACACCCTCCTTGCGCCTCACCCACTGGTGATCAAGTGGTTGAAATGCGTTAAAGCGGCCAAGACTCATGAAGGCCATCTCGTGACCACAGGCAAACATGTGCTCGACGCGAGAATCTCCTCCGAACTCATTGATCGCTGCGCAGTGATTTTCGACACCCTAATCAAAGAGAGCGAGGTACTCGGCTACATATGGAGGGTCACATCGGACGACAAAACGTTGGTCGAGGTCGACGGCGAGTCCCTGGCAATCAAACTTGCTGAGCGCTTGAGTAAGCAAATTATCCCGCCTCCACCACCAACGCCGCGACGGCGTACTGCTCGATGGGAACCTGATTTCTCGTTGCTGCGCGCGCCTCAGTTTGAGTGGTCTTCCACTGGCGAGTTAAGCCTGCAGATTGACGCACGCACCGAATACGGAAAGCGGAAGAACTGGACGGACACCAAGACCGGAAAAATCGAGGAGAAACTGGCGAGCATTCTCGACGGCTTCGAGGTGATAGCCGAATCGGTGAAAGCTCTGCGTTTGAAAAATGAAGAGGCTCGTCGTGAGCGAATAGCTGAAGAAGCGGTACGACTTGAGCGCGCCAAGCGTGAAGAGACTCATAGGCGTCTACGTCACAAACTCGTGGAGAATACAAAGCGCTGGGAGCAGGCTCAGCGATTGAGAGCATTCATCCAGGCAACCTGCAATGCCAGTGCTACTACCTCAGAGCACAGCCAGCAACAAACTGCAATATGGGCGGCTTGGGCTACATCGCAAGCGAACCTACTCGACCCTCTTCACCCAAACACTTCATCCGTCACTTCGCTCACCGTCGATATCGAAAGCTGGTTCAACGGCTATGGAATGACACGTGCAGAAAAGGACTGGTGGTCAAAATGAAAGAACGCGCCGGAATGAGCCGGATAGCGCCTGTGGATTAGGACTCACTAACGGCTCTGCCTCAAAGGCATCCAGGTAAGCTCGCAATAGGACTACCAATCGGGCTCTGGCTCTGTCCCCAAATGAATCGACATCACCAGCGCACGTCGGTAATGCAAAGGGGTGGCGTTCAACTCTAAGGACAGAAGTCGGTCGGCAGCACTAACCAAGGCGTCAATCCGCTCGCGGGGCACTGCTATATACGCAACCAACCGTGTCCCGCTTGCTGTCATAGACCCTATTCCTTTGGGTGGGTCTATGTATTGCGTCAATCGAGGATCTGCGTAGAGCTGGCACTCGACCTCTGGGTATTTGAAACCCTCGGGGTAGAGAACTTCGCCTTTCAGCGTCAGGATCATATGTTCATGATAATGACCTTCGTTAGCCCTCGAATTATTGGGCAGGGCTAGGCTGAACGACCACGTAAAATCCCACCCGGACAGCTTGATTTGATAAAGGGCCCGTTGCGTTTCAAGCCGAGGCCTGCCTCGCCGTGTTTTAGATTTGTTCTGGACTGCACGGGCCATAGCAACCTCCACCAAACAAACGGCCAGCCGGCCTAGTGGAAAGGATTAGCTGACTATTGGCTAACCAAAAAAGCATAGTCGTAGTGAACGCTGGACTACAGCCCTCAAGGTAATACACGCCTGGTGGTTCCAGCCGCGACATGGCCCTGGTGTTTGAAGAGTTGATCCGCCGCTTTGCCGAAAGCTCGAATGACACCGCCAGTGTCGACGGGCACATGTCGCACTTGAGCGGAATTAGTGTCGTATATCAAGACTGAGAACCCCGGCGAATGCCGGTTTTTTCTTTATGGAGTCTCAGTTTGGACAGAGGCACTGCTTAGCCGAAACTACGGCACGCGCCATGCTCTGAGCCCCTTTCTGACGATTTGATGGGCGAAGTGATGGAGCATGGTTGTGGTTTCATCGAAACAAATCGCATCCTTGCTTGGCTGCTTGGCTGCTTGGCTGCTTGGCTGCTGTAGGCGTGTAGGTGGGCAAAGTTGTTTGCCCTTTCGGTCAGAGTTAAACGGTTCGGCCAAAGTTAGTAGCTAGAGACAAACCCCAGTAGATCTCGTATCTCCTGGGGTTTTCTTTTGGCTGCTCAAAGAGACGCCGATTGATAGACTGAACAAATTTGGCGCCCGAGATGTGCGCTAGCAGTAATCCAAAGGAATTCTTCATGTCCGCCCTCTCTGCCCTGCTCGACACCTACCGCTCCACCTCTGTTACCGAACGCGAAAAAGGCACCTACTTCGAAGAGCTGATCTGCGCCTACCTGCGCAACGAGGCCACCTATCGCGATCTGTACGACAAGGTATGGATGTACGCCAGCTGGGCGAAGGAACAAGAGCTGGACGGTCGCGACACTGGCATTGACCTAGTGGCTCGCACCCAGGGTACCGGCGAGTACCACGCCATCCAGTGCAAGCTGTACGCCGAGGACTACCGTGTCCAGAAGAAGGACATCGACAGCTTCTTCACCGCCTCGGGCAAGGCACCGTTCTCGCACCGCATCATCGTCACCACTACCAACAACTGGAGCGAGCACGCTGAGGATGCCTTGCAGGGCCAGCAGCTTTCGGTCAACAAAATTGACCTGCAAGCCCTAGAAGACAGCCAAATCGACTGGGTCAAGTACCAGCCCAACCAAGCGGTTGCCCTCAAGGCCCGCAAGCAACTGCGCGATCACCAGCAGACCGCACTAAATGCCACGGCTGCCGGCCTCAAGGATGCCGTGCGTGGCAAGCTGATCATGGCGTGCGGCACTGGCAAAACCTTCACCAGTTTGAAGATCGCCGAACGGCTGGCCGGCAAGGGCAAGCGTGTACTCTTCCTGGTGCCCAGTCTATCGCTGCTTTCGCAGACCCTCACTGAATGGACGCAGGAAAGCGAAACCCCGCTCCACAGCTTCGCCGTCTGCTCTGACAGCGATGTGGGCAAGAAGCGCAAAGCCGATGAAGACACCGTACAGGTCTTCACCCACGAGCTGCGCTACCCGGCCACGACCCAGGCGGATCGACTCGCGTCGGAAATGCTCAAACGCCACGATGCCGAGCACATGAGTGTAGTGTTCTCCACCTATCACTCCATCGACGTGATCAGCCGTGCCCAGCACGAATACGATCTGGCAGCGTTCGACCTGGTGATCTGCGACGAGGCCCATCGCACCACCGGCGCGACCTTTGGTGAGGATGACGAAAGCACCTTCGTGCGCATCCATGACGCCGACTACATCCTCGCCGCCAAGCGCCTGTACATGACCGCCACGCCACGCATCTATGGCGACAATGCAAAGATCAAGGCCGAGTCCGGCGAAGTCACCCTCTGCTCGATGGATGACGAGGCGCTGTATGGCAAAGAGCTGTTCGTCATCAACTTCTCCGAGGCCGTCCAGCGCGGCTTGCTCACCGACTACAAGGTGCTGGTACTCACCGTCGAAGAGAGCGCCATCAGTCGCCGCCTCCAGGATTTGCTGAAAGACGAAGACAACCAGCTCAAGGTGGATGACGCCGCCAAGATCGTCGGCTGCTGGAAGGCGCTGGCCAAACAAGGCCTGGCAGAGCAGCTAGTTGGCGACAGCGAGCCCATGAAGCGTGCCGTGGCATTCTGCCAAGTCATCTCGCCCAACTACAAAGGCACCAAGCACAAGGTCAGCTCGCTCAACATCGCCAACATGTTCCAGTCAGTAGTGGAGGCTTACCAGAGGTCTGAGGAAATCAACCAGGACTCGCGCATCATCTGCGAAGCCAAACACGTTGATGGCGGTATGAATGCCAGCCAGAAGGAAGCCAAGCTCAACTGGCTTAAGGAAGAGCCCCCGGCCAACACCTGCCGCATCCTCAGCAACGTGCGCTGCCTGTCTGAAGGTGTGGACGTACCGGCGCTGGATGCCGTGCTCTTCCTCACCCCGCGCAACTCCCAAGTAGACGTGGTGCAATCCGTAGGCCGGGTGATGCGCAACGCACCGGGCAAAAAGCGCGGCTATGTCGTGCTGCCGGTAGTCATTCCGGCTGGCATGGAGCCTCACGAAGCCCTCAACGACAATCAGACCTACAAGGTCGTCTGGCAGGTGCTCCAGGCGCTGCGCTCCCACGACGACAGCTTCGACGCCATGGTCAACAAGCTTGACCTGATCGGCTCAGACCCGCGCAAGATGGAAGTCATTGCCATCACCGACAAGGCCGACAAGAAGGCCAAAAGCAGCGGCACAAAAAACAAGCAGACCGGCAAAGGCCAGTACGGTATTGGCGAGAAACGTCCGAAACATGATGCCGAAGGCCAGATGACCCAGCAGGCCGAGCTGAGCTACGAAGTTGGGGAAATCGAAAAGGCCATCTACGCCAAAATCGTTGAAAAGTGCGGCAACCGCCACCACTGGGAAGACTGGGCCAACGACATCGCCAAGATCGCCCGCACCCATATCGACCGCATCCAGGGCATTCTGGAGAACCCGGTCAACACCCAAGAAAAAACTGCCTTTAATGCCTTCGCCGCTGAGCTGCGTGACGACCTCAACGACAGCATCAGCGATGGCGAGATTGTCGAAATGCTCGCCCAGCACCTGGTTACCAAGCCGGTCTTCGATGCCCTATTTGATGAATACAGCTTCGCCAAGCACAACCCCATGGCGAAGGCCATGCAAGGCGTGCTGGACGCGCTCCACGAACACCACTTGGCGAAAGAAGCCGACACCTTGGAGAAGTTCTACGCCAGCGTCCGCCAGCGCGCTGCCGGCATCAGCAGCGCCCAGGGCAAGCAGAAGATCATCGTCGAGCTGTACGACAAGTTCTTCCGCAACGCCTTCCCCAAGATGACCGAGCGCCTGGGCATCGTTTACACCCCGGTCGAGGTGGTGGACTTCATCCTCCACAGCGTCAATCACCTGCTGCAACAGGAGTTCGGCCAGACCTTGGGCAGCAAGGGTGTTCACATCATCGACCCGTTCACTGGCACCGGCACCTTCATCACCCGCTTGATCCAGTCGGGGCTGATCAAGCCGGAAGAACTGCCGCATAAGTACAAGCACGAAATTCACGCCAACGAACTGGTTCTACTGGCCTACTACATCGCAGCCATCAATATCGAAGCGGCCTACCATGGCGAAGTGATCGACGAGTACATCCCGTTTGAAGGTATCTGTCTGACCGATACCTTCCAGATGTACGAAAAGGACGATCTGGTTGACGCGCTGCTGGAGGACAACAGTGCGCGGCGAAAGCGCCAGAAGGAACTGGATATTCGGGTGATTGTTGGCAATCCGCCGTATTCGGCGAAGCAAGAAAGCGTTAACGACAACAATGCGAACCTGGCCTACCCTTCGCTGGACTGTCGTATTCGAGATACCTATGCGGCCAAGTCTGACGCCACAAATAAAAATGCACTGTATGACAGCTATATACGAGCCATTCGCTGGGCCAGTGATCGCGTGGGTGATTCGGGGATTATTGGATTTGTAACCAACGCCGGGTTTGTTGAGTCCAACACTGCTGATGGCCTTCGCAAGTGTTTAGTGGATGAGTTCTCCAGCCTCTATGTGTTCCATCTGCGAGGCAACCAGCGCACCAGTGGTGAAACTTCACGCAAGGAAGGTGGCAAGATTTTTGGCAGCGGCAGCCGCGCCCCTATCGCGATCTCTCTGCTGGTCAAGAATCCTGCTGCGCAAGCTATCGGCCAGATCCATTTTCACGATATCGGCGACTATCTCAGTCGTGAAGAAAAACTGGAAAAGATTGCCGGTTACGCCAGCGTTGCGGAGATCAAGCACTGGCAGCAGATTATCCCGGATGAGCATGGTGATTGGTTAAAGCAGCGCGACAATAGCTTTGGTCAGTTCATAGTGCTTGGAAACAAGGAGAGTAAGGGTGCGTTGGCTTTGTTCGATAACTATTCCAACGGTGTGAAAACGCAACGCGACGCGTGGGCCTACAATGCCGGAAAAACTCAGCTAGCAGCCAACATGGCCAGCATGATTGACTTCTACAACGCTGAAGTTAGGCGTTTCAATGTCACGCATCCAGAGTTGGATACTAAGGTGCGACAGGAGCGAGTGGACGGCTTCATTGATACCGATCCGACTAGCATCAGTTGGACGCGAGCTTTGAAGCAGGACTTGGGTAAGAACCGTAGCTATACCTTTGATACTAATTGCATAGTACGCAGCCTTTACCGTCCGTTCACCAAACAATGGCTGTACTTCAATCGTCGCTTTAACGAGATGGTCTACCAGATGCCGCGCATCTTCCCGGATGCCTCGCAGAAAAATTTGGGAATCTGCGTGCCTGGCTTAGGTGGAGACAAAGGGTTTTCAGCACTTATAACTTCCAGTATCCCTGACCTAAATTTGGCTCCAGGTATGGGTGGTTATCAATGCTTCCCTTTGTATCTCTACGACGAAGTCGCGCAGGCCTCAAAAGGAGACCTCTTTTCCGAGCCTGCTGAAGGGGAATTGCGCCGCCGCTCTGCCATAACCGACGCGGGCCTGGCCCACTTCCAGACGGCCTACCCCGGTGAGCAGATCAGCAAGGAAGACCTTTTCTACTACGTCTACGGAATCCTCCATTCCCCGGACTACCGAGAACGCTATGCAGACAACCTGAGCAAGGAGCTGCCGCGCATCCCCGCAGTCAAGAAGATTGCTGATTTCTGGGCCTTCAGCAAAGCTGGCCGCGCTCTGGCCAACTTTCACCTGAACTACGAAACCGTCGAACCGTACCCTCTAACCATCGAGGCCAAGGGCAGGCTCACCGACGCTGATTACCGCGTGGAGAAGATGAAGTTCGCCAAGAAGGGTGAAAAGACCACCGTCATCTACAACCACCGTATCACCCTCAAGGGTATCCCTGAGGCTGCCTGGGACTACGTGGTCAACGGCAAGGCTGCACTGGACTGGGTGATGGAGCGCCAGAGCGTGAAAACCGAAAAAGCCAGCGGCATCGTCAACGACGCCAACGACTGGGCCATCGAAACCATGAGCAACCCCAAGTACCCGCTGGAACTGTTCCAGCGCGTGGTGACGGTGAGCCTGGAAACCATGAAAATCGTGAAGTCGCTCCCCTCACTCGACATCTGATTCGTATGTGTCACCGGCCATTAGACATGGCCGGTGACATTTCTTCAGGTTGAAAACCTCCTCCCTGTTCTGTAGAACTGTCTTTGCTGGGTGTTACCGCCCAGGTGCTCTTTAAACATGGTTATGAATCGGGCTTGCAGTTGGTGGTTGGGAAACTGACCAGCTTTGGTGTTCTCCAGGGCTACCTTCGCCTCACACCTGTCGTCATCCCGATGTGCTCAGCGCTGAGGGTTTCGTGACAAACGTCACGGGGCTATCAGCAATGCCCCATCGGTTTAGCGACAGAAATGCGGCGGACGGCTTATCAAGGACTTGATAAGCAGAACTGTGGTTTGTAGCGGCATCTTCAAAGTTCCATTCGGCCCGGAATGCTTGGCGGCGGGGCAATTACGCCCGTCTGGAGCTATGACCATGAAGAAAGTAAAGAATGCTTTCGGTATTCGTACCGTTAAGCACATGCACAACACTGAAGATGCCCGCGTTAAAGTGGAAGCAGCCCCTCAGCAGAAAGATCGCAAGTGGGGAAGTCGTTTAAAGACTTTGTCTGTCGAGGCAGCTAAAGTGGCTAAACGTATTCCGTACTACATCTGGATTTGGGAAAAGGCTGTGATTGCTTGGGATTGGATCTGCGAAAATGCAGAGACAATTTTTGAGGTAATCTCATGACGCAACAAACCACATCATTCGAATTCTAGTGAGGCCGATCCAGTGATCGGCCTCATGTCATTTCGGGGACAGGAAATGGATGCTCCGCTTTATCCCTTCAAACCGATCTACAGCCTTAAGGCGCTGTCGTTGACCCTTGGCGAATCCGCCGAACTCCTCGAAAGCCTAGCCATGCGCAGCTCCAATCTGTACCGCTATGTACCGCAAGCGAAGAAAGACGGCCCCCCCCGTGACACCTACGATGCGTACCAGCCGCTGAAAAGCATCCAACGGAAAATCGTAGATCGTTTACTAGCGCGTGTTCGCTTCCCGGCATATCTCCATGGCGGGATCAAAGACCCTCTGAACCGCCGAAGTATTTATTCCAATGCCAAAGTCCATGGCAACGCTAAATTTGTGCTGTTGCAGGACATCAAGGACTTTTTCCCTTCGATCAAGGTGCAGCACGTTCAGCAGATATTTGAGAGGCTCTTTGGTTTTTCTGAAGAGGTTTCGAAGCTACTAGCCCTGCTGACCACCCGTGATGGTGTTGTCCCACAGGGGGCCAGTAGCAGCGGCTATTTGGCCAACCTGGTGTTCTGGGATGTCGAACCCATGCTGGTGACCAGACTGGAAGCGCAGGGGCTGAATTACTCGCGATTTGCCGATGACATCACGATCTCGTCCATGACGCCGCTGGATTCAGCAACGCTAACGAAGCTGGTCTCAGCGGTGACGCGCATGCTGGCCGAGAAAGGTTGCTATCAGAAACGCTCCAAGCTGCATGTCCGCAGGCGCGGTCAAACCTTGAAGGTGAAGGTCATAGATGAGTTCGTTCCTTTGACCGTGACGGGACTAACCATCTTTAACCAGGTTCCGGGCATACCCAAGGCGGAACGTAAAGCGATACGGGCAGCCGTAAAACAGTTGGAGGATCAGGCGGAGCATGGAGCGAGCTGGATTCAGTTAGAACCGCTGGCTCGTCGCGTTATGGGACGTATTGGTCGATTGATTGCCTGTGCGCACCCTGATGGTGAACGCTTGAAACAACGACTGCATGCACTCAAAGCCCGCAGTCAGGTTGCACTTCTGGGTCGCTATGCCGCAGCACAGCCTGAATCTGCATTTTCAGTCGAGTGACTACGGCTCGACTGTCAGGCTCTTAATTCCTAGCCCTTCGCAGAACCGTCCCACGGCGGTCAATGAGCGCCACACCCGCAAGGGGTTCGCGCCGCGAGCGGATCGGCAGCAACTTGGCGCCGAGCCGCAGTTCCAGACGTGTTGGCCGGACGCTTACAATCCCTCGAGGGAATTGTAAGTCGAGACGAAGTTGTGGGTCAGTTCCAGTGCCCGAGCCAGACACATAAAAATCCGATGCCTATTCAGGCATCGGATTTTGAATTCTTGTGGCCAAAGGTCAAGCAATGAGGCTTAACTGTCGGCATTACCCTCGAGGGCCCTTAGTTTGTACTCAAACCAAACTCACTTGGTCAGCCAGGACTCGATAGTCGCGGAGCCGTGTTCTGCTTTCCATTCCTTCAGCGTTTTGTGATTACCGCCTTTGGTTTCGACGACTTCGCCGGTATGCGGATTTTTGTAGATCTTCACTTGGCGTGGCTTTCGGCTGCCGGACTTGGACTCGACGGCTGAAGCGCGACGGCCTGCTTGTGGATCAAGCAGGTTGATCACGTCTTTCAGGCTGTAGCTGTACTCACCCAGCAGTGCACGCAGCTTGGTCTCAAATTCAATTTCTTTCTTCAAGCCAGCATTAAGGCTCAGCGCTTCCGATGTAGCGAAATCTCACTGCTGCTCACCCTTTAAAGAAAATGGTGATTTTGTTCACAATGGGATCGCGCAGATATGTGAGGCTGGCCAGGAGCTAGGAGCGTTTGTTGCTCGATATCCAAATGCAGCTTGGGCGTCGTGGGGTGATTATGATGTAAGGCAACTTGAGTGAGACGCAAGATTCGCTACGTGCCCTTCCCTAGCCGGAAACATCCGTTTATTTCAGAGCATCCCTAAGCGCTGCGTTCGAGAAAATTTCGACTTGCTCTCCTCAAGCGGCAAGTTGATTGCAACATCCCTAGTGCCCGACGATCGAAATTAGCTCCTGCCGATGCTCAAGAATCCATTGCTTAAGTGTTAAAGCGTGCTCTCCGGTGACATGCGGAACATCATCCCGAACGCTTCCGAGATATCCCATCCGCCCATCCACTACCTGTCGCATGATCTCGACGCCGCCATCTGCATACCACGACTCCACCGGGATACTTGCCGATGTGAAAATAGCCTGAAATTCTGCGGGGCCAAGGACGTTAGCAGTGATCTCTTTACCGAGGATTTCGCCTAGCAGCTTGGCGAGCTCAGGGCCTGTAGCAACATCACTGCTTAACCAATACTCTTTTCCAGCGTGCTTCGCCGGCCCCTCCCGAAGCGCGGTAGCAGCAACCATGGCGATATCCGCCGCAGCCACCCAGCCTGTTCGGTTTTCGTTCCAGTAAGTGGTCAGGGTATCTCCCTTTAGGCAAAGAGTAAGTATGTTTTCCATAAACATATTGGGATGAAGGAAAGTCCAATAAATTCCGCTGGTTTTAATATAGGCCTCAACCAATTGATGCCAGGCAAAGGCTGGCCCCGTGCAATCCCATTCCCCAAAAACACCGAGGTGCACGATATGCTTAACACCGGCTTTGCTGGCGGCGTCGACCAGCGTCTTGCTCTGCGCAAGCATGGCTACGGTATAGCCGGTTAAAAGGAAAACTCGATCCACGCCTGCGAGCGCGGCTCCGAAAGTTCGGGGATCGTCCAGATCAAGGTGAACGATGTCCTTTCCCTCGCCGCTTAAACGATGAACCTCTTCAAGCCTGCGGGAAGTAATCCTAACGTCAACGTCAAGGTTGCCTTCTAGATTGGAAACTACTTTCTTACCTATTTGCCCACTGGAACCTATAACCAAGACTCGCGGTTTACTTTGCTTTATATTCATGGCGCTCTCTTCCTAATTTTCTTTTATGAATTTCCACATGGAAAGCCCATTTCGCAGCGCATGCACAAACTTCGGTGACACTCCGAGCGCATAGAGCTCTTCAAGCGTGAGAGGAAAACTTTTAATTTCGAAGTCAGGGCGAGAAGCCCTTTTCGGCCAGTCCGGGGCTAATATCGCCGCGCGGCCCAAAGCAACCATATCGGCACCATCGTTGAGCGCATCTTGAACGTCTTGCGGCGTTAACAACGATCCACTTGCCACCACGGGAATGTCGCTCCTTAAAACGTCCCTAACCCGCGAGAGATTTGTTTGCTTTTGATTGGGATATTTCCAGGATACTTCCTTAGCGTTCATGGCCGAGAGATTCAGGTAAGTAAACCCCACATCGTTCATCATTCGGAGCATCTCCAAGCCTTCGTCAATGTCGAAGCCCCGCCCGTTGTTCCAGTCTTCAACGAGAATTTTAACTCCGATGGCGAAGTCGCTGGGTAACTCGCCACGGATTCTCCGCATGGCTTCGAGTAGAAATCGTGCGCGATTTTCCACCGAGCCTCCCCATTTATCTTTTCGCAGGTTCGTGGCCTTGCTAAAAAACTGGGTAAAAAGGTAGCCGTTGGCACCGTGTAGCTCGATTCCGGAGGCGCCAGCCCGATGCACTCGTCGCGCGCTATCCACTAAAGCATCAAGGATGGCGTGGATTTGTTCTTCGCTGAGCTCCCGAGGCTGCTCAAAATCAGGAATCGGAAGTTGAACGACACTTGGGCCCGCCGGCTGTTTGCCTCTATTCAGTTTGGCTTTTGCTCGCATTCCGGAGGGCATGAGTTGAATAATCGACAGCGCCTGCTCGCGCTTAACCATGTCGGCAAAGCGGCGTAGTCCATATTCGTGAGAATCTGAGAAAGCTCCGATCTGCCCTTCTATGTAAAGGTCGTCTTCGTAGGCCGAAGCTCCGGCTGTGATGACCGCGCCGAATCCACCTTGGGCACGCATCGTTAACCAGTTCAATTCTTCTTCGCTAAAGCGTCCGTCGGGATGACTTTGCCCATTGGTCATCGGCGCCATAAAGAGCCGATTTTTTACCGTCGCTCCGTTGTTGAAAGTGTAGGGCTGGAAAAACTGTTCGTTCACCTGGGATCCTATTCGTTTGTCAGCGATTGAGTTATCGGTCGTATGCGAGATTCCCACCTGTTCGGCATTTGGCTCTTGTAGTTGTATAGGAGCCATATGTTGGCTGCGACCAGGCTGTGGAATGCCGAGAATGATTTTCGCGCTTTAGCGTATCGGGTTGTAACGGGAAGGAACTGCTTAAGGCGGTTGAGCTATTGCAATCGTCGCAAGCTCAGGCACCTTAGGCGGGAGAATTATTGCAGTTGGCTCTCGGTGAAATCACACGCCTGATCTCATGGATCAAAAGTTCTTCGCCCATAAAGGTGCCTTCATAGACTTTGCCGGTAAGAAGCAGCCACAGTTTGCACACCCGCACTGCATGCGGTAAGCCATGTTATAAGGGACGGCTGAGAAGCGTAGCCCTTCTGCCCGCCCCGAATAAAGTTCGAAGCCCCTCATCAACGCGGGCTATATTGCTTGATGAGCTTCCCAAATTTCCGCAGACCTATCGCATCAGCAGCGGATGGAGAGATGGCGTTCATGAGCGTCATCATCTTGAGCAGCGCGCCACCCATAACATGCTCCTTACGTCGCTGGCGGATCGTGGCGAGGATATCGCGTGCAACTTCATCAGGCTCGCATAGGTCGACGCCCATCTTTTTCCACATGTCGAAAAACGGGGACTCCGACTCAGTGTTGGAGGGGGCGGGCCCGAAGAACGACAGGGATACGTTTGTCCCTTCAAGCTCGCGATTGGCGCCTTGCACGTAGCTCGCCAGTGCGCCGCGGGTCGCCGCATAGGCGCTCATAAACGGCAGCGCCACCCGGCCATCCATGGCGCCACCGATGTGGACAATCACTCCGTCGCTGGCTTGCTTGCGCAGCCCAGGCAGGAATGCCTGAGTCACGAAGATGGGCCCCTTCACGTTGATAGCGAGCAGATCGTCGACGTCGGATAGCGTGTAGTCTTCAATAGGTTTGCGGGGCGAGATGCCTGCAAGGTTAACCACTGCATCGATCCGGCCGAGGTGTTCAAAGGCTGTTACAGCCAGCTTCTCGAGGCTAGCTGGATCGGTTACGTCCGCGCGCACGTAAATCGCCGAACCGTCGCTTTTGCCGGCTATCTCGGCGGCGTCGTGCTCTCGTCGTGCAGCGAGCACCAATCGAAAGCCCTCGGCCGCGAGGAGCCTGGCCAACGCGTGGCCAAGTCCACCGGTCACTCCGATGAGAACGGCGGTGGGCGAATCCTTGTCATGCCTGGCAGCGGCGGGGCCGGTTGCAGTGCCGTCAGTCACAGGGGACTTTTCGTTCGATTTCGTCATTTCGTGTTCCTTTAAATGCTTATTAGCTACTATTAACGTATCTATTATAGGCAAAAAAAAGCTAAGCGGACTTAGCTCTGATTTTGGACACCACATCTGCCAACGTCGTCTGTCTCAACTCCCTATGGACGGCCTCTTGAGTACAAACCAGTACGTCGCTCATGACTTCCTTGATGTTGGAGCTCACGACACACTCCTTCCTTACGGGATAGGCGTGGATAGCAAAAGCATCCGGAGGGCTTACCGCAGAGTAGATTTCTAAAAGCGAAATATTTTCCGGGCTTCGTGCCAGGCCGTAACCTCCAGACTTACCAACAGCCGTTTTAGCCAGCTTCGCCTTCGATAGCTTAACGAGAATCCTTTTAACGAAAACCGGGTTGGCATTTACGCTGCCCGCAAGAATCTCCGAAGCGAAAACTCCGTCGTGATGTGCAATCGCTGCCAATACGTGCACGGCAATCGAGAATTGAGTGTTTACTGAAGACATCCATGGATACTATATTAGTATCCCTATTGATGCAAGAGGCGGGCGAAATTGTAGGAACGAACCCATTGGATTAGTCGAATGAACCACGGTGAAGATCACTTCGCTCATTCCTTTCGTATTCTTGTCGCAAGCAGAGAGGCATTTTCGTTACAAGGATCACGTAAAAAAAGAGCACTGGACTCTTAACGATGCATCGACACCTGCTCCCCAACCAAACCTCCCTGCTATGCCCTCATAATTCCAAGGATATGAGTGCCCGACAGGCAAGTGGTTGACGCTCAAACAGCGCAACAAGGGGGATCGGATCTATCAGGCAGATGTCACCGACTGCGCTGCCTGCCCGCTCAAATCCCAATGCACTGGCGCCCAGTGCCGCTATGTCTCACGTCATGCCCATGAGGAAGCCTTTGAGCGAATGCTGGCCCATCCGCAGATGAGGGCTAACCGAAGATCCATCGTTGAGCACCCTTTCGGTAACCTCAAGCAATGGCTGTTTGGGAATGGTCACTTCCTGCTGCGCCAGTTGGAAGGAGCAAAAGCAGAAATGGCATTGGCGGTGAACGCTTACAACCTCAAGCGAGCGATTAGCGTGCTGGGAGCCCGCCAGTTGATGGCGCTGATGGGCTGAAACGTCTGTCGCTCAAACAAAAACAAACGCTCCGAACAAATTGGGGCGTTTGTTGGGCCGGCCTTCAGTGCGTTTTCACACAGTCTGTCATTGGGCTCTTTTTCTTGTACTAAAACCAAACTCACTTGGTCAACCGGGACTCAACGGTCGCGGAGCCGTGTTCTGCTTTCCACTTTTCTAAGGATTTTGTGATTCCATACCTACAGGTTCTGTATCACCAACTGTAATCCGGTCACAAGAAGCCCAAACCAAGCGATCCGATAAAACCATTTCTGGTTCACCCGGCTTTGCAACCAAATGCCCAACCAGACGCCGGGTATAACGATCGGAGCAAGCGCCATGCTAGCCCCAAGGTTGGTCACTGAGAACTGACCTAATAGCGCATACGGCACTACCTTGATCGCGTTGGTTAGAAGGAAAAACACATTGGTCGTCGCGACGTACCGCACCTTGTCCATTTGCTGAGGAAGAAGATACATCATCAGCGGTGGCCCACCTGCGTGAGCAACAAAGCTCGTGAACCCGGCCAATCCAGAATAGAACGTTCCCTTACCAACATGTGGATTCGCAGGCGCAAGGGTGTGACGGGCAGCCCAGACGTTCAAGCAAAAAAATATGATCGCGATTCCTCCCATCAGCAGTGCGATCAAACGTTCACTTAGAGCACCGAACGATAAAGCTCCGATCAACACGCCAACCAGAGCACCTGGAAGCATGATCTGCAGATTGCTTATGTCCCACTTACCTCGGAAGCGGCGCAGTCCGGTGATATCGGCGATGCAGAGGATCGGTAGCATGATCGCTGCGGCCTGAGTTGGTGGCATATTCAGAGCAAGCAGCGGCACGGCAATACCGCCAAGCGCACCTCCAAAACCGCCCTTCGATATCCCCGTCAGCAAGACAGCCGGTACCCCCAACAAGAACAACTCAACTAGCGACATGCCCTACTCCATTCTGATCCTTGAGGCCGAAGCTCAGACTCAGGCTTCAAATTGACTAACTCGCTGACGAAGTTCTCCACTTGCATCCAACAGCGCACCTCTGCGTCCCAGAACATCTTGCGAGCGGTTCCGAGCCTCTTCACGTATCCGTTAATCGAAGTCCCACCGAGGTATCGCCCTAGTGGGACTTCTTCCAGGTCAGCTACACAACGCTGGCGAACTACACATCATTTCCACCAGTACTCAAGCTGGAGGCCGACGTTCGAACCATGAAGGGCATTACCGAAGGCGCCACTGTCTGAGAGCGCTGAGCCAGCAGACATTTCGCTCGCGGCCCGTTGGGCTGCCTTGTTCCAAGAGGCATAGGTGTAATACAGGCGAAGTTCCGGACGAGACCAGTAGCCTGGCCCGGCCGGCGACCAGGTTGGAGCAATGGTGAATTTCGTCAATTTCCGCGTCCCCCCGGGAGCATCCACTTGATCTCGACCAACCTCGGTGCTCAGCTTGAATTGCTCAGTGAACGCATAGACAGGACGGACGCCGATCGACAACCAATTCTGGTCATCGTCTTCATTAGGGTGGGTATCCTTTTGGTAAACAATTTGGAATTGCCCACTGAATCGTGGAGTCATTTGCCAGTCGAAGTACTCTACAACGCGCCAACTCTGATTGTTGCTGTCCAGAGAGGAATCGCCGGTGTAGCTCATAGCCGTTCCCGGCCCTTGCCCATACTGCACTGCAAAGGTATTGAGCCCCCCCAGAAACCCTTTCTGCTTGTGCTGCGCAATAGCTGACCAACCACTGTGGGAATCTTCCTTGTTATCTGGCTTTTCGAGATAACTGACTCCTAACTCCAGACCACCGCCAGGATTGGTATCGAAGCCGCTGACAGTGAAGTCGTGACGGTTTGTGTAGTCCTCTTGGAAGAGGTTGTCCTTGCGCGAGAACACGTAGCTGTACTTGAGGTCGCCGATACCTACCTGGTCAAATCCAAAGCCATTTGCACTCTGGTTCCAGTAGTAGTAGTCAGTCATGTGAATATCATTACGATTGTAGTAACGGCGGCCAGCCCAGAAGGAACCACCGTTGAGTACAGGCATCTTGCTCCATTCGGCGTACGCTTGGTTCATTCGAGCAAAGCCATAGTCACCGGTGAACTTAGGTGTATGACCATATTCGTTGTACAGTTGCGCCATGCCCTCGACACTGATGGTAGAGCCGTCATCTAGCTTGAGCAGGTCTTGACGCAGATCAAACTCGAAGTACTGCTCGCATTCGTTACCCAAGCGATACTTGGATTGTGCCCCTGGAAGCTGAAAGCACGATTGCCGGCCTCCCTCCGTAGAATCTCCGACACCGGTGCGGAAATAGCCGCTGAAATCTAACGCATGCGCAGACAGCGGAAATACCGCTACTGCAAGTACAGACCAGAAAGCTCCCTTGGTGTTGAACGACATGCTGTTTTCTCCACTTGTTGTTTTTTTATTGATTTTTCGGGACAGCCGAGCCCACCCCGGGAGATTTCTCTTCCGGCGTTGTGGGCTTTTTATTGAGTTGCAGTAATAGAACGAGAGCTTGAAACCGAAACTGTCTGCGCGGGTAATGACAGTCAGTAAGGCACTCGAATAGCTTCAGTTAGAGCATATAAATTGGCAGTCTTAACGAACTGCTCTAATCACGATTTGCCTCTGGATTTGGCGTAGGTATCGAAGCCAACCGCCAGCACGATGATGATTCCAATCACCACTTGCTGGTAATACGCGGACACGTTCATGATCACGAGTCCATTGATGAGGACGCCGATAAGCAGCGCTCCGATAATCGTGCCGCCGACACCGCCCAGGCCACCGAACAGGCTCGTCCCTCCGATCACCACCGAAGCAATGACGCGAAGTTCGTAGCCCGAGCCAGCGACCGCCTCAGCCGACCCAAGTCGGGCAGAAAGAAGGAACCCTGCAAGACCTGCGAGGAAGCCCGTGATGACGTAAACACTCAACACAACCGCCTGCACGCTCAAACCTGAAAGCCGAGCTGCCTCAGGGTTACCGCCAACGGCATAAACCTGGCGGCCATAGCGTGTGTATCGCAGTGCGATGTATCCCACCAAAGCGACGATCATGAAGACCAGGACGGGAACAGGTA
Organism: Pseudomonas sp. PDM26; assembly: GCF_019219185.1. Classification (NCBI taxonomy): domain Bacteria; kingdom Pseudomonadati; phylum Pseudomonadota; class Gammaproteobacteria; order Pseudomonadales; family Pseudomonadaceae; genus Pseudomonas; species Pseudomonas sp. PDM26. The sequence goes on along the minus strand of NZ_JAHUWC010000016.1, from coordinate 88,535 downwards.
CGCCCAACACGTCTCCTCTCCCCCACCAACGGAACGCTTCATTGAAGCCGCTCACAGGAGCACCATCATTCACAATGAGCGTCGCACCGCGCCATACCGTGAGACCACCCAGTGTCACGATGAATGCAGGAACGCCAAATCGAGTCACGACCTTACCGTGGAGGTAGCCTGCCATCGTACCGACAGCACACGCTGCCAGCATCGCAACAAGCCATCCCATGAAGAAGTCGCCGCCCAATGCCTGCATCAGGAATGCACCGCTAATAGCGGCAAATGCGAGCAGCGATCCCACTGCCAGATCGATACCTCCCGTGAGAATCACGTAGGTCATTCCCACGCCAATAATCCCGTAGATTGAGACCTCGGTGAGAATGTTCTTGATGTTGCGAACCGACAGGAACATTGGGTTGTAGAGGGTGAAAATGGCGATCAGTGCGACGAGGAACAACAGCACGCCATACTTCTCGAAGAACCCGACCATCTCGAATTTTTTCCGATGCTCCACGGCCGACTCACTAGATGCTGGTTTGATCATTTTATGTTTACTCGATAGATGATGCGGGTGCGGCCCGTTTAGGCCACGCCTTGGTGTGAAAGCGTCGAACTCACTCCCTGAGCCATTCGCTGCATCAGTAGCTCTTCAGTTGCCTCATCAGCCGAGACAACACCGGTGATTGTTCCTTCCCGGAACGTGACAATCTGGTCGCTGACGGCCATGACTTCGGGCAGCTCGGAAGAGATGACAATCACGGCGATGCCAGCGCGCGCCATATCGAACAGAACCTGGTGAACTTCTGCTTTGGCCCCAACATCAATGCCTCGCGTTGGCTCGTCGACAATGAGAACTTTCGGCTTGAGCGCCATGCATCGGGCCAGGATGACTTTCTGTTGGTTTCCCCCTGACAGAGTCCCAATGGCCACACTGTCGTTAGCCATCTTGATTCGCAGTCGCTTCTGGTAGTCCTGAATGAGTTGGGTTTCAGCTCGGTCATCAATGAACATGCCCCAGCGCTTCATCCCACCCAAGCTCGGTAGGCTCATGTTCCAGCGAATGGAGTGCCCCAAGAAGCAGGCCTGCTGCTTCCTGTCCTCCGGCACAAGCGCGACTCCGGCAGCGATGCCTTCACGAGGCGATCGAAACGGAGAAACCTGGCGACCGTTCACGTAGATGATCCCGTCATCGCATCCATCGGCGCCGAAGATCACACGAGCCAGTTCTGTACGGCCTGCTCCTACCAGCCCAGCGAAACCAACAATTTCCCCAGCCCGCACATCGATGGACATATCGCGTAGTGGCGTTGCATGAAGACTTTGGCCGCCGCCACCGGAGATTCTGGAAACACTCTGCACTTTCAGCATCACTTCGCCTGGAGAGCCGGTGAGCGGTTTGCGCACAAACTCGACGTCCCGGCCGACCATCAGACGAACGATGTCATCGACGCTGACGTCTGCGACGTCCCCAGAGGTGATGTAGGCGCCATCACGAAAGATGGTGTAACGATCACAGCAAGCCTTCACTTCATTGAGCTTATGCGACACGTAGATGATGCTGATGCCTTTGGCCTTCAGACCCGCGACGATTCCGTGCAACTTGTCTACTTCGCGGCCACTGAGCGCAGCGGTAGGTTCATCCATGATGATGAGCTTCGCATTCATGGTGAGCGCCTTGGCAATCTCTACCATCTGCTGTTCAGCCACACTGAGCTTGCGAACCATCGTCCTTGGTGTAATGGTCAAACCGAGGTCGTCCAGGACATGCTGGGCATCACTAAACATCAGCTTCCAGTCAACAAACCCATGTCGTAACGGCTCACGTCCGAGGTACATGTTCTCAGCGACAGACATGTCGGCGATGAGATTGAACTCCTGATAGATAGTAATGATGCCAAGCTCTTGGCGGCGCATGGGAGTGTCATGCTCCTGCAGCACATGGCCATTGAATTCAAGTGAACCTTGACCAGCATCCGCAGGCTGGGCACCGGCCAGAATCTTCAGGATGGTCGACTTGCCCGCCCCGTTTTCACCGAGCAAAGCGTGTACTTCACCTTTGCCGACTTCGAGCTTTACGCCATTGAGTGCAACAACCCCTGGAAAGGTCTTCTTGATATTGCGAACTTGCAGCAGCGTATCGTTCATTCCGATGCCTTCCAGTCCTAGATCCGTTAAATAGGGAGATAGCGGTGCTCTCTCCCGCGTCAATTACAAAGATGGGTAGTCGATTACTTGATAGCGCTGAATTGCTCCGCTTGATCCAGGTTTTGCTGGGTGACCATGAACGGCTGAACGGTCACTGATTCGATCTTGGTGCCATTGCGGATATTGTCCACAACCAGGCGTAAGGCGGTGCGGATCTGCTTGCTTGGGCTCTGTTCAACGATGCCGGTAATCTCACCTGCCTTGATGCTTTTCAGAACTTCAGGGTAAGCGTCGTAGCCAATGATTTTGATCTTGTTGCTTAGTCCCATTCCTCGAACGGCTTCGACTGCTCCAAGCGTCATATCGCCGGTGGAGCAGATGATCACATCAGGCGGAGTGCCCGCCGAAGCGGTCAGAATGTTCTCGACCACCGACATTGCCTTGGCACGATCAGCCTCACCGGATTGCTCGGCCACGAGTTTGAAGTTGCTACCGGCCGCAGTCAGTGCTTGATGCACCCCTTTCGCTCGATCCATTGCGGTGGTGGAGCCAATCTGACCGGTGATCAGTACCACATTGGCCCCCTTGGGCATGTTCTTCACAACCCACTCACCCATGATGCGCCCACCCGCCACGTTGTCTGCCGTTACGAATGGCACAGCTGAGGAAGTGCCCTCCACACGGCGGTCAACTGCGATTACCGGAACCTTCTCATCCAGCACATCATTGATAACCGGTGCGAGCGCGGAGACATCGTTCGGAGTCAATACAACTGCCTTAGCACCTTGTGTGAGCGAGTTCTCGATATCGGAACTTTGTTTGGAAGATGAAGCCTGGGCATCCTGGACAAGCAGGTTGATATCCAGTGCTTTAGCTTCCTGCACTGCCTGCTCATGCATGAAGATGAAGAAGGGAATTGATAGGGTTTGGAAGCTCACCGCAATCTTCTCGCCAGCGGCGAAAACGGGTGCGTTCGACATCAAAAAAGCTGTGGCCAATGCAGCAGTCAGCACTCGACGTTTATTGTTCGTTTTCATTCTCGATTTCCTTAATTGCATAGGTGCATCAAACAGTCGGATTTACCGGACGAAGAACCGCCAGTTATTGAATGGCGCTGTATTGTTCTGCCCGACTCAGGTTTTCCTGGGTGACTATGAATGGCTGAACGATGACCGTTTCGAGCTCTGCTTCGCCGCGTACTTTCATCACCGCCATGCGAAGGGCCGTCCTGATTTGTTTGCTCGGGCTTTGCTCCACGATGCCGGCGATATCTCCGTCTCGGATGGCACGCAGCACCTCTGGGTACGCGTCAAACCCGATGACTTTGATCTTGCCTTTCAACCCCATGGCCCGCACGGCTTCCGCAGCCCCGAGTGCCATGTCGCCGCTCGCACAGATGATTGCATCTGGAGGGTTTGCACTCAGCGATGTCAGGATGTTTTCAGCCACCGACATAGCCTTCGCGCGCTCCCACTCCCCAGACTGCTCAGCAACGAGTTTGAATTTGCTTCCGCCAGCTTTGAGTCCTTCATGGACACCTTTCGCACGGTCAATGGCTGTTGATGAACCAGCTGTACCGGCAATGAATGCCACGCGCGCACCATCTTTCATGTTGGTCGTGACCCACTCGGCCATAAGTCGGCCACCCGCTACGCTGTCAGCAGTCACATAGGGCACTGGGACATCGGTACCTTCGACGCGACGGTCGACTGTCACCAAGGGTACTTTTTCAGATAGCACTTCGTTCAAAGCCGGAGCCAAGGCGGTCACATCATTGGGTGCGACAACCATTGCATCGACACCTTGAGTCAGTGCGTTCTCGACATCCGAAGACTGCTTCGTCGAGGAAGATTGGGCATCCTGCACAAGCAGTTCAACATTGAGCGTCTTGGCTTCCTGCGCAGCCTGCTCGTGCATGTAGATGAAGTAAGGGATGGATAACGTTTGGAAGTTGACGACGATCTTCTCCCCAGCCGCCATTGCAGGCGAAAGCTGTAACGTCAAACCTGCTGCCAAAACAGCGCAGCACAACAAACCACCTTTCTGCGTTTTCATTATTTTTGTTCTCCTCAGATGGGTATCAAAGTTGCGGCACGGAGTTGCCCGTGTCGCATTACGCGCACGTCAATAGAACGCTCAGGGCGTTGTGTATCCTCCATCAACCACGAGCTCTGCCCCCGTAATGAAGCTCGCTTCATCACTGGCGAGGAACAAAGCCGCGTAGGCAATTTCTTTGGGATCCGCGGCACGCCCCATCGGCGTCGCTGCGACGACGGCTGCGGTGGTATCAGCCGCTTGGCGAGCAATCATCGGTGTTTCGACCAACCCCGGATGCAGCGAGTTGACGCGGATGCCATTGGCCACGTAAGACAGAGCTGCGTTCTTGCTCATCATGCGCACTGCAGCTTTGCTAGCCTGGTACGCCGACACACCACTGGCGCCGACGATGCCCCAGATCGAAGACACGTTAACGATGGAGCCTGCTTGCTGTCGCTTCATGACCGGGATGACGGTTCTCATCCCATAGAACACACCGTTTTGATTGATATCGATGACCCGATTCCAGTCATCGAGGGTGATCTCATCGATGGGAAGGTAGGAACCTACCAAGCCCGCGTTGTTCACGAGCACATCAACCTTACCGTGCTCACGAACTACCTCTTCGACGAGACGTTCCCAGTCCTCCAGCTTTGACACATCCAAGTGCTTGGCAACGACGCTTGCATTTTTGTATGGCTCAGGTTGGTGCACATCGCCAACGATAACGGTGGCTCCTTCATCGGCGAAAAGCTCGGCGATCGCACGTCCGATACCCATTCCACCGCCAGTCACCAACGCAACTTTGCTGTGTAGTCGTTTCATGTTGATTTTCCTAATCTGAAACTTGCCAATCACCAGCTTGCAAGAATTTCGGGCAAGCCGAATCCGTTGCAGCAGGCCTTGCAATGCAGGGCCTACTACACGTCGTTGCTGGAGATATGAGCTAGTGAGCTTTGCCGGTCGCCGTCACGGGTGTCTGGCTCTGCCCATACCACGCGATGACAGCGAAACATGCCAGCGGTACATAGAACGCCGTAGCAATCCCAAAGTGATCAGCAAGTGCCCCCATCAGCAGTGGAACGAAAGCACCACCCACAAGGGTCATCACTAGGCACGAACCGGCTTTCTTGGTTTGTGTACCGAGCCCCCGAATGCCCATCGCGAAGATCGTTGGATACATCACCGACATGAAGAGATAGATGGCGGTGACCGCGAAGATCGAGATCCGCTCAAATCCGGCGATGGCAACGATGCACAGGATCATGCTCACCAAGCTGTTGAGGATCAGTATTGAACGTGCAGGGACATAACGCATTACCCATGTCCCGGCGAATCGGCCGATCATGTAGGCGAGCATCCCGAGCGAAAGCAGGAAGGATGCTTTCTGAACGGAAATTCCGTGCCAGTGATCAATCGCGTAGTTGATGAAGAACGCACCAATTCCGACGTAAGCACCGACGTTGCAGAACTGGGCGACCAGCGCACCTGTGAAGTTGCTCTTCTTCCAGAGGCTTACTTCACCCCCATCTGGGATCAGTACATCAGAGGCTTTTTCGCTGCGAATTTCGGGAAGCTTAATTCGAGCAAAGGCGACAAACATCAACATCACGATGACGGCCAACGCCGCATAAGTCACCGAAACCAGATCAACGCGGCTTCCGTTGAGTTCAACGGGTGGGGCGAAGAAGACCGCGCCACCAATGACCGGCCCGATGAACGCCCCCAGACCGTTGAACGACTGAGCGAATGTCAGACGTTGTTCTGATTTTGCAGGATCGCCAAGTGCTGCCGCATACAGGTTTGCGGCAGTCTCCAGACAGCCTAAACCGCAGGCCAGAACAAACAGTGCAACCAGAAATGGCGTAAAAGTTCCGACCATCGAAGCCGGAATGAACAGCAGTGCCCCGAAGGCGAATAATGCAAGCCCTGCCAGAATCCCTGCCTTGTAGCCAAAACGCTCCATGAACAGGCCGACCGGCAGGGCAATGATGAAGTACGCCCCGAAGTAGGCTGTTTGAACCAATCCTGACTGCGCACGAGATATATGGAGGGTGTCTTGGAAGTGCTTGTTCAGCACGTCGAGAAGTCCATGTGAGAGGCCCCACATGAAAAATAAACTTGTCACGAAAATAAACGCTAGCCGGGTCGAGGAAAGCTTTTCGTGGTTATGGGCCAGCCCAGTTAGGGCTTTCGTATCTGTGTTCATGACCGGTACCTTTGTATGTTTTGTTAACCGTCATCAGTGCACGCCAGGCGATGTTGAAATCCTGGTCTAGGGCCAAATGCCACAGCCCTTGCAACTACGTTTTGCTACGTCAACTTCAAGCATCCTTTTTTGTTCCTGGTGCACCGTAAGGCGGAGCCCCATACAGGGTTTGGGGCTCACGCCTTGGAACGATTAGTCGTTCCCTACCCGCACAACCTTGCCCGTCTCAGCCGACTCAGTGGCGCAGTTCGCCAAGCGAAGCGCCAAGAGACCATCGCGTGGTGTTGCTGGCATCGGACTGTTGCTTTCGAGCGCGTCCAGGAAGCTGTTGAGCTCGATCTTGTAAGAGTCGGCGTGACGCTCCAGGAAGAAATTGAGGAGAGGATCAGCCACGTCAGTGGCCTCGGCGCCGAAACGGCGGACGCTGTTCGAACGATGGTTCTCGTTCAGCAGCATGCCCTTGGAACCAGAAACTTCCAGGCGCTGATCAAAGCCATACACGGCCTCACGGCAACAGTTGATGTGGCATTGGCGACCAGAAGCGGTACGCATCAGCACCATCACACTGTCATAGTCCGGAATAGATTCGAGCGACGGATCGACCAGTCGGCTTCCGACCGCAAAAACCTCAATTGGCTCCTCGCCAAGCAGGCTCCGAGCCATGTCGAAGTCGTGAATGGTCATGTCACGGAATATTCCTCCGGACGATTCCAGGTATGCCCTCGCAGCCAGCGCCGGGTCACGACTGGTGATGATGACTTGTCGAACCACCCCGATTTCACCATCGTCGATTGCACGACGAAGACGCAGGTAGTCGGGGTCGAATCGACGATTGAACGCCAGCATCACACGACCATTGAGGCGTTCGAGCTCTTCGACAGCAGCCTTCGCGCGTTCGTAATCCATGTCGATCGGCTTTTCGCAGATCACTGGCTTGCCGAGCTTTACAGCGCGGAGCATCAACTCGATATGAAATTCTGTAGGCGTGCCGATAAACACTGCATCGACGTCTTCACGATCAACGGCCGATGCATAGTCGTAGGCTGCTTCGCAACCCAGTTGCTTAGCCAGCGCGTCGACACCTTCTTTCCACGGGTCAGCTACCACAACAAGTTTGGTGCGAGGATTGGTAGCGACGTTGGCGGCGTGGATTTTTCCGATACGTCCAGCACCCAAAACAGCAATACGTAACATGATGGTTCTTCCCTCGACAGCCTGGCTGCCTGTTATTTTTAGGTAGGGACGCGGGAGACATTTTCCCCCGCGCAGCAACACGCAGATCTGCTCGTGTTACTTGAACTGAGAAATGGTGGTTTCGTAGGTACGCTGAGCCATTTCTTGGAGAGGCAACTTGCGCACCACTTCGGAAAGCACTTCCACACCCCACGGGCCGGTGTAACCAGTGGCCTGGACTGCTTTAATGAAACCAGGAATGTCCAACACACCTTCGCCTGGCAGGCGGCGGCGATGGATGGTGTCTTGCCACAGAGGCTCTACGGCATATTTATCGGCGTCGTCCAGCTCGATAGAGCCGATGAACTTGCCGGGGATACGGGCGATGTCGGCAAAGTCAACGCCGCCGCGAGCGAGGTGCCAGATGTCCAGCAGCAGTTTGCCGTTGTCGTGGTTAGCGCCTTGCACCAATGCCAGTGCGGTGTCGATGGTGCGCACGTTACTGAATGGCATGATTTCCAAAACGATGTTAGTGCCATAAGACTTCGCTTCTTCACTGAGCTGAGCGAAGTGTTCGACCATCAGAGGAATATCGGCATGCTCTTCATTCAGGCCAGGCGCGGTTTTAACAGCGCGTGCACCCAACTCCTGAGCGGCATTGAATAGCTCAGCACGCATTTTGTTGGAAGCACGACGCAGCTCGCCATCCTTGTACCAGTCGGTGAGGAATTCGAATTCAACATGCTTGATGCCGTTAGCTTCGAGGATGTGACGCATTTCCCGGAAGCCAATCCGATCGACGGTGGACATCAAATCGACATGGATGAGGCCTACACCTTTGTAACCAGCCTCAGCAGCGGCCTCTACACGGTCGCGGAATGCAAACGGGCTGATCTCAGTAGGGCCAAATGGGTACACGTCACCCGAGAGCGTGAAGTACGCCGCCAGCAGTTCTACATTTTGATTGCTCATTTAAATCTCCTGATAAGCAGTTACTGTGTTTTAGGTAGTTGCACTACCAAAGGGCGGATTCAGTACCGGCAGAGTGCTTGGCAGCTGCCAAACTCCAGGTCGGCAAAACTCCAGAGGAAAAACCGCAACCGAAGCGCGGTGACATAGCGATCGCTAGCCGCCAGCGCTGCGATTGCGAAAGAAATGAAGGGACTATTGGAGAGGAGCTACGATCAGGCGCTGGCAAGCGGGAACAATCGCCCTCTGTCGAGCAACACTCGGTCAACACGATTGACATGCTTTTGATTGCAAACGGAATCTGCTGATCTCGGTACGAACGGCTCAGGGAGAGCGAAGCAGCAGCGAGAAAGTGCGTAAATAGGGCAAGGAGAAAGTGCATAGCTAAGTCTCCGTTCTTGTTCTGTGCAGCCTAGGTGGCTGTCATTTTGGAACGATCTTAGACATGCGTTTTCAGGTATAAAAGACCAGAAAGAGAAATCTCTTTTCCACCTAGTGGAAGAATCTGCTTGGTGAATCTTGCTGGGCAGCTCACCTATCCTTCCACAATCACCTCTGACATAGGTGGTAAGACGGATATAGAGAACACCTGCTTTATTGAACAAGCATTATTTCACCCATGAAATAAAGAATTCCATTCAAGAGGTTTTATATCCAAGATTGTAAATATAGGCTTGATTGTGAGCGTCGACCGAAGGACAACAGTTATCCGACGGCAACGCAACGCGGGGCATTCCAAGTACTCGCTCAATGCCCCGCCATACAAAAGAGGCCGAGCATGAAGAACCATAATGAAGTTGAAAATCTGATTCGTGCACTCGAAGACAAACGCTATGACGCCATCCTGGCTGGTGATTTCGAGGCATTCCGTGCGTTCGCACATCCTGACCTGAGCTATGCCCATTCCAACGGCGTCGTCGATACGCTTGAGAGCTACCTCAACAAGTGCCTGAACGGATTCTACGTCTACCACCGCATCGAACACCCAATTCAAAGCATCAAGGTGGTCGGGGACATCGCACTCGTATTCGGTGAAATGAATGGCGAGATCACATCGGGCGGCATCGCAAAAACCCTACGTAACAAGGCTCTCGCCGTCTGGGAGCAGCGTAAAGGTGAGTGGAAGCTGATTGCCTATCAGCCAACCCCTATCCCGAGCTAAAGCCAGCCCCATCGGCGAAAACAAAGCGATAGGTGCCACGCACACCGCCTGCTTCTGCGCCCCCCTTCCATCGACAGGAACCCATTCATCATCATGAAGAATTTCACCTATACCGGTTTGCCCGCCCGAGTGATTTTTGGCAAAGGATCCCTGCAGCAACTTGAGGCCGAAATCGATCGCTTAGGCTCTCGTCGTGCACTCGTACTCTCCACGCCGGAACAGCGTGATCAGGCTGAACGCATTGCGAAAATCCTCGGCGAACGTGCCGCAGGCATTTTCGATAAAGCAGTCATGCACGTGCCGATCGAGACTGCACGCGAAGCCAGAGAGATTGCCAGAGAGCTGGGAGCCGATTGCGCAGTTGCCATCGGTGGCGGTTCGACCACAGGCCTGGGCAAAGCCATTGCGCTTGAGTCTGGGTTACCGATTCTGGCGATTCCAACTACGTATGCTGGATCAGAAATGACACCCGTTTATGGGCTCACTGAAAACGGCATCAAGAAAACCGGCAAGGATCCCCGCGTCCTTCCAAAGACAGTGATTTACGACCCTGAACTGTCCGCAACATTGCCTGTTGGCCTGTCGCTAATGAGCGGCATGAACGCGATTGCCCACGCGGCTGAAGGCCTTTACGCACAGGATGGCAATCCGGTCATGTCACTCATCGCCGAGGAAGGCATTCGGGCAATGGCTGAAGGTTTGGAGCAAGTGACCAACGCCCCCGATGATCTGGATGCCCGCAGCGACTGTCTCTACGGCGCCTGGTTGTGCAGTACCGTGCTGGGGAACGTGGGAATGGCACTTCACCATAAGTTGTGTCACACACTGGGCGGAAGCTTCAACCTGTCTCATGCCCAAACACATACCGTCGTGTTGCCTCATGCGATTTCGTATAACGCTAGCGCAGCACCGGATGCGGCCGCTCGTATCGTTCGAGCACTGCGCGTCAAGCACAACTCTGCGGGGGGAGCGCTGTACGACCTGGCTGAGAAGCTCGGCGCCCCAATGACTCTTCGTGAACTGGGGCTGACAGAAGAAGACCTTGACCGGGCAACTGAAATCGCCCTGTCCAATCCTTACTGGAACCCTCGCCCTATCGAGCGTGAGGGTATCCGTCAGTTGCTTCAGAACGCTTACGAGGGCAAACGCCCCGAATAAAAGTTGACCTTAACCTCGGCTCGGTCGCTGGGTGCGAGCCGAGGTTTTTTCAACTAGTCCAGTAACGCTCATAATCATTTTTCTTGAAGTTATCCAATAGAAAATCGATGAAGAGCCTCGTCTTGGCCGGCATGTAACGTCGATCCTGAAATGCCAGGTTGATGGTAAGCCGGGGGAGATCCCAATCATCCAGGACAGACACCAGCCTGCCCGCCACCAAGTCGTCATAAACGATGTATTTGGGCTGCACGAGAATCCCGGCTCCCGCCAGGGCCGCCGCACGCACAATCTGCCCATCGTTTGTTTCCAGCGCAGGTTGCACCTTGATGGTCTCTCGCTCAGTCCCCTTGCTGAACTCCATCGTGTTCGGATGGTTAGCAAGGCTGTAGATCAGCACATCATGGTTTGCGAGGTCTTGCACTGAGGTAGGCACGCCCTTGCGCTTGAGGTATTTGGGTGACGCCGCCAGTACCCTTCTTGTATCTGCCAATTTGCGGATGGTGATGCTGGAGTCAGCCTCGAATTCCCGTGCACGAATCGCCAGGTCGATTTCACTGTCGATAATGTCGTAGTAACGGTTGGCCCCGACGATCTTGACCTTTATTCCCGGGTACAGGCGCTGGAATTCGGGAACCAAAGGTGCGAGGTGCAACATGGAAAAGGAAATGGTCGCGGTTATAGTCAGTGTGCCCGTGGGTTCAACCAGTGCCGCACTCACCGTGGCCTCAGCCTCGCCAAGTTCAGCGAGCAGGTTTTTGCACCGCGCATAGAAATCATGACCGGCATTCGTAAGCGATAAGCGCCGTGTGTTTCGCTCGACCAAACGAACCTTCAGCCTGTTTTCCAAGGCCGCCAGATGCCGACTTGCAGCGGCATTTGAAATATCAAGCTTCTCAGCCGCCTTGCTCAGCGTACCCAGTTCCGCAGTGTGGACAAACAGCTCTAGCTCTGTGAATCGATCCATCAGCACATATCCCGAAAGGTGGCTGGGTTTTTCATAGGTGAAATAAAGATTTTCATTTTGAGTATTTTATTCCACCTTTCAGCACTTTAGCGTAGTCCAATGAATTCGGGAACAAGCTTCTGCCCATAGCACGTGGCTGTCTCCCAAAGGCGAAGGCTGGCAGCACCTCCTTCTCCCACCACAAATAAAAATACAGGGAGCACTCCCATGCGAAACCTAGATGAGCAGACAATCACCCGAGCCGTTCTGGAGCGAAACTGCGGTACAGAAGACCGTCGACTTCACGAGATCATGACGTCTCTCGTACAGCACCTTCACGCGTTCGCCCGCGAGACCAAGCTGACAGAGGAAGAGTGGGAAAAGGGTATCGAGTTCCTGACAGCAGTCGGTCAAATATGCACCCCAACTCGCCAGGAATTCATTTTGCTCTCGGACACCTTGGGGTTGTCCACGCTTGTCACCGCACAGAACCACAAGAAGCCTGCTGGGTGTACCGAAGCGACCGTGTTCGGCCCCTTTCACGTGGCCGATGCCCCTCACTACGATTTGGGGGAGGACATCAGTGGTGGCCTGCCTGGTACACCCTGGTTCGTCAAAGGCAAGGTACGAACCACCGATGGCACCCCGATTCCCAACGCCACGATTGAAGTCTGGCAAGCAGACGAAGCTGGTTTCTATGACGTCCAGAAGCCTGATCTGGATAACTACCAAGGCCGGGCAATCATCCAGGCGGACGCACAGGGTCTCTACCACTTCAAGTCGATCGTGCCCGAGTGTTATCCAATTCCCCACGACGGCCCTGTTGGCAAGATGCTGGAGGCGTTGAACCGTCATCCATGGCGTCCAGCACACCTGCATTTCATGATCACCGCTCCAGGTTTCCAGAGACTCGTCACTCATGTGTTTCGTGAAGGAGGCGACTATCTGGACTCAGACGCCGTGTTCGGCGTTCGCTCTTCGCTTATTGCCGAATGGGTTCCACACGAAAGCGGCCTAGACCCTTACGGCAAACAAATCGACTCTCAGTATTACACCCTGGAGTTCGACTTTATTCTGCACCACGCCTAGCCGCGCGGAGTTCATTGAGTGAAGGTCTGCATGGTTTTGTAGACCATTGCGCCTGTTTACCAATTTACCTCGGAGAGGAATATGCAACCGGTCAAACACATCGTCATGTGGAATCTGCGCGGTGAAAGTGAAGTGGAGCGTTCCAGCAACATCGAAAAACTGAAGTCGGCATTTGAAAGCATTCGGACAGAAATTCCCGGTTTGCGAACTTTGGAAATCGGAGTCGATTTCAGCAAGATCGATTATGCATGCGATGTGGTTCTCTATTCCGAGTTTGACTCAGTGGAAGCACTAGAGGGATACGCAAGCCATCCTGCTCACCTGCGAGTTCGTGAGGAACTCGGAAATCTGCGCATTACAAGGCATCAAGTGGACTACTACATCTAGGCACACAGGCTGCCTTGTGCGGCTGGAACGCCTTTCCACTCAGTTTCTCCATCAAATAAAAAGAATCAGGAACAGTGGCGTGAACACACCGCTCCCCTACGAGCATCTCCCTCTGCCCGATTCTTTAGTGCCGCGCTGTGCACTTGGTGGAGCGATGCCCCACCAGCGCCACACTCAAATTGCAGCATGAAGGGTGTCGACGACCGGAGGTAGTAAAGCTCTGCCTTTCTCCGCTCCCGAATACACGCTCTGGATTTTCTGTCTCAGAGCTACCGGAGCCTGACTGACTCCTGCACTCCTACCTGGCGAAGACGTTGCACTCAACTTCCCGGCTTAAAAAGGTATCCAATTATGAAAACAAACCTTGCTGGCAAAGTCGTTCTGATTACCGGCGCGGCAAAAGGGATCGGCCGCTCAACCGCGCTAGCATTCGCGGCAGAAGGCAGCCATCTGGCCCTGCTGGATTGGGACGCCGACGCTCTCTCAGAGCTGAAAGCGGACACTGAAGCGCTGGGCGCTACGGTAGCCATTGCGAAAGCCGATCTCAGCACCCTGACCGGCGTGAACGAGGGCATCGATCGTGTTCTCGCTGCCTATGAAGGAAAAGTCGACGTCCTGGTGAACAACGTCGGATCGGGCGCGGTGCGAATGTTCGATGACCTCACGGATGAAGATTGGGAAGCAACCATGCAACTCAACTTCATGAGTTACGTCCGTGCTTGCCGCAAAGTCCTGCCGACCATGCGAGCTCAAAAAAGCGGTGTGATCATCAATAACGCATCCGACCTCGCCAGACAGCCAGAGCCCTGCCCCCTGGACTATGCCGCCTCGAAAGCAGCTGTCTTGGCTGTCACGAAAGGGCTGGCTCGCAGTGAAGGCCCGCACATCCGTGTAAACGCGGTAGCTCCAGGCCCGATCTGGACACCGTTCTGGACAAAGTCAGGTGGCTTTGCCGAAACGATGGGCAAAGTTCATGGCATGGAACCCCAGTTGGCCGTCGAGCACGAACTCTCTCTTCGCCAGCTCCCGCTCGACCGTCTCGGTACGCCTGAAGAAGTTGCGAACGTCATTGTCTTCATGGCATCCGACCTCGCCTCCTTCGTGACATCGAGCGTCTGGGGTGTGGATGGCGGCAGCATCCGCTCGGTAATTTGATCACACCCTCCCAAGCTCAACGGAATGAATCGCCCCACCGGTACAGGGTGGAACAGCAAGTGCGCACAACGAGGAGTCAAAAATGTCACAGAAAATCACCAGCGAAACCAAGCTAGGCGTAGCGTGCCTGGGCATCACCCACCCCCACACGTCCGGACGCGTGAAGGCGTTTCAGCGCATGCCCAATGTGCAATTTCTTGGCGCGTATGATGACAGCCCTTTGCTAGAACCGTTCGTGGACGCACTCGGGTTACAAGCGCGCAGCAAAGAGGAAATCCTGAACGATCCGAATGTACACATCGTCCTGGTGCACCCAAAAAGCTATCTAATGGCTGACTGGACGATCGAAGCACTCGAAGCGGGAAAAGCCGTACTCTGCGAGAAACCAGCAGGGCGCCGCTCAGAAGACACCGCTAGGATCATAGAAGCGGTGCAGCGCACCGGCAACTTGTTCCAGGTTGGGTATTGCTGGAGGTTCACACCTTCAGTGGAGAAAATGCAGGAGGTTTTGCAGAGCGGAGAAATAGGCAAGGTTCTCCAGGTGCGTGCTCATGCCGGGTGCTCACATGAGGAAGCCGATACGAATCACATGAAGCAGCCAGGTGACCTTGGCGGCGCTTTTTACGTAATCGGATGCCACACGATTGACCGCATTCTTCTCCACTTTGGCATGCCCAAGTCGGTCAACGCGCGTATCACCAAATTCGAAGGACAGATGAGCGACTCTGCGCGTGAGGACGCCGCCGCAGCAGTACTCAACTATGACGACAAGATCGTAACGATCGACTTCACATCCTGGGATCCCATGCCTTGGACTGAGAGCTGGGATATCACCGCTTACGGCACACATGGCGTGATGCACTCAACGCCCATGCCTGCGTCCTACAAGCTCTACCATGACGGTAAATTTGGCTATCCACAGGGTTGGACACACTGGAACGAAACAAGCTTTCCGGAGATATGGGCAGTGCGCAAAACAGTGTACTCACCCGAGATCGCTGAGATTGGTAACCCCGTGTATTTCGATCGAGAGGCCGCAGCCTTCGTCAACTCCCTAAGAAACGGATTGCCATCCCAAGTCCCCGCCACGCAGGCCCACAACATCAACGTGATCCTCGAAGCGCTTTTCGAGTCGGCAGCCCAACGCGGACAAGAAGTGATGCTCAGTTAGATCAGCCCCTCACTCCCAGTCGTGCTCGTCACGACTAGGGAGATGCTGGTTATTTTCATTGAGAGCACAACAGTATTTTTCTCTGCTGAGCTCAGCAGACTCAAGCAAAAAAGTCGCGTTCGCACCCGAATCTGGTTCGCGCATCCGTAATCTCTCGCTTTGAGTAGTAGAGGCATGCGCGACACATGGAGTAGCTATGTGTAACAAACACAAGATGAAAGCGCTCTTGATGAGTGGCCCTTCTCAACTCAACTTGGGTGAGGTCGACGCGCCGGTAACCAAGCCCGGAGAGATCATCGTCAAAACTGCGTATGTTGGCATTTGCGGCACTGACTCCCATCTGTATTCGGGAAACAGTTTCTATATTGAAAAGGGCTACATTCAATATCCGTTTATCTTCGGACACGAATACACCGGCATAGTGGTTGCAGTTGGCGAAGGCGTCAAACACCCGCAAATTGGTGCCCGCGTGGTCGGCCACAGCATGGTTCCATGTCTAAAATGTGACCGATGTCAGCGAGGAAAACGACAACAATGCCGAAACCTCAAGGAAGTTGGCCAGCGTTTTATGCCCGGAGCTGCTGCTGACTACATCGCAGTTCCGGACTATGCGGTAACAGTCGTTCCCGGTGACGTCTCGTTGAAATCAGCCACCCTTACCGAACCGATGGTCAGCGCATACAGCGCGTGTGCTCGCACTCAGATCAACATGACTGACAGAGTCGCCGTGATCGGCTCAGGCACCTTGGGCCTTATGAGCCTGCTCGTGGCAAAACAGACCGCCCGTACAGTCGATGTGATTGGTCTTGCTGAGTCAGAACTCCAGTTTGCACTTGAACTGGGGGCAACACATGTTCTGTCCCCGAAAAAAGCTCAGCGTAATAACTACGACGTTGTCATCGAAACCTCCGGCACAGGGTCGGCTATGAGCCTGGCGTGCGACATCGCTGATATGGGCGCTCGGCTCGCGCTTATAGGGCTTGCAAGCGCACCTTCGAAGAATGTGAACCAGGCAGACATTGCGTTAAAAGATCTGACAATTCATGGCATTTTGCACGGCATTGATTGTTATGGCGAAACGCTCAGCCTTTTTGCCAGAGGGAAAATCGATCCGGAACGGCTAATCGCGCAAATAGCTCCCCCTGAGTCAGCGGTGACGCTGCTCGAACGCATGAATGAGTCAGGCCAAACAGCTCCGAAGTTCCTGATCCAGTTTGCTGGTGAGTAAAGTAGAACTGGATTGTTATCGACGTCGTACGAAAAATCCGTTTGCGTACGTCACTCGATCACCTGGCCGTTAGCTCACTATCCCATTCCGTCGGCTTTCATTGAACGCACGACAAATCCCAACTTCATTGCCCTTCAATTCAATCGACGCGAAACATCAATCCAACGCGCCTCGTTCAGCTCGAACCACCAGTTCGTCCACCACCCGCCGAACCTTGGGCAGCAGGTGACGCGTCTGTGGCCAGACTGCATGAATTTCTACATCTCCAGGGCTGTATTGCTCTAAAACTGGCACCAGACGTCCAGCCTGGAGATGGTCGCGTACCAGAGAGCTGGGCATCTGACAGATGCCGTGACCAGCGACTGTCATGGCAACGATCGCGTCACCGTCACCCACTTCATGGGTACCCGGAGGAATGATCCTCGTGAGTTGTCCAGCATTATCAAGAACACTCCAGCTCAGCCGCTGCCCTTTCCGGTAATTCACGATGCAGCTGTGGTTCTGCAAGTCCTCCAGTGACTCAGGACAGCCGCGCTTTTCAAGATACCGTGGCGCAGCACAAATGATCTGCTTTTGAACCGTTAAACGGCGCGCTACGAGGCCGCTGGAGTCCTTCAGCGTTCCGAATCGAATGCTCAGATCAATGCCCTCTTCAATCAGATCGATCACATGGTCTGTGAAGGTCACTGTCAGCTTGAGCTCGGGATTGGTGTCGATGATGTCCAGCAATACTGGAAGGACAATACTTCGCCCATAGGCTGCAGGAAGATCGATCCTGAGGCGTCCGCTGGGCGTTTGCTGATGGCTGGTCAAGAACGCTTCCGCTGCCAGAATCTCGTCCAAAGCCACTGAGCAGCTAGCAAAGTAAGCCTCGCCATCCACCGTGAGTCCGAGGCTACGAGTGGTGCGGTGGAACAGCTTGCAACCGAGCCGTTCTTCCAATTTCGCGATGCTTTTCCCCACCGCCGATTTAGTGATGCCAAGGCGATCTGCCGCAACGGTAAAACTTCCCGCACGGGCTGCCGCAACAAAAATCATGACACCACTGAGGGCTTGTTCGACCTGTGCCATTGTCCACCTTTAGTCAACTCTATAAGGAGTTTTATGTAGTTTATCACACCGAATCTCTACCTTAATCTGATCCCACGTTGATTCACAACCTAGATACAGAGGATTCGAGATGACTACTCAAAACATTGAACTGTTGGCAGCCTACTGGACAATTGCCGGCGATATTTACCCGATGGGCCCAAGCGAAGTCAGCCCATTTTCCTTCAAGGATCGTATGGAGGCTGCCGCGAATGCAGGCTTCAAAGGTATCGGCCTGGTTCACAATGGGATGATGGATACGGTCGACAAGATCGGCTTCCCGGCCATGAAGCAGATCCTGCAAGACAACGGTATCAAACACGTTGAGCTGGAGTTCCTGGTTGACTGGTACCACAGCGGTGAGCGCCGTCGTCAGTCGGACAAGGTGCGCCAAGAGCTGATTCACGCCGCCAAAGAACTGGGCGCTCGCTCCATCAAGATTGGCCCTGGTATTGGCGAAGACGTCGCAGATATCAAGTTGATGATCAAAGAGTTCACCCTGCTCTGCCAACAAGCAGCAGAGGTCGGTGTGAACATCGTACTGGAGATCATGCCTTTCAGTAACGTCCGCACGGTAGAGACCGCACTGGCCATCGTGCAAGGCGCGAATCAGCCTAACGGTGGCATTCTCCTGGACATCTGGCACCTAAACCGTGGCGGCGTCGATTTCAGCGAAATCGCCAAAATCCCTGCACGCTTCATCAAGTCGATCGAGCTCAACGACGCCCACAAATATGCCGTAGAACCACTGTGGATGGATACCATTCACAAGCGCTGCTTGCCAGGTGAAGGTGTGTTCGACGTGCCGGCTTTCATCAAAGCAGTCCAGGCGGCTGGCTACGAAGGCCCATGGGGTCTGGAAATCCTTTCTGACGTTGAGCGCAAGCTTCCACTGGAAATCATGGCCAACCGCGCCTTCCAGGCGACCATCAAACAGTTCGATAAGTAAGTTTGAGCCGTGATGCCGAGCTTTTAATCATCAATGGCTGAAAGCCGGTTGTTCATCTCTTCACTGGAGCTTGAAACCATGAGCACTGAAAAAACCCTCGAAGTCATTCGCAATTTGTTCGCAAAGATTTCCAGTGGCCAAAGCCCAGAATCTATTTCAGAGAGCTTTTGCCCAAACGTTGATTGGAGCATCCCCGGCGCGCCAGATATCGCCCCTTGGGTTGGAGAGCGTAAAGGTCGTCAGGCGGTAGCCGCGTTTTACCGAGACTTCGGCCAATACCTTCAGCCAATCAGCTTCGATATCACCACGGTGATGGCCGAGCATGAGCGCGGCGTCGCTCTCGGCTCGCTGGAGTGCAAGGTGCTGCGCACCGGTAAGACGATTACGAGTGAGTTTGCGATCGAATTTGAGGTCACCGACGATCTGATCACTCGCTATCGCTTCTTCGAAAACTCCTACGGCGTTGCAATAGCGGCCCAATGACTGTCGCCATGGACTTGGTTCGGGCTTTTGGCTTTTGGATTTTGCACTCGCCGTCCAACCACTCCAGGTGCAGCTCTACTGCGAGCACCCACATGCAGTGTGGGGCAGGAACAAGCTTGATGGCCTGACTTTCCTGAGGTCACTGATCACTTATCCCCGCACCGCTAATCCACAAGTCATCTGCACCCACCAGAACTACAGATAGGACTTCAACATGGAAGCACAGCATTTCGTCGCACTCCTCGGCAGCCTGAGAAAGGCCTCGTACCACGGCACTCTGGCTCGCTCGCTGCAGTCGCTGGCTCCAGAGGGGGTATCAATCGAACTCCTCGGCCCAATCCAAGAAATTCCACATTACGATGCGGACGTTCAGGCCGAAGGCTTCCCAGACTCCGTAGTCCGGATGGGCCAGTCCATCAAACAAGCTGACGCAGTCATCATCGTAACCCCGGAGTACAACTACTCCGTACCAGGGGCGCTGAAGAACGCCTTGGATTGGATATCTCGCCTTCCTGAGACACCTTTTGCAGGCAAGCCGGTGGCGATCCAGAGCGGATCGCCTGGCATGATCGGTGGTGCAAGAGCGCAATATCATCTGCGCCAGATTTTGGTATTCCTCGACGCGATGGTGCTAAACAAGCCTGAGATCATGATCAGCCAAATCCCCGCAAAGGTTGACCAGGAGCTAGGACAAATTACTGACGAAGCGACTAAGAAACTTATCGCCTCCCAGCTGACGGCGCTCAGCCGAACTGTTGGCATGCACAGGGCTTGATGGGCCTGTAGCCAATGCGAAACATTAATCCGAGTACCGGTAGTTGCTTAGTTAGTGCAGTTGCAACACCGAAGTAAGCATTGCATAAATCAGGAGCACCATGACAGCTCTCTCCATTCTTGACCTCGTACCTATTAATGCCGGCAGCACTCTTGCGCAGACCTACGCGAACTCGGTAAAGCTGGCTCAGCACGTCGAGCAATGTGGCTTCCGCAGATATTGGCTGGCTGAACACCACAACATGCCAGGGATCGGCTCCTCCTCCACCACCTTGCTCATGAGCCATTTGGCTGCCCACACGAAGTCGATCCGACTTGGCTCGGGGGGGATCATGCTGCCAAACCACGCCCCACTCTTGATTGCCGAACAATTCGGCACCTTGGAAACGCTCTACCCAGGCAGGATTGATCTTGGGGTAGGTCGGGCACCGGGGGCAGACCAAGCTACTACACGAGCGCTGAGAAGGTCGTTAGATGCGCACCCGAACCAGTTTCCAAACGACGTTCTAGAGATTCTCAACTACTTCGAAGGAAAAGGTCATCAAGGTGTACAAGCTGTCCCAGGCGCCGGCCAAAACATCCCAGTCTGGATTTTGGGATCGAGTACATACGGCGCAAGCCTTGCAGCGGAGCTCGGCTTACCCTATGCGTTCGCTTCTCACTTCGCACCGAGGATGATTGAAGAGGCACTATCGGTCTACCGCAGGAAATTCAAACCCTCTCGCCATCTTTCCAAACCTTACGTCATGGCAGGGATCAATGTGTTCGCCGCAGACACTCGGGCAGAGGCTGAAATGATCGCGAGCTCCCACCGTAAATGGGTGGCAGGGGTTCACACAGGTCAGCCAACGCTATTGCCGGCACCTGAAGAAGGCTTCATGGAACGGATATCGCCGAATTTACGCCAGAGCTTGGAGCAAGAGCTCGCATTCACGGCAATAGGCACTTCGGATGACGTCCGTAGCGGCCTTGTGCAGTTTTTAGAATTCACTAAGGCTGACGAGCTCATGATCGACGCCCGGATCTATGATCCACAAGCCCGCTGTCGCTCCTACCAACTTGCAGCAGAGTCCATAGCCGATCTTTTAAGCTAAATCGATGAAGACCTCACTCACGCACAGCTTGAAATATGCTCCCCAGTCGCAGCTGTCGTATGCCAGCTAGCAATGGCTCGACTAAGTGACTAATCGCTCCTCCCTCATTCAAAGAGTCCTGCTCAATTACAACAAAGGGCCTCTAATTGGCCCTTGTTTGTACTCAAATTAAAATCACTTGGTCAGCCAGGACTCAACTGTCGCGGAGCCGTGCTCAGCTTTCCATTCCTTCAGAGTCTTGTGATTGCCGCCTTTGGTTTCGACGACTTCGCCGGTGTGAGGATTTTTGTAGATCTTCACTTGGCGTGGTTTACGAGTGCTGGACTTGGACTCGGCTGCTGGTGCGCGACGACCAGACTTCGGATCAAGCAGGTTGATCACGTTCGGCAGGCTGTAGCCGTACTCCGCAAGCAGTGCGCGCAGCTTGGTTTCAAATTCGATTTCCTTCTTGAGGCCAGCGTCGCCTTTCAGCGCCTCGAGAGCTTGGAGCTGTTCGGCAAGGTGCTTTTCCAGTTGGCGGAATTCTGCGAGTTTGGACATGGTAGTTCTCTACGTAGTTAGTCACCTAACAATACACTAAAACGCAAAACTTGAATTTAGAGTCGGGGAGCTCCGTGTTCGCGAGTCGAGGTTCGGGGCCCTGATTTACTCGTCTTCCGCTGAGAGCGGTGAATTGAGGTCAACATCTACCTGACCAACTAGTGAAATGATGCGAGCGACTAGTCGCGTATCCACAGGCAGTAGTCGCTCCGGGTACGCATTGATGTCAGACGCCAGAAGCTCGAGAGTTCTCGATACGGAGAGATGATCTGCCATCGCTTCGGTAAGCACCAGCGCGGTCTCGCTCTGAACGCGGTTCTCAGAAGCGATGATGTGGATACGGGGATCATTCATGATCAACCTTATGCGGTTCGACGTTGCAGGAACTGCGGCAGCTTCCTGCCAAAGTGTTGCTCCGATTGATCGGAGCTTTTGAAAGTGAAAATTATGGCTCAGTAATAATTATGGCTGAGCCATAATTTGGAATAATCCAGTTTTTCCGCTTCCCCACCGTTGGCCGAGTCACCAGCAGTACACTGTCAAAGCTGATCGGCCTACGTCGTAATGAACCTCTACAGTGATAAAACAAGCCGGGAGGCCAAGATCTTGGAAAGCTCTGCGAGCATTCGCGCGTCGAGCAATGCATGGTGGGGCGGATCAGACAGTTCTACCTGTTCAAGAGCTTCCGCATCGACCTCATTAAAAAGGATCGCGAGGTTGGTCGGTTGATTCAAAACCTGGACTGGCCATGGTTGATGATCTGCACAAACGAGATCATAGAAAAACTTCCAATCCCGATTGGGCGCATCTGAACACACCTCAAGCTGCTCGACGAAGCTCACTAGAAATCTGCGAAGAGAGGCTTGGGCTTCGCTAAGCGACTGACCACATCGCAGAGGATCAAGCTGCGGTAGAACGTTCTGAATAACGAAGTCACTACAGTCTTCGACCAAATAGGTGTCGGTCAGCTCAACGTAGAACTCTTGGCCCGACTCTGATACCAGAGCTAGGGATATCAGCTTCGAGTCCCGACTGAGCTGCGTAAATTCGCAATCAAGGAATATCTTCAACGCCCTTTCCCTTTCAACGAATGTGGACTGTCATTGGAGCCCGTGATCGTCCCATTATTTACCAGTACCGATGGATTTTCGGGGAACGTAACTACAAGGTCGGCTGAGTAAGATGAGGCGCAGCATCTGTAATTGGGCATAGGTGCATTCAGTCGTCCCCCCAGGGATCGAATTTGTCCCCATACTTAGCGTGCAAAGCGCGATTGCGCTCGATCCGCCTGATCCACGGATCGTAGTCCTCAGGCAATGCGGCGAGCTTAGCGCTGATGATCATTTGCACCGCTTTGTCACACAGTAACCTGCTGGTCAGCTCGCGGTATTCGCCACGCGTAACCACACCATAAACGGCGTGATTGTCTTTTACGTATAGGTCGGTCATTCCCACCCGCATATGCCCATATTTTCCAACGTCATCGGGGTAGATGTCCTCTAGGCTGAGATATCCCAAATCAACTCCGAGCTAAGAATGTACTCACTGAATAGCACTGCCTGTACGCTCCGCAATGTTCAAAGGTGCCACCGATAGCGGGCACCATCATTGAAGTCGTCCCTCCGCGCCAGCGCCTACAAAAACCAGCCAACAACATGCTAAGCAGGACTACCTATGAGCCAGCCAGCAGCAAGCGGTTAAGTGTGCGCATGATAACCTCGACTCCAGACATCACCGTTCTGAGTACCCACCTTGAGCACTGCCACCGCATCCAACGATTTCAACACATTGATCAATGCACCAAAATTTTCGGACGACCCAGTTGGTCGGCGTCAAATGAAGCGCTGGCAG
Source organism: Pseudomonas sp. PDM26 (assembly GCF_019219185.1). Lineage (NCBI taxonomy): Bacteria > Pseudomonadati > Pseudomonadota > Gammaproteobacteria > Pseudomonadales > Pseudomonadaceae > Pseudomonas > Pseudomonas sp. PDM26. The sequence continues at coordinate 64,938 of NZ_JAHUWC010000016.1, read as the reverse complement.
CTCATCGCTGATGACATCTTCAAAAGCACATCCAAAGAGGCATTGCTCGAAGCTAGGGGCAAAGCCGATGGCTATATCCACGGTCTTGTAGACGCTGGGCATTTGTCGAGGAGAGACACTGAGCGCGACTATCTCGTTTTGAGTATCGTCCAACGGCGGCGTGAGTTTTTGCAAAAGCTGCTGAACGAGTACGGTTACTGAGCCAAGGCGAGATGTGAATCCGTCCGACGTAAAAAGAGCTTCGCACGATAGAGACAGTTTGAAGCGCTCCGTAGTGGTACTCGGAGCGCCGCTGATTAAACTTTATGAGGGATAGCGGCGATTTTCAAAGGTCTGACGGGGCTCGAGCAATGAGCCTGTCTCGAATGGACTCCCATTCCTCCATTGAAATGAGTACCGCAGTTCTGCGTTCTCCATCAACGAAAACTGGTTTGCGGGTCGTGATCACCTCGTCGAGCAATTCGTCAAAATGAGCTATTGCCCGAGTAACTGACCATCGTTCACCTGCCATTTCCCGACCCCTGTCTCGAGTTAATCAAGAGTGGCTTTCCCACCACCATTTAGAGACGGTCAGCGGATTCGAGCAGCCTTAGAAAGCTAGTTCTCCCGAGGCCCCGCTTGAAGCTAGCGATGACGTAATTACCATCTTGAGTCTCGAGTAACCAAAATCGCCCTTCTTTCCTCGCCGACTGAATTTTACCCGTGTGAAGAATTGAACCATCAGCTCTGTGGTAGGCATCATCCTTCTCAGAGTGATCGAATGACACCCCGACGCATGTGTCATCTGCAATAAAAGCGTCGCTGATGAATGCCGTGACAGGCACCGTGTATTTGCGAAGGCTTGCTCGCACCAAACGGCGCAGCTGAAATTTGCTGACATTTTTACTATGAAATTCCAGCTCAATTACTTCAGGCATCCAACTCAAGCTCCAAAACGACCATGAATAAACCGTCGGCAAGCATCGCTCACCCTGCCTTCATTGAAAAAGCGGCACCAATGCTAGCCTCTTTTCTCCGTCCTGGCCCAAGCAGGAGGTAGACCGTATTGTTGGTTTCAAACATGGAGCCTTCAGTGAAAGAGACTCCGAAATTACTCCGCACCCACATGCCAGCCTGGAATCGGCCTTTGCTGTCCAGGACTATCTCATGCGCGAAAAGCGTCGCAGGAAGTAGACCAAGCCCGGTTAGCTTTTCTTTCTCATCAGAGTTAACCGTAAGGTCGATCAGGATCCACTGCTTCACCATGCAGAACGCTTTGCCCGGGAATGTCTTTGCTGCCAATGCAATCAGCTCATCTTGGGTGCCCTGCCAGCCAAGTGCTTCCTTCCCTGCTCCATAAAGGAGGTGGGAAATCTCTTCTAACGTAATCATGTGAATTACTCGATCGATTTAGGTTTAGATCGCACGAATGGAATTCATCCCAGCGCCAGAACGTAGGAAAAACTCAAATTGCTGAGGTTCATCGCTGCATGCTGCTCGTCAGATCTCGAGCAAAAAATCCTGATCGAAACCGGTCTCCTCGGTCGGGTATCCGCGAGGATTTGACACAACTCGGCATCCTCCTTTAACGAAATCCGCAGAGATGTGGGTATGTCCATAGACCCAAAGATCGGCCTTCTCCAGAAGCTCGGGCCAATTGTTTGCGTACGCAGCAATGAGGTGTTCTGGAAAATCCCCACTTACGTATTCCGACGTAGGGGCATGGTGCGTGACGACAACAGTTTTACCAGCGAAGGGCTTGTCCAACTCGTCAGTAAGCCAGGCGTACGCCGCCTTTGATTTAGCGATTAAGTCATCAGGACGCAAACGTCGGAAATTTGCATCGGTTCTGATCACGGTAAAATCGTTCATCCAGTCCCAAGCAATACGTTTCGCGGCAACGACATCACCGGTCGACGAGTAATCTGTCCATGCTGTCGTGACCAAAAACCTAGTTTGATTCAGGATCAAGGCCTCGTTTTCGAGGACGTGCACATGAGGCGCTGCCGCGTCCCTCATTTTTTGAAGCGTGTGATCAATGTGGCCGCCGTAGTACTCATGATTTCCGCAAACGTAAATCACCGGGCACTGGAATGTGTCGTTCGCCCATGAGACTCCACGCGATTTGATATCAATGTCGCCAGCGAGAATGACTACGTCCGCGTGGCTTGGGGCTGGATCGAATGGAGCGAAGCCGAGGTGCAGATCTGAGTAAATCTGAATTTTCATAGCAGACGACCACTTTCGTTTTAGTTGTACATTGCATACAGCTGCGGCGGGCGGCCTCCGACCATGGCGCGCCTTGCCAGGAGAGGCTGCGATTTACGTACTCGGATTAAAAAATCACTCGAAGCCCTTTGAGAGAGTGAGGGTCAACAAGACAGCCTGGGGCATCCGTATAAGCCTTTTCGTCGCCAATGTTATGAAGGCAAACACGAGCACCACTAGAGTCATATCCGACCAACAGCCCCGAAAGCCCCTCCATAATCCATTTGCCGGCTTTGTTCATCCACCCAGGCGTGACGACCTGAATTTCCGTAACGACAAAATCGATGGTTTGTTGGGAAAGTATTTCTTCGAGCATATCGACGTCACTAATCATCATGGTGCGTGTCCACACCCTGCCCTCCCATCGCTCTTCAAGGACAACGTGATACCAAGCATGAGCCAAGTGGCGCTCAAACATCCGCCAGTTCGAATATCCATCCCCAAAAATATTAGGCGCGCCCTCGGCAGCGGTCTCATGACTTCTAAACATTTCACATTCCCGTGGATCTACCGAACGCAGTCGCAGCAGATATCATTGATAGAGAGACAGTATTGCAGCGAGACTGGCTGACTTTTCGTCGCCGTCTCCCCCCAAAACGTACACAGTGTTTTTGGTTTCAAAGAGAAAGCCATCTTGGAATGAAATGGCCATGGTGCTGCGCACCCAATTTCCGTAATCGAAGCGGCCTCGGCTGTCTAGGATCACTTTTTCGGCGAAAACAAAGAGCGGCAGGTGGCCATGAAGGTGGATTTTGGTGAGATCCGTATCGCTCGCTATTGCGCGCACGATCGTCCACTGCTGGACGATGCAAAAGCCTTTGTTTGGGAAGCGGGTCTGCGCGATATGAATTAGCGCTTCTTGGCTTTCTCCAGATCCAGAGCGTGGCTCTCCAGTGGTGGAGAGGAGCTCGTTGGCTGCTTGGATTTCTTCGAACTCCATGCTTCATTTCCGTCAATACATGTCATATGTTTAAGCGCATCACCGTTAGGAAAGCTCACGGAAGGAACGCTACCTCGGGCAATACCTTCTCATGACTGGCGAAGCCAGACGACCCATAACGAGGATTATATGACGTGTTATGGATCGGCGCAATGTGGCTTTATCCTCTGTTTTGTAGAGGATCATAAATGTCTCTCAGCGAAGCATTTGCGGCCGTTGTCCGGGCCTTGAGACAGAAATCAGGAATGTCCCAGGACGATCTACCTTTAATTGATCGCTCATATCTGAGCCGCGTGGAGCGCGGCAAAGGGAACGTTTCGATCGAAATGCTTTTGAAAATTTCAAAAATGCTGGACGCTGAGCCCACTGTTCTAATGCTCCTAACAACTTCTTTGCTTACTGAGGAGGCGACAGATGTGGCATTGGAGCGGATCTCGAGGAAGCTAGAGACGCTGAAAGAGACTGGAGTGATTGAGCTGATCTCCAGCGGTGGTATGCCACGCCAACATGGACGACCTTCCAACCTCGCTGCGGGTGAAAGACTAAAACTTGCTCCACAGCTGAAGCAAAAAGGCCTATCTAATTCAGAGATAGCTCGAGAATTGGACGTTTCTAAGTCAACGGTACAACGGTATCTAGCCAAGGCTCCTCATTAACGGTAAACGCCGTCAAAGCTTAAGGGCTTTGATACTAAAAACATGTCTGTCCACAAAAGCGTTCCGCGCAGCGCTGACCAACCCTTCCAGCCAATCCTGATGGCCCGTTGATCACCGCCGCTCACTAAGAAAGGCTAAATTCTCCTCAGATTAAGGCGTTCAAAAATCAGAGGCTACTCCTGAGATCCCCTCTTCTGCGGAAATTCTCCTGACCAGTCTTCAACCCCTCATCGCAATGCGTAGATGCTGGCTTGGCCTCAAGTGGCATTCGCCCAGTCCTCATCTGAAACCAATCGAAATTGATGTCCATTTCATCTATAAAAAAATGGACAAAGCCATCTGAACCCAAAACGTTGATTTAGCGGGCTCTCAGCTGTCCATTTTTTGCTTAACTCACTATTAACCGGATTCGACAAGACCATCGTCTCGATCCCGACCTGGCGCCTGATGTCCGAGTCGTTCAAGAACTGGCGCGGCATGCAGGCTTCCGGTGGTCGCCGGATCAAACGCAGCCTGTTCATCGACGCCAGCGGTGTACGCTTTCTGCGTGACGACGAAGAGCAGAAGCTGTCCCAGGTGCACTTGCTCACCGACTACATGACCCGCAAACAGGCCGAACTCAAGGCCTGGAACGAAGCCCAGGGCAACGTCGCAGCCATGTCCGCCAACCGCCGGCGGATGACCAATATCGGCACTTTGCGCGCCTATGCGCTGGCTTACCTGAAGAGTCACACGGAGATCCAGCCGAACATGACCTGCATGGTGCGTCAGATGCAGACCACGGCCCAGGGTATTCCGCTGGAAATCTACTGTTTCACCCGCACCACGGCGTGGGCCGATTACGAGCGGATCCAGGGGGATATTTTCGACTACCTGCTGGCGGTGCTGCCGGAGTTTGGGCTGAACCTGTATCAGCAGCCGAGCGGATCGGATTTGCGTGCGGGAATATTGCCGGCGGTACTGGGCGCGAGCCATCTTCCCGAAGCCGAAAAACGCAGGATGTAACACCCAAAAAAATGTAGGAGCGAGCCTGCTCGCGATGAGGGCGTGTCAGTCAACATATGAGTCGTCTGACAGTCCGCTATCGCGAGCAGGCTCGCTCCTACAGGGGCTACATCCATTTCAGCGTTTGCCGGATTACTTGACCTGCCGCTGCGGCGCCTTGTGCACCATGGTGTAGGCGTAATCCACGCCCATGCCGTACGCGCCGCTGTGTTCCAGCACCAGTTCCATCACCGCCTCGTAAGTATCCTTGTGCGCCCAGTCACGTTGGTATTCGAGCAACACTTGCTGCCAGGTCACCGGTACCGCGCCGGCCTGAATCATCCGTTGCACCGACATGTCGTGGGCTTCCTTGCTGGTGCCGCCGGAGGCGTCGGTGACGATGTACACCTCGTAGCCTTCGGCCAGGGCTTCCAGTGCAGGGAAAGTCAGGCAGACCTCGGTCCACAGCGCGGCAATGATCAGCTTTTTGCGCCCGGTGGCTTTCACTGCGTCTACCAGTGCCTTGTCTTCCCAGGAGTTCATCGAGGTGCGCTCGATCGGTTTTTGATCCGGGTGCACGGCCAGCAATTCGGGCCAGATGTAGCCGCTGAAGCTTTCGGTTTCGACCGAGGTGTAGATGGTCGGTACGTTGAAGATCTTCGCCGCCTTGGCCAGGCCAACGGTGTTGTTCTTCAGGGTCTGACGGTCGATGGACTGAACGCCGAATGCCATTTGCGGCTGGTGGTCGATCAGGATCAGGGCGGAGTTGGTTGGGTTGAGCAGTTCACGAATAGACATGGCGCGTTCCTTTTGATGTCGATACTTCGAATGGGTAAGGGGTTAGTCGACGTTGCCTTCAGCGGCGTTGTTGTCGGCTTGGATGTCACTTTAGGGGCTGGCGATAAAAGGGACAATTACCTAAAATCGAGAATCATTGATTCTAAAATAGGGACAATATGGATCGCATCGAATGCATGCGCGCCTTCGTCGTCACGGTCGGCGAGAACGGCTTCGCCGCAGCCGCCCGGGCCATGGACGTGCCGCGCTCGAAAGTCAGTAAACAGATTCAGGCGCTGGAAGAAGCCATCGGCGTGCAATTGTTGCAACGCACCACCCGCAGCCTGCACCTGACCGAGGCCGGAGCCGAGTATTTCGATGCGGCACGGGAAGTGTTGGCGGCACTGGACGAGGCCGAGCAACGTGCCCGTGACGGCATCGGTGAGTTACGCGGTGTGTTGCGGGTCAATGCGCCGATGTCGTTCGGTCTTCGGCGGTTGGGGCCGTTGATTCCGCTGTTTCATGAACAGCACCCGAACATCGAGCTGCAACTGGTGCTCAGCGACCAGCAGGTCGATCCCGTGCGGGGCGGGTTTGACGTGACCATCCGCATCGCCAGCATGCCCGACTCGACGATGATCGCCCGGCAACTGGCGCCCGCACCGCGCATCATGGTGGCGTCCCCGGCTTATCTCGACCGCGTGGGCGTTCCGCAGACTCCGCAGGATCTGCGCGCCCATCAATGCCTGAACTACGGGTATCTGCAAAGCGGTGTCAGCTTGCAACTGTGCAATGGCAAGGAAACCCAGCGGGTGAACGTCACCGGTCCATTGCACGCCAATAATGGCGACTTGCTCGCCCAGGCTGCCGAAGCCGGCATGGGCATCGCCCTGCTGCCTGACTTCATCGTCGAAGATGCGCTGGCGGCCGGGCGGCTGGTGCCGGTGCTGTGCGAATGGCAGGCTCCGGCGATCACCATCAACGCGGTGTATTCGTCGGCGCGGCGGGTGCCGCAGAAGACCCGGGCGTTTATCGAGTTTCTGGTAGGGCAACTGGCGCCGAAGTGACTTTTGGGGGATCACACAATCCCTTGTAGGAGCGAGCCTGCTCGCGATAGCGGTGGATCAGGCAACATCATCGTCGACTGACACTCCGTCATCGCGAGCAGGCTCGCTCCTACAGGGATGTCGGGTTCTCCAGGGTTTAGTGAACGGCCAAAGGCTTGCGTATACCCAACCGACTGATCCACACCGCCAGCAATATCACCGAACCGCCGAGAAACAACCGCCCCAGTTCTTCATGCTGGTTCCAGATCAGCAGATTGATCAGCAACCCCACCGGCACGTGCAAGTTGTTCATCACGGCCAGCGTCCCGCCATTGACCATGCACGCCCCCTTGTTCCACCAGTAGAGCCCCAAAGCGGTCGAGACCAGGCCGAGGAACAGCAGCACACCCCATTGCAGCGGCGCTTCAGGCAGGAAGTTCTGTTTGCCGAATAGTAGAAACGCCGGCAACACCACTGCCAGCGCGCCGAGGTAGAAGTAGCCGAAGCGACGGTAATGCGGCAGGTCGCTCGGGTGGCGCGCGACCAGGTGTTTGTACAGCACCTGGCCAGCGGCGTAGGTGAAGTTGGCCAGTTGCAGCAACAGGAAACCCATGAGGAAGTCCGGGTTGATCCGGTCAAGGCGAATCACCGCAGCCCCCGCCACCGCCACCAGCGCCGCGACCAGGGCCCAGGGATTGAAGCGACGGTTGAGTGCATCTTCGATCAGGGTCACGTGCAGCGGCGTGAGGATGGTGAACAACAACACTTCCGGCACCGTCAGTACACGAAAGCTCAGGTACAGGCAGACGTAGGTCACGCCAAACTGCAACGCGCCGATCAGCAGCATGCCGCGCATGAATGCCGGCTCAACCGAGCGCCAGCGGGTCAGCGGGATGAACACCAGCCCCGCCAGCAGCACTCGTACCAGAACTGCAAAATAACTGTCGACATGACCGGCCAGGTATTCGCCGATCAAGCTGAAGGAAAACGCCTGGATCAGCGTGACAAAAAGTAGATAGCCCATACTCGCCTCATTTCGAATGGCGGCGACGATAGCGGTTTTTGCCTTGAATCGCGATCCCCGAAAGCTGTCGGAAAACACGCAAAACCCTGTAGGAGCTAGCTTGCTAGCGATAGCGGTGGATCAGTCAGCATCATTGTTGCCTGACAATCAGCTATCGCTAGCAAGCTAGCTCCTACAGAGGTTTGCGGGGGCATTGAATCCTGAGCAAAAAAAAGCCCGATCTCGCTAAAGCGTTCAATCGGGCAAGAGCACTCAGGAGCAATAAGTGCGAAGGGAGGTTCGATGCGCGTACAGGCTTGAAGGGTTGCGCCAGGTCACTAGACCATCCAGCGATTATCTGGCGATTAACCGGTCAGGCCACTTGCGAGAGCTTGGCGTTCGCCTGGTTCAGGCCTTTCTCCTGGAAGTCACCGCCCAGGTTCATGCCTTCGGCGTGGATGAACGTCACGTCGTGGATGCCGATGAAGCCCATGACCTGACGCAGGTAGGGTTCCTGGTGATCGGCGGTGCTGCCGGCATAGATGCCGCCGCGAGCCGTCAACACATAGGCACGCTTGCCGCTGAGCAGGCCTTGCGGGCCGGTTTCAGTGTACTTGAAGGTCACGCCGGCCCGCAGCACATGGTCGAGCCAGGCTTTCAGGGTGCTGGGGATGGCGAAGTTGTACATCGGTGCGGCCATCACCAGTACATCGGCGGCGAGCAATTCGTCGGTCAACTGGTTGGAGCGTTCCAGGGACGCCTGTTCGATGTCGCTGCGCTGCTCGGCGGGTTTCATCCAGCCACCCAGCAGGTTGATGTCCAGGTGCGGCACCGGTTTGACGGCCAGGTCCCGGATGGTGATCTGGTCATTCGGGTGAGCGGCTTTCCACTGGCTGATGAAGGTCTGGGTCAGTTGACGGGAAACCGAGTCTTGCTGACGGGCACTGCTTTCGATGATCAGAACGCGGGACATGGGATGTAGCCTCCATCTGAGAATGCTGTAGGTCGATGGAGTGAAGGTTAAACAGAGTCATATCGATGAAAAAGCGCAAATAACTGCTATAACCAATCGATAAATTCGTTTATAAGCTCAACATACCTGTGGGAGCGGGCTTGCTCGCGAAGGCGGTGTGTCATTCAACGTTGATATCGACTGACACCGCCTCTTCGTCGGAACGCCGCCCGGAGCAAGCTCGCTCCCAAAGGAGTTTGAAGTCATTTCGGGGTGCAGGTCAGCCCGATGCGCAATTTGATGATGTTGCGGCTGAATTTGGCCGTGGCGTTTTTGTGTTTGCCGGCCGGTACGTCGATCTTGCGGGTGCGCGGAGCTTCAGGGCCATTGCTGAAAACCGCCTTGCAGCTCGCATCGACGTCGCCGTAGTTGGCAACCCGGATGGAGCCGATATCGCTATCGGTATCGAAGGTTTCGTAGTCGATCTTCATTCCGTTGAGGTTCTTCTGCACATCAATCGGGTAAGCCATCGCCGTCAGCGGCAGCAGCGCCAGCATCACACAACAGAATTTTTTCATTCAGCAGCCTCCAGTAAGGGCTGCCAGCTTAGGACAAGAGGAGCTCCACATGAAAGCGCCCCGCGTGACCCTTGATCAATGGCGAACGCTGCAAGCCGTGGTCGATCACGGTGGTTTCGCCCAAGCCGCCGAGGCGCTGCATCGCTCGCAATCGTCGGTCAGCTACACCGTGGCCCGCATGCAGGATCAGCTCGGCGTGCCGTTGCTGCGCATCGACGGGCGCAAAGCCGTGCTGACCGAAGCCGGCGGCGTGCTGTTGCGCCGCTCCCGGCAATTGGTGAAACAGGCCAGTCAGCTGGAAGACCTGGCCCATCACATGGAGCAGGGCTGGGAAGCCGAAGTACGCCTGGTGGTCGATGCCGCTTACCCAAGCGCCCGCCTCGTCCGCGCCTTGACCGCGTTCATGCCGCAAAGCCGTGGCTGCCGGGTGCGCCTGCGTGAGGAAGTGCTGTCGGGCGTGGAGGAAGTCCTGCTCGAAGGCGTGGCCGACCTGGCCATCACCGGGTTCAGCATTCCCGGTTACCTGGGCGCGGAATTGAGCGACGTCGAGTTCGTAGCGGTCGCCCACCCGGAGCATCCCCTGCACCGCCTCAACCGCGAACTGAGCTTCCAGGACCTGGAAAGCCAGATGCAAGTGGTGATCCGCGACTCGGGCCGCCAGCAACCACGGGACGTCGGCTGGCTCGGTGCCGAACAGCGCTGGACCGTCGGCAGCCTGGCCACCGCTGCAACCTTCGTCAGCAGCGGTCTGGGGTTTGCGTGGCTGCCCCGGCACATGATCGAACGGGAACTCAAGGAAGGTACGCTCAAGCTGCTACCGTTGGATCAGGGCGGTAGCCGCAACCCGAGCTTTTACCTGTATTCGAACAAGGACAAACCGCTCGGTCCGGCCACGCAGATTCTCATCGAACTGCTGCGCACGTTTGACACCGCACCACTGGACGCACCGTTCGCCGCCCCCGAACAAGCCTGACACGGAGTGTATGCATGGCCTATTTCGAACACGAAGGTTGCAACCTGCACTATGAGGAATATGGCCACGGTACGCCGCTGCTGCTGGTCCACGGTCTCGGCTCCAGTACGCTGGATTGGGAAAAACAGATCCCGGCACTGGCCACCCGCTACCGGGTGATTGTCCCGGATGTGCGCGGTCACGGTCGTTCGGACAAACCCCGGGAGCGCTATAGCATTGCCGGATTCAGCGCTGACCTGATTGCACTGATCGAGCACCTCAATCTCGGTCCGGCACATTATGTCGGCCTGTCGATGGGCGGCATGATCGGCTTCCAACTGGGCGTGGATCAGCCGCAACTGCTCAAGAGCCTGTGCATCGTCAACAGCGCGCCCGAGGTCAAACTGCGCAGCCGCGATGACTACTGGCAGTGGTTCAAGCGCTGGAGCCTGATGCGCGCCCTTAGCCTGGGCACCATCGGCAAGGCGCTGGGCGGCAAGTTGTTCCCGAAGCCCGAGCAGGCCGACTTGCGACAAAAGATGGCCGAACGCTGGGCAAAAAACGATAAACATGCTTATCTCGCCAGCTTCAATGCCATTGTCGGCTGGGGGGTTCAGGAACGACTTTCGAAGGTCACCTGTCCAACCCTCATCGTCAGTGCCGACCGTGACTACACACCGGTGGCGCTGAAGGAAAACTACGTCAAACTGCTGCCCGACGCGCGGCTGGTGGTGATCGCCGATTCCCGCCACGCCACGCCGCTGGACCAGCCGGAACATTTCAACCAGACACTGCTGGAATTTCTGACCACAGTCGACACCACCACTCAGGATCACTGACCCATGCTGAAAAAAATCGCCCTCGCCGCAGGCTCCGTCCTGTTTGCCGCCAACCTGATGGCCGCGACGCCGGAAAAGGCCCCGCATGTGCTGCTGGACACCACCAACGGCCAGATCGAAATCGAACTGGACCCGGTCAAGGCCCCGATCAGTACCAGGAACTTCCTTGAGTACGTCGACAGCGGCTTCTACAACAACACGATTTTCCACCGGGTGATTCCGGGTTTCATGGTCCAGGGAGGCGGCTTCACCCAGGCCATGCAGCAAAAAGACACCAAGGAGCCGATCAAGAACGAGCACAAGAACGGCCTGGTCAACGTGCGTGGCACCTTGTCCATGGCCCGTACCTCGGTGCCTGACTCGGCCACCAGCCAGTTCTTCATCAACGTCAAGGACAACGACTTCCTTGACCAGGGCGACGGCTACGCGGTGTTCGGCAAAGTGGTCAAAGGCATGGACGTGGTCGATATCATCGTCAATTCGCCAACCACCGTTCGTAGCGGCATGAAGGACGTACCGGCCGACCCGGTCTTCATCAAGTCGGCCAAGCGCATCGACTGAGACTAAGCTGGACAAGGATGTCCGAGCCGTTGCCGGCTTTGCCGGCAACGCTCAAACCGTTTAAAGGAGAGCCCGTTCGCGGGCGAAAAAAACATGCTTTATCGCCGTTTTGAAAAACTGATCGATGTTTTCCGTGAAGCCCCGACGGCGTCTCCGCCGGACCGGGTTTTCCCCTTTTACACGTATTACCTCAAGCAGGTCTGGCCGAGCTTCGCCGCCCTGCTGATCGTCGGCCTGATTGGTGCCTTGATCGAAGTGGCATTGTTCAGCTACCTGAGCCGCATCATCGACCTGGCCCAAGGCACGCCGAACGTCAGCCTGTTCCAGGATCATGCCCTCGAACTGACCTGGATGGTGGTGGTTGCGCTGGTGCTGCGCCCCATTTTCGTGGGCCTGCATGACCTGCTGGTGCACCAGACCCTGAGCCCCAGCATGACCAGCATGATCCGCTGGCAGAACCACAGCTATGTGCTCAAACAGAGCCTGAATTTCTTCCAGAACGACTTCGCCGGGCGCATCGCCCAACGCATCATGCAAACCGGCAACTCACTGCGCGATTCCGCCGTGCAAGCGGTGGATGCGTTGTGGCATGTGTTGATCTACGCCATCAGCTCCCTGGTGCTGTTCGCCGAAGCCGACTGGCGCCTGATAATCCCGCTACTGACCTGGATCTTCGCCTTCATCGGTGCCCTCTGCTACTTCGTGCCACGGGTCAAGGATCGCTCGGTGGTGGCGTCCGATGCGCGCTCCAAACTCATGGGGCGGATTGTCGACGGCTACACCAACATCACCACCCTGAAGCTGTTCGCCCACACCAACTTCGAGCAGCAGTACGCCCGCGAAGCGATCAAGGAACAGACCGAGAAGGCGCAACTGGCCGGCCGCGTGGTCACCAGCATGGACGTGGCCATCACCAGCATGAACGGCTTGCTGATCGTCTGCACCACCGGCCTGGCCCTGTGGCTGTGGACCCAGTCGTTGATCAGCGTGGGTGCCATCGCCTTGGCCACTGGCCTGGTGATCCGCATCGTCAACATGTCCGGCTGGATCATGTGGGTGGTCACCGGCATTTTCGAAAACATCGGCATGGTGCAGGACGGTCTGCAGACCATTTCGCAACCGGTCTCCGTTACCGACCGCGACCAGGCCAAACCCCTGGCGGTGGCCCGTGGCGAAGTGCGCTTCGAACAGGTGGATTTCCACTACGGCAAGCGGAGCGGGATCATCGGTGACCTCAACCTGACCATCAAGGCCGGTGAAAAAATCGGCCTGATCGGCCCGTCCGGTGCCGGCAAATCGACCCTGGTGAACCTGCTGCTGCGCCTGTACGACGTCGAAGGCGGACGCATCCTGATCGACGGCCAGAACATCGCCGACGTCAGCCAGGAAAGCCTGCGCGAACGCATCGGCATGATCACCCAGGACACGTCGCTGCTGCACCGCTCGATTCGTGACAACCTGCTGTATGGCAAACCCGACGCCACCGACGCCCAACTCTGGGAAGCGGTGCGCAAGGCCCGGGCTGATGGCTTCATTCCTTCACTGTCGGACGCCGAAGGCCGCACCGGTTTCGATGCCCACGTCGGTGAGCGCGGGGTGAAACTCTCCGGCGGCCAGCGCCAGCGCATCGCTATTGCCCGAGTGTTACTCAAGGACGCGCCGATCCTGATCATGGACGAGGCCACCTCGGCACTGGATTCGGAAGTCGAAGCGGCGATCCAGGAAAGCCTCGAAACCCTGATGCAGGGCAAAACCGTGATCGCCATCGCTCACCGGCTCTCGACCATCGCCCGGATGGACCGGCTGGTGGTGCTGGAAAACGGCAAGATCGCCGAAACCGGCAGCCATGCCGAACTGCTGGCCCATGGCGGTTTGTATGCGCGGTTGTGGCAACACCAGACCGGTGGGTTTGTCGGGATCGATTGATCCCCTGAACAACACACTTCCTCTGTAGGAGCGAGCCTGCTCGCGATGACGGAGTGTCAGTCGGCAATGATGTTGACTGACTCACCGCTATCGCGAGCAGGCTCACTCCTACAGTTGTCGAGTGATGCCCAAAGACATTAAAAAACCGCCAGGCCCCGTAAACAACGGGGCCTGGCGGTTTTTCATGCCTGCTGGAATTCTGAAAAAACCGTGCTGTACTCTCACTTCAACGTTCTGGAGGTGGTTCTGCAGTCCATCGGCTGGATGCTAAAGGCAGCATAATCTCGAAAGGACACTCTCTTATGTCTCTGTTAAAACGTTCGGCGACTGAGTTGGTAGGTACGTTCTGGCTGGTGTTGGGTGGTTGCGGCAGCGCGGTGTTGGCAGCGGCTTTTCCGGAAGTCGGGATCGGTCTACTCGGGGTGTCCTTCGCATTTGGCCTGACCGTGCTGACCATGGCTTTCGCCATCGGCCATATTTCCGGCTGTCATCTCAATCCTGCGGTGTCCCTTGGCCTGGTGGTAGGTGGGCGCTTTGCGGCCAAGGAATTGCCGGCCTACATCGTTGCCCAGGTCATTGGCGGCGTGATTGCAGCCGCCCTGTTGTACTTCATTGCCAGCGGCAAACCCGGTTTCGAACTGGCGGGAGGCCTGGCGTCCAACGGCTATGGCGAACACTCGCCTGGCGGCTATGCGATGGCGGCAGGGTTTGTCTGTGAACTGGTGATGACTGCGATGTTCATCCTGATCATCCTCGGTGCCACCGACAAACGTGCACCGGCAGGACTGGCACCGATTGCCATCGGCCTGGGGCTGACGCTCATCCACCTGATCTCGATCCCGGTCACCAACACCTCGGTCAACCCGGCACGCAGCACCGGCCCGGCGCTGATCGTTGGTGGCTGGGCGATTCAACAATTGTGGATGTTCTGGGTCGCACCGCTGCTCGGCGCAGTGGTCGGTGGCGTGCTGTATCGCTGGCTGGGCAAGGAAGAAAGCTGAAACGCTGAAGATCAGCCTTGTCGATAAGGCAAGGCTGACTTCGCATCCTCTGCATAAGCCAACACGCCCAGCCGCTCCTGCTCCAGAAAGTCTTTCACCGCCGCTTTCAATCCCGGATGCCGCAAGTAATGCCAGGAATGGGTAATGACTGGCTCGAATCCACGAATCAGTTTGTGCTCGCCCTGGGCCCCGGCATCGAAACGCTGGAAACCGTTGGCGATGGCATAGTCCATGCCCTGGTAGAAACAGGTCTCGAAATGCAGGCGATCGAACTCCGCCAGGCATCCCCAGTAACGGCCATAAAAGCTGTCACCCCCCACCAGACTGAACGCCATCGCCACTGGCCGTGAACCTTGTTTGGCCAGCACCACGCGAATCGACTCAGGCATGCGTTCGGCCAACAGGCTGAAAAACTCCCGCGTCAAATACGGCGCTTGCCGGCGCACCGCATAGGTATTGGCGTAGCAGGCATAGACGAAATCCCATTGCGCCTGATTCAGCTCCCGCCCTTCAAGCCACTCAAACTCGAAGCCCTGCCCGGCCACCTGCTCGCGCTCCTTGCGCATCTGTTTGCGCTTGCGCGAACTGAGTACGTCGAGGAAGTCCTGGAAATCCCGGTAGCCGCGATTCTGCCAGTGGTATTGACAGCCAACGCGCTGCAGCCAGCCGTGCTGCTCGCTCAGTGCCGCGTCGGTGAACGGATCGGTGAAGTTGATGTGGGCGCTGGAAAGCCCTTCGAGTTCAAGGTAGCCCGGCAGGCTTTTCAATAACTCGAAACCGTCTTCGACCGTGGCCGCCAACAGCCTCGGCCCGCTGACCGGACTGAACGGAACCGCGCTCAGCAGCTTGGGGTAGTAATCGATGCCGGCGCGTTCGCAGGCATCGGCCCAGGCATGATCGAACACGTACTCGCCATAGGAATGCCACTTGCGGTATCCGGGTAGCGCGGCGATCAGTCGATCCCCTTCGACGTGCAATAAATGCTCGGGCTGCCAGCCGGTATGGGGTCCGACGCTGCCACTGTCTTCCAGTGCGCTCAAAAAGGCGTGACGCAGAAAAGGCTGAGTCTCGGGCACCAGTGCGTCCCACGTTTGCGGGGCGATTTCTGACAGTTTTTGCAGGCGTTGCAACGGCATCACCATCCTCACTCTTCATGGCGTGAAAGCCCCGCGAGTATCGCCTATCGCTCTGCATTGCACACGAGCAAACCGACGACAGTGCTCTATCTCAATAGTTCACGGCGACTTTGTATCGTCACCGACATGACATCACAGTGCCACTGCTCTGTCATAAACCATCGCGATACTGGCGCCTGTTTTTAGAGCGCCGGGTTATACCCGGTCACTGTTTTCCGCCCCTAACGGTCGGTTGTGTCCCGGATGGCCCTGTCATCCGCTCTTATCTTCGGAGATTGATATGCGTCTTGCTTCCACGAAAACTGCGGCAGCCTTGTGCGGTGGCCTGTTGCTGGCCATGAGCGTTCCGGCCAGTGCCGCAGTCGACGCCAAACTGCTCGACATGCTCAAGGCTAACGGCTCGATCACCAACGCGCAGTACAGCGAACTGCAAGCCGAGCTGGCCAGGGATCAGAAAGACCAGCAGATTGCCCGTCAGGCTCAGCAAGAGACTAACGAGCAAATCGCGGCCACCGCGAAGAAAACCGACGCACTGAGCACCTTTGACCAGAAGCTGGCATGGGCCGCCAAGACCCAGTTCAAGGGTGACGTACGCTTCCGTGAAGAAACCGTGCACAACGATGGCGTGCCAAACAACAAGGACCAGGACCGTCAGCGCATTCGTGCCCGTCTGGGTGCCTACAGCGAAATCAACCCGCAGGTCGACACCGGTATCCGTATCGCCACCGGCAGCAACGACGACGCTCGTTCGACCAACCAGGACCTGAACAACTACTTCGACAAGAAGCAGATCTGGCTGGACCTGGGTTACATCGACTACCACCCGGACGCGATCAAGAACCTGCACCTGGTTGGCGGCAAGATGCCGCAACAATGGGTGAGCATGGGCGACATCATCTGGGATAGCGACATCAATCCGGAAGGTCTGGCCGTCACCTACAAGTACCCGCTGAGCGGCAGCACCGAGCTGTTCGGTAGCGCTGGTCACTACACCCTCAAGGACAACGTCGACGGCGAAGGCGTGCAGTTCAAACACGACCTGCGTCTGTACGCTGGCCAGTTGGGTGCGCGCTTCGCCATCACCGACAGCATGAAAATGACGTTGGGCGGTAGTCTCTACGCCTACGACAACGACGACAGCAGCGCTTGCCCTACCTCGGGGACCGTTACTGCGCCATGCGCACTGGCCGTCAATGGCAACAGCCCGGGCGAGCAGTTCAATCTGTACGAAGGCTTTGGTCAGCTGGACTTCAGCAACCTGCCAGTTCCGCTGTCGATCTACGGTCAGTACGTCAACAACACCGATGCCAGCAACGACCAGGACACTGGCTGGCTGGCCGGCGTGAAGTCCAGGCTCTACGGCTTCAACGTGGACTACAACTACCGCGACGTGCAGCGTAACGCTGTGGTTGGCGCCTTCACCGACTCCGACTTCGCCAACGGCTTCACCGGTTCGCGCGGCAGCAAGCTGAAAGTGAGCTACGATCTGGACAAGAACTTCGCCCTGGGCGCGACCTACTTCATGGCGACCTCGGACCAGACCAACGCCAACATCAACAAGAAAGATTCGGACATCAACACCCTGCAACTGGATGCCGAAGCCAAGTTCTGATTCACCCCGCTACACGACCCAGGCAAGGAAGCCCGGGCCGCTTTTACAGCCTGGCGTTGGTGTGTCGATCCCCATCATCCTCCGACATATCAACGCCGGGCTGTTTGTTTTTGCCAATCCTTCCCTGTAGGAGCGAGCTTGCTCGCGAAGGTCGTCAACGATAACGCGTGCAATCTGGATGAACGCAGCGTCTCTGAGTTCTTCGTCGGAACGCCGCCCGGAGCAAGCTCGCTCCTACATCCTATAACTTGCGCAGCAACACGCTACCAATCGAATAACCGGCGCCGAACGAGCTGAGCACGGCCAGCGAACCGGCGGCCAGATCGTCCTGGTTCTTGTGGAACGCAATCACGGAACCGGCGGAGCTGGTGTTGGCGTAAGTGTCGAGAATCACCGGCGCTTCCTGTTCGGTGGCGTCGCGACCCAGCAGTTTCTTCACGATCAGGTGGTTCATGCTGAGGTTGGCCTGGTGCAGCCAGAAGCGCTTCACGTCGCTGACGTTGAGCTGGTTCTCTTCCAGATGCGTTGCGACCAGCTCGGCCACCATCGGGCAAACGTCACGGAACACCTTGCGGCCTTCCTGCACGAACAGTTTGTCCCTGGCACCGACGCCCTCTTCCGCCGCGCGGTTGAGGAAGCCGAAGTTGTTGCGGATGTTGTTGGAGAACTTGGTCAGCAGCTTGGTGCTGACGATGTCGAACTGGTACTTGGACGTCGCGAGGTCAGCACGCTCGATGATCACCGCCGTGGCGGCATCGCCGAAGATGAAGTGGCTGTCACGGTCGCGGAAGTTCAAGTGGCCGGTGCAGACTTCCGGGTTGACCATCAGGACCGCCCGGGCCTGGCCCAGTTGCACGCTGTTGGCGGCGGTCTGGATACCGAAGGTTGCCGAAGAGCACGCCACGTTCATGTCGAAACCGAAACCCTGGATGCCCAGCGCTTCCTGGACTTCGATGGCAATGGCCGGGTAAGCGCGTTGCAGGTTGGAGCAGGCGACGATCACGCCGTCGATGTCCGCTGCGGTCTTGCCGGCACGCTGCAAGGCTTGTTCGGCCGCGCCGATGGCCATCTGGCAGAGCACCGACCATTCGTCGTTGGAACGTTCCGGCAGGCGTGGCGCCATGCGCTGCGGGTCGAGGATGCCGTCCTTGTCCATGACAAAGCGGCTCTTGATGCCGGAGGCTTTTTCGATGAACGCAGCGCTCGATTCGGTCAATGCCTGCACTTCACCGCGCGCAATGGCATCGGCGTTGTCGGCGTTGAATTGCGCGACGTAAGTATTGAAAGACTGCACCAGCTCTTCATTGGAAATGCTGTTGGCCGGGGTGTACAGGCCGGTGCCGCTGATGACGACGTTATGCATAGTCGTGTCTCTAATCTGTTCAGGCAGAAAGCATTGGCACCGACGTACCAATACACAAAGGGTCTATTACCATCCGGGGGACGCAAACCTGGCATCGCTTTATTCCGACCTGCCCGAGACCGTGAAGGCTCAAAACCGCGGGGCCGGCGTTTATAGGCGCGAAGTTTGCCATAAACCGTGGGTTTTGGCCCCTTTTTGCAAGAGCAACGCCATACCTTGTAGGAGCGAGCTCGCGATGGTCGTCAACGATAACGCTTCGTGCCTGACACCCCGCGGCGTTCTTGAACTCATCGCGAGCAAGCTCGCTCCTACAGGGATCAGGTCAAGGCTCGACCTGGCTCCACTGCTTGTTCAGGCGCTTGTCGGAAATCGGCACCTTGGTCCCCAATTGCTGGGCAAACAGCGAAACCCGATATTCCTCCAGCCACCAGCGATACAACTCCAGCTGCGGATCGCGCTTGCCTTCCTGGGCGTGTTTGCTGGCGCGGGTCTGGTATTGCGTCCACAGGCCGCTCAATTCGCCGCTCCAGACCCGGTCGCGCTGCACCTGGGCACCGATTTTTTCGAAGCGCTGCTCGATGGCCTTGAGGTAACGCGGCAACTCCTTGAGCCACTGCATCGGTGTTTCCCGGACAAACCCCGGATAGACCAAGTGGCTGAGCTGTTGCTTGATATCGTTCAGGGCCACGGCTTGCGCCAGATCGATCTTGCCCTTGAAGCGCTTTTGCAAGCCGTGCCAGAGCTTGAGGATTTCCAGGGTCAGCTTCGCCACGCGTTCGGCGTGCTCGGTCCAGGCGCCACGTTTGCGCTCGGCCAGCGACGCCAATCCGGCACCATCGCGTGGCAGCGGGTCTTCACCTTCAAGAATGCAGCTGTCGAGGCTGGCCAGCAGTATGTCTTCCACCAGCGCATCGACGCGCCCCATGTCGCGGTACAACAGGCCCAGTTCGGTCAGCCCCGGCAATTTGCCGCGCAGGAATTTGGCCGACTCGGCCAGTTGCTGCATCAGCAGGCGTTGCAGGGCACGACGATGCTGGAACTCGGCCTCGGCCGGCGTCGAAAAACGCCCTTCCTTGACCGTACCGCTTTCCTCCACCAGCGCCGGATACACCGTCATCGACAGCCCGGCGATCTTCTGCTGGGTTTTCTCGGCCACGGCGGCGAATACTTTCGGCTCCACCGGCTGCTGGCTCTTCGCGGTTTGCGGCACCGCCAATGCCGCCTGGCTGGCCTCGGCGAAACGCGCCGTCAGTTCGGCCAGATCGCGACCTTCACCGAGGAACTTGCCCTGGGCGTCGACGATTTCCAGGTTCATCCGCAGATGGCTTTCGACCTGCTGCGCCGCCTCACTCCAGGCTTCGTCGCTGACCCGCGCGCCGGTCATGCGCAGCAGCTCGCGCCCCAGAGCCTGAGGCAGTGAGCCCTCGGCAAATGTCATGCGTTGCAAGGCCGCTTTGACGAAGTCCGGCACGGGTACGAAATTCTTGCGCAGAGCCTTGGGCAGGTTGCGCACCAGGGCAATGCACTTGGCTTCGATAACACCGGGCACCAGCCATTCCAGGCGTTCTGGTGGCAACATCGGCAACAGCGGCGCCGGCACGCGCAGGGTCACACCGTCGCGCGGATGGTTGGGTTCGAAGTGATAACTGAGGGCCAACTCCAGATCGCCGATATGCAGCGTATCCGGGTAATGCTGGGCGGTGACTTCACTGGCTTCGCGGGCCAGCACGTCTTCTTCGCGCATGATCAGCAGCTGCGGGTCTTTCTGGCAGTTGATCCGATACCAACTGTCGAAGGTCGCCGTCTGATGGATCTCCGCCGGCAATCGCGCGTCATAGAAGGCGTACAGGGTTTCTTCGTCGGCGAGGATGTCGCGGCGACGGGCCTTGGCTTCCAGTTCGTCGAGTTGCTCCAGCAACTGCTCGTTGGCCGTCAGGCACTTGGCCTTCGACTGGATTTCGCCACGCACCAGTGCTTCGCGGATGAACAACTCACGGGATACCACCGGGTCCACCGGGCCGTAATGCACCGGCCGACGCCCAACCACGATCAAGCCGAACAGGGTGATCTGTTCGAACGCCACGACCTGGCCGCGCTTCTTCTCCCAATGGGGTTCGAAGTGGTTTTTCTTGATCAGGTGCCCGGCCAGTGGCTCGATCCAGTCGGCATCGATCTTCGCCACCATGCGCGCATAGAGCTTGGTGGTTTCCACCAGTTCGGCGGTCATCAGCCACTGCGGACGCTTTTTACCGATACCCGACGACGGATGAATCCAGAACCGCCGCTGACGCGCGCCGAGGTAATCGCCCTCTTCGGTTTTCTGCCCGATCTGGCTCAGCAACCCCACCAGCACCGCTTTGTGCAGTTTCGGATAGTCCGCCGGCTCTTTGTTGAGGCTCAGTTGCATGTCGCGGCAGATCAGGCTCAGCTGACGATGGGAGTCGCGCCATTCGCGCAGGCGCAGGTAATTCAGGAAGTTCTTGCGGCACCAATTGCGCAACGGATTGGTAGTCAGCGCCAGGCGCTGCTCTTCGAAACCGCGCCACAGATTGACCAGCCCGGCGAAATCCGAGTCGGCATCTTTCCATTGCGCGTGAGCCTGATCCGCCGCTTGCTGACGCTCCGGCGGGCGCTCGCGCGGGTCCTGGATCGACATGGCACTGGCAACGATCAGCACTTCCTGCAAGCTGCCGAGTTTCGCCGCTTCCAGCAACATGCGGCCCATGCGCGGGTCCACCGGCAAGCGCGCCAATTGGCGACCGAGCGGGGTCAATTGACTGTTGCGATCCACCGCCGAGAGCTCTTGCAGCAGGTTGAAACCGTCACTGATGGCCTTGCCATCCGGTGGCT
This sequence comes from Pseudomonas sp. PDM26, assembly GCF_019219185.1. Lineage (NCBI taxonomy): Bacteria > Pseudomonadati > Pseudomonadota > Gammaproteobacteria > Pseudomonadales > Pseudomonadaceae > Pseudomonas > Pseudomonas sp. PDM26. The sequence goes on along the minus strand of NZ_JAHUWC010000016.1, from coordinate 43,515 downwards.
CGATAAACGGGAACGCGGTGATCTCGCCCAGGCGCAGGTGCAACATCTGCAAAATGACCGCCGCGAGGTTGGTCCGCAGGATTTCCGGATCGGTAAATTCCGGGCGACCGAGAAAGTCCTCCTCGCTGTACAGACGCACGCAAATGCCCGGTTCGACCCGCCCGCAACGACCTTTACGCTGATTGGCGCTGGCCTGGGAAATGGCTTCAATCGGCAGGCGCTGGACCTTGGCGCGGTAGCTGTAACGGCTGATGCGCGCGGTGCCGCTGTCGATCACGTAACGAATGCCCGGCACCGTCAGCGAAGTTTCCGCGACGTTGGTCGCCAGCACCACGCGACGGCCCGGGTGCGACTGGAAAATCCGCTGCTGCTCGGCCGGCGACAATCGTGCGTACAACGGCAGGATTTCAGTGTGTTTGAGCTGAGCCTTGCGCAGCATGTCGGCGGCGTCGCGAATCTCGCGCTCACCCGGCAGGAACACCAGCACGTCACCGGGACTGCGGCGTTCGCTACGTTCATGGGCGGCAATTTCGTCGAGGGTGGCGAGGATCGCCTGATCCACCGTCAGGTCGTCCTCGACGCGGTTGCCCTCTTCGTCCTGCTCCAGCGTCAGCGGACGATACCAGGTGTCCACCGGGAAGGTACGGCCGGAGACTTCGACAATTGGCGCGTCATCGAAGTGTTTAGAGAAACGTTCGAGGTCGATAGTCGCCGAAGTAATGATGACTTTCAGGTCGGGACGACGCGGCAGCAGGGTTTTCAAGTAGCCGAGCAGAAAGTCGATATTGAGGCTGCGTTCGTGGGCTTCGTCGACGATGATCGTGTCGTAGCGTTCCAGATACCGGTCGTTCTGGGTTTCGGCCAGCAGGATACCGTCGGTCATCAGTTTGATCAGGGTGTTGGAATCGCTCTGATCTTCGAAACGCACCTGATAACCGACCAGTGCGCCCAACGGCGTGCCGAGCTCTTCGGCGACCCGGCTGGCGACGCTGCGCGCAGCGATCCGCCGCGGCTGGGTGTGACCGATCAGGCCATGCTGACCGCGACCGATTTCCAGGCAGATCTTCGGCAACTGGGTGGTCTTACCCGAGCCGGTCTCACCGGCGATGATCAGCACCTGGTGCTTTTCCAGCGCCTTCTTGATTTCGTCGCGCTTGGCGGCGATCGGCAGGCTGTCGTCGTAACGAATCACCGGCAGGCTGGCCTTGCGCGCCAGCACCTGATCGCAGGACGCCTGCATCCGCGTCACCCACTGGCCCAGCCTGGCCTCGTCGGGTTTCTTGCGCAGCTCAAGCAACTGCCGCCGCAGCCGGTGGCGGTCGGCGAGCATGGCGTGATCGAGGTTTTTCAGCAGTTTGTCGATGGAGGGCGATTCGTCGGTCATCGGGTACGCAATTCAGTCGTCTAGTGGTGCAAGGTGCCGATTGTCGCAGATTTGGCAACCTCTGTGGCCAAGGGGCTTGTTGTGGCGAGGGAGCTTGCTCCCGCTCGGCTGCGCAGCAGTCGCAATCCGGCCATTGCGGTTTGCCTGAAACTGCTCGGTGCCTGGTATAGGGGGCGCTTCGCACCCCAGCGGGAGCAAGCTCCCTCGCCACAGAGTCTTCACCAGGCAGAGCTATTCGTTATCGAGGCCTTTGCGCCGATACGGAAACACATCGATCACCTTCCCCGCCCGAATCGCCTCTTGCAGGCTCTTCCAGTAATCGGCGTTGTACAACTCGCCATGCAACTGATCGAACAACTTGCGTTGCCCGAAATCGGCAAACAGGAATGGCGGAAACTCTTCCGGGAACACGTCCAGCGGCCCGATCGAGTACCACGGTTCAGAGGCCATTTCGTCTTCGGGGGTGCGCGGTGCCGGGATGTGGCGAAAGTTGGCCTCGGTCAGAAAGCAGATCTCGTCATAGTCGTAGAACACCACACGACCGTGACGGGTGACGCCGAAGTTCTTCAGCAGCATGTCGCCGGGAAAGATGTTGGCCGCCGCCAGTTGCTTGATCGCCAGCCCGTAATCCTCCAGGGCCTCGCGCACCTGCGCCTCGTTGGCGTTTTCCAGGTAGAGGTTCAGCGGGGTCATGCGGCGCTCGGTCCAACAGTGACGGATCAGCACGGTGTCGCCTTCGACCGATACCGTGGACGGTGCGACTTCCAGCAGTTCCTCCAGGCACGCTGGGTCGAACTTGCTCAGCGGGAAACGGAAGTCGGCGAATTCCTGGGTATCGGCCATGCGTCCGACGCGGTCGACACTCTTCACCAAACGGTACTTCTCGATCACCGTGGCGCGGTCGACGTTTTTCGACGGCGAGAAACGGTCCTTGATGATTTTGAACACGGTGTTGAAACCCGGCAGGGTGAACACGCTCATGACCATGCCGCGCACACCGGGGGCCATGATGAACTGGTCGTCGGTGTTGGCCAGGTGATTGATCAGCGCCCGGTAGAACTCCGACTTGCCGTGCTTGTAGAAACCAATCGAGGTGTACAGCTCGGCAATGTGTTTGCCCGGCAGGATACGCCGCAAGAAGCCAATGAACTCCGCCGGCACCGGCACATCCACCATGAAATACGAACGGGTGAAGGAGAAGATGATCGACACGTCTGCTTCGTCGGTGATCAGCGCATCGATCTGGATGCCGCGGCCTTCAAGGTGCAGCAATGGAATCGCCAGCGGCCACTGCTCGTCGGCGGTGTAGATGCGCCCCACCAGGTACGCGCCTTTATTGCGGTACAGCACCGAGGAAAACAGCTCGACGCTCAGCTCCGGGTCCTTGCACACCCAATCCGGCAGGTTCTCGCGCAACTGCGCTTCGAGGCGCTTCAGGTCACCGGGCAGGTCTGCGTAATCCTCACTGAAGCGGTAGTCGGCGAAGATGCTGGCGAGCATCGCCGACAATTGTCCTTGCGGCTTGTAGGTGCGGGTTTGCGCGGCCCGGGCACGGCGCAGGCTCGGCCGGGTGGTGTGGATGAACATGCAGCCGTCGCTGATCAGGTCATGGCTGAACAGCCCGCAGAAGATCGAGTTGTACCAGGTCTCGGACAGCTCATCGTCGAAACGCAGGTCGATCAGGCTGATGTAGGCGCTTTTGACCAGCGGCCAGCAGCTGACGTCCAGGGTGCCTGGGTCAAACGCGGTGCGTAGTCGCTCCACGGTTTCACCGACTTTTTCTTCGTACAGATTGATCCGCGCCGCCGACGCCGATTGCGTCTCTTGCCACCGGGCCTGTTCGAAGCGGGCCCGGGCGCCATCGGTGATCTGCCGGAAATGCTCGCGGTAATCGTCAAAGCCATCGAGGATCAAACGGGCGATGTCGGCGGCTGGCCATTGCTGCGGCATGGTGAGACCTCTGCGGGAATTCGGGAGGCTTGAGCTTAGCCAGTGAACCGGGTGCAGGAGAAGCGTAATTTTCCGGGCGAATTGAATGTCCGGTTTTCGGTTGCCATCGACCACACGCTCAGCAACACTTTCGCCCCTCCATCAAGGAAGGACCTCGCTGTGAATCCCGTCGATATTTTTCGTTTACTGTCACTGGCGGCCATCTGGGGTGCGAGTTTTCTGTTCATGCGCATCATCGCTCCAGTGATCGGCACGATTCCCACGGCGTTTTTCCGCGTGTCGATTGCCGCGGCCGGACTGTTGGTGATTCTTGGCCTGATGCGCATCAGCTGGGATTTCAAAGGCAAACTCAAGACCGTGATGCTGCTCGGGGTGATCAACTCCGGCATCCCGGCGACGCTCTACTCGGTCGCGGCGCAAGTGCTGCCGGCCGGTTACTCAGCGATTTTCAACGCCACCACGCCGTTGATGGGCGTGCTGATCGGCGGCTTGTTCTTCCATGAAAGACTCAGCGCCGCCAAGCTCAGCGGAGTATTCCTCGGACTGCTTGGCGTCGGCGTCCTGACCCGCGCCGGTCCCGTGGCGTTCGACATGCAACTGCTGATGGGCGCCCTCGCCTGCCTGCTCGCCACCACCTGTTATGGCTTCGCCGGGTTTCTCGCCCGGCGCTGGCTTGACCAGGCCGGTGGGCTCGACAGTCGACTGTCGGCGTTGGGCAGCATGCTGGGAGCGACCCTGTTCATATTGCCGTTGTTCGGCTACAGCGTGATCAGCCAGCCACCGGAAAGCTGGGGCGGCTGGAAGGTCTGGTTGTCACTGTTGGGGTTGGGGCTGGCGTGTACCGCGTTTGCCTACATCATCTACTTCCGGCTGCTCAGCTCGATCGGCCCGGTAAAGTCGTCGACCGTGACCTTCATGATCCCGCCGTTCGGGGTGTTATGGGGTGCGATGTTTCTCGATGAACCCTTGTCGATGGCGCATGTGTATGGCGGGTTGTTGATTGCGCTGGCGTTGTGGTTGGTGTTGAAGCCGGCTGCTGTGAAATCGGGTTTGGTGGCTGACCGGTAGAATTGTTGCGTTGCGGATGACGCCTTCGCGGCTGATCAGACGCCAAAAATCACAAAGGCCTGGAGCATTGCTCCAGGCCTTATCGGGTTTGCACGCAATTACGCGGTTTTACGGAACACGAACACCAGGCCGACGATGATCAGCAGCATGCCGAACAGACTCAACATCGCCAGCCGATTGCCGAAGATCAGATAGTCCATCACCGCCGTTACCGCAGGCACCAGGTAAAACAGGCTGGTGACATTCACCAGATTGCCCCGGGCGATCAAGCGGTAGAGCAACAGCGTCGCCAGCACCGACACCACCAGCCCCATCCATAGCACCGGCAGGATGAAACCGCTGCCGTGTTCGAAGTGAAACGGCTGGAAGGGTACGAACACTCCGCACAACAATAGCCCCGCGAGGTACTGCACCGGCAGCGTGCCGAGGGGATTGTCGGTGATGCGTTTCTGCATGATCGAACCGAACGTCATGCTCGCCAGCGCCAGCAGACCGAAAAGCATCCCGGCCAGCGACATCCCGGCCAGACCGATGCCCTGATAGACCACCATGATCAACCCGGTCAGCCCCAGGGCCAGTCCGAACATGCGGCTCCAGGAACGCTGACGCTCCATCAGCACCACGGTGAGGATCGGCTGCACGCCCATGATGGTCGCCATCACCCCGGGCGTGACTTTAAGGTCGAGGGCCAGCAGATAAAAAATCTGATAAGCCCCCAACAACACCACGCCGGTGGCCATCGCATACAGCATCGGTTTACCGCCCTTGGGCAACTTCAGCTTGAGCAACGGCACCAGCAACACCAGACCGCATAGCGCGATGACGAAACGAAACATCAGGAAGGCGAAGGGCGACGCGTGGGCCAGCCCCCATTTGGAGAAAATCGCCCCACTGCTCCACAGCAGAACGAACAGGCTCGTGGACGCCGCCGCGAGCGCGGACTTTTTCGAAAGGACAAACATGAATACCACCTGTAGTCAGGCAAAAAGCCAACTCAGCAAAAGCTGAAATTCAGTAGTTTTTCAGGCGAACGTTTTTGATAAGGGCATGGAAGCAGCAGATGAAAGCTGATCAGCCCGAAATGCCAACGCCTGGCGGTGATACGACTGCGCACACCGGTGTGCTACTGACAGGTGGGGGGTAATGACTGATCTGCCCGGGCTGCTGATTCCCGCACGGTACGACGCCAGCGTTGACCGCTGAATCGACTACCGCGTTGATGAGGGATGAACGCATTGGGCTGATCTTTGCTCGAGGGATAAAAAAGTGAGTCCGAAACTCACCCGGCGCCAACTATAACCAGCGTTTGACATGGATTGCAACGACTCGGTCAAAAGACCAGTAATGACAGCTGGCACAGAATCAGCATTGTGCGGTTGGAGAGGTTGCCCGGGATTCCCCGGAAATAAAAAAACCGCTCACAACGAGCGGTTTTTCTGTTCTGTATCCGGCTTCAGCCAAACAACCAATACCCCAACAACGTCAGCACCACCACCGCCAAAACCGGGCGCATCACGCGGTAGGCCTTGGGATTACGCCGCTTCCATTGTTTGACCACACCACTGAATTTATCGCTGGAGTTCTTGCTCCAGGCGTAGACCTTGTTGATCCCGCCCACACGTTCGTCGTCCAGATTCTGAGGGGCGGTGGCGCGACCCAGCCATGCGCTGATACTGCGATTGATGCGGGTCATGAGGCGGTTGCTCAGTGGACGCTCGATATCGCAGAACAGGATGACGCGGGTCTTTTGCGTTTCATTCTTGACCCAGTGCACATAGGTTTCGTCGAACATCACGTCTTCCCCATCGCGCCAGGCGTAAACCTGACCGTCGACAAAGATGCGGCAATCGTCGGAGTTCGGTGTCGACAGCCCCAGGTGATAACGCAGGGAACCGGCAAACGGATCGCGATGCGGGTTGAGGTGGCTGCCGCCCGGCAGCAGCGCAAACATGGCGCCCTTGATATTGGGAATGCTACTGACCAGTTCCACGGTTCTTGGACACAAGGTTTCGGCAGAAGGCAGCGGTTTGTCATACCACTTGAGGTAAAAACGCTTCCAGCCCTTCTTGAAGAACGAACCAAAGCCGGCGTCGTTGTTCTTTGCCGCCGCACGGATATAGCCCTCGTCGAACAAGTGCATCGCTTCATCGCGAATCACTTCCCAGTTGTCCCTGAGCACATCCAGTTCCGGGAACTTGCTGCGATCCAGATACGGTTTCGAGGGCACACCGGAAAACAGGTACATCAAGGCGTTATAGGGTGCGAACAGTGCCGAATGGTTAACGAACTGGCGCAACACCGGCAGACGCGCCTTGCCACGCAAATGCACATAGAGGGTGCTGCCGAGAAACAGCAGCAACAACAAGGCCTTCGCGGCAAACGATAAGGTCATCAACAACTCCTTTGAAGATAAGCGACACTGCGCCACGTCCATTGCCCGACGTGGATGCTGGCATGATAAACACTACCGATCCGGCGAAAAACCTGCACTTTTCAACATTCATTATTAATGAATGTGCAACAAAGCATTTATTAGCACGAGATGCCTGAACATTGGCTGATGCAAATCGATCATCAACCGGCCCCGATCAATAGATCGCAGCCAGCGATAACGCCTCAATCATCACCGCCAGCCACAATTCGCGAATGTTTAGCGTTTACTGCTGATTCTCCTGTTCGGTAAACAGATCACTGAACAGCATGCTCGACAGATAACGTTCACCGGAATCCGGTAAGATGACGACGATGGTCTTGCCCTGCATTTCCGGGGTCTCGGCCAGCCGAACAGCCACTGCCATGGCAGCGCCGCAAGAGATCCCGCACAAAATTCCTTCTTCCTGCATCAAGCGCAAGGCCATGGCCTTGGACTCTTCGTCACTGACCAACTCCACCCGATCGACGATCGACAAATCGAGGTTCTTCGGCACAAAACCGGCACCGATGCCCTGGATCTTGTGCGGGCTCGGCTTGATCTCTTCACCAGCCAGGGCCTGAGTGATCACCGGTGACACCGCCGGCTCCACCGCCACCGAGAGTATCGGCTTGCCCTGGGTATTCTTGATATATCGCGAAACTCCGGTGATGGTTCCACCGGTTCCGACGCCCGCCACCAGCACATCGACCGCGCCGTCGGTATCGTTCCAGATTTCCGGGCCCGTGGTTTTTTCGTGGATGGCCGGGTTGGCCGGGTTGTCGAATTGCGCTGGCATGAAGTACTTCGACGGGTCGCTGGCAACAATTTCACCGGCTTTCTCGATGGCGCCCTTCATGCCTTTGGCCGGCTCGGTCAACACCAGTTCGGCACCCAGTGCCTTGAGCACCTTGCGGCGTTCGATACTCATGGACGCCGGCATGGTCAGCATCAGCTTGTAGCCACGGGCGGCGGCCACGAAGGCCAGGCCGATGCCGGTATTGCCGGAGGTGGGTTCGACGATGGTCATGCCCGGCTTGAGTTTTCCGCTGCTCTCGGCATCCCAGATCATGTTCGCGCCGATCCGGCACTTGACCGAGTAACCCGGGTTGCGCCCTTCGATCTTGGCCAGGATGGTCACACCACGCGGCGCAATGCGATTGATCTGCACCAGCGGCGTGTTGCCGATGGAGTGGGCGTTGTCAACGAAAATGCGGCTCATGGCTGGGTCCTTAACGACAGCATTGAAATAGGGCATCAAGGTAAGCCTCTTGCCCGCAGGCGTCCAGTCGGGCCGAACGTCCGCTTATCAGTGCAGCCAGTGGCTTTGGATTGCCAGAGATTTGCCACTCGATTCCAAACCACCAGCGAACATGAATACCACCGCGCACCAGGCTTTTTTGCAGATTTTACGCAATGGTTTCATCCCTGCGTTCAATGCGCGATATGAACGGCTCAAGCTGTATGCAGGCTAACTTTTGCGCGTGACGATGTACCGGCCAGTGTCCTGCGCCGCACGGGGCGCATTCGATTGCTGTTGCAGGAAGTCCCAACCCAGGCAGGCCAAGGCTAACGATCGCGGCACCGCTTCTCGGCCACTACTGTACCGGGTGATGCTGCGGGTACTGACCCCCAGCGCTTCAGCGGCCTGATTGAGCGGTAACCCGGTGCGAGCACGCCAATCGATAAAGATCCGGGTGTTTTCGTCGGCTGCATTTTGCGCCAGGGCATCCAGGTAGAGGGTGTCTGCACCCATCTGGATATCGAGTTCAGGCCATTCGACACTCCAGCCATCATCACCCAACGCTGCATATTCAAAAGCGACTCCCTGCAAAGGTCGCAGGCCTGGATAGGCATGCAGGTCGCGGCTCAAATCGAGCATCAGTTGCTGGCCATCGATAAACGTCAGCGCCAAACGATAATCCGGCAACGCTTGCACTGCCGATAGCCGTGGTCGTTTCATGGGTAGCATCGTTTCCAATCCTCCAGTAATTGCGCCTGATGAGCCCTGACCCACTCCAGCGCCTCCTTGATAATCAGCGGCGGCGCCTTGCCCACCATCACTTCGACAGTTTCCAGGCTCAGCATGACGTCCAGCCCGCCACCCGTCAGATGAACGTGTGGCGGTGGATGATCCTTTTCGCGTAGCTGAATGCGATATGTATCTCGAAATCGGTATTTTGTAGACATGCCCGGAATGCTATCGCCAAAATGGCGATATCTCCATACTGGCCAGCAACCGAGACTGAGTCAAGATGTGACGCTCCATTCAGAGACTGAATAAGCCGTCTGCGTTCACAGTCGACCGGGCACCGCGTTATAGTCGGGGCTGACTCTTTTATTGCGCCCCCGCCCTGCCTCGTACAGGTCGGCGTTACCGTTCGAGGATTAGCAGATGAAGTTCGAAGGCACCCAGGCCTACGTCGCCACCGATGACCTGAAGCTGGCGATCAACGCCGCCATCACCCTGGAACGGCCGTTGCTGGTCAAGGGCGAACCGGGCACCGGCAAGACCATGCTCGCCGAGCAACTGGCCGAATCCTTTGGCGCCAAGCTGATCACCTGGCACATCAAATCCACCACCAAGGCTCACCAGGGCCTCTATGAGTACGACGCGGTCAGCCGCCTGCGCGATTCGCAGCTCGGTACGGAAAAGGTCCACGACGTTCGCAACTACCTGAAAAAGGGCAAGCTCTGGGAAGCCTTCGAATCCGAAGAGCGGGTCATCCTGCTGATCGATGAAATCGACAAGGCCGACATCGAATTCCCCAATGACCTGCTGCAAGAACTCGACAAGATGGAGTTCTATGTTTACGAGATCGACGAGACCATCAAGGCCAAGAAGCGCCCGATCATCATCATTACCTCCAACAACGAGAAAGAGCTGCCGGACGCCTTCCTGCGTCGCTGCTTCTTCCACTACATCGCCTTCCCCGACCGCGTGACCATGCAGCGGATCGTCGACGTGCACTACCCGGACATCAAGAAAGACCTGGTCAGCGAAGCGCTGGACGTGTTCTTCGACGTGCGCAAGGTGCCGGGCCTGAAGAAGAAGCCTTCGACCTCCGAGCTGGTGGACTGGCTGAAGTTGCTGATGGCCGACAACATCGGCGAAGCGGTGCTGCGCGAGCGCGATCCGACCAAGGCCATCCCGCCGCTGGCTGGAGCGCTGGTGAAAAACGAACAGGACGTGCAATTGCTGGAGCGTCTGGCGTTCATGAGCCGTCGCGGCACCCGCTAAGAGGCTGATGCCATGTTGCTCAATCTGTTCAATGAAATGCGCGCAGCCAAGGTGCCGGTCTCGGTGCGTGAACTGCTGGACCTGATCAACGCGCTGAAACAGCGCGTGACCTTCGCCGACATGGACGAGTTCTATTACCTGTCCAGGGCGATCCTGGTGAAGGATGAAAAGCATTTCGACAAGTTCGACCGGGCGTTCGGTGCCTACTTCAATGGCCTGGAAAAGCTCGACGATCATCTTCAGGCATTGATCCCCGAAGACTGGCTGCGCAAGGAGTTCGAACGCTCGCTGACCGAAGAAGAGCGGGCGGCGATCCAGTCCCTCGGTGGCCTCGACAAGCTGATCGAAGAGTTCAAGAAACGCCTCGAAGAACAGAAGGAACGCCACGCCGGCGGCAACAAGTGGATCGGCACCGGGGGCACCAGCCCGTTCGGCTCCGGCGGCTTCAACCCGGAAGGCATTCGGGTCGGCGATGCCGGCAAGCGCCAGGGCAAGGCGGCCAAGGTCTGGGACCAGCGCGAATACAAGAACCTCGACGACTCGGTCGAGCTGGGTACGCGCAACATCAAGGTCGCCCTGCGCCGCCTGCGCAAGTTCGCCCGTCAGGGGGCGGCGGAAGAGCTGGACATCGATGGCACCATCGATCACACCGCCAGGGATGCCGGCTTGCTGAACATCCAGATGCGGCCGGAGCGGCGCAACACCGTCAAGCTGTTGCTGCTGTTTGACATCGGCGGCTCGATGGACGCCCACGTGAAGATTTGCGAGGAGCTGTTCTCGGCCTGCAAGACCGAGTTCAAGCATCTGGAGTACTTCTATTTCCACAACTTCATTTATGAATCGGTGTGGAAGAACAACATGCGCCGCACCTCCGAGCGCACCTCGACCATGGACCTGCTGCACAAGTACGGCGCCGACTACAAAGTGATCTTCATCGGCGACGCCGCCATGGCGCCCTACGAAATCACCCAGCCGGGCGGCAGCGTCGAGCATTGGAACGAAGAAGCCGGTTACGTGTGGATGCAGCGGTTCAAGGAGAAGTACAAGAAGCTCATCTGGATCAACCCGTACCCGAAGGACACCTGGAGCTATACCTCCTCGACCAACATCGTGCGCGATTTGATCGAGGACCAGATGTATCCGTTGACCCTCCGAGGGTTGGAGGAAGGGATGCGGTTTCTTTCCAAATAACCGCGTGACGGCCCTGAAAGATCGCAGCCTGCGGCAGCTCCTACACCGATCCCTGTAGGAGCTGCCGCAGGCTGCGATCTTTTGATCTTCAAATAAACCGGCGCAAATACTCGACTTGTTCGCGATGCGCAACCTCCTGCACCACCGGCCGCAACCGCACCCGCGCCCCCGGCAAACACTGCGCCAATCGCGCCAGCGCCAGCGGCGTCAACGCTCCCAGACGCGGGTAACCACCAATGGTCTGCCGATCATTGAGCAACACGATCGGCTGCCCGTCCGGCGGCACCTGCACGGCCCCCAACGGAATGCCTTCGGAAATCATCGGTTTGCCCTGGTACTGCAGCGCCGTACCCAACAGGCGAATGCCCATGCGGTCGGCGCGGCTGTCGAGCTTCCACACACTATTGAACGCGTCGAACAGGCTCTGCCCGCTGAACTCACCGATCTGTGCACCGAGGACCAGGCCCAACGGGGCATCAAGGTTCAAGTCCGGCCGCTGGTCTGCGGTCATTTCGCGCAGCAACATCACCGAGTTGCCCGAATAGCTCAATGACGCGCCCTTACCCAGCGCATGGCCCATACCGTCCAGGCCGCCGAGTTCCTCACGGACCACCGTCGCGCTGCTGCCCAGCACTTTCGGTGCATCAAACCCACCCGGCGCCGCCAGATAGGCCCGGGCGCCGAGCAACGGCCGGGTGAATTGCAAACGCTGACCTTTGTGCAGCCTGAAACTGCGCCACGGTGCCAGTGCCTCGCCGTCCACCAGCGCGCCCAGATCCGCTCCGGCCAAGGCCAGCACGCATTCCTCCTCGGCCACCACGGTGAATCCGCCGAGGGTGATTTCAATCACCGTCGCATCCAGCCCGTTGCCCAGCAGCCAGTTGGCCCAGGACATCGAACGCCAATCGGCCGCTCCGCCCTGGGTCACGCCCAGATGCCGCACGCCGAATCGACCGGCATCCTGCAACAGGCACAGCGGCGTACTCGCTTCAATCGTCAGACGGCTCATCCCCGGGCCTCCAGTGGCGTGTCGTCACCGCCCAGGTTAATGAACTCGGCATGGCCGATCGCTTCGAACCGTACGGTGTCACCGGGTTGCATCAGGCTGTAGCCGTCACGGTTGCGATCGAACAATTTGGCCGGCGTGCGGCCAATCAGGTTCCAGCCGCCCGGCGACACCACCGGGTAAGCCGCCGTCTGCCGTTCGGCGATGCCGACACTGCCGGCCGCGACTTTCTTGCGTGGCGTGTTCAGACGCGGCGCGGCAAGTACCTCTTCCACCAGCCCCATGAAGGCGAAGCCCGGCGCAAAGCCCAGGGCGAACACCTGATATTCACGCTCGCTGTGACGACGGATCACCTCCTCCACCGCCAACCCGCTGCGCTGCGACAACAGGTTCAGCTCCGGTCCGACGCTCAAGTCGTACCACACCGGCAACACATGACATTTACCGCGGGCATGAGCGTTGGGCGACAGATCGATCAACGCTTCGGCAATCAACTCCCGGGCTTGGGCGGGACTCAGCGCGGTCAAATCGTAATGCACCATCAAGGTGGTGTAGGACGGCACCAGATCGATCAGATGCCCGGCGAACGCCGCCCGCAGACTTTCACTGGCCGCCAGCATCCACGGCATGTTGGTTTCGGCAATTTCATCGAACAGGCGCACCATCAGGCAATCCAGCGCCACCACTTCCACCCGCAGTTTCATGACGCGCTCTGCCGGTTCAAGGCTTCACGGATGCGTTGCACGGCAGCGACCGAACTGGCGTTGTCGCCGTGCACGCAGAGGGTATTGGCCTGCAAATGCAGGGCACTGCCGTCGCTGGCGGTCAGGTTGTCACCACGGGCAATGGTCAGCGCTTGCTCGATAATTGTTTGCGGGTCGTGATGCACCGCTCCCGGCAGTTGTCGCGACACCAGCCTGCCGGCGCTGTCGTAGGCGCGGTCGGCGAAGGCCTCGAACCACAGCGTCACGCCGTATTCATCACCCAGTTGTTGCGCGGCGCTGTTGTCGCGGGTTGCCATCAACATCAGCGGCAGGTTGCGGTCATAGGACGCCACCGCTTGCAGCACGGCGCGCAACTGCGCCGGGTTGGCCATCATGTCGTTGTACATCGCGCCATGGGGTTTGACGTAACTGACCCGACCACCCTGGGCCCGGCAGATGCCGTCGAGGGCGCCGATCTGGTAATGCAGAATGTCTTGAAGCTCCTGGGTGGCATACGCCATGGAGCGACGGCCGAATCCCACCAGATCCTGATAGGCCGGATGCGCGCCAACTTGCACACCGTGGCTAAGGGCCAGGCTGACGGTCTTGCGCATGACGCTCGGGTCGCCGGCGTGAAAACCGCAGGCGATGTTGGCGCAATCGATAAAGGGCATGATTTCTGCGTCCAGACCCATGGTCCAGTTGCCGAAACTCTCGCCGATGTCGCAGTTCAATAGCAGGCGGCTCACGCTGAACACTCCTGTAGGCATTAATCTTTTTAGCTGCGGGACATATCTGTAGGACAAGCCCGCAGGTTATCAGTTACCGGGCGTCGAGTTGCTTGCCACGGGTTTCCGGCAGGCTCAGGGCCGCGAGGATCACCACACCGTAGGAAACCGCCGCAAAGGCACCAATGCCCACACTCAGCGGCACGGTCTGGCTGAGCAGGCCGATCAGCAGAGGGAACAATGCCGCCAGCGCCCGGCCGATGTTGTAGCAAAACCCCTGGCCTGAACCGCGAATGCGCGTGGGGAACAATTCGGTCAGGAACGCGCCCATGCCGCTGAAGATCCCCGAGGCGAAGAAGCCCAGCGGGAAGCCCAGCCACAGCATCACGCCGTTGCTGACCGGCAGTTGGGTGTACAGCAACACAATGGTGAACGAGCCGACAGCGAACAGGATGAAGTTCTTTTTGCGGCCGAGGATGTCGGTCAAATAGGCGCTGATGACATAACCGACGTAGGAACCGATGATCACCATCGCCAGATAACCGCTGGTATTGAGTACGCTCAAACCGCGTTCGTTCTTCAGAAAAGTCGGTAGCCAGGACGTGATCGCGTAGTAACCGCCCAGCGCACCGGTGGTCAGCAACGAAGCGCGAATCGTGGTGAAGAGCATGCCGGGGGCGAAGATCTCGTAGAACTTCGACGGGTTGCCCGGCTCCTGTTTCGCTTTGGCTTCACGATAGATTTCCGGGTCCTTGACCAGACGGCGGACGAAAATCACGAAGATCGCCGGCACGATGCCGAGGATGAACAGCGCACGCCAGGCGTCTTCCGGTGGCAACACCGAGAACAGCAGCGCATACAGAATCGCCGTCAGCCCCCAACCCAGCGCCCAGCCGGACTGCACCATGCCCACTGCCTTGCCGCGGTCCTGAGCACGGATCACTTCGCCGATCAGCACCGCGCCGGCCGTCCACTCACCGCCGAAACCGAAGCCCATCAGGGTCCGTGCGATCAGCAGTTGCTCATAGCTCTGGGCAAAGCCGCAGAGGAAGGTAAAGAAGGCAAACCACAGTACGGTCAGTTGCAGGGTGCGCACACGACCAATGCGATCGGAGAGAATCCCCGCCACCCAGCCACCGATGGCCGAAGCGATCAGGGTGCTGGTATGAATCAGCCCGGCCTGGCCGGTGGTGATGCCCCACATCGCAATCAGGGTCGGCACCACGAAGCTGAGCATCTGGGTGTCCATGCCGTCCAGGCCATAGCCGATCTTGCAGCTCCAGAAGGTGCGGCGTTCCTGCTGATTGATGTTGCGATACCAGTCGAAAGGTCCCGGGCGGGCCGAGACTTTCTGGATGACGGGGGTGTCGGGCGCACTCATGGCAAATCTCCGCGCTGATTTTATTGGTATTGTTCTGAGCCCCGACGACGCCTATCGTGGGAACCGGATGCGTCGATTCTTGGACGCGCGCCCCTGCTGCGTCCAACTAATAAAAACCCGCCTTAGACATAAGAAATCTTTATCCCATGAACCTGAAGTTTCTCGAGACCTTCGTCTGGGTTGCCCGACTCAAGAGTTTCCGCCTGACCGCCGACAAGCTCTTCACCACCCAGGCCTCGATCTCCAGCCGAATTGCGGTGCTTGAAGGCGAGCTCGGGGTAAAGCTGTTTTTGCGGGATTCGCGCGGCGTGAGCCTGACCCCGGAAGGCCTCAAAGTGCTCGATTACGCCGAGCAGATGCTGGACACCATGCAGGCACTCAAGCAGTCGATCGAGACCCGCTCGAGCAAGGCCGGACGGGTACGCATCGGCGTGATGGATACGGTGATCCATACCTGGCTCAGCCCGTTGGTGGCGCAGATGACTGATCACTACCCGCTGGTGGAAATCGAGCTGGTGGCCGATACCTCGCTCAACCTCTGCGATCAGCTGCAAAAAGGCTTTCTCGATGTGATCCTGCAAACCGACCTGCTACGCCAGGAAAGCGTGCGCAGCCTGGAACTGGCCAGCCACCCCATGGGCTGGATTGTGGCCAGCAATTCCCTGTACAACCGGGAGTATTCAGGCGTCGCCGATCTGGCGAATGAGCGGATCATCACCTACTCGAAAAACTCCCACCCGCATCAGGAAGTGCTCGCCCTGATGCAGGCCAATGGCGTGATGACGCCACGGTTGAACTGCGTCAACTCGGTGTCGGCCATTACCCGGCTGCTGCGCGATGGCTTTGGCATCGGCGCGTTGCCGCCGGTGCTGGTGGCCGAGGAACTGGCGCGCGGCGAGTTGACCTTGCTGGACATCGATCAGCGACCACCCGACCTGCAGGTGGTGGTGTCGTGGCGGGTGGGCGTTGAGTGGGTCGAGGAGATTGTGGCCTTGTGTCAGCAGGTGCTGGAGGAGTATGCGCGGAAGGTGGGAGAGCGCTACATGGTCTTGAGCAAACCCTTGGCCGGCCTCTGAAAAGGAGTTCTCCACACTACAAGTAGGAATTGCTATCATTTGCATTATAATTTGAAAAATGTATTCTCTGCGCGCATTCAGTTAATCCACTGTCCAGAAGGAGTCGGACTCGATGCGCGCTTACACGCAAAAACAGCAGCAATTGCTCTCAAACTGGAGCGAAGCACTCGGCACTCCTGCCTTCCAGTCCCACCGCATCACCCTCGACCATTTGAGCAATGCCCTGGAGCCCGCCGCCCAGCGCTGCTTCCAACGCCTGATCCAGGCGCTGTTTCGCGAAGGTCTGATCAACCCCGACGCCTGCGAGTACGACGACAACAGTCGTTGCTGGCTGCCGCTTGGCGACGGTGCGCAGCTTTGCTTCGACCACCTGACGGGCGGAAGAATGAACAGCTGGGACGTGCGTGGCAGCATCGTCCTGCACACCTCCGACAGCCTGCCGCACAAAATCCAGTTGCCCAGCGAACTGCTCGCTCACCTCAGCACTCAGCTCAACCCGCCCGCCTCCCCGCAGGTACTGGAACGTCTGGCCCGCGAGCTGGACGATAGCTACAGCAACGACACCCTGTGCCTGGCGTTCCACCATGGATGGACCGAGCGCCTGAGAGAGCAGATCGACACCGAGCACAACGACAATCTGTTCGCCTGGCTCAAAGCCAGCCCCGACCACCAGAACCCGACGTCATTGCTCGAACAGTGGGGCACGCTCGGCCACCCCTGGCATCCGAACTACAAGACCAAACTGGGCTTGAGCGCTGCGCAGGTCATCGCTTTCTCGCCGGAATTCGAAGCGAGTTTTCCGATTGTGCTGTGCGCCCTGCACCGTCAGTACACCCACGTCGAATCACTGGCTGGCACCGCCGATTACTGGGACTGGTGGCAGGGCCACTTCCCGCAGGCCGCCGAACAATTGCAGCGCCATTTGCAGCAACGGGGCCTGGAGGCAACGGACTACCTCCCGCTGCCGTCGCACCCATGGCAAGCCAATGAAGAGCTGCCCAATTCGTTCGCCGGCGAGATCGCCGACAACCTGCTGATCGTGACCGACATCGTTGCCTTCACCGGTCACCCGACCATGTCCTTCCGCACAGTCGTACCAGAGGCCAGCCGCGTCGCGCCGATGGTCAAACTGCCGGTGGCCCTGCGCCTGACCAGCGTGCAGCGCACCGTGTCGCCGCGCTCGGCCCGGATGGGACCGCGCATCAGCCAACTGCTACTGCAGATTCTCGATCACGAACCGCAAATTCAGCGCCTGCTGAACATCGTGCCGGAGCGCATCGGCATGCACTACGCGCCACAACCGGCCAATGACGAACGGTCCCGGCATGCCGCCGTGTTGTACCGCGACAACCCGCTGACCCTGCTGCAAGAAGGCGAACTGGCCGTGCCGGTCGGCAGCCTGTTCGCCGTCAACGAATTCGAACAACCGTTGCTGCGTGACTGGGTGCAACTGGCTCAGGGCCGTGACGACAGCGACGCCATGCTGGCGCTCTTCGACGATTACCTGTCGATTGCCGTCCCGAGCCTGCTGGGCATCTACCTGATGTATGGCGTGGCGTTCGAAGCGCACCAGCAAAACAGCTTCATGGTGATGGGCGCTGACGGGCAGTTGAATCGGTTGCTGCTGCGTGACTTCGGCGACATTCGCATCGATCGCAAAACCCTGCACGCCAAGGGGCTGGATATCCAGCTGCACGATCCGAAAATGACCCTGTACGACGACGCCGGTTTTGTTCGCGACAAGCTCCTGCACACCACGTTCATGTGCCACCTCGGTGAGTTGACGTTGCTCTGCGCCCGCCACTGGAATGTGCCGGAAAATAGCCTTTGGGAGCGCTTGGCCACGCACGTTGAACAGTGCTTCGAGAGCGTGCGCGAGCACGTCGAACCGGGACGCTGGGAAAGCGAGCGTCAGGCCCTGCTGGAGCAGGATTGGCCGGCCAAATCATTCATGCGCATGCGCTTGCATGACAGCCACGCCGACATCGTCGGACGCCTGAGTAATCCGCTGCGAACCAACGCCGATGCTCGCTGATGGTCGTGCGTTGCGACTGCTGATCGTCATCCAGTTTGTCTCCATGGGTGCCATGGAAATGAGCGGCCCGTTCTGGCCCTTGCAGATCCAGCATCTGCTTGGGCCAGAGGGCGCCGGCTACACCGCGCTGCTATCGGCGCTGGTCTATGCCGGCCCGATGCTGGCGGCCATGCTGCTGACGCCGGCGTGGGGACGGCTGGGTGATCGCACCGGGCACAAGCCGATGATCGTTCGGGCGTTACTGGCACTTGCGCTGTGCCAGGGACTGGCGGCGATTACCCTCGATCCGTGGCTGCTGGTGGGCATTCGCGTGATGCAGGGCGCATTGGCCGGGTTTATCGCCGCCGCGCAAGCTTATGCCCTGGCCGGCTGCGACAGTTCCCGGCGCGGACACACCCTGGCCCGCCTGCAATCGGCGACCGCTGTCGGCTCGTTGATCGGCCCGGTACTGGGCGGCTGGCTGATGGACATCTCGGGGTTTGCCCTGCTCTGTTATGGCGCGACGGCGATTTGCCTGCTGTGCGCACTGGGGAGTTTTTTCCTGCCGGCTGACAAGGCGCGAGCCTCGACAAAGAATCCGGTTGCGCCGGTGGCCCTGCCTAAAGGCTGGCTCGGTGGAATCCTGTTGGTGATCGTGTTGATACAAGCCGCGAAAATGATGCCGCAACCCTTCTACGCGCTGTATGTCGCCGACATTCTGCATGCGCCGGGCTGGCTGATCGGCGCGACTTACGCGGCGAGCGCCGCGACCCTGGCCATCTCCGCACCGCTGTGGGGGCGTCTGTTCGACCGCTGGCAGCCGGCTTACACCTTGCGCGTCATCGAAGGCGTTGCCTGGCTCTGCGCCTTGACGCTCGCGGCCACGGCACTGGCCAGCGAATGGCTGGGTTTTCTCGTCAGCCGGATGGTCTGGGGCATCTGGCAAGGCGCACTGCTCCCCGTCGCCTATGCGCTGATCGCCAACACCGTGTCTTCAAGCCAGCAGGGTTTTGCCCTCGGCCTGGGCAACAGCGCGGCCAAGGCTGGCGCTCTGCTCGGTGCCGTCCTCGGCGGGATCGGCATGGGGCTGGTCGGGCTGGCCCACAGTTTCTGGCTGGTGGCGTTGACCTACGCACTGGCCGCCATCGGGATCCGCTGGGTGCGCTCATTCACCTCCACACCTGACCCCGCAATCCTGTCTACCAACACTTATCACGACTAAAAAAAAGACCAACTCATGACCCGAACCAAACTTTCCTTGATGATTCCGCTGCTCGGCTCCTTCAGCGCCCAAACCTGGGCCGAGGACACCGACCAGCAACCTGGCACATTGAACATGCAAGCCACCGTCGTTTCCGCGACGCGCAGCGAAGCGACCATTGCCTCGATTCCGGGCTCGGTCCAGGTGATCGACGAACATCAGATCAGCCAACAGAGTGGCGCCGGGCGCCGGGTCTCCGACATCCTGGGGCAACTGGTTCCCGGCCTGGCGCCGTCCAGCGGCGGGATGAGCAACTTCGGCCAGACCCTGCGCGGGCGTAACATGCTGGTGTTGATCGACGGCGTGTCGCAAAACGCCACGCGTGACAACTTCCGCCAGCTCAACAGCATCGCGCCGGCCAGTATCGAACGCATCGAGGTGGTTTCCGGCGCCAGCAGCATTTATGGTGCCGGTGCTTCGGGCGGCATCATCAACATCATCACCAAGCGCAACCAGGGTCAGGACCTTGCCTACAGCAGCAAACTGGGCCTGACCACCGGCAATAACCTCAACAGCAAGGGTTTCGCCTACGAGGCCTTTCAGAGTGCGACCGGGCGCAAGGATGCCCTGGACTGGTACGTGTCCGCCGACCTGACCCAGCGCAACGATCAGTACGACGGCAACGGCAATCGCATCCCTCAGGACACGTCCCAGGGCAGCAACATGGACACCGACACCTATGACCTGCAAGGTCGTTTCGGTTACGAACTGGATGCCGATAAAAAACTCAGCCTGTCGCTGCAGGACTACAAGGACCAGCAGGACACCGGCTACACAAAAGACCCGAAAAACCGGCAAGAGGCCGTGGCGGTCAAAGGACTGAAACTCGACGACCAGCCCTACACCCATAACCAGGCGGCCAACCTCAACTACACCGACAACGACTTCTACGGCCAGGGCCTGCAACTGGAAAGCTACTGGCGCCGGGCCGATGCGCTGTTCTTCCCCGACCTGTCGCGGGGCAAGGCCGGGATCTCCGACAACAACAGCGTGCAGGATGTCTACGGTCTGCGTGCGGCCATCGACACACCGTTGCCGGCTATCGGCAGCGCCACAGGCAACCTGGTCTGGGGCGCCGACTATGATCACGAACGCTCCCGCCAGCGCGGTGACCAATACACCCTCAATGGGCTGACCTACACCAAGACCGGCACCACTTACGAGCTGGGCCCGGATATCGAAACCACCACCAAGGCGCTGTTCGGGCAGATGTCCTGGGACATCGGAGACTGGACCTTGCGTGGCGGTGTGCGCCGCGAATGGATCGAAAGCGACGTCTCCGACAGCATCGCTTACGGTCAGATCGTCCAGACCGGCGTACGCGCCATCCTGCCCGGTGACACCCTCAAATACGACGCGACGCTCTATAACCTGGGCGCGGTCTATCACCTGAGTGAACATCAGGACGTCTTCGCCAATTACAGCCAGGGGTTTTCACTGCCGGACATCCAGCGTTTCTTGCGTGACGTGAACAGCACCTTCGACATCCAGAGCCTCAACGCCCAGGCCATCAAGGTCGACAGCTACGAGCTGGGCTGGCGCGGTAACTGGGACCGGTGGCAGGCCGACGTCACCGTCTATGAAAACACCTCGGACGTGACTCAGTTCTACGATGCCAATGAGCGTGTCTTGCGTCTGATCAACCAGAAGGAGCGGGTTCGCGGCATCGAAAACAGCCTGACCTACCTCGCGACAGATCACTGGTCGGTGGGTGGCACCTATGCCTGGGCCAAAGGCGAGACCCAACAGAACGGGAAATGGATCGATCTGCCGGCGACACGCATTTCACCGGCCAAAACCACGCTGTTCGTCGGCTACGCCGAAGACGACTACACCCTGCGCCTGCAAGGCATGCACCTGTCCAGTTACGACGCTGCCGCCAAGGACAACAACGGGCGCGACATCGAAGGCTATACGCTGGTGGACCTGCTCGGTTCCGTGTACTTGCCGGTCGGTCGCCTGGAAGGCGGCGTGTACAACCTGACCAACCGCACGTACGTCAACCTGTTCGCCCAGGCCAACGCCAGAGCGCCATTCCCCAATGCCGAAGGCCGTACCTTGAGCATGACCTATTCGATAGATTGGTAATCAAGCAAGGAGCCGGCTTGCCGGCTCCTTGACGTTCGGCAGTGTTACAAGCCACGCAAATCCCGCTCTTCGATCGGCCGGCTCTGGCGCAGACGCTTGCCGCCCAACACCACCCAATCGATCAACCGGAACAGGCACTCGATCCCGAACGACAGCAACAATGCGCCGCTCATGCCCCAGCTCATCGCTTCGGGCGTCAACAGGATCTGGTAGCTGTAGCCATTCCAGGTTTCCTTGCGGATGTCCGGATCGGCAGCCAGCACCACTTGCAGGAAGCGGATGTACCACGGCCCCTGCATCGCCTGGAACTGCTTGTCCAGCGCCAGTTGGCGGGTCAGCAGGGTGCTCAGGCTGTCGGCATCGCTGCGGAAGATCGGGTCTTCGCTGGCACGGTAATGCGCGACCAGAGCCTGCATGTCACCCTTGAAGAACTGATTGGCGGTGTTCTGGAACCCGCTCAACCCGGCTTGCGCCTCGATCAGATGCGCTTCGACCCGCTTGGCGTAATCGCTGATGAAGCCCGGCACCTGGACACCGATCAACAAGCCGGCCGCAAACAACACCAGCCGTAGATAACTGAGCAACATGGGGGTTGAATCCTTATGAGGTCTTGCCTTGGCTGACGCATTCGCCGCGCCGCCACAGGCTCCATTGACCCGGTTCGTAACGGGTCCAGGTTTCGTTTTCGGTCAGGGGTTCGGTGGCGATGACGGTGACCACGTCGTTCGGTGTGGTTTCGGCCTGAAAGTCAACGATCACGTCGACATCTTTCAAGCGTGCGGGGCCAAACGGTGCGCGCCGGGTGATTTGCGCCAGTTTGGTCGAGCAATAGCAGAACAACCAGTCGCCATCGCTGAGCAGGCAGTTGAATACGCCTTTGCTGCGGTATTCGGCGCACGCGGCCACCAGGTCCGGCAGCAGCGCTTCGACCTCGACCGGTTCGGGGAACGCCGCACGCACACGGTTGAGCAAATCGCAGAAGGCCGCTTCGCTATCGGTATCACCCACGGGGCGATAGAATCTGGCCGCAGGCTGGAAATCCGCCAACTGGCCGTTATGGGCGAAACACCAGTTGCGCCCCCACAGCTCACGAACGAACGGATGCGTGTTGGACAGGCAGACTTTGCCGACGTTGGCCTGGCGGATGTGCCCGATCACCACTTCGCTCTTGATCGGATAGCGCTGCACCAGGTTCGCGACTTCCGACTCGCAGCTTGCCGCCGGGTCCTGGAACAGTCGCAGCCCACGGCCTTCATAGAAGGCAATGCCCCAGCCATCACGGTGTGGGCCGGTGCGACCGCCGCGCTGCATCAGCCCGGTAAAGCTGAACACGATATCGGTCGGGACATTGGCGCTCATGCCCAATAACTCACACATGCTCGGACTCTCGCTCAATCGCAGGGGCAAGGTTACAGACGGGGTTCGACCCGCATCCGCTGAGGACTGCTCGGCACGGGAGGACGACCGTAGCGATCATCGCCAGCACCGCCAAACGGTTGATCGTCCTCAGGCTCGTCAGCGCGGACGGCGGCTTTGGTGGCAGCCTCACGCTCCTTGCGGGCGTTGGAGGCGCGTTCGATAGGGAAACGGATCGCCACCAGCACCAGATAGAGACCGAACGCGATCATGCCGTACATGAACAGATCGGAAATCGCCCGCCAGGCGTTGTTGCCGACCTTGAACAACAGGTCGAGGGCGGTAATGGCGACGGCCGGCGCGACTTTGTCCTTGACCGGGTCGATGATGGTCGGGCTGAACAGCAGCACGGCCATCGCCAGCCGCAGCGGCTCACGCAGCCAGCGCCACATCCAGCGGGTCAAGCGCATCCACACCAACAGGCAGCCCAAAGCGGCGAAGGCGTAGAGGCCCCAAGCGATCAGATAGTCGTTCTCGGTCATGGTGTCCATGGCAAGGCAGGCAAAGAGGCGCTTATGATAACGGCTTTTCGCCCGTCAGGCTGCTCAAATCCAGCCAGCAACGCGCAACCCCTGTGGGGAGCGGGCTTGCTCGCGAAAGCGGTATGTAGGAGCTGCCGAAGGCTGCGATCTTTTGATCTTAATAAATCAAGATCAAAAGATCGCAGCCTTCGGCAGCTCCTACAGGTTGCCAATCCTTATTCAATAAATTGTTCGAGAGCCCTTCATGCCCATATCTGCCAACATTTGCGACGCCCCGATCGCCCACAAGGCTGAAGGCTCCGACCCGTATGCCTGGCTGCAGGAGCGCGACACCGACGCAGTGCTCGACTACCTGAAAGCCGAAAACAACTACCAGCAAGCGCAAACCGCCGACCAGGCCGGGCTGCGTGAAACCCTGTTCGAGGAGATCAAGGGGCGGATTCTCGAGACCGATTTGTCCCTGCCCTCGCCGTGGGGACCGTATCTGTACTACACCCGCACCATGGCGGGTGACGAGTATGCCCGGCACTACCGCTGCCCGCGTCCGGCCGACGACAGCCTGACCCTCGACGAAAGCCGCGAACAACTGCTGCTGGACCCCAACGAGCTGGCCAATGGTGGCTTCTTTTCCTTGGGTGCATTCAGCATCAGCCCGGACCATCAGCGTCTGGCCTACAGCATCGACTCCAGCGGCGACGAGATTTACACGCTGTTCGTGAAGGAACTGTCCGACGGCCGTGTCAGTGAGCTGGAATTCCAGGACTGCGACGGCAGCATGACCTGGGCCAACGACAGCCTGACGCTGTTCTTTGGTGAACTGGACGACACCCATCGCCCACACAAGCTGTATCGCTATCGCCTGGACGGCACGGCGGCGCAAGAGGTGTTCCATGAGCTGGACGGTCGCTTCTTCATGCATTGCTACCGTTCAAGCTCCGAGCAGCAATTGCTGCTGTCCGTGGGCAGCAAGACTACCAGCGAAGTCTGGGCCCTCGATGCCAACCAGCCGCAGCAATCCTTCACCTGCATCGCGCCACGGGTCGAGGATCATGAGTACGACGTCGACCACGGCGTACTCGACGGTCAATGGACCTGGTTCATTCGCAGCAACCGTGACGGCATCAATTTCGCCCTGTATACAGCCGCCGATACCGGCGCCGCGCCGACCGAAGCCGACTGGCAGAACCTGATCCCCCACAGTGACACGGTGATGATCGACGGCATCAGCCTGAACACCGGGGCCATGACCCTCAGCCTGCGGGTCGGCGGCTTGCCGGTCATTGAGGTACACCCACAGGGCCAGACGCCTTATCGAGTGCAACTGCCGGATGCAGCCTATAGCCTGCACGTGCAGAACAGCCTGGAGTTCGAAAGCGAGCGGATTCGCCTGCGCTACGAAGCGTTGAACCGTCCGGCGCAAATCCGCCAACTGGACCTGGCCTCGGGCGAGCAGAAAGTGCTCAAGCAAACACCGGTGCTCGGCCCGTTCGATGCCGATGCCTACGTCAGCCAGCGCCTGTGGGCCACTGCGCCGGACGGTACGCAAGTGCCGATCAGCCTGGTGATCAAACGCGCAGACCTGGGCAAACCCGTGCCGCTGTACCTCTACGGCTATGGCGCCTATGGCGAAAGCCTCGACCCGTGGTTTTCCCATGCGCGCCTGAGCCTGCTGGATCGCGGCATGGCCTTTGCCATTGCCCACGTGCGTGGCGGTGGCGAACTGGGGGAAGCCTGGTATCGCGCCGGCAAGCAGGAGCACAAGCACAACACCTTCAGCGACTTTATCGCCTGCGCCGAACACCTGATCGCCCAGGGCTTCACCACTGCACCGCAGTTGGCGATCAGCGGTGGCAGCGCCGGTGGCTTGCTGATCGGCGCGGTGCTCAATCAACGGCCGGAGCTGTTTGGCGCCGCCATCGCCGAAGTACCGTTCGTCGACGTACTCAACACCATGCTCGACCCTGACCTGCCATTGACCGTCACGGAATACGACGAGTGGGGCAACCCTGAAGAACCGGACGTCCATGACCGGATCAAGGCCTACGCCCCGTACGAAAACGTCACCGCGCAAGCTTATCCGGCGACCCTGGTGATCGCCGGTTACAACGACAGCCGTGTGCAGTATTGGGAAGCAGCCAAATGGGTGGCGAAATTGCGCGCAACCAAGACCGACAGCAATCCCCTGCTGCTCAAGACGGAACTGGGTGCCGGGCATGGCGGGATGAGCGGTCGATATCAGGGATTGCGTGACGTAGCACTCGAATATGCATTTTTGTTCAAGGTTCTGGGCATTGCCTGAGGAACCTGGCTGGGTGTGCGGGTCATAGTTCCGGACACAGGAAGCCGACACAACACTGACCCCTGTAGGAGCTGCCGCAGGCTGCGATCTTTTGATCTTGAAATATCAAAGTCAAAAGATCGCAGCCTGCGGCAGCTCCTACAGGGGTGTGCGGTGACTTCAAATTCGAACCAGCAGCAGACACTACAAAAAAGACCGTGACGACATGCCTGAACCAACCTTTCTGAACAACGAAATTCGCGACTGGCTGATGGATTGCGGCCTGTTCAATCAACTGCTGCCGGCGGACTTCGCTGCGGCTTCGGGCTACTTCAGTATCAGCACCATTGCCCAGGGCGAGGAAATCTTCCAGGAGGGTGATGCCGGCAGCTTCATGTGCATCATCCACACCGGTCAGGTGGCAGTGCAGAAAACCACCGCCGACGGGCAACGCGTCACCATCGCCACGTTGCGCAGCGGCCGCTCGTTCGGCGAAATGGCCGTGCTCGACGGCGAACGGCGCTCGGCCAGTTGTGTGGCCGCAAGCAACTGCCAGTTGCTCAACCTGGGCAAGGACTCGCTGGAAAAAATGCTCAACGACGCACCGAAAATCGCCGCCAAGATCATCCGTGCCCTCGCCGTATCCCTGTCCAGACGCCTGCGCATGGCCGACGGTCAACTGCTTTCACAGCAGGTCTAGCCACCCGGCGACTTGGGTTTCGGCGGATTGGGCGCAAGGCCCGGTATCGGCTGGTCTTTGGTCGGCGGGCTCGGCATTTCAATCGGCACCAACGGCGGACCGCTACTGCCGGGGCCGACTCTAGGCAAAGGCGCCGGGCTGATTTGCGGGTACGGCGTGGGCGTCGCGGTGCCGGGCGAACCGGGTATCGGCGCGGGGCTGACGGGAATCGATTGCAGCTGTTGAGCCTGCACTGCAGTTATCGAGAGCGCGGCCAGGGCAATGACCGTTAGAATGGTGCGCTTCATCAATGGCTCCGTTGACCTTGTCGTCATAAACAGGCTACTCCCAACTGCGTCTGTTTGCCCTCCCGTGTTCTGCCAACTTTCTTCAAGTGAGCCCCATGAAACGTTTCGTTCTGCTGGACACCACCGCCATTCCTGAAAACGGCGGTGCCCTGTGCCTGTTCGAATACGGCGAGGATTTCGTCATCAAGATCCAGGGCGGCGATGGCGGGCAATTGATGAATACGCGCATGCACGGCTCCGAAGATGCTCTGGCCGAGATCCCGTGTCGCAAAGTCGCCGGTCGACCGAATTCACGGGTGCTCATCGGCGGCCTGGGCATGGGCTTCACCCTCGCTTCGGCACTCAAGCACCTGGGCAAGACCGCTGAAGTGGTGGTCGCCGAATTAGTGCCCGGTGTTGTGGAATGGAATCGCGGGCCACTTGGCGAGAAAGCCGGAAACCCGCTTCAAGACCCGCGGACCGTGATTCGCATGGAAGACGTGGCCAAAGTCCTGCAAGCCGAACACCAGGGCTTCGATGCCATCATGCTCGATGTCGATAATGGCCCCGAAGGCCTGACCCAGAAAGCCAACAGCTGGCTGTACTCCGCTGGCGGCCTCAGTGCCTGCGCCAAGGCCCTGAGACCCAAAGGTATACTGGCGGTCTGGTCGGCCAGCGCTGACCGGCAATTTTCCGACAAACTGAAGAAAGCCGGCTTCAAGGCCGAGGAAGTGCAGGTCTTCGCCCATGGCAACAAAGGCACCCGCCACACCATCTGGATTGCCGAGAAGCTCAAGGGCTGAGCTAAACTTCGCTTAATACCGTCATTAGTCATTTTACAAAGGTGAACCCATGAGTTCGTCCACCCCGACCAACACTTCGAAGCTGGATCGCATCCTCGCCGATAACCAGCGCGACAAGGAAATGGGCTACCGCGATAAGGCCCTGAAGATGTATCCGCACGTCTGCGGCCGCTGCGCCCGTGAGTTCTCCGGCAAGCGCCTGAGCGAACTGACGGTGCACCACCGCGACCACAATCACGACAACAACCCGCAGGACGGCTCGAACTGGGAGTTGTTGTGCCTGTACTGCCACGATAACGAACACTCGCGGTATACCGACCAGCAGTATTTCGACGAAGGCTCGTTGAGCACACCGAAAATCGCCAAGGCCACGCACAATCCGTTTGCGGCGTTGGCGGGGTTGATGAAGAAAGAAGATTAAAAACAAAGATCGCAGGCTGCGGCAGCTCCTACATTCGATGTATACCTTGTAGGAGCTGCCGCAGGCTGCGATCTTTTGATCTTTCCTTTCAACCCCCCTCGCTGCCGCCCAATCCCCGTATAATCGCGCTTTTTTCCCGAAAGGCACCCCGCTCGTGGCAGACAAACGGTACAGCTGCATTGGTTTGTATAACCCCAAATCACCGGAGAACGTCGGTTCGGTGATGCGCGCCGCTGGCTGTTATGGCGTGGCGTCAGTGTTCTACACCGGCAAGCGCTATGAGCGCGCCGCCGACTTCGTCACCGATACCAAGCGCGTGCACTACGACATCCCGCTGATCGGCATCGACGACCTGAAGAAGATCCTGCCGCTCAACTGTGTGCCCGTCGCCGTGGAACTGGTCGAAGGCGCCCGCCCGTTGCCGGAATACACCCACCCGGATCGCGCGCTCTACATCTTCGGCCCGGAAGACGGATCGCTGGATAAAGAGATTCGCGACTGGTGCGAAGACGTGGTCTACATTCCTACCACCGGTTGCATGAACCTGGCCGCCACGGTCAACGTCGTGCTCTACGACCGCATGTCCAAGGGGCTCAATACCCGCTCCGGGCCAAAATTCCGCTGAATCGCCGCACATCCGATTGAACGAGCTGCCTGCCCAGGCGGTCAGCTTGACTATCGATCACCCAAGCCTGGAGACAGACCATGAGCGAACTCAAACGCGTCGAGCGTATCGAATCCACCCCGTTCCAGAGCCCTTCCGAGCAAAACGTGCAGGGCTGGGAACGCATCGGCTCCCTGGCCGGCGGCGTGGTGATGGTGGGCAAGGGCCTGCGTCGTGGCGGGATCTTTGGCCTGATCCAGGTGGCCATCGGCGGCGTGGCCCTGGCGCGCGGCATTACCGGCCACAGCTCGGCGAAAAGCCTGCTGGAGAAAGGCCGTCAGGACATGAACAACGTGCGGGCGAAAATCCAGCGGGCGGGTGAAGACTTGAAGACGCTTAAGGACAATGCCGAAGCGGCGACCAAAACTGCGACCGTTACCGGCAATGATTCGTTGAAGTCGCCGAAAGCCGGGGGTTGATCCTGGAATTGTGCTGAGGCAACCGGCCTCTTCGCTGGCAAGCCAGCTCCTACATGTGATTTGTGCCGTACACAAAACCAATGTAGGAGCTGGCTTGCCAGCGAATGGCGGTGCTACTGAAGCAATTCGGTACTCAGTACCTTTGAAGAACCATCGATCACGCTCTCGCTGAGCTGAACAAATGCCTTGGTATCGATATCCCCCAGCCGCATCGCCCCGCGCAACACATCATCCAGCGAACGCTTGTTGTGGGTTTTCAGGCGAATCTCGCGATCCAGCTCCTGCAGCAACACCACCGCCCTGGCCACCTGAACCGCAGTGATCTGTTCACCGCGCAGCGTGGTGACTTTCTGGCTGCTCTTGACCAGTCTGCCGTGCAGGCTCTCGTAGCGTTCATCGCTCATGCCGCCGGCCCGGCGCACCAGTTCGATGGCGTAATACTCGGCAAAGCCTTCATTGATCCAGTCACTGCGCTGCGTGCCGTTGATCCGCCCGAACACCTGGGCCAGCTCACGAACCAGGGCACTGGTGCCGCTTTCGCTGACCAACGGCAGGTGACTGTTGAGATAGATCGACTCGTGCGCCGACCGGCTGCCGCGCCACATGGGATCATTGGCCCCGACGATCAGCAGTTTGCCAGGGTGTCGCGGATACAGCGCCTGCACTTGTGGCCAGACGAAGGTCAGCAGGGTCAGCACATCCATGCGGCGCATACCCTGCCCCAGCGGAGAGGCGACGGTTACTTCAGTCTCGCCCAGACGAGTACGGCGGCTACCGAGCTGGCCGGCGAGCATCCAGCCCGTGGGTCGATCGAACAATCGGGAAGGGTTATCGATACGAAACTTGTTCTGGCCAATCCGTGGCCACGCGGTTTCAACGCTTTTCCAGCCACCGGGCAGCTCGAATTCAAGGCGCGAAACCAGTTCGATGCCGTCCTGTTGATCGAGTCTGGCAGCCGGCACCAAATCGTCGCCGCGCATCAACGCCCAGTTTGGCGTCATGCGCGTGTCGAAGCTGCCGCTCTTGCGCCCGTGGTTGATATTCACGCGGTAAGTCAGGCTGGCCTTGTCGGCAGTCGGACGCCAGATGCCGCGCGCCGCTTTGCCGGGGGTCAGTTGCCATTGGCCGTCGGCCTTGAAATCGCTGTAGTGGCTGCCGTCGCCGAGGTCGAAATCCAGGCTGCGTACCGCCGAGCCCTGGGCGAGCGTCAGGCGCACTTCGGCCTGATCGCTCTGGGGCAACAGGCGCACGTGATAATCCAGATTGACCTTGTTCGCTGCCCATACGGGCGAATTCACGACCAGTAGTCCAACGACACACGCCTGCCGCCATCCCACAGCCATACACACTCCTTCGTGAAACGTTATACGTTCGGCCGTCAGCCCGCGCGGAAAATCAGGTGATCTTCCCAATCATCTTCCGACACGCTGCCTTCGGCGAGCATGCGCCCGGACTGGGAAATCCGCTCGTGATGAACAGCATCGCGATCACCGCACACCAGGTGATGCCACAACGGCAGGTCCTTGCCTTCGCTGACCAGGCGATAGCCGCAGGTCGGCGGCAGCCATTTGAATTCGTCGGCCTTGCCCGGCGTGAGCTGGATACAGTCCGGCACGGAGTCTCGGCGGTTGGGATAGTCCGTGCACTGGCAGGTTTTCAGGTCCAGCAGTTTGCAGGCGATGCGCGTGTAATAGACGCTGTTGTCGTCTTCGTCTTCAAGCTTTTGCAGGCAGCACAATCCACAGCCGTCGCACAGCGACTCCCATTCCTCCTGATCGAGTTGATCGAGGGTTTTGCGTATCCAGAACGGTTCTACTTTGGCGGCCATGGTTCGAGCATCGACATCAGGTGGTGAAAAGGCCGCCAGTCTAGTGCCCGAAAGCCCGTGGGCCAAGCATTGGCGACTGTCGGTAGAACGGGCTTGTCAGTTTTTGCGCTGCCAAGTAGGGTTTTGCGTCGCTCCCACTTTCAAACGTAGCAAGGAATCTCTTGATGAGTGCCAACCCACGCGTTGCCGATTACGCCATTCACCCTCAGTTCACCGATCGCTGGTCGCCCCGCGCCTTCACCGGCGAAACGATTCCAGAGCAAACCCTGCTGAGCTTCTTCGAAGCCGCCCGCTGGGCACCCTCGGCCTACAACTCGCAACCCTGGCGCTTCCTCTACGCACGTCGCGACACGCCGAACTGGGAGCGTTACCTGGGCCTGCTGAACGAATTCAACCGCAGCTGGGCGCAACATGCTTCGGCCCTGGTGATCGTGATCTCGAAAACCACCTTCACCGCGCCTGGCGCCAGCGAAGAAACCCCGGCCCTGTGGCACACCTTCGACACCGGTTCCGCCTGGGGTCACCTGGCCTTGCAAGCGAGCCTGAGCGGCTGGCACACCCATGGCATGGCCGGTTTCGACCAGGAACTGACCCGCAAGGAGCTGAACATTCCTGAAGGTTACGCCCTGCACGCCGCCGTCGCGGTGGGCAAGCTGGGGGACAAGGCAAGCCTGGCCGATTACCTGCAAGCCCGTGAAGAGCCTAGCCCGCGTCGTCCGTTGAGCGAGTTGGCGGCTGAAGGTGATTTCACCCTCTAACAGCAAAAGATCGCAGCCTGCGGCTGCTCCTACAGGAGTACACATAATCCTGTAGGAGCAGCCGCAGGCTGCGATCTTTTTTCGCTGCGCCTCAATACCCGCGATCGAAATCCACTTCCCCGCGCAACGCCTCACCCGCCTGATACGCCCACAGGTTCTCGACAAACAGCTTCACCATCATCGAAGGCGAAGTCGGTGCCGAGCTGTGGCCGGTCAGCAGCAGGCCCCAGGCTGTCCAGAATGGATGACGCTGGGGTAACGGCTCCTGACGGCACACGTCGATCACCGCACCCGCCAGATGCCCTTCCTTCAAGGCATCCACCAGATCCGCATCGACCACCGCCACACCGCGCCCGGCGTTGATGAACAATCCGGTCGGCTTGAATTGCTTGAACAGCGCCGCGTCGTAGATATCGTGGGTGTCCGGCGTGTTCGGCAGCAGATTGACCACGTAATCGACTTCACCGACCAGCCGCGGCAAATCCGCCAGTGAACCGACTTCGATAAATGGGGCCTGTTCCCGCGCGCTGCTGGCAACGCCATACAACTGGACGCCGAACGGCACGAGGAACTGCGCGACACTTTGACCGATATCACCCGTGCCGACGATCAACACCTTACGCCCCGCCAGGCTCTGGCCATGGCGGCTGTCCCATTTGCGCTCGACCTGGCTGACCAGTCGCGCCAGCACTTCACGTTCGTGACCGAGCATATACGTGAGCACATACTCGGCCATGACCTGGCCGAAGATGCCGACGGCACGCGTCAGGCGATAGTGCCGCGGCAAGCCATCGGCCAGCAGCGGCGTGATGCCGGCCCAGGTCGATTGCAGCCATTGCGGTTGATGGCCCTGGCGTAACAGGGTCGCCAGCAAATCTGGCTGGCCGAGCCACACCGGACAATCGGCGGCCTGGCTGGCCAGTTCGGCGGAATCGCCGCTGGTCAGCACCTCCAGGTCCGGTGCCGCCTCGCGCAACAGTTGGGCGTACACGGGGTGGTCGTGTTCAGCAATCAGGACGCGCATGCTTCAAACCTTTCAAAAACGGTGCAGACGGCCGCCGACAGAGCGGTGCTCCGTCGATGCTGCCATCGCAAAAATCAATCAGTGTTTCATAATCACTCTGAACAGAGCCTGTCTGCCGTTCACATCGGATCGTTACGACGCAACAATTCTTCCGGCAGGTGCTCGATGTACTCGTCTTCGGCAGGCGGCATTTGCAGGTGATAACCCTGTTTGTCGAGATTTTCCAGCACGACCGTGATGTCCTCGCGCGACAGCTTGCGTTCGGGGCTCAGCACCAGGTCGAACGCGTGGATGGCCTTGCCGAAAGCTGCCATCAGGGGATCCGGCACGCGCTCCAGAGCATCGCTCTTGAGCACATACAGGTACATTTCGTTTCTCTTCGAGCTGCGGTAGATGGAGCAAATACGTTTCAAGGCTGTTCTCCGGCGGTGGCCAGGCTGTCGAGCAGCGCCTGGCCCATCAATTCGCGGCGCCAGCCACGCAGCGAATCAGGCAATTGGTAGGGACCATTGGGAAAGCCGCTCTTGAGCAGCGCTTCCAGGGTTTTCTTGCGCAGCATCAGTTCCGGCGCAATGTTCAGGCGCTCGGCTTCGGCCTGGCCGATGGCTTTCATCTGTTTGAGCAGCACGGCAGCGTCCACCGGCAATGGCTCCGGCACGGCTGGTGGCCATTGATCAGGCGACACACTGCCAGAGCGCTTGATCAGATCAAGCAGAAACTCACCGTCCTGACGCACGGTACGCGGGTGCATATCTTCGATTTTCGCCAGGGCACCGAGGTTGTCCGGTTGCGTGCGCGCCAATGGCCACAACGAATGCTCGCGGATAACCCGGTTGCGCGGCAGGTCACGGGCGCGGGCTTCCTTTTCGCGCCAGGCGCAGAGCTCACGCAAAACGGCGAGTTGGGCGCGAGACAGCTTCCAGGCCAGCTTGGCATCGCGATAGACCTCGTACGGATCGATCTCGCGGCGCAGGTTGGCCACCAGTTCGGCGCCGTCTTCCAGGACCCAGGCGTATTTGTCGTCTGACAGCTTTGGACGCAGCTTTACGAAGACTTCAGCCAAATGCACGGCATCTTCGGCGGCATAGCTGATCTGGGTTTCGGAAAGCGGACGTTGCAGCCAGTCGGAACGGGTTTCACCCTTGGGCAGGTCAATGCCGAGCACTTCCTGCACCAGCCGCGAATAGCCCATGGAAAAACCGAGGTTCAGGTAAGCGGCAGCCAGTTGGGTATCGAACAGTGGAGCCGGCAGGCTGCCGGTCAGGCGTAGCAGGACTTCGAGGTCTTCGCTGCACGCGTG
Source organism: Pseudomonas sp. PDM26 (assembly GCF_019219185.1). Lineage (NCBI taxonomy): Bacteria > Pseudomonadati > Pseudomonadota > Gammaproteobacteria > Pseudomonadales > Pseudomonadaceae > Pseudomonas > Pseudomonas sp. PDM26. The sequence goes on along the minus strand of NZ_JAHUWC010000016.1, from coordinate 9,654 downwards.
GACAACTTTGACCACCGCCGGGTTTTCCAGCAACGCGGCCAATGGTTGCCAGTTGTCGATGGTCAGCGGGTCGATCAAATAGGCACGAACGCCATCACCGATCTGCAGCAGGCCGGCGATTGGGTAGAAGGTGTCGACCCGCATGAATTCGGTGTCGAGGGCAACGAAGGGCAACTGCTGCCACTCGGCACACAACCGTCCGAGGCTATCGTTGTCGCGAATCCAGTGAATATCGATGGCCACACGGCTCTCCCTTGAAGAATGGCGCGCAGTATATATCGCCCCCGGCGATTTCCGCGCATCCACTGAACAAGAGCGTTAGCGAAAATTACTGCGTGACATACAGAATAGTCCTACAAAGCCGGGCTAGCTGGTCTTACCCAGCACGTAGATCCGCATCCGCGCGCAACCGGGAAAAAAGTCCTGATGGCTGAGCAAACGGAAACCCGCCTGCCTGAACTCGCTTTCCACCTCGGTCTTGCTCGGTAACGGCCCTTCCACACGCGAGCGCGCGGCCTTGGAACGACCGTCGAGGCGCACCGCGACAATCACCGTATCGCGACTGACCCGGTAAAACTCGCCAAGCATCGCCAGGCGATGTTCCGGGTTAGTAAGGTACTGAAACAGTTGCATGCAAAAAATGCAGTCAACCGCGTTCTCGGACAAGCCAATCGAGAACGCGGAACTTTGAAAGGTCTTGACCCGTTTCAATAGACTCTGAGGGTGATGGGTGCGGGCGTGATCAAGGATGTCTTGAGACGGATCTGTCGCGAGAATCACCCGATTCGCATGCTCGGCCAGCACCGACCAGAAACGCCCCACACCGCAGGCCACATCAAGGATCAGGCCCGGCTCGCCGGCGACCTTGAGCGCATTGCGCACCAGACGCTCCTCACGCCAGAGCGCCAGACGCCCGGCCAGGCCCGGCGCTTGCGGCTGAAGGCAGACGCGCGCGTGCTCCCGGTCGTAGCGCCGGGCAATCTCAAGCTCGATGGCGGATGGAGGCTGAGCGGACATGTGCAATGGCTCTTGTTGAAAGTTCTACAGGCCGCAAGTCGGCGGCCGCCGCGTGCAACAAAACCGGAGCACTCATTCTTTGGCCAACACACCGTCGACCACTGGACCACGACAGCCGGCAAACATGTCCAGGTCCTGGTTGTAGACCTTGCTGTTGACTTCCAGCAGGCCAAGCATCGAATGGAACAGGTTGTCCTGGCTCAGGGGCTTTTCACGACTCTGTTGCAGGCAACGGGTATCTACCGCAAACGACTTTTTATAGCTGTCGGAGAACCACGCAAACATGGCTACATGCTTTTGCTGCTCGGGTGCGAGCATGTAAGGCGTGCCGTGGAGGAACAAGTTGTATTCACCCAGAGACTCGCCGTGGTCCGACAGATACAGCATCGCGGTATCCACTTTGTCCTGGTTACTGCGCAACAGATCGATCAAGGTCGACAGTACATGGTCGGTATATACCAAGGAGTTATCGTAGCCGTTGACGATACTTTCGCGACTGCAATTGTTCAGGGCATTACTCTCGCAAACCGGGGTGAAGCGCTCGAACTCTTTCGGATAACGCTTGAAGTACTCCGGACCGTGGCTGCCCATCTGGTGCAATACCAATACTGTGTCCTTGTCCAAGGTATCGATGAAATGTTGCAGTCCCCGCAGCAGGATTTCGTCGCGGCATTCACTGTTGGCGCACAGCGCCGGATCTTTCAGATTGCTGACGTCTTCAATAGTGACGCGATCGCACGTACCTTTGCAGCCTGACTGGTTGTCACGCCAGATCACGTCGATACCCGCATGTTTGAGCACATCCAGCAGGCCTTCTTCGTTCTTTGCCTTGCTGGCGTTGTAGTCCTTGCGCCCCATATTGGAAAACATGCAAGGCACCGATACGGCGGTTTCAGTCCCGCAGGAATGCACATCGGTGAAGGCGATCAGGCCATCTTCCTTACTCAGTTTCGGCGTGGTGTCGCGGCTGTAGCCAAGGATGCCGAAGTTCTCCGCCCGGGCACTTTCACCCACGACAAGAACCGTCAGGGACTTGCGCCCGTGAGTTTGCCAGGCCGGATTGCGCTGGGCATCTTCACCGATTTTGACAAAGGGTTGCCGTGCAGTCGCTACCTTCTCGCGCAAGAAACCAGCCGAGGCACCAATGTAGTTGCTTGGCACCACCATCAGGCGCAACTCGTGGTGATTGCGAAACAGCGAAGAAAGACCTTGATAGTTAACCAGTGCAACACCGCCAATGACCGCTGCCGAGAAAGAAATCACCAGGACTTTACTCAGTAGTTCACGGTGCCAACGACGATAATCAATCGGTGTCTTCCACAACAGCCAAGTCGGTAAAACGCCGAGCAGCACAATATAAACAAACAACTTTAGCGACAGTAAGTCGCGCACTTCCGTGGCATTGGTTTCAGCGAAGTTACGCAACATGCCGGTGTCGATCAGAACACCATACTGGCTCATGAAATACGCCACGCCTGCGCTGATCATGAACAGCAGGGTCAGGACCGGCTTGAGCACCGGCCGGAACGCCAGCAAGGTCAGTACAATGTTGAAGGCCGCGAAGATCATCATCCCAAAGGCCACGCGCATGACAATGCCTTTGCCATCGGATGCGGTGATTTCGAACAGGTGTTGCCAGAGCACAAAATTGAAGCCAACTAATAAAAGTGCACTGGCAATCAGTGTCACCCACTCGGGGCGCACGGCTTTAATCTTAAGCATGAGGTTCGGCGGGTCCTGTAAATAAGTGCCTTCGGTAAATGTGAAAATTTCATTTACCGAGACAGCTCTAATTTTAGGTAGCCAACCATCAATTTTTTGTGAAAAAGAAGCCAACAATTAGTTGGCTTATAAAACCAGCCTGAGACTTTCAGAGTATTTGAGAAGGTTTCAGCTCTGGTTCAGCATCAACTCAAGCCTGGTGCAAATACCAGCGCCAGTCCTGCTCACCGACCTCCCCCATGAATTGGCGATATTCGGCGCGTTTCACCGCCAGGTAGACACCGAGGAATTCCTCGCTGAACGCTTCCCTGGCCCAACTGGAACCTTCCAGCGATCGCAATGTGGTCAGCCAGTCTGTCGGCAACAGTTTCGCAGCCTGGGCGTAGCCATTGCCCTCCACCGGCGCACCAGGGTCGAGTCGTTCGCGGATACCGCGATGAATACCCGCCAGAATTGCCGCAGCCGCCAGATAGGGGTTGGCGTCAGCGCCACAAATTCGATGCTCGATGTGCCGGGAATACGCCGGCCCGCCCGGTACGCGCAAACTCACGGTGCGATTGTCCACGCCCCAGGTGGCCGCCAGAGGCGCATAGCTGTTGGCCTGGAATCGACGGTAAGAGTTGGCGTTGGGGCAGAACAGCAACAGCGAATCGAGCAAAGTACTGAGCATGCCCGCGACAGCCTGCTTGAGCAGTGGCGTGCCATCCGGAGCTTCGCTGGCGAAAAGGTTGTTGCCGTCCTTGTCGGCCAGGCTCACGTGCATGTGCATCCCGGTGCCGGCCAGGTCATCGAAAGGCTTGGCCATGAAGCAGGCGGTCATGCCGTGCTTGTGCGCTACCCCCTTGACCAGACGCTTGTAACGCACCGCTTCGTCCATTGCCTGTAATGCGTCGGTGCGGTGTTCAAGGGTGATTTCCACTTGCCCCGGCGCGTATTCGGAAATGGCCGTGCGCGCTGGAATCCCCTGGAGCTTGCAGGCGTTATAGAGATCGGCCAGGAACGGTTCGATCTGCTCAAGCTCGCGCAAACCATAGACCTGAGTACCGCGCGGACGCCCGCCATCGACATCCCGTGCCGGTTGCGGCCGGCCATTGCTGTCACGTTGTTGATCCAGCAAATAGAACTCCAGTTCCGCCGCCATGACCGGGTAATAGCCGTCGGCCTGTAAACCTTCGATGACTTTCGCCAGCAAATGACGGGGATCGGCAATGGTGGCGGGCATGCCTTGCGTCGGGTGCATGCTGACCTGCACGGCTGCGGTCGGTATCAGACGCCACGGCATACGCGTGAGGCTGCCGCTGATCGGGTAGGCCCGACAGTCGATATCCCCGACATCCCAGACCAGCCCGGAGTTTTCCACGTCATCGCCATTGATGGTCAGGCCGAGGATGGTGCTCGGCAATGGCCGCCCGCTTTCATACACCGCCAGCAACTCGTCACGATGCAGCAGTTTGCCGCGCGGTACTCCGTTGTTGTCGAGGATGAACAGCTCGAACATTTCAATGTCCGGGTTCTGCTCCAGAAATGTCTGAGCTTCAAGCCTGGTGGCAAACGAGGTCGTGGCACAACTCATGGGAATTCTCTTTTTCCGTGTCAGACGGGTACGCAAAAGCACCCGAACTTTAATCCCGGTATCAACCGGAACAGGTAGGAACAATCAGCGGAAAAAGCTGGAGTCCGGCGGGCGCGCATGGCGGCAATGCCATAGCGCCCAGAAGGCCAGTTCAGATGGAAGTGCAGAGAGGTTTGGCGCGGTGGCGGGCGAGAATCGACGACCAAGGCTCGACGCTCGCGCGTCGATGGATGCCTTGAAGTGGATTGCGACTGGCCAACCGTCCATAGAGAGAACCGCAGAAAACAGGTGACCCGCAGCGTCACACGATGGGTTGAGTCGTTAAATCTGGATTTGAAGAACCTTGGATAAGGCCTGACTAAACATTTGACTGTTCAGGGGTGTCCCTGTGGGAGCGACTTGTATTTGATTTCTAAATACCACCCCAGACTTTCTGATTTGCGCCCTTCGGGTCTAGCGCGCGTTAATCGCCGGCATATTCTTCAAGGTCCGCTCATGGAAAACACCCGAGTCAATTCCCGCCCTGCCGTCTGGTTCATGTTCAGCATTGTCCTGGTTGCGCTGAACCTGCGCCCTTCAATGGCCGCTGTCGGGCCGCTGCTCTCGGCGATTCGCGACGACATCCCGCTGAGCTTCAGCCTGGCTTCACTGCTGACCATGTTGCCGGTGATGGCCATGGGGCTGGCGATGTTTGTCGGCCTGCGCGTCAGTCAGCGACTCGGCGACCAGCGCACGGTGGTGTTCTCGTTGCTGATCATCGGTGTGGCCACGCTTTCGCGGTTGTTCCTTGATTCAGCGGCGGAGCTGCTTCTCAGCGCGGTACTGGCAGGTATCGGGATAGCCCTGATCCAGGCCCTGATGCCAGCGCTGATCAAATCCCGCTTCAGCGACCATGTCGCCCTGTGCATGGGCCTCTACGTCACGTCGATCATGGGCGGTGCCGCCATGGGTGCTTCCTTTGCGCCACTGGTGATGGAACGTACCGGCAGCTGGCGTATGGGCCTGGCGATCTGGGCGGTTCTCGCCGTGCTGGCATTGCTGCTCTGGGGAACCCAACGGGCGGAGATGCCGATACGGGATTCAAAGGCCTCCAGTAATGGTTCGTTCTTCGCCAATTCCCGCGCGTGGTTACTCGCGATCTTCTTTGGTCTGGGCACTGCGTCCTACACCTGCGTCCTGGCCTGGCTGGCGCCGTACTACGTGGAAAAGGGCTGGAGCGAGCAGCACGCCGGATTGCTGCTCGGATTTCTGACCGCCATGGAAGTGCTGTCGGGCCTGCTGACGCCCGTCATCGCCAATCGCAGCCGCGACCGCCGTGTCGTGCTGATGGTATTGCTTGCACTGATCATCGCCGGTTTCTGCGGATTGATTCTGAGCCCACAACATTTGAGCCTGATGTGGCCATGCCTGCTGGGGCTGGGCATTGGCGGCCTGTTCCCGATGAGCCTGATCGTATCGCTGGATCATCTGGACAATCCCTTGCGCGCTGGTGGCCTGACCGCCTTCGTTCAAGGCATTGGCTACTTGATCGCCGGCCTGTCGCCGCTGCTGGCGGGGATAATCCGCGACCGGCTCGGCAGCTTTGAATGGGCCTGGTGGTCGCTGACAGTGGTCATGGCACTGATGATGTTGATGGTTTTGCGCTTCAACCCAAGGCACTACACCCGCCACATCCATTGATCCGGAGCCTGCCATGAAAACCATCGGTTTCGCCGCCGCTCACGCCAGCATGCTGCTTTGGGCCTTGTTGATCGCCGCATCGTTTTCCGCGGCGGCGCAAGTCAGCCAGGCCATCGACCCGATCCTGCTGACGGGTTTGCGCCTGCTGTTTTGTGCATTGGTGTTTCTGCCGCTGTTGCTGCTGAAAGGCGACGCAATCATGACCGCTCGTGGGCTGCTCGGTCACGCGGTGCTCGGCCTGCTGCTGGCGCTGTACTTCGGCTCGCTGTTCGAAGCATTGCGCTACACCTCGGCCGTCAACACCGGGACGGTGTTCACGCTGGTGCCGCTGATGACCCTGGTTTTCGAGGCCGTGCTGACACCTGACGGCAGCCTGAAACAACGGATTGTGCCGATGCTGCTCGCCGCTGCCGGGGCGGTTTTGCTGATCATGAAAGGCACCGGCCCCGGCGAGTTGCCATCGCTGTATGCATTGACCGTGTACGGCATCGGTTGCCTGGCGATGGCGCTCTACGCTCCCCTCAGCCAGCGCCTGAAAGCCAACAGCCTCAAAGGGCGCGGGCCGGTGCCCATGACGTTCTGGAACATGCTGTTCGGTGCGCTGTTTCTGCTGGTGTTCTGTGGATTCAGTGGCGGTTGGCGCTCGGCATCATTGCTGACGCTCAACGATTTCTATTGGCTGATGTACCTGGCGGTATTCGCCACCCTGGCGACGTTTTGGCTGCTGCATCGGGCCATCGGCGTGATCGCGCCGTCCTCGGTGATTTCCTACATCTACCTGAGTACGCTGTTCATCACCCTGTTTCACTGGCTATGGGGGCACCAGATGCCCCTGCCGCTGGAATTGGCTGGCGCGGTGCTGGTGGGCATCGGCATGTTCGCGCTGTTGATGTCCAGCCGCCGCGCCGTGCCGGCGATGGCCCAGGGCTGACACGAGCTTGGGCGAAACGTCCTGCAAGGCGTTCTCCCTGCTCGCTCATTGCGCTAGGATCATTCGCTCACCTTCGCGCACGGTCAGCGCAAGGGACGCAGCGAGACGCAATGGATGCTGAACAGTAATTCGCTCAGAAAACTCGACATGCAGGACCTCATGGTGTTCGTCGCCGTGTATGAGCAAAACAGCGTCACCGGCGTATCCGAGACGCTTTGCATCAGCCAGTCCACGGTGAGTTACTGCCTGAAAAAACTGCGCCGCAGTTTCGAGGACGAGCTATTTATCAATACCCGTACCGGCGGCATGCAGCCCACCTGCAAGGCCGGTGCGATGTACCCTCACGCGCTGAAAATCCTCGAAAGCATCAACCTGTGTCACGCCGGCCCACCCACGTTCGACCCCGGCCTGAAACCCGTGACCTTCAACATCTGCGCACCGGAATATTTCGAACAGTTGATCCTGCCGCGCCTGCTGAAACGCTTCGACCTCGCCAAGCTTCCGGTGATGGTCAATGTGTTCAAACTCGAGGCCGATGTCCCTGCCGAAGCGTTGCGCGACGGCAGCCTCGACCTGGTGATGTGCTTCGGCCCGCACTTTCATCGCAGTCACGTCGACTCCAAATCCCGGACGCTGCTCGAAGACGATCTGGTGTGTGTTTTCGACAAACGCGCCACGCCGGCGGAATCGCGCTTGAGTCTGCAAACCTATGTCGAACGTCGACACGTGTTCCCGACACCCTGGACGTCCGCCACCAACATGGTCGACGGCTGGCTCGCGCAGCAGGGGCAACAACGCCAGATCGTCGTACGCGCCAACAGCTACAGTGCAGCGCTGAAGCTGATTACCGGCACCGACTATGCCCTGACCCTGCCCCGGCGCATCCAGCAACTTCTGGCCAACACAGACACCTTCAATCACTGTGAAGCGCCCGAAGGCTTGCCGGGTTTCACCCTCGACATGCAGTGGAACCAGGGTGTTGATCAGGACAGCGCCAACACCTGGCTGCGAGAGCAAGTGATCCAGGCCTGCGTCGAGCAGGAAACGGCCTGATACTCAGTTGCTGATGGCGGTCTTGCTGTAGGAATCGCGATCGATGTCGAGAATTTCCACACACAACTGGACCTCAACGCCACTCGGCCACTCACACAGGCCCTGAACCACCTCCAGCAGGCTTTCGGAGAGCTGTTTCTTGATCTGTGCGGAACGACCACTCAACAGCGCCAGTTTCACATGCACGAATGCCCGCTCAGCCAATGCCGTGCCAACCTTGAATGTCTCGACCATGACCGCGCGGCTCTTGATGTCAAATTCGGCAGAAAATTGACCGGAACCCACCAACGTATTGTTCAACCGCATCAATGCCACATCGGCATTCAAGTCAGTCAGGTTGGCGGAGTATTCCATGTGCAGGTGAGGCATGAGTCAGATCCTGTAGGTAGGGGGGCAGGTCGTACATATAACACAGCGTCGCCCTGTTCATTCGGGCAGCGGCAAAACCGCACGCTCACTCATGAACGCCTCCAGACGCGAGCGTAACCAACGCTCGGCGGGGTCGGTGTCGACATGACTGAGCCAGACCATGGACAGGTCCAGGGTGGGTGTCTTGAACGGAAAGGGTTCCTTGAACAGCATTCCCGATGCAGCCATCGCCTCGGCGGTGTAATCCGGCAGACTGGCAATCAGGTCCGTCCCGGCGAGCAAGGCTGGCAACGCACTGTATTGCGGTACCGAGAGCACTACCTGGCGAGTGCGACCGATATCTGCCAGCCACTCGTCGGCATAGCCACTGACGTTGGCGGTATGGGACACCAGCACGTGTGGTCGCGCGCAATATTCATCGAGGGTCAGCGGTGTGTCGGAGGCATCGGCGCGCAATATGCTGGGCTGGATGTGCCGCAGCAACTTGCGCTTGGCATTGGCTGGCAAGCCACGGGTCTGGCTGATACCCACCGTGATATCACCAGACGCCAGCAAGTCGGGAATCCGCCAGTAATCGACATGCTGCACCACAAACACCACGTTGGGCGCTTCCTGGCGCAAGACTCGCAGCAATGGCGGCAACAGACCAAACTCGACATCGTCGGACAGACCGATGCGAAACGTCATCGTACTGCTGGCCGGATCGAAATCATGGGTCAGGCTCAAGGCCACGGACAAGGAGTCCAGCGCCGGCGACAGATGCTTGATGATCTCCTCTGCCCGCGCTGTCGGCTCCATGCGATGGCCGACGCGTATGAACAGCGGATCATTGAACATTGCACGCAAGCGGTTGAGCGCCGAACTGATGGTCGGCTGACCGAGAAACAGTTTCTCCGCCACCCGAGTGACATTGCGCTCGAGCATCAGCGTTTCGAATACCACCATCAGGTTGATATCCGCCTTGCGAAGTTCGTTGCGATTCATCCACTGCCCCCGATGTCCAAATCTGCTGACAGTTTAGGTAGCTGGTGCGACTGCCGTCTATCCGACTCAGGTCCAACAGCCTGACGCGGATGGGTTTATCTGTGTGTCGCTGGAACCGTTGACGCACACGCTGGAGCGGTTGGGGCAGTAGGAGCGAGCTTGCTCCCACAGGGAACAGCGTTTGAGGTGTACGGAGGCCAAAAACAAAACCCCTACCTGCGTGCGCAGATAGGGGTTTCGGAATTTAATCTTGACGATGACCTACTCTCACATGGGGAAACCCCACACTACCATCGGCGATGCATCGTTTCACTGCTGAGTTCGG
>NZ_JAHUWC010000015.1:0-192216 GCF_019219185.1 Pseudomonas sp. PDM26 | reverse complement strand
AACTCAGCAGTGAAACGATGCATCGCCGATGGTAGTGTGGGGTTTCCCCATGTGAGAGTAGGTCATCGTCAAGATTAAATTCCGAAACCCCTATCTGCGTACGCAGGTAGGGGTTTTGTTTTTGGCCGCCATGTAGGAGCGAGCTCGCTCCTACTGCCCCAACCGCTCCAGCGTGTGCTTCAGCGGTTCCAGTGACACACAGATAAAACCATCAAGCGGTCGATTGAGTTCCTCTACCAGCAAGATGGTTGCCCCCGTCGACAGGGCACACATCAACAGTACGACGACAATGGTGCCGTTGCATGGTGCAAACAGGCCGAACGAGCCGAAGATAATTGCCAGCCATGTCACCAGGATCACCAGCATCACCGGTGGAATCGATTGATTGGCCTGTAGCAGGGTCAGCCAGCGGGTGGCAAACACGGTGTCCATGTCCCGCAATGCCTTGGCTTTGAGCGAGCGCTGATCATCATTGCCGGGCGTCAGTGACTCGACCTGGCGTTGCAGGCCTTCGGAGCGACGGATCATTTCGGGGCTATCGAGTTTTTCAATCTGCTGGTGATCGCGGGTCGCGAGCACTTGGGTGACTTCGGCGTAGTTGTGCTTGAGTTCGGTGCGGATACCCTGGGTGTCGGCGCCGTAACGGGCCAGCAAGCGGTCGAACTGAACCACTTTCGCCGCCGCGCCCTCCAGTTCGGCATTGGCCGTATCGAATGTGCCTTTGGCAGTGGAAACGAGCAGGCCGAGGACCAGCGCCGACATCGTTGCGATGAGGCCGGTGGCCAGCTTCACCACCGCCACGGAGTCATCGCTCAGATGATGGCTCGGTAATCGTTCCCTCACGTACGAGCCCAGAAGTGCGCTGGCGGACAGGCAGGCGAAAACGATGAGGGCGATCACCACGTCATTCAAATTCAACCTCCGTTGACGCTGTCTTCCATGGGGGAGATATCTACTGGTACTTGATCACGATGCCCTTGAGTTTGCGTCCCTCGATGGTCGTCACGTCGCGAGCCCACAGCGGCCCGCTGGCATAGGCCCCCACCGCCTGAATGTGGTCATAGACGACCACCACGGCGTTGCCACCGAGTTTGGCGGATTCTACCCGCAGCTTCTGTTCGACTTCGGTAATCGGCGGGGCAGGGTCGATGCTGGCGTCGATCAGCACTTCACCCAGGCGCACATGCGGACGCGCAGGCTCGGAGCGCAGCACCACGACCTGATCAGGCGATGTCGGTGCGGGGTGTTCTACGCCGACATAGGCGGTGGTCTGTGCATCGACAGTGGCGCAGCCATTGAGGGTCAGCAGGCTGGTGATCAGTCCACCTGCCAGTAACAAGTATTTGGAACGGGGGGACCAGGACAGGACATGGGCCGGCATAGTGGGTTTGCTCCTTGGTTGCGCTGCTATCCATGTGGCTAATTGACGGTAGCAGACAGACCGGGAGTTGCCAGAACGCCCAACCTTTTCAGGTTGGGCTTTTTTGTGCCTTCAATACTGTCGTTCGACAAAAGCCGTTCACTGATCCTTTTCGCAATTGATCATCCACGACACACCAAAACGGTCGACCAGCATGCCAAAGCGCGCCGCCCAGAAGGTGCTTTCCAGCGGCATTTGCACGTTGCCACCGTCCGCCAGTGCATTGAAGACCCGCTCGGCCTCGGCAATGCTGTCGACGTTAAGTGAAATCGAACAGCCACTCATTTTATCGATGGGGCGATCCGGTGTGGTGTCCGAGCCCATGATGGCCTGATCGCCCACGATCAGGCGGGTATGGATGATCAGGTTGTGCAGATCCTTGGGGAAATGCTCACCGGCCGGCGTTTCGCCGAAGGTCAACATGGCTTCGATCTGGCCCTGCAGGCACTGCGCGTAGAACGTGAAGGCCGCTTTGCAGTCGCCGTTGAAGATAAGGTAGGGATTGATTTTCATGGTCGGCTCCGGGTGCTCGAGTACATTCATCGGATTGGACGCCGGTTTTTTCGGCGAATTCCGATTGTGTCGAGCCGACAAGCAAAGCGCTAAATCTTTGTCGAAGCTTGTGTTTCTTTAGATGTTTTTTCGATAGGACGCGCGAGGCTTATCGCCTCCGGCACACGCCGTGGCGCCAGCACGCGTTCGATGGCGCCGCTGACCATGCTTTCCAGCAGTTCATCGCGTTCCTGCTCGTCCAGCACATGGGGCGTCAGCCAGCTGGGAGCGCTGTTGAGCAGGGCGCCAATGGCATGCCCGGCGGCCAGCAGGCCTTGCTCGCTGAAACGGGACTTCGCACCGAGCATCTTCAATAACGTGCGTTCGTATTGCTCGCGCAATTGCCTGACCCGAGCCTGTTGCTCTTCGTTCAGGCAACCGCTGTCGCGCTCCACCAGGCGGAAATGCCAAGGCATCTCCCGATGCAGATTCAGATGGGCGCGGATCAGGCTGTTGAGTTTGTCGCGCTTGCCCGGGGCCTTTTGCTGGATACGTGCCAGGGTTGCCAGCAGTTCCTCGTAGAACTCTTCGATCAGGTCGAGCAGAAGATGCTGTTTGCTCGGGTAATGGTGATACAGCGAGCCTGGAGAAAGCCCCAGGCACGTCGCGAGCTCACGCATGCCGACCTGGCCGAACCCCTTGCAGGCAAACAGCTCCAGGACCTTGTCCCGGTACTCGGCAAAGCGCGAGCAACGCTCAGGCATAGGCATGGAAGCCGCGCCCCGTTTTGCGTCCCAGGTAACCGGCAGCGACCATTTCCTTGAGCAGCGGCGCCGGGCGATATTTGCTGTCGTTGAAACCGTCATAGAAGGCTTCGAGGATCGACAACAGGGTATCCAGGCCAATCAGGTCCGCCAGGGCCAACGGGCCGATAGGCTGATTGCAGCCCAGGCGCATGCCGGCGTCGATGTCTTCGGCACTGGCCAGGCCTTCCTGGAACACCAGGATCGCTTCGTTGATCATCGGCACCAGGATCCGGTTGACCACGAAGCCCGGGCGGTTACCGGCGGTGATCGCCGTTTTGCCGAGGGTGGTCGCCATGTCCAGCGCCAGTTGGTGGGTCGCGTCACTGGTTTGCAGGCCGCGGATGACTTCGATCAGGCCCATCACCGGCACCGGGTTGAAGAAATGCAGGCCGATGAAGCGCTCAGGCTGGCTGACACTGGCGGCGAGTTGGGTGATCGACAGCGACGAGGTGTTGGAGGCAATGACGCATTCGCTGCTGACCTGCGCGGCGATCTGTTGCAGCACACGCAGTTTCAGGTCGAGATTTTCCGTCGCCGCTTCGATGACCAATTGCGCGTCCCCCAGGACACTGTAATCGGTGCTGGTGCGGATTTTGTCGAGGGTGGCCTGTTTCTGCTCCGGCGTCAGGGTTAGCTTGGCGATCTGCCGGTCCAGGTTTTTACCGACCGTTGCGACGGCTTTTTGCAAAGCGCTTTCGGATATGTCGAGCAAGGTCACGTTGAAACCGGCCATGGCACAGACTTGCGCAATGCCGTTGCCCATGGTGCCCGCACCGATCACTCCGATGTTTTGCAGATTCATCTTCCCATCCTTCGATCAAACCCTGCGATACCTTGGCCGCGACTGCAGCCGAAGGCGTACTATTGCCGCGAGTCTAGAGCCGGCAGGGCGGTTGTCCTATGCCAAAACTGTTCAACGGCACTGATGTTTTTTGCCATTCGGGTGATGAGAGAGAAGCGAACCAATGCGGGAAAAGGACTCGGTTGCCGCCTATTTCGTGCAGGCAATGATCCATGGGCTGAGGGATGATCCGCAGCGCGTGACGGCCGTGCTCGAACAGGCGGGCATTGATCCGGCGGTCATGCACCAACCCACGGCGCGGGTGCCGGCCAATGCGTTTGCGGCGCTGTGGCTGATTCAGATTCGCGAGCTCGACGACGAGTTTTTCGGGCTCGACTCCCATGGCATGCCGCCGGGCAGTTTCGCCCTGATTTGCCGTGCCCTGATTCAGGAGCCCGACCTGCACAAGGCCATGCGTCAGTGCCTGGCCAACTTCGGCTTGTTCCTGCGCGACTTTCGCGGCTCGCTGGCTGTGCGTGGCAAGCGTGCGGTGATCAGCCTGGAAACCCGTTCGACGGACAACGATGCCAGCCGGTTCGGTGAAGAAACGTTCCTGGTGTTGATGATCAGTCTGCTGTGCTGGCTGGGCGGGCGGCGCATCCCCATTGACCGTGCGGACTTCCGCCATTCGCGCCTGTCGCTTGGCGACGACCGCCTGCTTTGGGGCCCCAACCTGACCTTTGGTGCCGAGCGCACCGAAATCGAATTTGCCAGCCATTACCTGCGCCTGCCCGTGGTTCAGGACCTGGCGTCGTTGAAAGTGTTTCTGCGTACCGCGCCGCAGTGGCTGGTGATCCGCTTCCGTAACCAGCACGGTTTGGCATCACAGGTTCATCAGCGCTTGCGCGGCAGCCATTACAGCGAGTGGCCGACGTTGCAGTCCTTTGCCCTGGAACAGCACCTGAGCCCCAGCACCTTCCGCCGCAAACTGGAGCGTGAAGGCTGCTCCTACCAGGAAATCAAGGACGAAGTACGGCGTGGCGTGGCCTTTGAGCAGTTGCGTCAGAGCGATGCGAGCATCAGCGATATCGCCGAGCAACTGGGTTTCCAGGAACCCAGCGCCTTCCATCGGGCGTTCAAGAAGTGGACCGGGGAAAGCCCCGGACGCTATCGGGCCCGCTATCAAGGGGAGCAGGGCGCAGCCCTTCAGGAGTCCTGCGAGCCCTGAGCCATCAACTATCCACCCGCAGGACAATCTTGCCGATATGCTCTCCCGCTTCCATCCGGGCGTGGGCCTGTGCCGCTTCGGTGAGCGGGTAAACCTGATCAATCATCGGCAGGCAGCGACCGGCACTCAGCACGGGCCATACGTGTTCGTGCAGTTGGCGGGCGATGGCGGCTTTCTCTTCCTGAGTCCTCGAGCGCAGCAGGGAGCCGGTGACAACGGCGCGTTTGGCCATGATCGCCAATAAATCGACATCCCTGGCGTGAGCTCCACCGAGGAAACCGAGCATCACCAGGCGACCTTCCATGGCCAGGGCGGCCACATTGTTGTTGAGGTACGAGCCACCCATGATGTCGAGTATCACGTTGACACCCTGGCCTACGGTTTTTTCAGCGATGACCTGCACAAAGTCCTGGTCGCGATAGTTGATCGCCTCGGCGCCCAATTCGCGGATCGCGGCGCATTTTTCTTCGCTGCCGGCGGTGGCGAACGCTTCGATGCCGAACTCGCGGCACAGCATCAACGCGGTAGTGCCGATGCCGCTGGTGCCACCGTGGATCAAGGCGCGCTGACCCCGACGGGCGCCGCCAAGGCCGAACAGATTGGCCCACACCGTGAAAAAGGTTTCCGCAATGGCCGCCGCCTGCAGCCAGTCCATGCCTGCCGGGATCGGCAGCGCCTGACTGGCCGGGACCACGCAGTATTGCGCGTATCCGCCGCCATTGGTCAGGGCACAGACCTTGTCGCCCAGGGCAAATTCGCTGACGCCAACGCCAATCGCCATCACTTCGCCGGCCACTTCCAGCCCCGGGTTCGGGTTCATGCCGGGTTTCATCGGGTACTTGCCGGCCCGTTGCAGCGCGTCCGGGCGATTGACCCCGGCGGCGTGCACGCGAATCAGTATTTCCCCGGCCCCTGCAACGGGCACAGGCACCTGGCGCGGTTGCAGGACTTCAGGGCCACCGGGTTCGGTGATTTCGATCAGAGTCATGGTCTGGGGCAGTGTCATTTCAAATACCTGTATCGAGTGTCAATGATTCGCTCGAACGACTGAGCAATCGGCTGCCGAGTTCCAGCAATAGCGCTACCACAATGGCCCCGGCGGCAATCACGAACATCAAGGCATGATGGCCACCACTGGCGTTGAACAGCGCCGAATAAGCAAAACCCGAGAGGGCCTGGAACGTCGCGAACGACACGGTGGCGCGGCTCCAGGCAATCTGCTGCTGGTGATGGTTGGGGATCAATTCATGCACCCGGGCCAACGCCAGCGGCACGATGCCGGGCGGGAAGGAACCGAGGATCACCGCCAGTAAAGCCAGTGCCGCGAACGAACTGCTGATCGATAAAAGGCCAACCGCCAACGCCTGTATTACCAGCACGATGCGGATCCCCGTTTTCGCACCCAGTTGGTCGGCCAGAAAACCGTAGCTCACTGGCCCGACAATCGCGCCAAGGCCATACATCACCCAGATCAGTGCGCCGACATGCGCCCCGGCATTGAGCCCGCGGGCGACGTAATCCACCAGGAACACCATGGCCGGCACCAGTCCGGCGGCCATGAACGCGTATTGGGCGAACAGCAGGTAAACGCTCGGGTCGGCGGGGGCAGGCGACGAGGTATCCGACGGCGCTGCGGCGACCGGGTGCGCAGCGGTTGGCCAGCCAAACCAACTGGCGACGGTGAGGACCAGGGCCAACAAGCCAAGACCGAACCAGGTTTGCTGCAAGCCGAGGCTCAGCAGCGGCGGCACGAGCGTCCCCGAGCCGGCAATGCCCAAGCCGATGCCAAGGAATATCGCACCGCTGGCCAGGCCCCTGCGGGTCGCCGGTACGTGAGGCAATACGGTTCCTGCCACCAACACCATGATCGCGCCACCGGCGATCCCCGACAGCAGGCGCCAGCCGAAGAACCAGCTCATCGACAACGGAAAACCACAGGCGAAAAACGCCAGCGTCACTGCCAGCATCATCAGGCGCAGGGCGGTCTTGTTCGAGGTCCGGCGTGCCAGTGGATGGCCGATCAGCGCGCCGATCAGGTAACCCACCAGATTGGCGGCGCCGAGGTACACCACGTCGCTGGCGGAAAACCAGTGGGCCTGGATCAGTGAGGGAATCAACGGCGTATAGGCGAAACGCGCCAGGCCGATGCTGACCAGGCTGGCGCAGAGGCCGGCGAAGATCGGCAGCCAGATCGCGCTGGGTGCAGGAGTAAGGGGAGCAGATGAGCTGTGCATGTGCATTGTCCTGTGGGGAACTCAGGCCTTCAGCATATCGAGATTCTTGGAAGCATTAATGCAGCGATTACGCGCTATGCTGATGCGTAAATGCATCATCAGGAGAGCACTGTGAATTGGGATGACGCCCGGGTATTTCTCGCGGTTTGCCGTGAATCGACGTTGCGTGGTGCGGCGCGGGTGTTGGGGGTCGACCAGGCCACGGTCGGCCGGCGCATCACGGCGCTGGAAAAGTCATTGAGTGCGACCTTGTTCCTGCGTACCTCCGAAGGTTACGCGCTGACGGCTGTCGGCGAAGCGGCGCTCAAGGCGGTGGAGAAAATGGAGCATTCGGCGCTGGAACTGGAACGCCAGATTCAGGGCCTGGACGATCGCCTGACCGGCACGGTTCGCGTCAGTACCACCGATTCCCTGGCGATTGATTTCCTGATCCCGGCGATTGCCCGCCTGCATCGACAACACCCGGATGTACGGGTGCAATTGGATGCCACCACGCAGATTCTCAGCCTGGCAAAACGCGAGGCGGACATCGCCGTACGCAACACCCGACCGGACAACCCGGACCTGATCGCCCGGCGCATCGCCCGCTGGCCGGTGGGGCTGTTTGCCTCGCAAGCCTATATCGATGCCCACGGCGTGCCGGAGCCCGGGTCGGCGTTCGCCGGGCATGACCTGGTGGTGTATCTACCGTACTTGCAGGGCAACAAGGACCTGACGCTGGTCTCGGAACCGGTGGTGCGCGGGCGGATTGTCGCCAGCCTCAGTTCCAGCCTGTTGGTGCGCCGTTCGATTGCGGCGGGGATAGGAGTCGGGGAAATTCCGCTGTACATCGGGGAGAAGGAGGGGCTGGTCAGGTTGTGGCCGGAGCGCTCGCGACCGTTGCCCTATGACATCTGGCTGGTGACCCACGCGGACCTGCGGCATACGGCGAGGGTGCGGGCGGTGATTGATGAGATTGTCGCGGGGTTTGCCGGGACCGGCGAATAGCGGGCCGATCTACTCAAACTGTGGGAGCGAACCCTGTGGCGAGGGGGCTTGCCCCCGTTGGGCTGCGAAGCAGCCCCAAAATCTCTGATGCACCAAAGATCTTGTGAGTGCTACGCACTCAAACGGGGGCAAGCCCCCTCGCCACAGCTCGCTCCTACAGGGATCTGTCATGGCATTTGCGGCAGTTCCTGTGGGCGCAGGTCGAACACCAGCACTTCGGCATCCACGCCGTTGCTCAAGGTCAGCGCCTGTTCATCACGAACCCGCACACCGTCGCCTTCCTGCAACAACACACCGTTGAGTTCGACGCTGCCCCGGGCCACGTGCACATAGGCGTAGCGGTTGGCGGCGAGCTCCAGGGTGGCGCTTTCCTTGCCGTCGATCAGGCCGGCATACACCCGTACATCCTGACGCACCTTCAACGAACCCTTGGCGCCGTCCGGCGAGATGATCAGTTGCAGGCGCCCACGTTTTTTCTGGGTGCTGAAGTGCTCTTGCTGATAACGCGGTTTGGCGCCACTGACGTCGGGCACGATCCAGATTTGCAGAAAGTGCACCGGCCGGGTGCTGGAGTGGTTGAACTCACTGTGGGCCACGCCGCTGCCTGCGCTCATCAGTTGCACGTCGCCGGGGCGGATCACCGAACCTGTGCCCAGGGTGTCCTTGTGTTCCAGGGCACCTTCAAGCACATAGGAGAAAATCTCCATGTCGCGGTGCGGGTGCTGGCCGAAGCCTTTACCGGCGGCGACGCGGTCGTCGTTGATCACCAACAGGTCAGAAAATCCCTGCTCTTTCGGGTTGCGATAGCTGGCAAAGGAAAAGGTATGGAACGACTTCAACCAGCCGTGATTGGCCAGGCCACGATCCGAGGCTTTGCGAAGAGTCAGCATGATCAAATCTCCTTTCAGGACGTGAATTCGTCCGAGTGAGGAGAAGGTTAATGTTTACTGTTGGATGCAATAAGTAGATGAAAATTGAAATACTGTCTCTATGTGGTTGACAGTTATGTGGGCTGTGTCACGCATTCTTTTTTCGATGCAAGCGCCACATTTAGCCATAATGCACACCACCCCTGATGCCGGGCGCAGACTTTGTAGGAGCGAGCCTGCTCGCGATGGTCGTTAACGGTAACGCGTTCTGGCTGAATGAACGCGGCGCTGTTGAGTCCATCGCGAGCAGGCTCGCTCCTACAGGGGGGCCGTGTTCGGCGGACCGACCTAATTTGATCCCAGTGAATTCCAATCCATGAAAACCGTGGCAATGGTGCTGTTTCCCGACTTTCTCCTGCTCGATATGGCCGGGCCCATGGAAGTGTTTTCCATCGCCAATCGTTATCTGAAACCCGACGATCACTATGTGCTGTCGACCATCGGCACTGAGCCCGGCGCACTGCGGGCGTCCAACGGGGTGAGCGTGCATGCCGACCGGCACATCGATCAGGCCTGCGAGGGTTTTGATTTGCTGCTGGTGCCCGGTGGTCCCGGTGCCTACAACGAAAGGCATCCGCCGTTGCTCGACTGGCTCAGGCACAACGTCAGCCGGTCCGCTGGTTATGGTTCCATCTGCACCGGGGCGTTCGTGCTGGGGCATGCGGGTTTGCTCGACGGCTATCGCGTCACCACCCACTGGCACTACACCGAGCGGTTGATCAAGGGCTTCCCGAAGGCGACCGTCGAGACCGATCAGATCTTCGTCCAGGACCGTAACCTGATCACTTCCGGTGGTGTCACTGCCGGGATCGACCTGGCCTTGTCGGTGGTGGCCCGGGACCATGGCAAAAAAGTCGCCCAGGACGTGGCCAAGGTGTTGCTGGTGGTGATGAAACGCCAGGGCGGGCAGGCGCAGTTCAGCCCGTTGATGGCGGCGGTGGCCCCTCACGAAACGGCGATTACCCGGGTGCAGAACCATGTGCTTGAACATCTCGATGAAACCTATAGCATCGAGCGCATGGCGGGTCTGGCCAACATGAGCCCGCGTCACTTCGCCAGGGTGTTCGCCCGGGAAGTGAACATGACGCCGATGGAGTTTCTGCAAAGCGCGCGCATCGATTGCGCCAGGAACCTGCTGGAAACCACCGAGTTGCCGCTCAAGACCGTGGCATTCAAAAGTGGCTTTGGCAGTGTGCGGCACATGCGTTTTCTGTTCAGTGAAAAGCTTGGCCTGACCCCGACCCAATACCGCGAGCAGTTCAGCTAGCGCGTATGTCCGTCATGCGCACCGCAATGGCTGTGACGCTCCCTCCGCGGCAGTTGTACCGTCACCGAGGCCTGCCAAGATACCGCTGAACTCATTGCAAGGACGGAGCGGAGCCTGGGCTGGAAGCCAGGTTTCCAGCGGGTGACTGCCCATGAATAGCCTCAGAGATATAAACAGTGAAGCGGTGCTGCAATTCGGACCCTACGCTTTCCACCTCAGTCAGCGACTGGTGCTGGAGGGCGATCGACCGCTGCGCCTGGGCGGCCGCGCCCTTGACGTGTTGCAGGTGCTGGTCGAGCACGCAGGTTCAGTGGTCAGCAAGGAAGAGTTGATTGAGCGGGTCTGGCCGCGCTCCGTGGTCGAAGAGATCAACCTGCGGGTGCACATTGCCGCCCTGCGTCGTGCCCTGGGCGATGGGCAGAACGGCCAGTGCTACATCGTCAACATTCCCCAGCGCGGCTACAGTTTTGTCGCCCCGGTGCAGCATTCGCCAGAGCCTGTAGCGTTCCCGAGCGGGACCGTACAAAAGCTCCTGCACAACCTGCCGGCGCGGCTCACGCCGATTACCGGGCGCGATGCGGTTGTCGGCAGCCTGGTGCGGCAGTTGCCGGTGCGCCGATTCATGACCCTGGTCGGGCCTTGCGGGATCGGCAAGACCACCGTGGCGCTGCGCGTGGCCGAACTGTTGCTGCAGCACTATCGGCATGGCGTGTGGCTGGTGGATCTGGCGGCGATCGATGACCCGGCGCAAGTGACCGATCACCTCACACGAACTCTTGAACTGAAGGTCGGCACCACGTTGGAGGCGCTGGCACAACGGCACGCCCTGTTGGTGCTCGACAATTGCGAACACCTGCTCGAACGCTGCCAGACGTTGATCGAGACACTGCTGCATTCGATGCCCCGACTGTCGATCCTCGCCACCAGCCGCGAGCCACTCAAGGCGTCTGGCGAAACCGTATTGCGTCTGCCACCGCTGGCGGTGCCGCCGGCGTCAGGGCTGCGCAGCGTCGCCGAGGTCATGGGCTATTCGGCAGTGCAGTTGTTCGTCAGCCGTGCCCGGGCTCGATTGCACGGGTTCACCCTGCGCGAACAGGACCTCAGGACCGTACGGGATATCTGCCGACGCCTCGATGGCCTGCCGCTGGCGATTGAACTGGCCGCGGCGCACATCGATGCGTTGGCGCTGGTGGGGTTGCAAGCGCAACTCGACAACTGTTTTCAGCTGCTGACTCAGGGCCGCCGCACAGCCGTTCCCCGACATCAGACCCTCAAAGCCGCTCTGGACTGGAGCTACGAACGGTTGACTGCCGTGGAGCAAACCGTGTTGCAGCGTCTGGCGGTGTTCAAAATGGCGTTTACCCAGGACGCAGCGATTGGCGTGATCAGCTGCGACGTGCTGCCGGTGGCCGAGCTGATCAAGGTGATGGAGAGCCTCGCTCTCAAGTCATTGCTGTCCCAGGAGCAGGGCGGCGGTGTGACCCGTTACCGCTTCCTCAATACCACCCGCACCTACGCACTGGAAAAACTCGAACTCAGTGGTCAATTGCGAACCCTTGAAATGCGTTATGCGGCATACATCAGTCAAACGTGCTGGTCTTCAGGCCGACAGGTGGCATTGCAACTCGTCGAGTAGCCGGCGAACCGTCATCAGGTCAGGCGTGGCAAAACCTTCGGTGAAACGTTCGTAGATCGGTGCCAGCAGGTCATGCGCCCTTTGGCGGTGGCCTTGACGCTGCCACAGTTGCGCCAGCGAGGTGGCGCTACGCAGCTCCCAGGCCAGGGCACCCTGGGCCTTTGCCACGTTGAGTGCCTTGAGCAGCACGGTTTCGGCCGTCGCGGCGTTGACCGGGCAATCCGTTGCCAGCAACGTCTTGGCCCTGGCCCGCAGAATCTCTGCGGTGCTCCAACCAGACGCGCCGTTTTGCGCGCGTTCGAGCAAACCATCGTCGACGTATGTCGAATCCAGCGTGACCATGATCTCTTTGATCAAACCGACGCTTTGGCGGCCGGTTGGCCGAACATCGGTGCCACCGATCACCTGCGCGTAGTGTTGTGCCCAGTTGTAGAACAGTAGAATCGAGTGTTTCTGCGCCTGTTCCAGCAGCAGGCGCAGGAGTTCGCGGGCGCTGCGGGTGTCGCCGTTGTAGTAAGCGATCAGGCAGCCGGAGAGCGCCAGGGTGTAGCAGATCGATGTGCCGTGGTTGATCTGCAATGCGATGTCCAGTGCCTGCCGGGCCGCGCGCCAGGCCTGCTCCGGTTGGCCTTGCAGCCAGAGGATGCGCGCGTGGATGGTCAGCGCCGCAACGCTCTGGTCGTATTGCACGCCGAAGCCATGGGTGAAACGGTTGAGATGACCGCTGTGGGCCATGCGTTGCAGCACCTGTTCGGCATGCTCCCGAGCCTGATGCTGGTCGCCGCAGAAGTGCAGGGCCAGTACCCGCAATCGATGCATGCTCAGGGACATCAGGGCGTCGTCATGTAGCCGCAGTTGATCGAATCGCCGGCTCTGCTCCTGGGCCATCCGGTAATGACCGCAACAGAGATTGACCGCCAGGTGACCGGAAATCGCCAGTAACTGGCCAGTCACATCGTTGCACTGTCGGGCCAGGCTGTGGGCGCTGACGAAGGCGCCGACGGTTTCGGCGCTACCCCCCTGCGTGTGATAACAGGCGCTGCCCAGGGCCAGCATGAGGGCCATCTTCAAGCGCGGGCAAGGCTCGGGTGACTGCTCGAGCAAGGCCAGGGCCTTGCGCACATAACCGCCGTGTTCCTTGAGCAGTGACAACTCCTGCCACAGTGGCGTGGACTTCGCGGCCAGGCGTATCGCCAGTGCCTGCGGCCCTTGAGCGTGCAAACCCCAATCGAGGATTGCACGGATGTCCTCCAGAGCCCGGCCATAGCGCTCGATCCACAGGTCGGTCGACGTTTTCTCCCAGTCGTCCTGCGCCTGTTGCATCAGCACCAGGCAGCGCTCGGCATGGCGTTCCCGCGTGCCGGGCAGGTCGGCGGTTTGCGCAAGTTTTTCCAGGGCGTAACCGCGGGTGGTGTCGAGCAGACGGTAGTACACGTCTTCGTCGCCCACTTCCACGTTCAGTAACGACTTGGCGACCAGTTGCGTGATTGAACCGAACACCGCGCGCGGTTCCATGTGTTCGCCGACGATCACCGCCGCTGCCGACTCCAGGGTGAAGCCAGCGCAAAACACACTCAGTCGGCGCAGGCAGGTCTTTTCGCAGGCAGTGAGCAGTTCGAAGCTCCAGTCCAATGTTGCACGCAGGGTCTGATGGCGTGCCAGGGGCGTCTGGCAGGACTGGTTCAGCAACCGGAAGCTGCTTTGCAACTGCGCCAGCAAGCAGTGCAATCCGAAGTTGCCCACTTGCGCCGCTGCCAGTTCGATGGCCAGCGGTATGCCGTCCAGTCGATGGCAAATGTCTATCAGCAGCGGCAGTTCATCATCGGTCAGTTCAAAGCTGTCCTGACTGGCCATGGCCCGCTCGACAAACAGTTGCAGGGCGGAAAAGGTCATGGCCTGGGCGCGGTCGAGGACGGCGATGGGCGGCGGGCAGTCGAGTGGTTCCAGGCGCTGGACGAATTCCCCTTCGGCCCGCAGGCTCTCGCGGCTGGTGGCGAGGATGTGCACGTGCGGCGCACTGCGCAGAATGTCTTCGCTGAGCTGGGCAATGGCGTCGACCAAGTGTTCGCAGTTGTCGATGATCAGCAGCATGTGGCGATCGCGCAGAGAGTCTGCAAGTCCGCTCAGGGGGGCGTCGTCGTGCAGGGCCAGTTCGAGTAGCGTCGCCAGATGACCGTCAATCATCAGCGGGCAGTTGATCGGGGCCAGGTCCAGCAGGTGTATACCGTCCCGGTAGCGACCGATCATTCGCTCGGCGACCCGCAGGGCTACGGTGGTCTTGCCGATGCCGCCGGGGCCGAGGAGGGTGATGAAGCGCTGGCGGGGCAGTTGCTCCATCAGGTTGTCGACCAGGGTCTGCCGGCCGATCATGCGCGTGCGGCGCACCGGCAGGTTATGCCGGCTCTGCGCGGTACGTGCGGGCGCAGGCAGCTGCTCGGCCTGTTCCAGTGAATGCGGTGCGACGAAACTGTACCCGCGCTGGGCCACGGTGACGATGTAGCGCTGGCCGGCCTGACCGTCGCCGAGCGCCTTGCGCAATGCGGCCATGTGCACCCGCAGGTTGATGTCTTCGACCACGCTGTTGGGCCAGACCCGGGCGATCAGCTGCTGCTTGCTGACCACGTTGCCGGCGTGCTCAAGCAGGATCAACAGAATGTCCATGGCGCGCCGCCCCAGGCGCAAGGGCTGGTCGGCCTCCATCACCAGGCGTTGTCCGGGGTAGACCCGGTAGGGGCCGAAATGCACAGCCTGTTCGGGGGAAAGGGTCAACGAGTCGCTCCTGCTGCATCCGTCTAATACGCGGTTTTCGAGCATATTCCTCAGGTTTTTTACCCAGCGCAATGCGCCGCCCGGGTGACTGGTGGGGCAGGCATTGACTCTAACGTATCGGCCAATGGCTGTCGGTCCCGTGATCATTGGGCGCGACAGACGGACAGCAGTTGTCGAGGCTTTTTGCGCGCCATGGAAATTTAACAACGTTTAACTCGTCGCGCGTCCTGTCTAGCCCAAAACTCTCTTCCTGTAGGAGCGAGCTTGCTCCGGGCGGCGTTCCGACGATGGTGTGTCAGCCGCATTGGTGTCGACTGATACTCCATCGCGAGCAAGCTCGCTCCTACAAAGGGATTCCAATCCATCGCAAGGACAGAGCAATGAGCAACGTGGTGGTGGTCTATCACAGTGGCTACGGGCACACCCGGGTCATGGCCGAAGCCGTGGCCGGGGGCGTGGAGCGGCACCTGGGCAGCACCTGCCAGTTGATTCCGGTCGAGGACGTGGACGAGCACTGGGAGCGGCTGCACAACGCCGACGCCATCATCTTTGGCGCGCCGACCTACATGGGCAGCGCCTCGGCGGCCTTCAAGGGCTTCATGGAGGCCACGGCGGCGTTCTACCTGGCCCAGCCCTGGCGCGACAAACTGGCAGCCGGTTTCACCAATTCCGGCTGCCTGTGCGGCGACAAACTCAGCACCTTGTTGCAGATGGCCGTGTTCGCCGCCCAGCACTCGATGATCTGGGTCGGCCTCGACCTGCTGCCGGCGCGCTCCAGCACCGGCGCGTTCAACGGCCAACTCAATCGCCTGGGCAGCTCACTGGGCGCCATGGCCCAGTCGAATGTCGAACAATCCCCCGATGATGCCCCTCCGCCCGAGGATCGCTGCACCGCCGCGCACCTGGGCGAGCGTGTGGCGCGCCTGGCGGATCGCATGAACGCGCTACCGGTTTGATTCACACCCCAACCCTCGTTAAGGAAGCATCACCCATGAGCACCTTTACTACCCGCGACGGCGTCGAGATTTACTACAAGGACTGGGGCACCGGTCAGCCGATTGTCTTCAGTCACGGCTGGCCGCTGAACGCCGACAGCTGGGAGTCGCAGATGATCTTCCTGGCCTCCAAGGGCTACCGGGTCATCGCCCACGACCGTCGCGGTCATGGGCGTTCCAGCCAGCCGTGGTCGGGCAACGACATGGACCATTACGCCGACGATCTGGCGCAATTGATCGAGCTGCTGGATCTGCAAAACGCCGTGCTGTTCGGCTTCTCCACCGGCGGTGGCGAGGTGGCGCGTTACATCGGTCGCCACGGCACCGGCCGCGTGGCCAAGGCCGGGCTGATATCCGCCGTGCCACCGCAGATGCTCAAGACCGAAGCCAACCCCGGCGGCCTGCCGCTGGAGGTGTTCGACGGCATTCGCCAGGCCTCGCTGGCCGACCGTTCGCAGCTGTACATCGACCTCGCCAGCGGTCCGTTCTTCGGCTTCAACAAACCCGGCGCGAAACCGTCCCAGGGCATGATCGACTGGTTCTGGATGCAGGGCATGATGGCCGGCCACAAGAACGCCTATGACTGCATCAAGGCGTTCTCGGAAACCGACTTCACCGAAGACTTGAAGAAGTTCGACGTGCCGACCCTGGTGGTGCATGGCGACGCGGATCAGGTCGTGCCCTACGAAGCGGCGGGCGTCTCCTCCGCCAGGCTGGTGAAGGGCTCGACCCTGAAGATTTACCCAGGTGCCCCTCACGGTTTGACGGACACCCATAAGGACCAGCTCAACGCTGACCTGTTGGCGTTCTTGAAAGGTTAAAAAGCCGGATCAAAAGATCGCAGGCTTCGCCAGCTCCTACAGGGTTGCGTACATACCCGCAGGCGCTGGCGAAGGCTGCGATTTTTTGCCGTTGAGGGCGGTGCCGCGGACAAACTGACAGCGCCACGCAAACGGATTGATGCCTTCGCTGCGGGTGAAGATGTGGCTGAAGTGCGCCTGATCGCAGAAGCCGCATTCAAGGCTGATCTGCGTAAGGCTCATGTCGGTGTACCGGATCAATTGCTTGGCCAGGGCCACGCGCTGCTGGCGGATCCAGTCCTGCGGCGAGAGGCCGGTGCTGCACTTGAACGCGCGGGAGAAGTGACTGCGCGAGAGGGCGCAGGCCTGTGCCAGTTCGCTGACCTCCAGGCTGTCGCCCAGGCGCTCGAGGATCAGTTGTTTAACCAGCTTTTCGCGTTGCGGGCTGAGGCCGCCGGTGTGGGTCTTGCGTGGTTCGCTGGCAGGTGCGCGGGCGGTGGTGTGCTGTGGGTAAGCCATGGCCATTGTCCGGTCGGGGAGGAAAAGCACTGGCGCCCGGTTTGAGGCGATCAGCACCGTTACTCTGGAAAAACAGTTCTGCGCTGAGGGCTTCATTGTTGGCGGCGCCCGCTGTGGCTGACGAGTTAAACGTTGTTAATTCCATGCCTGAGGGTGTGAACACAGCACATCGTTGCAAGTGCGGGCGACGTCGATGGGCACAAGATGTGCAATCTGGAGCGGGCCACAACGGACCGTCGATTGGTTTGAAAAGGTGAACAGATGAAACGGACATGGCAGGGAACGCTGGGCGCCATCGGCCTGGTTCTGATATCCGCCAACGCGCTGGCCCAGGCGCCGGCGCAGGTGGGCACGCAAGTACCCGGTTACTTCCGGCTGGCGCTGGGGGATTACGAAGTGACGGCGCTGTTCGACGGTTATAACGACCTGTCGCCAAAGCTGTTGCAAGGCATGAGCCAGAGTCAGATCCGTGCGCTGTTGGCCCGTCGTTCGATTGAAACCCCGGGTGTGCAGACCGCCTTCAACGCCTTTCTGGTCAATACCGGTAAACAGCTTGTCCTGATTGATACCGGGGCAGGGCAGTGCATCGGCCCTACCGCCGGCCAGCTCCCGGCCAACTTGCAAGCGGCCGGCTACAAACCGGAGCAGGTGGACGCCATCCTGATCACTCACCTGCACCTGGATCACGTCTGCGGTCTGGTGGATGGCCAGCAACAACCGCTGTTCGCCAACGCCACGGTGTACGCGGCCAAGGCCGAAGCCGACTACTGGCTCGACCCGCAGGCGTTGGCCAAGGCGCCGGAAGCGGCCAAGGGCTACTTCAAAATCGCCCAGGACTCCACCGCACCTTACGTGGCCGCCGGCCGATTCAAGACCTTCACCCCCGGCCAGTCACCGCTGCCGGGCGTGGTCGCGGCGCAACTGGAAGCCGGGCACACGCCGGGCAGCACCACGTACCGATTCACCTCCCAAGGGCAAAGCATCCTGTTCATGGGCGACCTGGTGCACAACCTCGCCGTGCAATTCCTGCACCCAGAGGTATCGATCGGTTTCGACGTCGACAGCCAGCATGCGATCAAAAGCCGCAACCAGGTGTTCAGTGCTGCTGCCGCCAGCAAGACCTGGGTGACGGCGGCGCACCTGCCATTCCCCGGCATCGGCCACATCACCGCCGAAGGCAAGCATTTCCAGTGGGTGCCGGTGGAATACGGACCGTACAAACGAGCGGCGAACGTACCGTTGATCGAGTAAAGTCGGCAGTTCTCGCGCCTGGCCGACCACATAAGGAACCCGAGCCTATGAATCGTAACGATCTGCGTCGCGTCGACATGAACCTGCTGGTGATTTTCGAAGCCCTGATGTTCGAAAAGAACCTGACCCGCGTCGCCGAAAAACTGTTCATGGGTCAGCCGGCGGTGAGCGCCGCGTTGGGGCGTTTGCGCGATCTGTTCGACGATCCGTTGCTGTTGCGCAATGGTCGCGGCATGGAACCGACGGCGCGGGCGCTGGCGATTCTCAAGGAGTTGCAGCCGGCGATGGACACCATTTCCGGCGCGGTCAGCCGGGCCAGGGAATTCGATCCGGCGACCAGTTGCGATGTGTTCCGCATCGGTCTGTCGGACGATGCCGAGTTTGGTTTGTTTCCACCGTTGCTGCGTCAGTTGCAAGAGGAGGCACCGGGCATCGTCGTGGTCGTGCGGCGGGCCAATTACCTGTTGATGCCGGCGCTGTTGGCCTCGGGGGAAATCTCGGTGGGCGTGAGTTACACCACGGATCTGCCGGCCAATGCCAAGCGCAAGAAACTGCGCGATATCCCCTGCAAAGTGCTGCGCGGCGACACCCGGCCGGGGACGCTGACCCTGGATGAGTACTGCGAGCGGCCCCATGCGATGGTGTCGTTCTCGGGGGACTTGAGCGGCAATATCGATCTGGATCTGGCGAAGGTCGGGCGCAGTCGTCGAGTGGTGCTGGGGGTGCCGCAGTTCAGTGGGTTGCGGGCGTTGCTCGCCGGGACCGAGATGATTGCCACCGTGCCGGATTATGCGGCGTGTGCGTTGGTCGAGGGCTGTGGGTTGCGCGCTGAGGATCCGCCGTTCGAGATTGAGGCGGCGCAGTTGTCGATGGCCTGGAGCGGGGTGCATGACAATGATCCGGCGGAGCGGTGGTTGCGGTCGCGGATTGGCGAGTTCATGTCTTTGGCTTTGGATGTTTCTTAGGTGTTGACCTTGGCGGCCTTTGGGCCGACCAGGCTGCTTTTTTGATTGAGTACATATCCGTTTCTGCGGTAACGGCGGCTGGCGGTTTCGCCTGACGGCGAGTCACTTTTTTTACAAGCGCCTAAAAAAAGTAACCAAAAAAACGCTCGCCCCGAACGTACGGCCCCTCGCTTAGGCTCGGCGTTCCTTCGCTGCGGTATCCATCCGGGGGCATTGCCCTCCGGTCGGCTTCGCTTCGACCTACATGCAATGAGTTCGACTGCGTCGAACGGCGCTGCGCGCCAATCCCCGGATGAACACCTCCACTCAGCCTTCCGAGGGGGCGGGTGGATCAAGATCAAAAGCTGCAGGCGAGCTAACGCTCGGCCTGATGAGTGGTGAGAAGCGTCTGTGTACGCCGACCTGCCTTTGCTCTTCGGTGGGAGCGAGCTTGCTCGCGATGGCGGCCTGCCAGCCGACCAATCTCTCACAGACATACCCGGATCAACTGTGGGAGCGAGCTTGCTCGCGATAGCGGTGGATCAGTCAACACCGATGCCGGATGTAATGCCGCCATCGCGAGCAAGCTCGCTCCCACAGGGTTCTATGTCGTTTGGTCGATCTCGGTCTTCCCGCAAACAGAGCACGTACATTCAATTTTTCCTCCTCCTTCCCCGGCACTATCGAATCCAGTCCCGGCACATCGACGCCGGTGTTTTTTCATTTGTATGGGTAGGCCATGGACGCTTCGCGACGCGATGATCGGGCGCAAGACTGGGGGCTGCTGTTTCTGCGGGTCAGCGGCGGGTTGTTCCTGTTGTGGGTGCACGGCTTGCCCAAGCTGCTGCACTACAGTGCCGAGTTACAAAACATCGAAGACCCTTTCCACCTGGGCGCGAACCTGACGCTGGTGCTGGCGATTTTTGCCGAGGTGGTGTGCCCGCTGCTGATCGTCGGCGGGTTGCTGGCGCGTCTGGCGTGTTTGCCTATTCTGTTTGTGCTGTGGGTGTCGATGTTGATCGTGCATCCGCAGTGGACCCTCTTCGAAGGCCAGTTCGGCTGGCTGTTGCTGATTGTCTTCACCAGCATTTTCATCGCCGGGCCGGGACGGCTGGCGCTCAATGTCCGTTTCGCCGGAGCCTTGCGTTATGTCTGAATCCAATCGCCGTGAGCCGGCAAGTCCCGGGCCTGATGAGGTGGTGACCCTGATCGTCAAACACCGGGTCAAGGCCGGTTTCGAAGTGCCTTATGAAGCCTGGCTGCGCAACATCGTCAAGGTGGCCGCGCAGAACGTCGGGCACCTGGGTGTGGACGTGGTGCGCGGCAAGCACGCCGGCCTCGACTCCTACACCTGCGTGTTGCGCTTTTGCTCGACCGAGGCGATGCAGCGCTGGCTCGACTCACCGCAACGCCAGGCACTGGTCGACGAAGCCGCGCCGATGCTCGCCGATGGCGACCAGACCGAAGTCAATCCGGTCAACGAGTTCTGGTTCTCGCCCCAGGCCGAAGCCGGGACGCCACCGCCGCGCTGGAAGCAGGCCGTGGTGACGCTGCTGGTGATCCTGCCGCACACCTTGCTGGTGCCTCTGCTCTGGGGGCCGCTGTTGCAGCTCAACGCCTTGCTCTCCAATTACGTGGTGGCCACGTTCCTGATCACCCTGACCATCGTACTGTCGGTGGTTTACATCTTCATGCCCATGGCGACGCGTCTGTTTGCGCCCTGGCTGTCTCCCGCTACTTTGCACGAGGAACCGTGATGAACGCCGATCTGATTCTGTTCAATGGTCAATTCCACACCGTTGACCGCGAAAAACCGCTCGCCAGCGCCGTGGCGATCAGCGACGGTCGTTTTGTCGTGGTCGGCAGCGATGCCCAGGCCATGGCCCTGCGGGGTTCGAACACCCAGGTGATCGACCTCAAGGGCCGTTGTGTGATTCCCGGGCTCAACGACTCGCACTTGCACCTGATCCGTGGTGGCTTGAACTACAACCTCGAACTGCGTTGGGAAGGTGTGCCGTCCCTGGCCGATGCCTTGCGCATGCTCAAGGATCAGGCTGACCGCACGCCGACGCCGCAGTGGGTGCGGGTGGTCGGTGGCTGGAACGAATTCCAGTTCGCCGAAAAACGCATGCCGACCCTGGCCGAGCTCAATCAGGCGGCGCCAGACACGCCGGTTTTCGTGCTGCACCTGTACGACCGCGCCTTGCTCAACCGCGCCGCGTTGCGCGTAGCCGGTTACACCCGCGACACGCCGAACCCGCCGGGTGGCGAGATCGTGCGCGACGCCAATGGCGAGCCGACCGGCATGCTGGTGGCACGGCCGAACGCGATGATTCTGTACTCGACGCTGGCCAAGGGGCCGAAACTGCCGCTGGAGTATCAGGTCAATTCAACCCGCCAGTTCATGCGCGAACTCAATCGCCTGGGCCTGACCAGTGCTATCGATGCCGGCGGCGGTTTCCAGAATTACCCGGACGATTACCAGGTGATCGAACAGTTGGCGAAGGATGAGCAACTGACCGTGCGCATCGCCTACAACCTGTTCACCCAGAAGCCCAAGGAAGAGTTGACCGACTTCAAGAACTGGACCGGCAGCGTGAAGCTGCACCAGGGCGACGATTACCTGCGGCACAACGGTGCCGGGGAAATGCTGGTGTTCTCGGCGGCGGACTTCGAAGACTTCCTCGAACCGCGCCCGGACCTGCCGCAAACCATGGAAGCCGAACTGGAGCCGGTGGTGCGCCACCTGGTCGAGCAACGCTGGCCATTCCGTTTGCACGCCACCTACAACGAATCCATCAGCCGCATGCTCGACGTGTTCGAGAAGGTCAATCGCGACATTCCGTTCAACGGCTTGCCGTGGTTTTTCGACCACGCCGAAACCATCACCCCGCAGAACATCGAGCGGGTGAGGGCGCTGGGGGGCGGCATTGCGATTCAGGATCGCATGGCGTTCCAGGGTGAATATTTCGTCGAGCGTTACGGCGCGAAAGCGGCCGAAGCCACGCCACCGATCAAGCGCATGCTGGCCGAGGGCGTACCGGTCGGTGCCGGTACCGATGCGACGCGGGTGTCGAGCTACAACCCGTGGACTTCGCTGTACTGGATGGTCAGTGGTCGCACCGTCGGCGGCATGGAGTTGCACGCCGAAGGCCTTTCACGCCTGACGGCGCTGGAACTGTTCACCCATGGCAGCGCCTGGTTCTCGTCGGAACAAGGCAAGAAAGGCCAGATCAAGGTCGGGCAACTGGCCGACGTCGCGGCCCTCAGCGCGGACTTTTTCAGCGTCGATGAAGAGGCGATCAAGTGGATCGAGTCGGTGCTAACCGTGGTCGGCGGCAAGGTGGTGTACGGCGCCGGTGACTTCGAGAAGCTCGGACCGGCCAGCGTACCGGTACTGCCGGACTGGTCGCCAGTGGTGAAGGTGCCGGGCCACTGGCGCCCGACGTCGCCGATGCAGGCCCAGGTTCACCATTGCAGCGGCCCGTGCGCGGTGCATTCCCACAGTCATGAACGGGCGCGCCTGTCGAACGCGCCGGTCAGCGATTTCGCCGGTTTCTGGGGCGCCTTTGGCTGCTCGTGTTTTGCCTTCTGACCCATTTAAAAAAAGCGCCGGCCCAACAGGTCGGCGTTGACTGCGACAACCATCCACCAAGGAGTTTCCAATGAGCAACGTTCCGTACAAACGCCTGAACAAAGACGATGCCGTGGTATTGCTGGTCGACCACCAGACCGGTCTGATCTCGCTGGTACAGGATTTCTCGCCCAACGAGTTCAAGAACAACGTGCTGGCCCTGGGTGACATCGCCAAGTTCTTCAAATTGCCGACCATCCTCACCACCAGTTTCGACAGCGGTCCGAACGGTCCGATCGTGCCGGAGCTCAAGGCGCAGTTCCCGGACGCGCCGTTCATTGCACGCCCGGGCCAGATCAACGCCTGGGACAACGAAGACTTCGTCAAGGCGGTCAAGGCCACCGGTCGCAAGCAACTGATCATCGCCGGTGTGGTGACCGACGTATGCGTGGCGTTCCCGACCCTGTCGGCCATTGCCGAAGGCTTTGAGGTGTTTGTGGTGACCGACGCTTCCGGCACCTTCAACACCACCGTGCAACAAGCGGCCTGGGCACGCATGTCGGCCGCCGGTGCGCACCTGCTGAACTGGTTCGCCGTGGCCTGCGAGCTGCAAGGCGACTGGCGCAACGACATGGAAGGCCTGGCCAACCTGCTGTCTGAACGCCTGCCGAACTATCGCAACCTGATCAATAGCTACACCAAATTTACCGCCAAATAAGACCAGTCAGTCGCTCCCACAAGGGATCCAGGCTGTTCACAGTATTTGTGAATGACACAGATCCGGTGTGGGAGCGACGGTGCTGCTCGTGATGGAGGCGACGCGGTTTGCCGCGTCACCGGTTCAAGGCGTGACGATATTGAACTGCGGCGCGAAGGTATCGAGGCTGCTCATCAACTCCCCAAGCTTCTTGCCATTGCCTTGCAACTTGATCAGGCCTTTCTGGATCGCTGTCGGGATATCCAGTTGCTTGAGGCTGATCTGTTCCAGGGTGGCCTTGGTCATGTTCACACTGGCGTCCGCCTGGGGATTGAGCCCGGCACGGTGGGTCAGCACACCGTTGCGCAGGGTCAGGTTGAAGTCCTTGTTCTGATCCTCGAAGGTCCAGTTCAGGGTCAGGTCATGGCCTACGGCCTTTTCACTGTCCAGACGAACCGCGAGGAAGTCGAAGAACATTTGCGGGCTCATCGCCCGCACCATGTCCACCGATACCGTAGTGCTCGCTTGGGGTGGCACGCCATTGCGCAGTTCCATGGCACCGGTCAGGTACATGTTGCGCCAGGTGGCGTTTTCACTTTGATAGCCCATTTGCTCCAGCGCCTGGGCCTGGGCTTTGCGCGCATCGCCGTTGTCCGGGTTGGCGAACAGCAACTGATTGCCCAGTTGCGCGGCCCAGCGGTATTCACCCTTGGCCATTGCCGCCTGCATTTTCCCCAGCACCGCCGCGTCGCCGCCCATGGCTTCGACCGAACGCTTGGCCGTTTCTACCGGTGGCAGTGGATTGAGGTTGGCCGGGTTACCGTCATAGAAACCCATGTAACGCTGATACACCGCGCGGGTGTTGAAACTCAGCGAGCCGTAGTAGCCGCGGGTGTACCACTTCTGGTCCAGGCTGCCGGGCAGTTTCTTGATCGAATCGGCGATTTCCAGCGACGTCAGGCCCTGATTCAGCAAGTGCAGGGTGCGGTCGTTGAGGAAGGCGTACATGTCGCGCTGGTCGGCGAGGAAGGTGCGGATGCGTTCGCCGCCCCAGGTCGGCCAGTTGTGCTGGGCGAACAACACATCGCTCTTGTCGCCGTAACGCGCCAGGCTGCCGTCCAGGTACTCGGCCCAGGCCTTGGCGTCACGCACCTGGGCGCCGCGGGGGGTGAGGATGTTGTGCATCATTTGCGTGGCGTTTTCCGCCATGCACAAGGCGCGCAACTGCGGCAGGTACAGGTTCATCTCCGCCGGTGCTTCGGTGCCCGGGGTCAACTGGAACTCCACGTCGAGGCCGGCGATGGTGCGGGTTTCCAGTTCCTTGTCGATCAGGTCGGTGGGCGGGATCAAGGTGACGGTGCCGCCGCTCGGCGTGCTCTTGCCCAGGCCGGCATCGACCTGGCCTTTTTCACCACGGGGCAGCAGGCTGCCGAACTGGAACTGCGCGCGGCGGCTCATGGCGGTGCCGGCATAGACGTTCTCGCTCATCACATGTTCCATGAACCCGGCGGGGGCGAACACCTTGACCTTGCCGGCCTTGACGTCGGCCTCGTCGATGACCCCGCGCACGCCACCGAAGTGGTCGACGTGGGTGTGGCTGTAGATCACCGCCACCACCGGTTTGTGCGGACGGTTCTGGTAGTACAGGTCCAGTGCTGCCCTGGCGGTTTCGGCCATGGTCAGCGGGTCGATGATGATCAGGCCGTCTTCGCCTTCGATGATGGTCATGTTGGCCAGATCGAGGCCACGCACTTGATACAGCCGTGGACTGACTTCGAACAGTCCGGCATGGGCGCTGAGTTGGGCCAGGCGCCAGAGGCTCGGGTTGACCGACTCCGGGGCCTGATCCTTGCTGAGGAAGTCATAGGCCTGGATATCCCAGATGACCTTGCCCGAGGCGTCCTTGACCTGGCCCTTGAACGGCGCGATCAAGCCCTTGGTAACCGACTCGTAGTCGGTGCGGTCGGTGAAGGGCAGTTGTTGCAGCACGGCGGTGTTACTGGCCGAGGTTTGCGGGCTGGCCGCGACCGGTGCGTCGGCGGCGACCACCGATTGCGCAAGGCAGGCAGTGATCAGGCAAGCGAGCAGCCCACGAGGGCTCAAGGTGAAACGAGGCATGGTGTCTCCGTTTTTTATCGTTATGGTCAGACCAGCTTCGAGAGTAGGGCGGGGCTCGGGCAGGGCGATCATCAGCAACGGACAAAAAACATTCAGGGCCGCTATTCTTGGACCAGGCATATCCAGCAGGTTGACCCATGCTTGAAGTCCATGGCGTTTTCAAAAGCTACGCCACCCCGCAGGGCCCGCTGCCGGTGCTGCAAGGCGTCGACCTGACGCTCAGGCCCGGCAGCAGCCTGGCGCTGATGGGCGAGTCGGGCAGTGGCAAAAGCACCTTGCTGCACCTGATCGCCGGGCTGGACAGGATCGATCGCGGCAGCATCCGCAGTGGCGAACATCGCCTGGAGCAGATGAATGAAGGGCAACTGGCGAACTGGCGCCGTACGGAAATCGGCCTGGTGTTCCAGCAATTCAACCTGATCGGCAGCCTGCGGGTCGAAGACAACCTGGCGATTCAGGCGCGTCTGGCCGGGCGCCATGACCCACGCTGGCAGGCGCATCTGGTGCAGCGCCTGGGCTTGGGCGAGTTGCTGCGGCGCTACCCGGAGCAATTGTCCGGCGGCCAGCAGCAACGGGTTGCGCTGGGTCGGGCGCTGGCGTCGCGCCCGCAACTGCTGCTGGCCGACGAGCCCACCGGCAGCCTCGATGAAACCACCGCCGCCGAGGTGTTGCAGTTGCTGCTGGAATTGCTCGACGACAGTCCCACCAGCCTGTTGATGGTCACCCACAGTCCCGGCGTGGCGGCGCGGCTGGCGGAAAAAGCGCTGCTGTGCGGTGGTCGCCTTGCCGGTGTGGGGGCGCGCTGACATGCGTATTTTTGGCGAAACCCTGCGCGCGCTGCTCAGCCACTGGCGGCAGCACCCGGTGCAGTTTTTCAGTGTGCTGACCGGGTTGTGGTTGGCCACCAGCCTGCTGACCGGCGTCCAGGCACTCAACAGCCAGGCCCGCGACAGCTATGCCCGCGCCAGTCAGTTGATCGGCGGCGAACCTCAGGCCAGCCTCAGTGCGCCCGGTGGCGGCACGTTCACGCAGCAATGGTTTATCGATCTGCGCCGAGCGGGGTGGCCGGTGTCACCGGTACTGCAAGGGCGAGTGACGCTCAAAGGCCATGAAGAGCAGCGCTTGCAGTTGATGGGCATCGAGCCGGTGTCGCTGCCGGCGGGCGCGGCGGTGGCCGGGCAGGCCCTGGCGATTGAGCAGGTGGTCGATTTTTTCAGCCCGCCGGGCACTACCTGGATATCGTCGCAAACCTTGCAGGCACTGGGTTTGCGTGAGGGTGACCGGCCCTTGAACCTGGCTGGTGCGGCGCTGCCGCCGTTGCATGTGCAGGCCGACATGGCACCCGGTGTGCTGCTGGTGGACATCGGTTTTGCCCAGCAGATTCTGGGATTGCCGGATCAGTTGTCGCGTCTGCTGTTGCCGAAGGACTTCACTGCGCCGCTGCCGGATTCGCTCAAGGGGCAGCTGCAACTCAAGAGCGCCGGTGAAGAAAACAACCTGGCGCGCCTGACCGAAAGCTTTCACCTGAACCTCGAGGCTCTTGGGGTGCTGTCGTTCGTGGTCGGCCTGTTTATCGTGCACGCCGCCATCGGGCTGGCGCTGGAGCAACGCCGAGGCTTGTTCCGGACCCTGCGTGCCTGTGGCGTGAGTGCGCGGATGCTGATCGCTTGTCTCGCCGTCGAATTGGGTGGGCTGGCCCTGATCGGCGGTGTAGCCGGGGTGGTCAGCGGCTACCTGCTGGCCGGTGTGCTGTTGCCCGATGTCGCCGCCAGCCTGCGTGGTTTGTACGGCGCCGAAGTGGCGGGGCAGTTGAGCCTCAGCCTGTCGTGGTGGTTCAGCGGTATCGGCTTGAGCCTGATCGGCGCGTTGCTGGCCGGTGCCAGCAGCCTGTTGCGGGCGGCGCGCTTGCCCTTGCTGGCGCTGGCCGACCCGCAAGCCTGGCATCAGGCCCATGCCCGCTGGTTGCGACGCCAGGGCGGGGTGGCGGCAATGGCCGGGGCGATCGCGCTGCTGGCGTTGATTTTCGGTGACAGCCTGGTCATTGGCTTCGTGTTGATGGCGGCGCTGTTGATCGGTGCCGCACTGGCACTGCCGGTGGTGCTCAGTTCTCTGCTCAGTCTCGGTTCGCAGCGCAGTCGCTCGGTGCTCGGCCAGTGGTTTGTCGCCGATTGCCGCCAGCAACTGCCGGCCCTGAGCCTGGCGTTGATGGCGCTGCTGCTGGCCATGGCGGCAAATATCGGTGCCGGCAGCATGACCGCGGGGTTCCGCCAAACCTTCAGCAACTGGCTCGAGCAACGGCTGACGGCCGAGCTTTACCTCAACCCACAGAACCCGGCCCAGGCCCGGGAGCTGCACAGCTGGCTCAACCAGCAGCCGCAACTGGCGGCAGTGCTGCCCAACTGGCAGGTGTCGATCCAGTTGCAGGGCTGGCCGACGGACCTGTCCGGGATCATCGACCATCCGACCTATCGCCAGCACTGGCCGCTGCTCGAAGCCTTGGGCGACAACCCTTGGGAGCGACTGGCCAAGGACGATGCGGTGATGCTCAGCGAGCAACTGGCCCGGCGCCTGCGCGTTCAGCTCGGCGATCACCTGACGCTGCCGACGCCAACCGGCCCGTGGTCGCCGCGGATCGTCGGGATCTACGCCGACTACGGCAATCCCAAGGGCCACATTCTGGTCAATATCAATCACCTGCTGCGCGGTTGGCCGCAATTGGCACCGAGCCGCTTCAACCTGCGCATCGAGCCGGCGTCGATCCCGACGTTCGTCGCGGCGCTGCAGGCGCGTTTTACCCTCGACGACAGTCGCATCGTCGATCAGGCGCGGCTCAAGGGCTGGTCCACGCAAGTCTTCGAACGCACTTTCGCCGCCACCGCCGCGCTCAATAGCCTGACGCTGTGCGTGGCCGGGGTGGCGCTGTTCATCAGTCTGTTGACCCAAAGCCAGAGCCGTCTCGGGCAACTGGCGCCGCTGTGGGCACTGGGGGTGACACGTCGGCATTTGATGTTGCTCAACCTCGGGCAAACCTGGTTGCTGGCGCTGCTGACCCTGGTGCTGGCGTTGCCGCTGGGCATCGCCCTGGCGTGGTGCCTGGACACGGTGATCAACGTGCAGGCCTTTGGCTGGCGCCTGCCGTTGCGGGTGTTTCCATGGCAACTGTTGCAATTGATGGGGCTGGCGCTTGTGGCGACGCTGCTGGCCTCGGCCTGGCCGTTGTACCGTTTGTACCGCACGCAACCGGCGGACCTGCTGCGGACGTTCGCCCATGAAGATTAAGCTCGGCGTGTTGCTGCTGGCGCTGCTGGCGAGCGGTTGCGATCAACCGGCACCGGTAGAAAAGGGTTTTGCCGGGCTGGGTAACCAGGCAGCTGCGTTCACGAAGGTGGTGCCCGGTCGGGTGTTCAGCTTCCCGGCGGATCACGGCCCGCACGACGGCTTTCGCATCGAGTGGTGGTACGTCACGGCCAACCTGAAGGACGATCAGGGGCATGAGTTCGGCGCGCAATGGACGTTGTTCCGCAGTGCCTTGACAGCCACCCCCGAGGTGGCGGGTTGGCAGAATCAGACGATCTGGCTCGGTCACGCGGCGGTGACGTCGGCGACGGTGCATCACGCGGCTGAACGCTATGCCCGTGGTGGCGTCGGTCAGGCCGGTGTCAGCCTCACGCCGTTCAATGCGTGGATCGACGACTGGCAGTTGCGCAGTCAGGCGACTGCCGACGACCCGTTGGCCGACCTGCAGCTCAGTGCTCGTGACCGGCGTTTCAGCTACCGGTTGCGGTTGACCTCGACAGGTCCGCTGGTGCTTCAGGGGGACCAGGGGTTCAGCCAGAAATCCGAGCAGGGTCAGGCCTCGTATTACTACAGCCAGCCGTTTTTCCAGGCCAGCGGCACGCTGGACATCGACGGCCAGACCTTTCAGGTCAGTGGCCAGGCCTGGCTTGACCGCGAATGGAGCAGCCAGCCCCTGACAGGCAATCAGACCGGTTGGGACTGGTTCTCCCTGCACCTGGACAGCGGCGAGCAGGTGATGCTGTATCGCATGCGGCAAAAGGACGGCGAGCCTTACCTCATCGGCACCTGGATCGACGCCCGGGGCCAGACACAATTGCTGCACGCCAGCGACATCAGCCTCGCGCCACAAGACACCGCCCGCGTGGCAGGACGCGAGATGCCCATTCGCTGGTCGATCAAGATCCCCGCCAGACACCTCGATATCGCCATCACCGCGCTCAATCCCCAGGCCTGGATGGACTTGCGCATTCCATATTGGGAAGGCCCGGTGCGCCTCAGTGGCAGTCATGCAGGGCAGGGCTATCTGGAAATGACCGGGTACTAGGGAAAATCACCGCCCCGGCGCGACCACTCGCTGAACAGCGTCTATGCTCACTCGCACACACGGCGTTGAGCCCGTTTTCAACGCCGTTTGTTGCCATCAATCACAGGGAAAGTTCTGTCTATGAAACGCCACGCACTGAGCAAAGCCATCACCCTCGCAACCTTGCTGTCTGCCGCCAGTTTTGGCGCAGTTGCCGCCGATATTCCGCTGTCCGAAGTCGTGGTGGCCGATCAAGTCTCCACCAAAGTCGTTTCGGTTGATGCCGCGAACCATTCCGTGGTTCTAAAAGGCCCGCAGGGTAACGAGTTCCCGGTGCAGTTGACCGACAAGGCGAAAAACCTCGATAACCTCAAGGCCGGCGATACGGTGGACATCACGGTCACCAGCGCCGTTGCAGCCTACCTCGACACCGATATCGACAAAGGCCTGCCCGGCACCGCCGAAGCCATTGGCGAAATTCGTGCAGCGCCAGGCAGCGCCAACCCGGGTGGCGAAGCTTACCGCCAGGTGAAAGTGCAGCTGAAAATCACCCACATTGACGTGAAAAAACACCAGGTGACCTTCGAAAATCCGGAAGGCCAGTCCAAGACCGTCGACGTCAAACGACCTGAGGTCCAGGCCAAACTCAAGGACTTGAAAGTCGGGCAAAGCGTGAACGTGGTTTATACCGATGTATTGACGGTGACCAGCAAGCACTAATATTGGCTCTGAACGGGTTGATTGTTTTTGTGCAGGTTTTGTACAGGAATAATCAACTCGTATGGCCGAACTGGTGAGTTTGTGGCTCGGTGCGGGGTAGGATTTAAGTCGACATTTTAGTACATATAATGTCGATAAATTTCATCTTTACCCCACCGACATATTTAGCCACTTCTACTAAAATACTTTCCGTTCGCCCAGTGCAAGGCTCTTTACCAGTGCATGGATTGCCGAGGCCAGTGCACTGGGCGAACACTTTTTTGCTGTTTTGAAAGTTTCGGATATAAAAAAAAACGGGCGACCAACAGGTCGCCCGTTTTTTATTGAGCGGTGAGAAGTCGTTCAGTCATGTTTTTTATTGACTTGAACAACATCGGCCAACGCCGCGAAACACTGCTCGATCGAACGCCGCTGGCTGTCGGCATACAGCTGCAGTTCATCGATCGTCGGCCGCCCCAGAGCCTGTTCGAAGGCTTGCTGGTTGGAGTGAACGCCGTAACGGGTCTGCGCCGCATCCCCAAGGTTCGACTGGAAAATCCCCGCCGCGCTGACCGGCAGGAAGTCTTCGTAGACCAGAGGTTCAACCCGCAGGCAACCGCTGCCGAGCAAGTCTTCCAGGGCGGCGTTTGTCAGGTCGCCCGCCGCCAGGCCTTTTTCCGTCACGAAGTAGCGGAAGTAAGCCAGGCCCTGTTGGCGCATGCCTTCCCAGGTGTCAGGGAATTCGCTGAAGTGCTGCGCCATGAGCGCGTTGTAACGCGCGGCGTTGGCTTCGTTGGGGAAGTCCTTGAGTTCGTCCCGTGCGGCATTGAGCAAGCGGTCGTACAGTGCCCGGCCTTTGGGCGTGAGGGCGGCACCGCGCTGTTCGATTTCGCCGAAACGGGCGCTGTGACTGCCGCGAGCCTGGTTTTGATCGGTGAAGGCAATCGGCTCGTCCAGGGCCTTGAAACTGGTCTGGCGCAACAGGATCGGGCATTGGCGGCGGGGC
Source organism: Pseudomonas sp. PDM26 (assembly GCF_019219185.1). Taxonomy (NCBI): domain Bacteria; kingdom Pseudomonadati; phylum Pseudomonadota; class Gammaproteobacteria; order Pseudomonadales; family Pseudomonadaceae; genus Pseudomonas; species Pseudomonas sp. PDM26. Next base: position 160,743 of record NZ_JAHUWC010000015.1, on the reverse strand, counting down.
GGGCCTTCGATCACCGCCTTGGGGGTGATGCCATGGGCCGGCATTTGCGCCTGGACGATGTCGATGTCCAGGGTCCGTGGTGTCAGGTGGTTGATATGCGGGCCCTTGAACGCCACCACGTCGGCGATCAGACGATGCTGGGCGCTGAGTTGTCGATACTGCTCGGCAGTGACGGTGGCGCTGTGGTGCCAGCGAAACGTTTCCAGGGCCTGTTCGACGAATTCCAGGGCTTCCTGCTCGGTCAGGCCACCCCGGGATTCGGCACGTTCGATGAGGGCGAGGGCCGTGGGGGTGAAGATCGCGCGCTGGTCGAGCATCGACTGGGCGAACGCTCGCAGCTCCAGGTCTTCGATCAATTCCAGGCGCAACAGCGAGGTGAAAACCCGGAACGGGCTGACCTGCAACGCCGCTTCATGCACCGCGCGAAAAGCCGTGGAATGCACCGGCACGCCGGCGGGTGTCAGGTCGTAGTAACCCACCGGATGCATGCCCATCACCGCGAACAGGCGGGCGAGGGTCGCCAGTTCAGCGGCCGTACCGACGCGGATCGCCCCATGACGCTCCAGGTCCAGGCGCTCGATTTCGCCGGTGCTCGTGAGCTGTTGTGCGACCTGTGGATCGCTGTCCAGTACGTGACGGTTGGTCTGCTCCACCAGCTCCATCAACGCGCCGTACAACGGCACTTCCTCGCGATACATGTCGGACATCGCTTTGGAGAAGCGTTGGCGGATCAGGTCAGGGCTGACGAAGTTCGGGTGGTTCATGAACAGGATTCCTGGCGCGGTGACGTAAAGGATGGACGAAAGATCGCAGCCTTGAGCGACGCCGACAAACGAAGTTTCTGACGAACTTCATTCTGCAAAGGACTGCATGTCTAGGGGGCGTTCTCAATTAGTTTCCTAGTGCAGTCGTTGATCCTGTGGGCTCTCCGAGCGCAGCGATGCCAAAAACTCCCGATATAGCCGCGCCGAACCGGTGGGGGCTTCCACCATGGGCATGTGCCCGACGGCGTCCCAGATATGCACGCGCAGGTCGGCGATGCCCTTGCTCCAGACCGCCACGCTGCTGACATCGATCAGCCGGTCCTTGCGCCCCCACAGCAACAGGGTCGGGGCGGTGATGTCGGGCAGGTGCGGTTCCATCGGCGGACTGGCGCGCATTTCGCGGAAGATTTCTTCCAGCTCCTCGCAGGACTGTTCATAGCGCTGGGCGACGGCATCGAGAACCAGCTTCGGTACCCAGGGTGGCGAAGCCATGGTCATGGCGTAGAAGCGCTGGAATTCTTCGCGCGAGTGAATCAGAAACGGGTTGTGGCCCCTGGCCAAATGCCGCTCGAGGTCACTGGGCTCGGGCGCGGTGACACCCGCCGGGTCGATCAGTGCCAAGGACACAATGCGCTCCGGGTACGTGGCTGCGAGCCATGCGGCCATGTAGCCACCCATGGAATTGCCGATGACATGGACTTTCTCCACCCCGCACACATCCAGCAGCTGGATCATGCGCTTGGCCTGCAGCGGGATGTCATAGCCGCCGCCGGCCTTGAAGCCGGTTTCGCCATGGCCGGCGATGTCCGGGATGATCACCCGGTGACTGCCGACAAAGTGCCGGGCGAAACGCAGCCAGAGGTTCTTGTCAGTGCTGAAGCCATGGAGCATCAGCACACTGCTGGTGGCCTCGTACGGCCCGCCTTGCCAGGTCGAGACGGTCATCTCGGGGATAGGCACGACGATTTTGTGCAACCGGTACAACTTGGCCTCGGCCGCCATGTTCAAGTCATAGAGCCAGTAGCCGATGGCCGGGTAGGTTAGCCAGCTCCAGGCGACGAACACTGCGAGAACGACGAATAACAAAAGCATCATGCGTCTCCCTTGTATCTGCTCAGGACAAAATGTGATCGGCGGGTTTCAGCGCTCGGGTCAAGCGATGAAAGCTGAAGCTGAACCCCGGAAACATGGCAATCACATGACCGCTCCTGCTTTGATACCAACTGTGGCAACCGCCGGACTTCCACACGGTGCGTTCCATTTCCCGGTGGATCATTTCAGTGTAGGTACGTTCCGCCTCATGGCGAACTTCGATGCTGCGTAAACCTTGATCCTTCAAGGTGCGAATGCAATCGAGGATGTAATTCATCTGGGATTCGATGATGAACAGCGCCGAGGTGTGGCCGATGCCGGTGTTCGGCCCGGTGACGATGAACAGGTTGGGAAAGTCGGGCAGGGCGGTGCCGAGATAGGCCCGCGGGTATTGCGCCCAGACGTCCTTGAGACGGGTGCCGTTTTTGCCCGTTACCGGGTAGCAAATCACCCCGTCGGTGGCGTCGTAGCCGGTGGACCAGACGATCAGGTCCACGTCGATGTGTTGGCCATCGAGGGTCACGATGCCGGTTTCGTCGATGGATGCGATGCCTTGCTCGCGGCTGTGCAGCGTCACGTTGCGGCGGGCCAGGGCCGGGTACAGCGTGCTGGACAGAATCACCCGTTTGCAGCCGATGGTGTAGTCCGGCGTCAGTTTGCGCTGCAGTTCGTCGTCCGGCACCTGGCGTTTGAGGAAGCGCAGGGCCTGGCGCTGAACCCTGTGCACGGCCGGCTTCGAATACTTGAAGCCAAACACCCGGGTTTCGAATTGCCAGTAGATACCCCAGCGCAGCAACTTGTAGGCGGGCTTGAGCCCCAGCAGCCAGCGCTGGAAGCGGCCAAACCTGTGATCAGCCCGGGGCAATACCCAGTGGGGCGTGCGCTGGAACACATGCAAGTGCCCGACGTCCGGGGCAATGGCCGGAATGACCTGGGCCGCACTGGCGCCGCTGCCGACGATGGCCACGGATTTTTGCCGGTAGTCGTAGCCGTGATCCCAGTTGTTGGTGTGGAAAGTCTGGCCCTGAAAGCGTTCCTGTCCGTCGAAGCGCGGAACCACCGGTTGACTCAACGGCCCGGTCGCGTTGATCAGGAACTGCGCGCAAAACGTGCCTTTGCCGGCGGTGTAAACCGTCCAGCGCCTGTTGGCGTCGTCCCATTCGATGCGCTCGACATTAGCGTCCAGTTCCACCTTGTCCCGCAGGCCGAAGCGTTCCACCACATGGCGGGTGTAGCGGTGCAGTTCGGCCTGTCCTGCGAACATTTGCGTCCAGCGATACGGGGCGAAAGACAAGGAGTAAAGCGGCGAGGGCACATCGACTGCCGCGCCGGGATAGGTGTTCTGGCACCAGGTGCCGCCGAAGAAATTCCGTCGCTCCAGCAGGCGGAAATCGTCGATGCCGGCCTTGAGCAAATTGATTGCAGCACATTGGCCGCCAAAACCGCTGCCGATGATCAATACTTGAAAGGTCTGCATGGGCCTCCTCTTATGGTCATTGATCAACCCTTCTTTCATGTATAGCCGTTTCTGGAGACGAGGCTTTTGCTTTTATGCGAGCGTGATGTCGCGATATTCAGTCCGCCAGTCGGTGATGGCTATTTGATCTCGCCCTGATAGACTCCAGCACACAGGCACAGGCTGTTATCGCATTCCGTCGAGTGGCACAGAGGCCCTATGGCAAAAACGGGAGGAAAAGGATCTTCATTGGCCAGGAGGCTCTACACATCGCGAATCCTGGGGGTGGCCCTGGGATTGGTGTGTGTGAGCGCGGCGATGTATCCACTCGATCCGGCGCCCTGGGTCTGGGGGTTCATGTGGTTCAACGGCCTGGTCTGGCCGCACCTGGCCTACCAATGGGCGCGCCGGGCCAGGACGCCTTATCACGCCGAACACCGCAATCTGCTGATCGATGCCTTTCTCGGTGGCTTCTGGATTGCCGCCATGCAATTCAATCCACTGCCCAGCGCGACCACTATCTCGATGATGGCCATGCACAACGTGGCCATCGGCGGCTTGCGCTTCCTGCTGGCCGGGACGGCGGCGCAAGTGCTGGGCCTGTGTGTTGGCTTGCAGATTTTCGCCCCGGCGTTCATTCCTGCTACCAGCCCGGTGCAGCTCTATGCCTGTTTGCCATTGCTGTGCCTGTATCCGTTGGTGCTGGGCTGGACCTGCTTCCGCCAGGCCCATACCCTCGGCCTTCAGAAGCGTGAACTGCTGGCATTGAGCCGCACCGACAGCCTGACGGGCCTGCTCAACCATGGCTCCTGGAAGGACCAGATGGAGGTCGAGTTCCAGCGTTGCAAACGCCAGCAAAAAGGCGGGGCGATTGCGCTGATCGATATCGACCATTTCAAAGCCATCAACGATACCTACGGCCATGTTGCCGGCGACATCGTCCTGCGTCAGTTGAGCAAAATGCTCAGGCACAGCCTGCGAGCGACCGATGTGGCAGGGCGCTACGGCGGTGACGAGTTTTGTGTGATCCTTCCGGACCTGCCCCTGAACCGCGCCGTCGCCGTCATGGAGGCACTGCGCGATCGCTTCGCCACCTTGGGGGACGAGCAGAACCCGGCGCTGAAAGTCAGCCTGAGCATTGGCCTGGCGTCATTCAACCCGGCCCACGCCGACGCGACATTCTGGCTCAACGACGCCGATCATGCGCTATACGAAGCCAAGACCACCGGGCGCAATCGAGTGATCTGTTGCGGTAATGGGAAACCCCATCGCGAACTGCTCGATTCGGTGTGATTGTCTGCTCGCGAAAGCGGCGTGTCGGTTCACACCGTCAGCCGCATTGATCCGTCACTCCTTCACGCTCATGAACTCTTCCGCGTAGCGGATGTACTCCTCGGGTTGGGTGTAGGTGTGCGTCAGCTCGGTCGCGTTCAGGTCCGATGTCTGGGTGAGTATCTGGCGTTGCTCGCGCAGGCTGTCGTAGGTCGCCTTGATCGCGGCGAAGTAAGCGCCATGGCCGTCGATGGTCACACGAACACCCAGTTCGGCCAGGCGCTTGTCATCGCGTAGCAGCGGGTTGCCGTAGGTCACCAGCATCAGCGGCACGCTCAGGTGCTCGGCGATCTGCTCCAGATGGTCGAAGTCCTTTACGCCCACCATGCAGATACCGTCGGCCCCGGCGCGCTGGTATTGCCGGGTGCGGCTGATGATTTCCTGCACCGGCGCAATCCCCGCATGGGTGCGTGCGATGATCGCCATTTCCTTATCGCAGCGGGCTTCCAGTGCCGCGCGGATCTTGCCGACACCTTCGGCGACCGTGATCAGGTCGGTGGATTTGCGGCCAAACTGCGCAGGCAGCAGGGTGTCTTCGATGGTCAGCGCGGCGACGCCGGCCCGCTCGAGTTCGACGATGGTGCGCATGACGTTGAGCGCGTTGCCGTAGCCATGGTCGGCGTCGGCAATCACCGGCAACTGGGCGACACGGCCGATGCGGGTGGCCTGTTCAGCGAATTCGCTGAGGGTGATCAGGGCAAAGTCAGGGGCGCCCAGCACTTGCAACGAGGCGACCGAACCACCAAGGATCCCGACTTCGAAGCCCAGGTCGGCGGCGATGCGGGCCGACATCGGGTCGAAAACCGAGGCTGTGTGGTAGCAGGTGTCGGAGGCGAACAATTGGCGAAAATTGCGGCGCAAATCTTGATGGGAAAGCCTGGACATATGAGTTCCACCAATGGAATGGAGGGGCTTGAGCAAAAGTGTCAACGCCGAAGATTAAAAGGCTATCACGCGCGCAGGGGGAGATTGATGACGAATTTGCCGGAGCAGGCAGATTGACGTCGCAACGATGGAGCTGATGAGTCACGCCGCCTCGGCCTGTTGCCGTTGGTCAGGCAGCGGCACGGCGCGCACCGAGTCGCCGGGTTGCAGCTGCAAGCGCTTGGCGGTCAGGCGGTCAACCACCAGGCTGTTGCCCAACCGTCGGGCCGGGGCGCAGGTAATGCGGCAGTTTTCCAGGCGGCGGTTGTGGATCAGCCAGAGGGGCGCTTTATCGTCCGGCGAGCCGATGGCCAGTGACAGCGGTTGGCTGTCGCGCACGGTGCGGATCCCGCAAACCGAGGCTTCAAGGACCGGTCCGCCGTCGAAGATATCGATGTAGCCCTTGTGGGCAAACCCTTCGGCGCTGAGGATTTTCAGGGCCGGCTCGGTATTGGGGTGGGCCTTGCCGATCACCGCCTGGGCCTGCTCGGTCAGCAGGCAGGTGTACAGCGGCTGGCGCGGCATCAATTCGGCGATGAACGATTTGTTGCCCAGCCCGGACAAGTGATCGGCGTGGCTGAAATCCATCTTGAAAAAGTGCCGGCCGAGGCTGTCCCAGAACGGCGAGCCACCTCGTTCGTCGGCACTGCCGCGTAACTCGGCGATGAGCCGGTTGCCGAACAGCTGCGTAAACTCGGCCACAAACAACAAACGCCCGAGCGAAAGCAAACGGCCGTTGCTGCCCTGGCGCTGATCGGCGCGCAGGTACAGCGAGCAGACTTGCGATTGCCCGGTCAATTCATTGCTCAGGAACAGGGTCGGGATCTGGCGCTCGATACCCAGGTCCGGTGCCGCACTGACCGTCAGCCCGACCCGGTAGTTGTACCAGGGCTCGCGCAGGCCGACGCCCCCCGTCAGGGCGCTGACGCCCACCACTTGCTGCTCGTCGTCCTCGAGCACGAACAGATAATCGGCATCGGCCCGATCGACCTGCCCGGCGAACGTGCGTCGGGCCCAGCGGATCCGGTGGGCCAGGCGTTCTTCGTCGGCCGGCAGGCTGGTAAGTCCCGGAACGGCCTGACGCACCAGCGTGACCAGGGCGGGCAGATCGGTGATCTGGACCGGACGGACAATCATGCGGCTGTTCCTTGTTCGTGTGTGCTCGGGCGGTGACGTCGCTGGCGGGTATTCACAGGGCGATCAGCCTGATCGGGCTGCCCTCGGTCACCTTCAGCGCCTTGCACATGGCTGCGTCCAGTGTCACGGGTTGCCCGGCGATGTAATCAAGATCGGCGACGATGGCCCGGTAATCCTTCAAGGACTCGTTGCTCACCAGAAAGCTGCCGCGGGCATCGATCACAGGTCCCGGCCGCGTGATAGCGCACTGGCTGTGGGCGATGGAACGAATGCCCGACGTGCGCGCATACAGGGTCGGGCCTCCATCGAACAAATCGATGTAGCTGTTGGTTTCGAAGCCTTCACGCTCGAGGATATCGAAGGCTTCCTGGCCGTCGGGGTGGATGCTGCCGATACAGTCCTGTGCCGCCTGGGGCAGCATGGGCACGTAAATCGGATACTGCGGCATCAGTTCGGCGAGAAAGGTGCGGCTCTGCAGGCCGCAAAGCCGTTCGGCCTCGACGTAGGGCAAGTCGAAGAAATGCTTGCCCACGGCATCCCAAAATGGCGAGTGGCCTTCATCACTGCTGTAGCCGACGATTTCGGTGATCACCGTTTCGGAAAAACGCCGGGCGTGGGCGGCGATGAACAACAGGCGCGCCCGCGACAGCAGTTCGGAATGCGCGCTGCGCACACGCGCAGCATCGATATGGAAGCCCCGCAGCAGGGTGTGGCCACTGAGGTCGTGGCACAACGACAAGGCCGGTACACCGTGCTCGATGTTCAGTTCCCTCGAGGCACTGGTGAAGTGCCGGTTGCGCAGGCTGTAGAACGGCTCGTTGAACCCCGCCGTGGCGAGGATTTCCGAGCAGCCGACCAGGTGCTGCGTCGTCAGGTCTTCGAGCACAAAGAAATAGTTTTCCGGGCCATGACCCGCGACGTCCTTCTCGAACGACGCACAGGAATCGAGGATTTTTCCGTGTAACCGTTCGCTATCGTCGGGCAGGGATGTAACGCCCACGAGGCTTTCACGAGCCAGCCTTTGTAACTGGGGCAGGTCGGCTGACTCGACTGGACGCAAGACCAGCATGGAGACACTCCTGTATCAAACGATTCGACGGTTTGGGCCGAACCTGACTATCACTGTCGGTTTTTCCACACATTCAACCGGTGGTCGTCTGAACGTTGTCAGGCGCCACTCTTTTTCTTGTCAGATGTTTATTGGAATGGACCGCATTAAACAAGAAACGGGCGACTCGGCCGCAGGCGATGCCTGGCCAGGTGCGTTGATCGGGTATTCGAGAAAGGGTGTCCGGGCTCCTGCTGGATGAGTGTGGAACATGATTTAACAGTCCGTTGAAAGGAGTATTTAATTATCGCGTCCTGCCTGTCTAGTGAATTTTCGCGTGGTCTGGCCGTGCCCGAAAAAGGGGCGAAGTGCCTGTACCAAGGGACTACGCCGATGTCGTAAAGTCTTGTAGGTGATTGCCTTGATTACGGTCAGACATCAGAGAAAACCTGGCAGGAAATGACTGAAGGATCTGTTTCAGGCAGGAAAATTAAACACCACCCGGGGCAGCTTTGTTGCGGCACAATTGCCCGATGGCGGTCATCTGACGCTGTCGTTCCCTTCCATCTTTAGAGTGATTGCTGGTGCAGGCGACCCGTTTAACCCTGATTTGTCATGCTCGAACCGTCGCACAGAAATTGGCGCGTTTTCCATTGGACGAGCCTCTGGAGATGGATTGGCAAGCGCTCAGGCTTTCCCGTGGCAATCAGTTCAAGGGCACTCCACGCCTCGTCTGCGGCCCGGAATTGCGCACCCGGCAAACCGCTGAACTGTTCGGCAGCGCATCGGAGATTGTTTACGCGTTGAAGGACTGCGACTTCGGGCGCTGGAACGGAATACGCATTAGTGATCTGCAAAAAAACGATTCCGAGCCGCTCCAGCACTGGCTGGGCGACCCGGCTTCGGCACCCCACGGTGGCGAGTCGCTGGTGCAACTGGGCGAGCGAGTGGGCGCGTGGTTGACAACGTTGCAGTCGACGCCAGGGCACATCGTTGCCATTACCCATCCCTTCGTCATCCGCGCCGCACTGACGCAGGTGTTGCAAGGCGCATCGTCCGGCCTGATCGACGTCGAACCCCTGTCGGCGATCGAGTTGAGATTCCATGGCCGCTGGCGGCTGCGCTTGCCGGGCACTGGCCCCGAGGACTTGCTGTGATGAAAAAACTCCTGGTCATCGGTATCGGTGCTGGCAATCCCGACTACATCACAATGCAAGCGGTGAAGGCGCTGAATCAGGTCGACGTTTTTTTTCTCATGGACAAGGGCGAGAGCAAAAACCAACTCATCGATTTGCGGCGCGAAATCTGTTCACGCTACATCACCGACCACGCTTACCGTTTTGTCGAAGCCCACAGCCCGGAGCGCGAGCGCGGTGAGGTGGACTACAAGGCCAGTGTCGACGACCTGAACCTGGCCAGGCAGCAGACCTTCGAACGGCTGATCAACGAGGAACTGTCCGACGGCCAGTGTGGTGGTTTTCTGGTGTGGGGCGACCCTGCGTTGTACGACAGCACCATTCGCATCCTTCAGGCCATTCAGGCTTCAGGCGCCTGTGCGTTCGAGTTCGAGGTGATCCCCGGCATTACCAGCGTCCAGGCGTTGGCGGCACAGCACAAGGTGCCGCTCAACCAGATTGGCCGCTCGGTTGAAATCACCACGGGCCGGCGTCTGGCGGCAGGGCGGGTGAGCGATGCCGACAGCCTGGTGGTGATGCTCGATGCCCAGGATGCTTACCGTCAGGTGGTGGATCAGGACATCGAGATTTACTGGGGCGCCTATCTGGGGACGCCGGATGAAATACTGATCCGCGGCAAGCTCAAGGATGTGGCGGATGAAATCGAACGGGTGCGCAAGGCGGCGCGGCTGGCCAATGGCTGGATCATGGATACCTATTTATTGCGCAAGCCTTGATCAGTCGGTGACCGGGCTGACGCCCTCGAGAACAACTCAAAAAACCGCATTGCCCCCACGCCCAAACCGCTCCCGATACACCGAAGGCGGCACGCCAACCACGGTTCGAAAGGCCACCCGGAAGCTTTCCACCGAGCGATAACCACAACGTTCGGCAATCTGCTCGGTGTTCTGGTCGCTGCTTTCCAGCAGTTCGCGGGCGCGGCCCAGACGTTCGTGCTGCAACCAGGTTTTTGGTGACTGGCCACTGGCTTCGGTGAAGCGGCGCAGGAACGTGCGTTCGCTCATGGCGGCTTCGCTGGCCAGGTCGCGCACCTCCAGCGGCTGGTGCAAACGCTCACGTGCCCACTGCATGACGCGGGAAAGATCGCTGCGCGGTGTCGGGCTGACCGGCGTCGGAATGAATTGCGCCTGGCCACCACTGCGTTGCGGCGACATGACCAGGCGTCGGGCCACGGAGTTGGCCACCTGCGTGCCGAAATCCCGTGCCACCAGATGCAGGCAGGCATCGATGCCCGCCGCGCTGCCGGCGGAAGTGATCAATTGGCCGGAATCGACATACAACACGTCCGGGTCCACCAGGATGCCGGGAAACCGCTCGGCCAGTTCCGAGGTATAGCGCCAGTGCGTGGTCGCGCCGTGCCCGTCGAGCAAGCCGGTGGCGGCGAGGACGAAAACACCGGAGCAGATCGACAGCAACCGCGCCCCCCGCGCATGGGCCTGGCGCAGGGCGGCGATCAGCGGCGCGGGTACTGCGGCGCTGCGGTCGCGCCAGCCGGGGATGATGATGGTCCGCGCGTCGGCGAGCATTTCCATGCCGCCATCGGCCAGGACCTGGATGCCGCCCATGGCGCGCATCGGGCCATGATCGACGGCGACGATACGATGCTCGTACCACGGGAACTCGAATTCAGGGCGTGGCAGGCCGAAGATCTCCACGGCAATGCCGAACTCGAACGTGCAGAGGCCATCGTAGGCCAGAATCGCAACCATTCCTGGGCTGGGGTGCATTTGGCGGAAAGTTCCCAGTGAGTGTCTTGTGCGCCACTGTAGCTGCAAGTGGCTGGCGGATAAAGTCCTCCTGCACCCACCGATTCCTTGGAGTACACAACATGACCAGTCTGGTACGCGAAATTCCCGCCGCCCCATCGGCCATCGCCCTGATGCATTTCAGCAACCGTCTGACGTTCGAAACCGATTGTTCCGACGTCCACGGCAGCCAGCTGGCTGGCGAAGTCGATTTCGTTCTGGTGGATGTTCGTGGCCCGCTGGCGTTCGAACGCGGGCATGTGCCGGGAGCGATCAACATTCCCCGTCGCTTGCTGACCGCCGAAGGTTTGGCCGGGTATCCAAAAAACAGCCTGTTTGTGGTCTATTGCGCCGGGCCGCACTGCAATGGCGCCAACAAGGCTGCAGTGAAACTGGCGGCCCTGGGTTATCCGGTCAAGGAGATGATTGGTGGCGTAGCCGGGTGGCTGGATGAAGGGTTTGAATTGAGTGTCGGGGTACAGCGGCAAGCCAGCAGCGTGGTCGGTTGCGAGTGTTGATGTAACCGTAAAAGATCGCAGGCTGCGCCAGCTCCTACATTGGATTGCGGTGCCTGTAGGAGCTGGCGCAGCCTGCGATCTTTTGATCTTTTTTATTGATTTGCGGCCGCCCACCACTCATCCAGTGTCACTTCCAACCACGCGGCCACCGCTGCATAAGCCTCGGTCTCCTGCGCACCCCGTGGCAACGGCGACTCATCGCCAAAATGCGCATTGAGCAAGGCCACCGACTCGGCGTTCCATTCCGGATGAAACTGTAACCCCAGCCGCGTCGGCCCGGCGTGGTACATCTGCTGTGCGCATAACGCGCTGCTGGCCAGCAGTTGCGCGGCAGGCGGCAGGTCGATGGCGTCTTCGTGCCACTCCAGCGCCTTCAGCGTTTGCCCATCGATAAAGGTCACGCGGGTCCATCCGGTTTCTGTCTGGTCCATCCGCCGTACATTCCCTCCGAGACTCAGCGCCAGCAACTGTGCCCCCAGGCATATCGCGAATACGGCCCCACCCAGTTCCAGAGTGCCTGCGAGCCATTGCCGTTCGGCTTCCAGCCAGTCCGGACCGGCATTGGATTCGTAAGGCCCGCCCAACAGGATCATGGGATCGGCGCTGACGGGCGGCAATTGGCCGAGGTCGGCGCGAAACACCTTCAGCGCCAGCCTTCGGGATTCGGCCCAGATGGCGATGGCACCCGGGCCCTCGGCAGGGTGGTGCTGGATCAGGTTCAACGTGGGCATTACGCTAGTCTCGATGGGACGCAAGGGCACTCAATGTGCCGTAAAAAATCCAGCATCGCCAGTCGGCTCATTGCGTCGGATGCAGCCGCAAACGCTGCAGGTTTGTGCTGAAAACGCGACTTGTCTGACAGACTTTGCCCCGTGATGGCGCGTGCACCTCAATACCTCCATCCTGCCGCCACTTTTCTATAAATATTTGTCGCCTCGGCGTAATTTGCCCTCCGGTAGCCGCTCTAGACTGCCGGCCACTTCGGCTCCCGCTCACGAAGCGATGACCGAACGCTGCCAATCGAAGCTGCCAATAAAAGCCTCCGCACACAGGAGTTATAAATGAACAAGCTAGTGATGTTCGGTGCCCTGGCACTGTCGATGTTGTCCCTGACCGCCGTGGCCGCAGACGCCAAGCCGATCCGCATCGGTATCGAAGCCGGCTACCCGCCATTCTCGATGAAAACCCCAGACGGCAAACTCACCGGTTTCGACGTGGACATCGGCGACGCCCTGTGCGAGCAGATGAAGGTCAAGTGCACCTGGGTCGAGCAAGAGTTCGATGGCCTGATCCCTGCACTGAAGGTCAAGAAAATCGACGCCATCCTGTCGTCCATGACCATCACTGACGATCGCAAGAAGAACGTCGATTTCACCATCAAGTACTACCACACCCCGGCACGCTTCGTGATGAAGGAAGGCAGCGACGTCAAAGACCCGCTGACCGAACTCAAGGGCAAGAAAGTCGGTGTGCTGCGTGCCAGTACCCACGACCGCTTCGCCACTGAAGTATTGCAACCGGCGGGGATTGTCCTGGTGCGCTACGGCTCCCAGCAGGAAGCCAACCTGGACATGGTCTCCGGCCGCATCGACGCGTTGCTGGCCGACTCGGTCAACCTGGACGACGGTTTCCTGAAAACCGACGCCGGTAAAGGTTTTGCCTTCGTCGGCCCTGAGTACAACGATCCGAAATACTTCGGTGGCGGCGCCGGCATTGCGGTGCGCAAGGGTGATACCGCCCTGGCCGAGAAATTCAACACAGCGATCACCGACATCCGCGCCAACGGCAAGTACAAGCAAGTGCAGGACAAGTACTTCAAGTTTGACGTTTACGGCGAGTAAGCGAGCGGGTTGAAAAAGTGGCAACCGTTGGCGCGGTTGCCATTTTTTTTGTGTTCCTGATTTATCCTGCCTGACACATATCCCAACTGTAGGAGTTTCCCATGCAACGCATCGACCACCAACTGCCCTGGAGCCACCTGGGCACCGAGCGCACCCTCAGCGTATTTCGTTATGGCGCGGGCACGCGCAAGGTGTACATCCAGGCCAGCCTGCACGCCGACGAATTGCCGGGCATGCGCACGGCCTGGGAGTTGAAGAAACGCCTGGCCGAACTTGAACAACAGGGACAATTGAAGGGTGTGATCGAACTGGTGCCGGTGGCCAATCCCATTGGCCTCGACCAGCACGTGCAAGGCAGCCACTTGGGGCGTTTCGAGCTCGGCAGCGGGAAGAACTTCAACCGCTCGTTCGTCGAACTCAGTGCGCCGGTGGCCGGGTTGATCGGTGATCGTCTCGGCAGCGATGCCCAGGCCAACATCGCGCTGATTCGCCAGGCCATGGGCCAGGTCCTCGACGACTTGCCGGCCGCGACCTCGCAGTTGGAGGCGATGCACCGCCTGTTGCTGCGCCATGCCTGCGACGCCGACATCACCCTTGACCTGCATTGCGATTTCGATGCGGCGATCCACCTCTACGCGTTGCCGCAGCACTGGCCGCAATGGCAATCCCTGGCGGCGCGCTTGAAAGCCGGCGTGGCGCTGTTGTGCGAAGACTCCGGTGGCAGCTCGTTCGATGAATCCTGTTCTTCGCCATGGTTGCGCCTGGCCAGGGCGTTCCCGGCGGCGGCGATTCCACCGTCCAACCTGGCAACCACCCTGGAGTTGGGCAGCATGGGCGACACCCGCGTCGACCAGGCCCAGGCCAATTGCGAGGCTATTCTCGGGTTCCTCGCCGAGCAGGGTTTCATCTCCGGCACCTGGCCGGCGGCACCGGCCGAATGCTGTGAAGGCATGCCATTCGAAGGCACCCAATACCTGTTCGCACCGCATCACGGGGTGGTGAGCTTCCTGCGTGAGGCCGGGGAGTGGGTGGAAAAGGGTGATGCACTGTTCGAGGTGGTCGACCCGTTGAACGACAAGGTCACCACCGTGCAGGCCGGCACCAGCGGCGTGTTGTTTGCCATCGACCGTGGGCGCTATACCCAGCCAGGCAGCTGGCAGGCGAAGGTTGCCGGGCGCGAGGCGATTCGGGTGGGTAAGTTGATCAACGACTGAGCCGGAAATTTTCTTTGTCTGTACTGGCCTCATCGCGAGCAGGCTCGCTCCCACAGGTTTTGTGAACGCCACAAATCTACTGTAGGAGCGAGCCTGCTCGCGATGACGGCATCAGCCACGCCAGAGATGTTCCTGCCTGATTCACAATGTTAGGCTCTTCCCCGAATCCTGCATTCCGTGAAGGAAGACCCATGTTGAAGATTCTCGCGCTGCTTACGCTCCTGGCATCCACTGTCGTCCACGCCCAAACCCCGCTGCAAACCGACTTGCCGCTCAAATACCTGGAACAGGCCAACGCCGATTCGAACCATCAACCCCTGGTGATTTTCCTCCACGGTTACGGCAGTAACGAGCAGGACCTGTTCGATATCAAGGATAACTTGCCCGAGTCCTACACCTACCTGTCGGTACGAGCGCCGATGGTGATGCAGGAGGGCAGTTACCAGTGGTTCCGCAAGAAGGGTGAAGGGGCCTACAACGGCGAGACCGATGATCTGAAGTCCAGCGGCCAGGTACTGCTGGACTTCGTCGCACAGGCCACGAAGAAATATCACACCGAACCCGAGAAGGTGTACCTGGTGGGCTTCAGCCAGGGTGCGATCATGTCCTACGAAGTGGGCCTGCGGCATCCCGAAGCGCTTGGTGGGATCGCTGCGTTGAGCGGACGGATTCTGCCGGTGCTCAAGTCCGAACTTGTACCGGATGAAAAACGCCAGTCGCTGGCGATTTTCATCGGTCATGGCGAGCAGGACAAACGCCTTCCCTACAGCGATGGCACCGAAGCCAACAGCCTGTTGCAGAGCGTGTCACTCGACCCCGAGTTCCACGGCTACCCCGGTGTCGGTCACAACATCAGCGCCGACGAGATCCAGGATTTGAGCGCCTGGTTGCAGCGTCTCAACCCCTGAGCCTTATTTTCCGCTGACGATCTGTTTGATCAGGGTTTCGTGGGCCGCCATGTCGCCGGGACGGGAAATCACCTGGATCACCGCCATACGGGTGCCGGATGCCGCCATCAGCGTGGTGGTGAGGGTCAGGCCACCGCCCTGGGTGGCAGTGCCGTCGACCTGGCGCAGGCCCAGCCCGGTTGTCCGGGTCAGGGCTTTTTCGCTGAGCTTGTTGTAGTCGGGCAGGGACTTGTGTTGCGCCGCATCGAAATCGGCCACGGTGCCGTCGAGGAACGCGCCGTCGTTGTCCTTGACGCTGACACCGTTGGGCAGGGTGTTTTCAGCGGCGATCACTACGGTCTTGGTGGTTTCATTGCTGTACAGGGTGCCGCTCGCACCCTCCGGGCTGGCCGGCAGCGGGTTGGCGATGAAACCCTTGGGCAGGTTGAAGGTGAACTTGCCGCCGAGCATCGAGACTTTCCGGGCGGGCGCATCGCTGGAAGTGGCCTTGGCGGCCTGCGCATTCAAAGCCCCCAGGCCGGTAGCGGCTGCCAGCAGCAGGACAAGGGCTTTTTTACTCAACAATGACATCGGGATCTCCAGGGATGGGCGCGCGGTGGGGCGCGATCATCCCATGGAGGTTGTGATGCGTTCCAGTGTGCTCTACCGAGCGGTCACCTTGGCCGGGCACCCACCTATGCTGAGGACATCCCGATCACCCGATGCTGCCTAGCGTTTGATGGCAGCTCCTTCAGTGTGTGTCGTCGGGCCGGCCGGCCGCGCCAGCAAACGCTTGGTCACGCCCAGCATGGCCACCGATACCGCGATGCCCAGCACAAAAGCGTTCATTCCCATCGTTGGCAGGGCCAGCGCCAACACCAGGCAGAAGGCGGCGAACGAGTACATGCCGGTGGCGGTGGCGCGCAGCAACGCGGCGGTAAAGGCCGGGCCACGGGTTTGCTGGGAGAACACCGCCATCACGCTACCCAGTACCGGGAACACCGCCAGCAGGCCGCTCCAGCGGTCGCCGACGGTGCTGGCCAGCAGGGTCACGACCAACGTGAGCAAAGCACCGGCCATCATGCGCAGCAGGAGTTTGTCGGATTTCGGCGCCGGGCCATTGAGCACCGGTTGCACGGCGGGGAACAGGTACGGTGCGGCAAGCAGCGCGGTGGCGGCGGCGCACACCGAAAACGCCAGGGATACCGGGATCAGCGACAGGACAACCGCCACCAGCGCCCAGACCGACAGCGAGATCACCAGCGCCAGCGGCCATCCGGCCCGTTGTGCGACCTGGGCGTAGGTCACGCAAAACGCAATCATCGCGAACATGGCCGATAGCGCAGCGGTGGCCGATTGCGCAGCGAACGCCTGGCCCTGTTCGAGGGCGAGGAACAACAGGATCGGCCCGACCACCACCGGCAACCCCGATAACCAACCGGCCACGCTCGGCCCCCAGCGTTTGCCAGCCAGGGAAATCAGTAGCAGGAAGCCTGGGATCACCAGCAATTTGAGGATCAACACGCGCACGTCTCCGACCTGTGTGGGGTGGCAACGGTAACATTGCATCGGGTGGATTGCTTTATGTGGGTGCGAATTTTGTATACAAAAAACAAGGCCCACCTCGTCGATGCGCAGGCTGGCACGCGGCCTGACCGGGGTCTGTTTGCCGGGGCAGGGCGCGCGGTTTTTTCTCGGCCGGCAGTTGCTGGGCGCGGCCCCGTAAACTTTGCGATGATCACCACACGTTTGCCAGCCTTCCCACCTGTTGATGGATCATCGTGTGAAATTCAGTTTTCTACCCAAGACCGCCACTGCGCCGTTTTGCCCGCCGGAAGTGGCCGGCAGCGTCGCCGTCGACCCCCGTGCGTCGTTCTTCAAGCGTGTCCTGCGTTTTGCCGGGCCGGGTTTGCTGGTGTCCATCGGTTACATGGACCCGGGCAACTGGGCCACCGCCATCGAGGCCGGCTCGCGGTTCGGCTACAGCCTGTTGTTCGTGGTGTTGCTGGCAAGCCTGTCGGGGATGGTCGTGCAGTGCCTGTGTTCGCGCCTGGGCATTGCCACCGGGCGTGATCTGGCGCAGTTGTCCCGAGAGCGCTACAGCACGCGCACCGCTCGCACCCAATGGTTTCTGGCGGAGATTTCCATCATCGCCACCGACCTGGCCGAGGTGCTCGGCTGCGCCCTGGCGTTCCATTTGTTGCTCGGTTGCTCGCTGACCTTCGGCATCGCCCTGACGGCATTCGATACCCTGTTGGTGCTGGCCTTGCAGAACCGTGGATTCCGCCGACTCGAAGCAATCATGCTGGTGCTGGTCGGCACCATCGGCCTGTGCTTCTTTGTCGAGTTGCTGCTGATCAAACCCTACTGGCCCGATGTCTCCCGCGGCTTCACGCCGTCGCTGTCGGCCATCGGCGATGCGGCGCCACTGTACCTGGCCATCGGCATCCTCGGGGCCACGGTAATGCCGCATAACCTGTATCTGCACACGTCCATCGTGCAGACCCGGTTGATCGGCAAAGACCTGGCCAGCAAGCAGGACGCGGTCAAACTGGCGCGCATCGACACCATTGGCTCACTGGCGCTGGCACTGCTGGTCAACGCGGCGATCCTGATTCTGGCGGCGGCAGCTTTCCATCAGTCCGGGCATACCGATGTCGTGGACATCCAGGATGCCTACCACTTACTCGACCCACTGGTGGGCGGGGCGTTGGCCAGCGTGCTGTTTGGCGTGGCGTTGCTGGCCTCGGGGCAGAGTTCGACCTTCACCGGCACCATCGCCGGCCAGGTGATCATGGAAGGTTTCCTGAACCTGCGCATTCCCTGCTGGCAACGTCGCCTGATCACTCGCGGGCTGGCGTTGATCCCGGCGTTCATCGGCGTGTGGCTGATGGGGGATGACGCCATCGGCAAGTTGCTGGTGTTGAGCCAGGTGGTGCTGAGCCTGCAATTGCCGTTCGCGCTGTACCCGTTGATTCGCATGACCAACGATCACGCCCTCATGGGGCCACTGGTGAACCGGCTGCCGACACGGGTGTTGGCGTGGGGGTTGTTCGGGGTGATCAGTGGGGCGAACAGTTGGTTGATTCTGCAGTTTCTGGGGTGACAGAACCGGCCCCTTCGCGGTCTACCTGAAAAAGCGTAGGCAAAAAAGAACCCGGGATGTGGCGAGGGGGCTTGCCCCCGTTGGGTTGCGTAGCAGCCCCAGAATCTCGGAATTAGTCGAGTATTTTGGGAGCGCTTCGCATTCCAACGGGGGCAAGCCCCCTCGCCACAGTTTTCCAGACGGTCACGGATCTTCGTGGGTCCCCGCGCCATCTGTTGAACGCTGTTGGCTTACGCCCGCTCGAGCGCCAGTGCCACGCCCTGACCACCACCGATACACAGGGTGGCGAGGCCTTTTTTGGCGTCGCGCTTGAGCATTTCATGCAGCAGGGTCACCAGCACGCGGCAACCCGAGGCCCCGATCGGGTGACCCATGGCAATGGCGCCGCCGTTGACGTTGACCTTGTTCAAGTCCCATTCCAGGTCCTTGGCCACCGCCAGCGATTGCGCGGCGAAGGCTTCGTTGGCTTCGATCAGGTCCAGTTGGTCGATGGACCAGCCGGCCTTGTCCAGGCAGCGGCGGGTGGCTGACACCGGGCCGATGCCCATGATCGCCGGATCGACGCCTGCGTTGGCGTAGGCAGCAATTTTCGCCAGTACCGGCAGGCCGAGGGCCTTGGCCTTTTCAGCGCTCATCAGGATCACGGCCGCGGCACCATCGTTCAGCGACGAGGCGTTACCGGCGGTCACCGAACCGTCTTTCTTGAAGGCCGGCTTGAGCTTGCCCAGGGATTCGGCGGTGGTGCCGGCCCGTGGCTGCTCGTCGGTGGCGAAGGACAACGGATCGCCCTTGCGCTGCGGGATCAGGATCGGAGTGATTTCATCGACGAAGCGCCCGGCTTCGATGGCGGCCACGGCTTTCTGTTGCGAGGCGGCGGCGAACGCGTCCTGCTGCTCGCGAGTCAGGCTGTACTTCTCGGCCAGGTTCTCGGCGGTGATGCCCATGTGGAAATCGTTGAACGCATCCCACAGGCCATCGCTGATCATGGTGTCGACGATTTGCCCGTTGCCCATGCGCAGGCCGGTACGGGCACCGGGCATGACGTAGTTGGCCAGGCTCATGTTTTCCTGGCCGCCGGCGATGATCACCTCGGCATCGCCGCAGCGAATCGCCTGGGCGCCCAGGTGCAGGGCCTTGAGACCGGAGCCGCAGACCTTGTTCAGGGTCATGGCCGGCACGGCGAAGGGCAGGCCGGCCTTGATCGCGGCCTGGCGCGCAGGGTTTTGCCCGGCGCCGGCGGTCAGCACCTGGCCCATGATCACTTCATCGACTTGCGCAGGGTCCAGGCCGGTTTGCGCCAGCAGCTGACGGATCACCGCAGCGCCCAGGTCCACCGCGGACACATTGGCCAGGGATCCCTGGAAGCTGCCGATCGCGGTGCGCGTGGCGGCAACAATGACGACTTCTTGCATGGAATGATTCCTCACTGGGCAGCGAACTGCATTTCCGGTACGTGGTCCGGCACGATCAGTTTACCGGCAGTCTTGGCGACGATCTCTTCGACGCTGACACCCGGTGCACGTTCTTTGAGAATGAACGCGCCGTTTTCGATTTCCAGGTAAGCCAGGTCAGTCAGCACGCGCTTGATGCACCCGGCGCCGGTCAGCGGCAGGCTGCATTGGGACAACAGCTTGGACTCACCATCCTTGGACGCGTGGGTCATGATGACGATGATGTTGTCTGCGCCGGCGACCAGGTCCATCGCGCCGCCCATGCCCTTGACCAGTTTGCCGGGGATCATCCACGAGGCGATGTTGCCTTGCACGTCCACCTCAAAGGCGCCCAGCACGGTCAGGTCGACATGACCACCGCGGATCATCGCGAAGGACTCGGCGGAGGAGAAAATCGAAGCGCCGGTACGCGCGGTCACGGTTTGCTTGCCGGCGTTGATCATGTCGGCATCGATGGTGTCTTCAGTAGGAAAAGGACCCATGCCCAGCAGGCCGTTTTCCGATTGCAGCATGACTTCCATGCCTTCGGGGATGTAGTTGGCGACCAGGGTCGGAATGCCGATACCCAGGTTCACGTAGAAGCCGTCCTGCATTTCGCGGGCGACGCGCTGAGCCATTTGTTCGCGGGAAAGTGCCATTGTCGTTATTCCTTCATTCGGTCCGGGGGCAGGGGATCACTTACGTACGGTGCGCTGTTCAATGCGCTTCTCGAACGTGCCGCAGATGATCCGGTCGACGTAGATGCCAGGGGTGTGGATCTGCGTCGGGTCCAGCTCGCCGGGTTCGACGATTTCTTCGACTTCGACCACGGTGATCTTGCCGGCGGTGGCGGCCAGCGGGTTGAAGTTCTGGGCCGTGTGGCGATAGATCACGTTACCGAAATGGTCGGCTTTCCAGCCTTTGACGATGGCGAAGTCGCCGGTGATGGATTCTTCCATCAGGTATTTGCGGCCATGGAATTCGCGGACTTCCTTGCCGTCGGCGACAGGCGTGCCAACGCCGGTAGCGGTGAAGAAGGCCGGGATGCCGGCGCCGCCTGCGCGCATTTTTTCAGCGAGGGTGCCTTGCGGGGTCAGGGTGACTTCGATTTCGCCGTTGAGCAGTTGCTCTTCGAACAGCTTGTTTTCGCCGACGTAGGACGCCACCACTTTGCTGATCTGGCGGTCGGTCAGCAGTACGCCGAGGCCGAAACCGTCGACGCCGCAGTTGTTGGAAACCACGGTGAGGTCGCGAGTACCTTTGCGCTTGATCTCGTTGATCAGGTTTTCCGGGATCCCGCACAGGCCGAAGCCGCCGGCGATCACGGTCATGCCGTCTTCAAGACCTGCCAACGCTTCCTCGTAGGAACTCACGCGCTTGTCGAAACCTGCCATATGCACCTCTTTTATTCTTTGTGGGCGGCTGGCTAGCCGAATGGGATGGAGTGTCTCGCTGGTGTATTCATTTGTTAAGTTGTTTTTTAAGGTTGATTAATAGATAAAACTCAACAATATGTAGGAGCTGCCGAAGGCTGCGATCTTTTGGATCAAGATCAAAAGATCGCAGCCTTCGGCAGCTCCTACAATACCCGGGAGAAATCGAGTATGACCGTCAAGCAGATCCGCGCCTTTCTGGCCGTGGCCCAGAGCCTGAGCTTTGCCGTGGCCTGCGAGCGCCTGCACCTGTCGCAATCGGCCCTGAGCCTGACCATCAAGGCGCTGGAGGAGGGCCTGGGCGGGCGCTTGTTCACCCGCACAACGCGCAACGTGGCGCTCACCGCCGAAGGCGAATCCCTGGTGCCGCTGGCGCGCCGGTTGATCGCCGACTGGGACAATGTCGAGGATGAACTGCGCCAGCGCTTCACCCTGCAGCGCGGTCGCGTGACCCTGGCGGCGATGCCGTCGTTTGCCGGCAACCTGCTGCCGCCGATCCTCAAGACCTTCCGCGCCCGTTATCCGAACGTCAACGTGACGGTCAATGACGTGATCAACGAGCAAGTGCTGGAAATGGTCCGTGACCGCCAGGTGGAACTGGGGGTGGCGTTCGAGCCGACCATGAGTTCGTCGCTGCAATTCACGCCGTTGTACATCGACCGATTTGTCGCAGTGGTGCCCCTGGATTCGGCACTGGCCGAACTCGATGACATCGACTGGCAAACCCTGCTCAAGGAACCGTTCATTACCTTGCAGCGACCGTCCACCGTGCGGGTTATGCTTGAAGAGCATTTGCAGGCTCGCGGCATGAAACTGCCGGTGGAGTTTGAAAGCCATCAACTGGCGACGGTCGGGCGCATGGTCGCCAGTGGCCTGGGCGTGAGCGCAGTGCCGGCCTTGTGTGCAGGGCAGATGCGTGAGCTGGGCGCGCGTTGCATTACCTTGCGCGATCCGGTGGTGGAGCGGGCGCTTGGGGTGTTGACGTTGCCCGGGGGAGAGCTGTCGGCGGCGGCGCAGGCGTTGTTTGATGTGCTCAAGGAGGAAAATCTTGGGCAACGAGTTGCCATGAGCTGATCACAATCCTCTGTAGGAGCGAGCCTGCTAGCGATGGCGGTGTGTCAGTTGACAAAGATGTTGTATGTGCCGGCCCCATCGCGAGCAGGCTCACTCCTACAGGGATTGGGTTTTGTCAGTGGTCAAGGCGTTTGGCCAGTAACGGAAGAAGCTGCTCGCACGCCCCCTCGATCTTCATATCCAGCATCTCATCGGCCCGGGTCTTGCCCAGGTTGATCGCGATCAACGGCTTGCCCTGATCCACCACCGCCCGGCACAAGCGAAATGCCGAATAGGCCATCAACGAAGATCCGAGTACCAACAACCCGGCAGCCTGTTCAACGGCCGCCATCGCCTTGGCCGCCGTGGCCTGCGCGACGTTCTCGCCAAAGAACACCACATCCGGCTTCATCCGTTCCCCGGCGCAATGCGGGCAGTGCGGGACCTGGAAGCGTGCCTCGAAGGCCGGGTCGAGCAAGGTGTCGCCGTCCGGCGCCTGTACCGCGTCGACGCCGGCCAGGTACGGGTTCTGTGTTTCCATCAGGCGCTGGATCGAATCGCGCTCGCTGCGCCGACCGCAATCCAGGCACAAAACCCGGTGCAGACTGCCGTGGAGCTCGATCACGTCATGGCTGCCGGCCTGGTCGTGCAGGGTGTCGACGTTCTGGGTGATCAACCCGCTGATCTGCCGCGTGCCTTGCAAACGGGCCAGGGTGTCGTGGGCCACGTTCGGCTGGGCCAGACGCACCCGTGGCCAGCCGAGCATCGCCCGCGCCCAATAGCGCCGCCGGGACTCCGGGGCCGAGAGAAATTCCTGATACATCATCGGCTGCCGGCCACGCCGCACGCCCTGGTTGTCGCGATAATCCGGAATGCCCGATGGCGTGCTGATACCGGCCCCGGTCAGCACGGCAAACGGCGCGTCGGCCATGAGCTGATGGAGGTGATCGAGCTGTTCATGGATCAGGCGGTCAAGCATGTCGGGAAACCTGTAGGAGCGAGCCTGCTCGCGATGGTCGTCAACGATAACAC
The DNA here is from genome assembly GCF_019219185.1 of Pseudomonas sp. PDM26. Taxonomy (NCBI): domain Bacteria; kingdom Pseudomonadati; phylum Pseudomonadota; class Gammaproteobacteria; order Pseudomonadales; family Pseudomonadaceae; genus Pseudomonas; species Pseudomonas sp. PDM26. The sequence continues at coordinate 137,535 of NZ_JAHUWC010000015.1, read as the reverse complement.
TGTAAGCCTGACACGCCGCGGCGTGATCACGTTCATCGCGAGCCAGCTCGCTCCTACAGAGAGGGCGGTGGTATTTACTTGCGCGCCTCCAGAATCAGGTTGAAGGGCGTTTCCGTGGCCCGACGAAAACGGGTGAATCCAGCCTCGCTGAATACCTTGCGCAACCGCGCTTCACCGGCCTGGGCGCCGAGGCCGAGGCCGACTTCCTGGGACAGCGAGTTGGGCGTGCAGATGAACGTCGAGGCCGCGTAGAACAGGCGTCCGACCGGGTTGATGTTGTCGTCGAGCAAGTCGTTGGCGTAGGGCTCGACCAGCAGCACCGTGCCGTCGTCCTTCAGCGATTCATAAGCATGTTTGGCTGCACCCACCGGGTCGCCCATGTCGTGCAGGCAGTCGAAGTAGCAGATCAGGTCGTAGTCGCTACCGGGGTAGCTTTTGGCCGTGCCCTGGAAGAACCGGGCCCGACCGGACACACCGCCTTCTTCGGCGCGTTGGGTGGCGACGGTAACGGAGGGCGCGTGGTAGTCGAAACCGACGAAGCGCGAATCCGCAAACGCCTGGGCCATGATCACCGTGGAGGCGCCATGGCCGCAGCCGATGTCCGCCACTTTGGCCCCGGCTTCCAGTTTGGCCACCACACCGTCGAGGGCCGGCAACCATTCAGCGACCAAGTGGGCTTTGTAGCCGGGGCGGAAGAAGCGTTCGGTACCGCTGAACATGCACGGATGGTGATCGCCCCAGGGCAGGGCGCCGTTGCCGCGCATGGCGTTGACCAGCTTGTCCTTGTCGTGGAAAAACGACGCGACCACGCTGATCCCGCCCGCCACATAGACCGGTGAGTCTTCGTTTGCCAAAGCCATGGCTTGCTCTTCGGGCAGGCGGAACTGGCCGTCATGGTGTTCCATGTAGCCGGAGGCGGCATGGGCGCTGAGCCATTCGCGCAGCAGGCGGGTGTTGCAGCCGGTTTTCCCGGCAAGGGTTTCGGGGGTGATGGGCTGACTGTCGGCCATCGCCCGGTACAGGCCGAGCTCTTCGCCGAGGATGACGTTGGCGAGCATCGCCGCGCCGCCCATGTCATTCACCAGTTTACCCATGAAATCGTTGAGTCTGGCCTCGTCCATCATGTGTGCTCCTTGAGCAGGATCACGGTCCAGGGGCGGTGTCTGGCGAGATGTTCGCCGCTGGGCGGTGGTCGTGGGAATGTGCAGGGCACCAGGCGGGTCCTGTGTGCGTTGAGTTTAGTTCGGAGCTTGCACTGCGCGGTCTGGCGCGACGAAAGCGACGATTTTCCTGCCGGCACATGACCCTGTGGGAGCGAGCTTGCTCCGGGCGGCGTTCCGACGATGGCGACCTGGCAGGCGACATCCCTGTTGAGTGTGCCGGCACCTTCGCGAGCAAGTCGGATCGCCGCACCGCCGCTCCCACAAGGGATTTGTGTTGTGTATTCCATTGTGTCCAACCCCGGTTCCGATACACAGACACCCATTGTCGGCCCCTGTCGAACATAGTCCCGATACACCCCTTCGATTAACTGTGTCTCAAGGCGGGCACCTGCCCGCAATCCTGGACACATGCGAGATCGACACCATGCAGACATCCATTGCCCCCGTAGCCAGGGCCAGCGCAGGGCTTGGCCTGCGTCGCGGTTTACTCAAAGAACTGCAAGCGGCCCCGGCCGGACATTTCGACTTTCTGGAAGTCGCGCCGGAGAACTGGATCGGCATCGGCGGTGCCCATGGTGCGGCGCTGCGGGCGCTGGCCGAGCGTTATCCGTTGTCCTGTCACGGCCTGTCCCTGTCCCTGGGCGGGGCGTCGCCGCTGGACGTCGGGTTTTTGCAGGAAGTCCGGGGTTTTCTCGACCACTACAACGTGCCGTTGTACAGCGAGCATTTGAGCTATTGCAGCGATGACGGTCACCTGTACGACCTGTTGCCGCTGCCGTTTACCGAAGAAGCGGTGCACCACGTCGCCGCGCGTATCCGTCAGGCCCAGGACATCCTTGGCCGGCGCCTGGCGGTGGAAAACGTCTCCTACTACGCCGCGCCCCAACAGGACATGGACGAGGTGACGTTCACCAATGCGGTGTTGCGCGAGGCTGATTGCGACCTGCTGCTGGACGTCAACAATGTCTACGTCAACTCGATCAATCACGGTTTCGATCCGCAGGCGTTTCTGGCTGGCATCGATTCGGGTCGGGTGGTGGCGATGCACATTGCCGGGCACTTCGACGAGTCCGATACCTTGAAGATCGACACCCACGGTGCCTCGGTGAAACCGGCGGTGTGGTCGTTGCTGGCCCAGGCTTATGTCCGGTTTGGCGTACAACCGACCTTGCTGGAGCGCGATTTCAACTTTCCGGCATTCGCCGAACTGGTGGCGGAGCTGCAGACCATTCGCCGCCTGCAACAGGAGGGTGTGGACCGTGGGTAAGCCGAATCTTTTGCAGCAACAAACCACTATGGGCCTTTACCTGCGCGATCCTGAACAGCACGCGCCTCCCACCGAAATGGACCCGGTGCGGGCACAGGTTTACCGCGATCTGGTGTTCGCCAACCTGTCTTCGCTGCTCAGTGGCACTTTTCCTGTGCTGGTGAAGATTCTGGGGGAGGAACGCTGGCGTTCGCTGGTGCGCATCTTTCTGCGGGACTACCGCGCTCGCACGCCGAAATTCGGTGAGATCGCCCAGGAGTTCGTCGAGTTTCTCGCGGTCGGGCCTCAAGCATTGAGCGATGGGCCGTGGCCACCGTTCATGGTGGAGCTGGCGCATTACGAGTGGGTGGAAATGGCCTTGCAACAATCCGACGCCGAGCCTCTGGTTACCGGTGATGCTGCGTTGCTGCTGGAGCGGCCGTTGCAGGTGTCGGCGCTGGCCTGGCCGTTGGCGTATGCCTGGCCCGTGCAGCGGGTGGGGCCGGATCATCAGCCGGGCGCTTTGCCTGATCAGCCGACACTGCTGCTGGTGCGGCGGGCGGAGGACTGGAGTGTGAGGTTTTCTGAATTGAGTCCGTTGGCGTGGCGGTTGTTGCAGAGAATTGACGAGTTTCCCGAAGTGACCGGGCGTGAACAGTTGCAAGGATTGGCGGTCGAGGCGGGGCAGCTTGGTTCATCGGCGTTTTTCGAGGGTGGTCTGAGGTTGTTGCGGCAGATGCATGGGGATGGGGTTGTCGGGGTTGTTTGATCTTCTTTGACCTTGGCGGCCGGCCAGCCGACCTGATTTCGCGGATGGATCACGCCGTAGGAGCTGCCGAAGGCTGCGATCTTTTGATCTTGATTGTCAGTAATTGAGTAATACAGCCAAAAGATCGCAGCCTCGTTGCACTCGACAGCTCCTACCAGCTCCTACGGGGAAATGCGTACGCATGACGAACCAGGCCGGCCGGTAGGCCGCCTCGGGCACTGTTGCGGTGTACGCCCCTCGTGAGGCCGAACGTCAGGGTTGGTGTCCAACTTTTGGGGTGCAGTCCAGGTGGCAGGTTAAAACCCACAACTATCAGCGAATAAAGTGAATCTTCCCGCTGTCGTCATTGCCCATGTAGATGCCATACACCCCAGCCTGACGTTCCTCGATATAGCGCTCAAGGATCTGCCGGATCGCCGGGTAGTAGATGCTGTCCCAGGGAATATCCTCGGGCGCGAAGAACTTGTAGTCGAGGGTTTCCGGGCCGTACTGGCCGGTGATCTCCAGCGCGATGGCGCGGAAGATGATGTACACCTCGCTGATCCTGGGCACGCTGAAGATCGAATAGGGCGAGACGATTTCCGCACGCACGCCGCTTTCTTCCCAGACTTCGCGCAAGGCCGCCTGCTCGGTGGTCTCGCCGCTTTCCATGAAGCCCGCCGGCAGCGTCCAGGTGCCCGGACGCGGTGGAATCGCGCGCTGGCACAACAGGTACTTGCCGTCCTGCTCGATGATGCAGCCGGCAATGATCTTCGGATTGACGTAATGGATGTAGCCGCAGCCGCGGCACATCAGGCGCTCGTGCGTATCGCCCGGCGGCAGTTGCTGACCGAGATCAGCGCTGCCGCACTTGGGGCAAAAGCTCGGGCTGAACATTTCAGCGACCTATGCGCGGTTCTTTCAGCGCGATGGGCAGGGTGATCTGCGGCGTGGCGCCGGTTTCTTCCTGTTTGCGCTTGAGGTAGTCCAGGGCCACGGCAGCGGCCGCACGCACGTGGTCGACACACGCCTGGTGGGCGGCCAGCGGGTCACCGCTCTTGATCGCTTCGACCATGCGTTCCATTTCCTGGTTACTGGCGCCGCGACGGTTTTCCTGGGACACCGAGGTCGCGCGCAGGTAGCTGATGCGTGCCTGCAACTGGCGCAGTTGAGTGGCCGCGACATGGTTGCCCGAGCCTTCGAGCAGCACGTCGTAGAAACCCTGCACCGAGTCGATGACCTGTTGCAGTTCGCCGTCCTTGAGCGCCTTGCGGTTTTCTTCCAGGGCTTTTTCCAGGGCCTTGATGTCCTTGGCCTTGGCGCGCAGGGTGAACAGTTGCACGATCAGCCCTTCGAGAACGCAGCGCAGCTCGTAGATGTCCACGGCATTGGCCAGGGTGATGATCGCGACACGTGGGCCCTTGGCGTCGGCGAATTCCACCAGGCCTTCGGATTCGAGGTGACGCAAGGCTTCACGCACGGAAGTACGGCTGACGCCCAGGCGATCGCACAGATCGCGTTCGACCAGACGGTCTCCCGGCAGGAGCTGGAAGTTCATGATGGCGCTTCGCAGTTTATCCAGCACGATTTCGCGCAGGGTAACGGGGTTGCGATTGACCTTGAAGCTGTCGTCGAGTGGCAGGCGTTTCATGGGGTCCGCTCTGATTGTGGCTGTCCATGCAAAAAAGAGCACTTCGATTACGGGAATCCATGTGCTCTGTCATCAAACAGCCAAGGGTTAACTGGAGGCCTCGGCATCGGCTTCGGCGAAGGCTTCACGGGCGAGCCGGAAACTGTCTACGGCAGCGGGGACGCCGCAATAAATGCCGACCTGAAGCAATATTTCGCGTATTTGCTCACGACTCAGGCCGTTACGCAAGGCGCCACGCACATGCAGCTTGAGTTCGTGGGGCCGGTTGAGGGCCGAGATCATCGCCAGGTTGATCATGCTGCGCTCCTTGAGCGACAAACCCTCACGACCCCAGACATGACCCCAACAATATTCGGTGACCATTTCCTGCAATGGCCGGGTAAAGTCGTCGGCGTTTTCGATGGAGCGGTTGACATAGGCTTCGCCCAGCACCTGGGTGCGGATCTTCAGGCCTTTTTCGTATTTTTCGCTGTTCATTTGCGTAGCTCCCGTGGGCTCAGAGGCCGCCCATCAAGGTGTATTTGAGTTCCAGGTAATCCTCGATGCCGTACTTCGACCCTTCACGGCCGAGCCCCGAGGACTTGATGCCGCCAAACGGCGCGACTTCTGTGGAAATCAGCCCTTCGTTGATCCCGACCATGCCGTACTCCAATGCATCGCTCATGCGCCAGGCGCGGCCCAGGTCGCGGGTGTAGCAGTAGGCGGCCAGGCCGAACTCGGTGTCGTTGGCCATCTCGACGGCCTGGGCCTCGGTGTCGAAACGGAACACCGCCGCCAGTGGGCCGAAGGTTTCTTCTTGGGCAACTTTCATTTGCGTGGTAACGCCCGCCAAAACGGTTGGCTGGAAGAAGCCGTTGCCCAATGCATGGCGTTCACCGCCGCACAGCAGTTGTGCGCCGTGGGCCAGCGCGTCCTGCACATGGTCTTCGACCTTGGCCACGGCACGCTCGTTGATCAGCGGTCCTTGGGTGACACCCGCGTCAAAGCCGCTGCCGACCTTGAGTTGCGAAACCCGCTCGGTCAGGCGCGCCACAAAGGCGTCGTGGATACCGGCCTGGACCAGGAAGCGATTGACGCAGACGCAGGTCTGCCCGGCGTTGCGGAATTTGGCGATCAGCGCGCCATCGACGGCACGCTCCAGGTCGGCATCGTCGAAGACAATGAACGGCGCGTTGCCGCCCAGTTCCAGCGAGACTTTTTTCAGCGTCGGCGCGCACTGGGCCATCAGCAATTTGCCGATGGCAGTGGAACCGGTGAACGACAGTTTGCGCACCTTCGGGCTGGCGGTCAGCTCGGCGCCGATAGCGATGGCGTCGCCGGTGATCACGTTGAAAATGCCCGCCGGAATCCCGGCCTGTTCCGCCAGAACCGCCATGGCCAGCGCCGAGAAGGGCGTTTCCGGGGCCGGTTTGACGATGCACGGGCAACCGGCGGCCAGCGCCGGGCCGGCCTTGCGCGTGATCATCGCCGCCGGGAAGTTCCATGGTGTGATGGCCGCGACCACGCCAATCGGCTCCTTGCTGACCACGATGCGCGCGTCGCCCTTGTGGCTGGGAATGGTGTCGCCGTAGATGCGCTTGGCTTCTTCGGCGAACCACTCGATGAAGCTCGCGGCGTAGAGGATTTCGCCCTTGGCCTCAGTCAGTGGCTTGCCTTGTTCGAGGGTGAGGATCTCGGCCAGGGCATCGGCGTTTTCCAGCATCGAGGCATGCCAGCGCTTGAGGGTATTGCTGCGTTCCTTGGCGGTCAGTGCGCGCCAGGCCGGCCAGGCCTTGTTGGCGGCCTCGATGGCCAGGCGCGCGTGCTCGGTACCCAGGCTCGGCACTTGGCCGATGAGTTCACCGGTGGCCGGATTGAAGATGTCCTGACAGGCGCCATCCGGCGCGTCCAGCCATTGGCCGTTGATGTAGGCCTGTTGGCGGAACAGTAACGAGGCTGCTGGGCTCATGTCGGCTCCTGGAAAAAAGGGGGTTACCTGTAGGAGCGAGCTTGCTCGCGAAAAAACCGAGAACGCCAAGGGCTGTCAGGCAGCACGCGTTATCGTTCACGACCATCGCGAGCAAGCTCGCTCCTACAGTGGCTGTGTCAGGCCAGGGTGGGCAGTGGCCCCAGCTTGCCTTTGTGGTAGATCATTGGCGTCACCGGTTGCTCGGGCAGGATCAGGTTCTTCACCGCGCCGACGATGATCGCGTGATCGCCGCCGTCGTACTCGCGCCACAGTTCGCACTCGATGATCGCCGTCGCCTTGGCCAGGATCGGGTTACCCAGTTCGCTCAAGTGCCACTCGATGCCTTTGGCCTTGTCTTTGCCTTTACCGGCGAAGGCATAGGCTTCGGCGGTCTGGTCGGCGGACAGCAGGTGAATCGCGAACTGCTTGCTGTCGCGCAGCACCGGGTAGGTGTCGGAGCCGTAGTTGGGGCAGAACAGCACCAGTGCCGGGTCGATCGACAGCGCACTGAAGGCGCTGGCGGTGATACCGACGATGCCGCCGTCCGGGTCCAGGGTGGTGACCACCGTGACCCCGGACGGGAACGAACTCATCACGTCTTTGTAAATGCCGGGTTCGATCATTTCTCAGGACTCCTAGCGCATCACGAACGGATCAGGCATCGGTGCCTGGGACAGGTTGATCCACACCGTTTTCAGCTCGGTGTAGGCCAGCACCGAATCGATGCCGCTTTCGCGTCCATAGCCGCTGTTCTTGAAGCCGCCGATCGGCGCCATGGCCGAGACCGCGCGGTAGGTGTTGACCCAGATGATCCCGGAACGCACGTCCCGGGCCAGGCGATGGGCACGACCCAGGTCACGGGTCCAGATGCCGGCGGCGAGGCCGAACTGCGAGTCGTTGGCAATCGCCAGCGCTTCGGCTTCGTCCTTGAAACGGATGACCGAAGCCACCGGGCCAAAGACTTCTTCCTGCATGATCTTCATCGAGTTGCGGTCGCACTCGAACAGCGTCGGCTCATAGAACCAGCCGTCGCCCAGATTCTCCGGACGCTTGCCGCCCAGGCGCAGGCGCGCGCCTTCGGCAATCGCATCGGCCACCAGGCCTTCGACCACAGCCAGTTGCTGTGCGGTGGCCATCGGGCCCATTTCGCTGCTGTCGTCCTGCGGGTTGCCAATGCGGATGCGCCGGGCGCGGTCCACCAGACGACCGACGAACTCGTCGTAGATCTCGTCCTGCACCAGCAAGCGCGAACCGGAGACGCAGCTCTGCCCGGAGGCGGCATAGATCCCGGCGATGGCGCCGTTGATCGCGCTGTCGAGGTCGGCGTCGGCGAAGATGATGTTCGGCGATTTGCCCCCCAGTTCCAGCGACAGCTTGGCGAAATTCTCGGCGCTGCTGCGCACCACATGCCGGGCCGTGGCAGCGCCGCCGGTGAAGGCGATCTTGCGGATCAGCGGATGGCGGGTGAGGGCGGCGCCGGTGCTTGGGCCGTAACCGGTGACCACGTTGACCACGCCCGGCGGGATCCCGGCTTCCAGCGCCAGGCGCGCCAGTTCGAGGATGGTCGCCGAGGCGTGTTCCGACGGCTTGATCACGATGGTGTTGCCCGCGGCGAGGGCCGGAGCAAGTTTGATCGCGGTGAGGTACAGCGGGCTGTTCCACGGAATGATCGCGGCAACCACGCCCATGGCTTCGTGCACGGTGTAGGCAAACAGGTCCGGCTTGTCCAGCGGCAGGGTGCCGCCTTCGAGCTTGTCCGCCAGGCCTGCGGTGTAGTGGAAGAACTCCGGCAGATAGCCGACCTGGCCGCGGGTTTCGCGGATCAGCTTGCCGTTGTCGCGGCTTTCCAGCTGCGCCAGTTGTTCCTTGTTCTCGGCGATCAGGTCGCCCAGGCGTCGCAGCAATTTGCCGCGCGCAGTGGCGGTCAAGCCGCGCCATGCCGGGCCGTCGAAAGCCGTCTGCGCTGCCTGCACAGCGCGCTCGACATCGGCTTCGTCGGCATCTGGCAGCTCGGCCCAAGGCTCGGCCAACGCCGGGTTGAGGCTTTCGAAGGTCTTGCCGGACAGGGCATCGACCCATTCACCGCCGATGCACATCTGGAAGCGTGCGAGTGTCATGCAACGATCCCCTTGATCTGGTTTTGTTGGGAATGCGCGGTCTGTAGAAACTCCAGCAACAGCTGGTTGACCAGGCGCGGAGACTCTACGGGCATCATATGCCGTTGCTCGGCGAGCACGGCAACGGTCGCACCGGGAATGCGTTCGGCCAGTTGCCGGGCCATTTCCGGGGTCGAACCGGGGTCCAGCTCACCGGTGGCGATCAGCGTCGGCACCTGGATGCTGGCCAGGTCGTCGGCGCGGTACATGTCCTGGGTGGCGAACAGTTCATAGGTGGTCAGGTAGCCCTGGGGGTCATTGCCGGCCAGGGTCTGGCGAATCGCGGCGATCTGCGCCGGGTTGGCCGCCTGGTATTCACGGCTGAACCAGCGCGACAGCGCCGCTTCGGCATTGGCGTCCGGTCCGTGTTCGGCAGCCTGACTGGTGCGGGCGATGACCCCGGCGCGTTGTTCAGCGCTGCGGTTGAACACGCTGTTGAGCACCACCAGGCCTTCCAGGTGTTGCGGGTAGTGCAAGGCAAACGCCCGCGCCACCAGCCCGCCCATGGAAAAACCGATCACCGTTGCCTTGGGCAATTGCAGGTGGTCGAGCAGCTCCAGTAACTGGTCGGCATAGCCGAGCAGCGGCGTGCCGATCGAAGGGCGCGGGCTGGCGCCATGGCCGAGCATGTCGTAGGCGATGACGCGGTAGTTCGTGGCCAGGCCAACGATCTGGCCACCCCACATTTCTTTGTTCAGGCCCACGCCGTGGATCAAGACCACGGGCTGGCCTTGGCCGGTCGCCAGGTAACTGGTGCCAGCCGGGGTGAGTTCAGCGGTGAGCCGAATCATGGAGCGCTCCTGCAATGCCTTCTTGTTGTCGTTCTGCTGGCCGGTTACTGGGCTTTTTCGGCGGCCAGTTCTTCCAGGTCGATGTAGCGGTTGCCGATGCGCGGGTGCAGGCGGCCGCCGTCGGCGCAACCCAGGACCACAACGATTTCGTCGGCACGCGGGGCGTCTTCGATCTGCATTTCCAGGGTGATGTAGTGCGAACGAAGGCCTTCGTCGTCCTTGTGCATCATCGGGATCTGGATCGAGGTGCCCGGGCCGCCGCGCTTGTTGGTGAAGCTCAGGTAGCTCTTGGCCTTGACCGCTTCGCGGTAATGGTTGCCGAAGCGCAGGGTGTGGATCACCGCCGAAGCGTGTTCGATCTCGCCATCGGCGCCGACCACCGCGGCCTTGCCGTAAGCCTCGATTTTCTCGGCACCGCCAATGATGCCCACCAGGCGCTCTACCATCAGCGCGCCGAGGTCGGAGCAGTTGGCGCGGATCTGTGGTTTCAGGTCTTCGACGAAACCGTTGCCCACCCAGGGGTTTTTCATCACAACGGCCAGACCGACCATGGTCACGGGCTTATCGGTGGCTTTGCCGCCTTCGATAAAGGTTTCTTCGACATAGCTGACGATCTTGCGGATTTCGAAACTCATGGGCTGCTCCGTAGGAGGTTTTGGTGTCTGTGCGTCTGATGGTATACCATAATACCGATGACGCAAGTCCCTTGGATGAGTTTCTCGTCGGGTGGTAGGGAGGAAAGAAATTTTCGGCCGTACGAAACCTGTAGGAGCTGCCGCAGGCTGCGATCTTTTGATCTGGAAAATCAAAAGATCGCAGCCTGCGGCAGCTCCTACAGAGGATGGTGGTGGCTGGAGGGAGGGGCTAGCGGGAAATGAGGCCGTGGTCGAGGGCGTATTTGACCAGCGCCGCCGGCTTGTCGATGTTGAGCTTGCGCCGAATACTCAGCCGATGGGTTTCCACCGTGCGCACGCTGATGTCCAGTTCCCGGGCCATTTCCTTGTTGTTCAACCCTTGCGCCATCTTCGACAGCACCTGGCTTTCCCTCGGGGTCAGTTCGTTGTCGGTGTTCCTGTCGGCGATCAGCCGCTGGGCGATTTCGGCGCTGTAGAAGGTTCCCCCGCTGCTGATGGCCTCGATGGCGGCGATGATTTCCCGTGACGGGGCGTTCTTCAGCACGTAGCCGCTGGCGCCGGAGCGCACCGATTCACTGACGTATTCGTAATTGTCGTACATGCTCAGCACCAGCACCTTGAGCGACGGGTACTGGCTGCGCAGCACGCGGGTCAGTTCCAGGCCGTTCATGTCCGGCAGGCTGATGTCGACCAGCAGCAGGTCCGGCTGGCAACGCCCGACCATTTCGATGGCGTCGGCGCCGTTTTCCGCTTCGCCGACCATTTCCAGGGGCGACATCACGGCCAGCAGCGCCTTGATGCCGTCGCGGACCAGGGAGTGATCGTCGACCAGGGCGACGCGGATCGGGGAGGGCAGGTTCATGCAAGGTTCACTCTTGTAGTTTTGCGCCAGGTTTCATTGGCAGCCGTACGTCCAGCTCGCTTCTGCCCGGCATCGAGATCAAATCGAAGCGTCCGCCAAAATGTTCGACGCGTTCGCGGATGTTACGCAAACCAATGCCGGCCTGACGACGTTCGACCTGGGCGACGTTGAAACCGCTGCCGTCATCGACCACGGTCAGCCGCACCGATTGTTCGCAGCCGCGCAGGGTAATGGACACGTTCTTCGCCTGCGCATGGCGTTCAATATTGGTCAGGCCTTCCTGGACGATGCGGAACAGTGCAACAGCGGCGCCATCGACCAGTTGGCAGTCGAATTCATTTTCGTCATAGGTCACGCTCAGCCCGCTGCGCTGCTCGAATTCGGCGGCCAATTGGCCGATGGCCGCCGGCAGGCCGAGGGTGTCGAGCAAGGATGAGCGCAGGTCGTGGGAGAGGCTGCGGACTTCGCCGATGGCATCGCCCAGGCGCTCGGTGGCGTCCCTTAACGTGTTCAGGCCCTTGTCGTGGGCTTGTCCGCGTTCCAGCAGATGGCTGGCCAGTTCGAACTGAAACTTGATCGAGACCAGCACCTGGCTGATGCCATCGTGCAACTCGCGGGACACCCGGGATCGTTCCTCCTCCTGCAGGCTGACGATGCGCTGGGTCAGGCGTTGCAGTTTCTTGTCCGCCAGCCGATGTTCGCTGACGTTGAGGGTCATGCCGGTGGCGAACACGAACAGTACCGCGACCAGGGCGACCACGGCGATGGCCATCATGGTCTTGCGGATGCCCATGGCCACTTCGGCACGGGCCTGCTGGGTGGCGCGCTCGACGTCTTCCAGGTAGATGCCGGTGCCGAGCATCCAGCCCCAGCGATCGAGCATCACCACATAGGCGAGCTTGTCGGTCACCTGGCCGGAGGAGGGTTTGTTCCAGGCGTAGCGTTGAAAACCTTCGCCCGATTGCGCGCTTTTGAGCAGCGCCTGGATCACCGGCAGGCCGTGGGGGTCTTTCATGTCCCACAGGTATTGGCCCACCAGTTCCGACTGGCGCGCATGCATCAGGCTGCGGCCTTCGTGGTCGTAGACGAAGAAGTAGCCGTTGATGCCGAAGCTGAGCTTGCGCAGTTCTTCCAGCACTTGTTGCTGGGCGTGGGCATCACCGTGACCGTCGTCGTACAGCGGCTCGATCAGGCTCTGGGCCATTTCCACGTAGTTTTTCAGCTCCGCGCGCTTGCTCGCCAGAATGCTGTCTTCGATCAGTTGCGCCTGTTGGTCGCCCAATTGGCGGTTGAGGGATATCACCAGCGCGCAGATGACGGCAATGGCCAGCACCAGCGGCAGAATCCCGAGGGCGACGATCTTGTGTTTGAGCTGCATGTTGACTCCTGCCCGCGCGAAGGCTCGGGATCATATGCCAAAAGAGGCCCTGTAGGAGCGAGCTTGCTCGCGATGGTCGTTAACGAAAACGCGTGCCTGCTGGATAAACGCGGTGTTCCGGAGTCCATCGCGAGCAAGCTCGCTCCTACAGGGGGAGGGGGCGGTGTTGTCTACGTAGAACTACGTAGATACCACGTACGTAGTAACGCGGATTTATTTGTGGACGGCATGCGCAGATATTGGGCCAGCTCCGCACCGCGGACACAATTATAAAAATTACCGCCGCAGTCACTGGCTGTCGGCAGGAGACACGCTATGCCCCGTCTGGCTAAACACCTCGCCTGGTTTGCCGTGGCTGTCCTGGGAGCGATTGCGCTGAGTGTCGTGGCCCTGCGCCGCGGCGAAGCGATCAACGCCCTGTGGATCGTAGTCGCAGCCGTCGCCATCTACCTTGTTGCCTACCGCTACTACAGCCTGTTCATCGCCAATAAAGTGATGCAGCTCGATCCCAATCGGGCCACTCCGGCTGTGCTCAACAACGATGGTCTGGACTACGTGCCGACCAACAAACACGTACTGTTCGGTCATCACTTCGCGGCCATCGCTGGTGCAGGCCCTCTGGTCGGTCCGGTGCTGGCGGCGCAGATGGGCTACCTGCCCGGCACGCTGTGGCTGATCGCCGGCGTGGTGCTGGCCGGTGCCGTTCAGGACTTCATGGTCCTGTTCATGTCCACCCGCCGCAATGGTCGCTCCCTGGGCGACATGGTTCGCGAGGAAATGGGCCGCATCCCCGGGACCATCGCGCTGTTCGGCTGCTTCCTGATCATGATCATCATCCTCGCGGTGCTGGCGCTGATCGTGGTCAAAGCCCTGGCCGAGAGCCCTTGGGGCATTTTCACGGTGATGGCGACCATCCCGATCGCGATGTTCATGGGCATCTACATGCGCTACATCCGCCCCGGTCGCATCGGTGAGATCTCGGTGATCGGCGTGCTGTTGCTGCTCGGCTCGATCTGGCTCGGCGGGCAGATTGCCGCGGATCCGGTGTGGGCCAAGGCCTTTACCTTTACCGGTCTGCAGATCACCTGGATGCTGATCGGCTACGGTTTTGTCGCGGCGGTGTTGCCGGTGTGGCTGATCCTGGCGCCCCGTGACTACCTATCGACCTTCCTGAAAATCGGCACCATCGTCGCTTTGGCCATCGGCATCCTGGTGACCATGCCCGAGCTGAAAATGCCGGCTCTGACCCAGTTCATCGACGGCACCGGCCCGGTATGGAAGGGCGGTCTGTTCCCGTTCCTGTTCATCACCATCGCCTGTGGCGCGGTCTCGGGTTTCCACGCGCTGATCGCCTCCGGCACCACGCCGAAGCTGCTCGCCAGCGAAGGGCATGCCCGCTACATCGGTTACGGCGGCATGCTGATGGAATCCTTCGTGGCCATCATGGCCATGGTCGCTGCGTCGGTGATCGATCCGGGCGTGTACTTTGCCATGAACAGCCCGGCCGCCGTCGTCGGTGCCGACGCGGTTGCCGTGGCTCAAACCGTCAGCAGCTGGGGCTTTGCCATCACGCCTGAAGCGCTGCAAGCGGTGGCCCATGACATCGGTGAAACCACCATCCTGGCCCGTGCCGGCGGTGCGCCGACCCTGGCAGTCGGTATCGCGCAGATCCTGCACCACGTCCTGCCAGGTGAGAACACCATGGCGTTCTGGTACCACTTCGCGATCCTGTTCGAAGCGCTGTTCATCCTGACCGCGGTCGACGCCGGTACCCGTGCCGGGCGTTTCATGCTCCAGGACTTGCTCGGCTCGTTCGTGCCGGCCCTGCGCCGCACCGAATCCTGGACCGCCAACCTGATCGCCACCGCCGGTTGCGTGGCCATGTGGGGTTATCTGCTGTATCAGGGCGTGATCGATCCATTGGGTGGCATCAACACCTTGTGGCCGCTGTTCGGTATCTCCAACCAGATGCTGGCCGGTATCGCGCTGATGCTCGGCACCGTGGTGCTGATCAAGATGAAGCGCCAGCGTTATGTCTGGGTCACCTTGCTGCCGGCGGTATGGTTGCTGATCTGCACCACGACCGCCGGTTTCATCAAGCTGTTCGATGCCAACCCGGCGATCGGCTTCCTCGCCCTGGCGAAGAAGTACAGCGATGCCCTGGCCAACGGTCAGGTGCTGGCCCCGGCCAAGAGCATCGACCAGATGCAGCACGTGATCTTCAACGCCTACACCAACGCAACGCTGACCGCGCTGTTCCTGTTCGTGGTGTTCAGCATCCTGTTCTTCGCGCTCAAGGTCGGTATTGCCGCCTGGGGCACCAAGGAGCGTACGGATAAGGAGGCGCCATTCCATGCGCTGCCGGATGCCTGATCATGTTCAATGACCTGAGTCGCCTCGGCAAATACCTCGGTCAGGCCGCGCGCCTGATGGTCGGCATGCCCGACTACGACAACTACGTCGAGCATATGCAGACCAAGCACCCGGACAAACCGGTGATGGACTACGAGGCGTTCTTCCGCGAGCGTCAGGAAGCCCGTTACGGCAGTAAAGCCGGACCGAAGTGCTGTTGAGTGAAATAAAAAAACCGGCTGAATAGCCGGTTTTTTATTGAATGCAGGAACGCCCTGAATGGCTCAGACCGCGTGGTAATCCGAATCGTCGCTGCCACTTTTGTCCCGGGGCATGGACGCCTTGCCAACGTTTCGTTCATGAGTCTCATGATCCGGCCTGGCGATCTTGAGCGCCCGGTCGGCGACCTTGGCGTTATGCATCAGGCGACAGAACACGGCGGCAACGATGATCGACAGCAATGACCAGATGACAATGGCTTTGAGGAACATGGCGAAACCTCTCGCGGCAAACAATTCTTACGATCGTCCGCGTCCTTGCAGCAAAGGCTACCCATCCATTGTGGCAGGTGTTCATGATCTTGCATTTGCTTGCAGATTTGAACTGTTTATCAGCTATCTCCCAAGATGAAGCGACAGTTTCCCGGACCGGTACTTTAATGGATGTTCTGGAGCGACTGATCACTGGGCCGTCATAGCCTTTAGGCTATGGATCCCATACCGAAAAGCTATTTCTTCAATCGGTGATCCGGATCCACGCTTAAGGATGGTTAGCTGAAAACAAAATCAAGAGGAGATGCCATGTCAACTGAATCGAAATGCCCGTTCAATCACGCCGCTGCCGGCGGTGGCACGACGAACCGCGACTGGTGGCCGAACCAACTGAACCTGAAGATCTTGAGTCAACACTCGCCAAAATCTGACCCGTTGGGGGGCGACTTCAACTACGCCGAAGCCTTCAAGAGCCTGGACTTTCAGGCGTTGAAAAAAGACCTGACTGCGCTGATGACCGATTCCCAGGACTGGTGGCCGGCGGACTTCGGTCACTATGGGCCTTTCTTTATCCGCATGTCCTGGCACGCCGCAGGCACCTATCGCACCGGTGACGGTCGGGGTGGCGCCGGCTCCGGCCAGCAGCGCTTTGCACCGCTCAACAGCTGGCCCGACAACGTCAGCCTCGACAAGGCCCGTCGGCTGCTCTGGCCAATCAAGCAAAAGTACGGCAACAAAATCTCCTGGGCCGACCTGATCGTCCTCGCCGGCAACGTTGCGCTGGAGGACATGGGCTTCAAGACCTTTGGTTTTTCCGGGGGCCGCCCGGATGTCTGGGAACCGGACGAAGATGTCTACTGGGGCTCGGAAAAAACGTGGCTGGGTGGCGACGTGCGGTATGGCAAAGATGCCGGGCAAAATCCCGCAGAGCGCAATCTGGAACCCCCCCTCGCAGCCGTGCAGATGGGCCTGATTTACGTAAACCCCGAAGGCCCTGAAGGCAACTCTGATCCGGTCGCCGCCGGGACGGACATCCGTGAAACCTTTGCGCGCATGGCCATGAACGACGAGGAAACCGTCGCGCTGATCGCGGGCGGTCACGCCTTCGGCAAAACCCACGGTGCCGGTCCCGTCGAGCATGTCGGACCGGCGCCCGAAGCCGCCGGCCTCGAACTACAGGGCCTGGGCTGGAAGAGCACGTTCGGTACCGGTAAAGGAGACGACACCATCTCCAGCGGCCTGGAAGTGACCTGGACGACCACGCCAACCCGGTGGAGCAACAACTACCTGGAGAACCTGTTCGGTTACGAATGGGAACTGACCAAGAGCCCGGCGGGGGCAAACCAGTGGAAGCCGAAAAACGGCGCTGGCGCCGGTACCATTCCGGATGCCCATGATCCGTCCAAACGGCGTGATCCGACCATGCTGACCACGGACCTGTCGCTACGCTTCGACCCGATCTATGAGCCGATTTCGCGGCGCTTCCTGGCCAATCCAGACCAGTTGGCCGACGCCTTCGCCCGTGCCTGGTACAAGCTGATTCACCGTGACATGGGACCGCTCTCACGCTACCTCGGCCCGGAAATGCCGAACGAAGAGCTGCTGTGGCAAGACCCGATCCCGGCCGTCGATCATCCGCTGGTCAATGACAGCGATGTGGCTGCGCTCAAGGGCAAAATTGCGGCCTCGGGGCTGTCAGTCTCGCAACTGGTATCCACGGCCTGGGCGGCAGCGTCGATTTTCCGTGGCTCCGATAAACGCGGCGGTGCCAACGGTGGGCGTTTGCGTCTGGAGCCGCAGAAGTCCTGGCAGGCCAACCAGCCAGAACAATTGGCCAGCGTGCTGGCAAAACTCGAAAGCATTCAGAAGGAGTTCAATAGCGCGCAATCGGGCGGCAAGAAAATCTCCCTGGCGGATCTGATCGTGCTCGCCGGTGGCGTGGGTGTCGAACAGGCTGCGAAAAACGCCGGCCACAGTGTGACAGTGCCGTTCAGCCCAGGACGTATGGACGCCAGCCAGGAACAGACCGATGTCGATTCCTTCGGTTACCTTGAACCGATTGCCGACGGCTTCCGTAATTACCTGAAGCAACAGTACCGTGTACCGGCCGAAAAATTGCTGATCGACAAGGCGCAACTGCTGACGCTCAGCGCGCCGGAAATGACGGTGTTGCTGGGCGGCTTGCGTGTGTTGAACACCAATGTCGGCCAGAGCAGACACGGTGTGTTCACCACACGTCCGGAAACCTTGACCAACGACTTCTTCACCAACCTGCTGGATATGGGCGTGGAGTGGAAGCCGGTATCGGATGCCCAGCAAGAGTATGAAGGGCGCGATCGCAAGACCGGTGCAGTGAAGTGGACGGGGACGCGGGTTGACCTGGTCTTCGGTTCCAATGCGCAGTTGCGCGCCTTGGCCGAATTCTATGCCTGCGCCGATGCACAGCAGAAGTTCGTCAAGGACTTCGTTGCTGCGTGGACCAAAGTGATGAACCTGGATCGCTTCGACTTAACCCGTACTGCCTAGAGGAGAGGTTGTCATAGCGCCGACATTACCGGCAAAAAGTGCCTCGGCTCGCCCTCCGGCTTTTACATCAGCGGAGGGCATCCGGCGACCATGAACCTTGGCGATCAGGGTCCAGTCTTTGTGGCCGGGTTGCTAGGCTACCCACATTGGATTCTCGCCAGCAGATAGCATCATGGAGGCATAGGTGTGGCGACTCTGACAGGGTCGCCGCCACCTGGCCCCTGACTACTCATCACCGGAACCCAGGTGCCCCGGTAAATGTATCTGGCATGCTTCAATGGTTCTGCGATTACTGATTGATCGCCTTGGCAGCTTGCTTGATTATTTTTCTAAAATTCCCGGTACATTTTTCTCTGCCCACTTCACAAACAGTTTTGCTAGCTCTGTACTCGCGTACTCGGAGTAATGACTATATTCATCTCTAAATAAAGGCATCCCATTTGTTGTAAGAGAGCAGCCAAGGAAGTTGCAGAACAATTCATTCTGGTCAAAAACCCGTACGGTTGGATGTTTACTTGAAATTTTATCGACTAATGGCTTGAAGTCATTGAAAGCTGTTTCCTTTGCTTGTGGACTAACGTCGCAAGAGGCTGGCCCACTTTTAAGCGGACGAGAAAAACAGCCTTTCAGGTCATGGGTTGTTGTGATGTGAGGAACAAAAAGTATGACTTGAATTCCGTTGCCTTCAAGATAGCTTATCCGCTCTTCAATTGTTGCAATTGCATTTTCGTCTGGTTTTGGGTCGAGGCCGTCTAGAATGGCATATTTTATTGTTTTGTCTTTCTCAATGATGCTGTTGATCAGAAGTTTCTGATGGTAAGCCCGATTACCAGAACACGGAGTTATCGTCGTTGCTGTATTTTCATCAGAGGGGTTGCCCATGTTTGGGGAGCAGGCACCAATAGAAAGAATGGTTTGATTGTTTATTTTGTTTTCCGCCGCAAGCCCAGGATACAAATGGTTTGCGTAGCTGTTGCCCAATAAGAGCAAGGTTGGTTTTTTATCTCTATTTGTAATGCAAAACCACCAGCCATATGACTCTGCTTCTTTAAACTGATATCGATTGATGCACGTGTCGTTTTTGGTGAATTTCCATATCGGCCCTACAAATTGGCTGTTGAACTCTTCCGCACTTTTGACTGCCTCGCGGTCAGGCAGTCCACCCAGATTGAAAGTTGCAAAACCCACACCTCCAATGCTCGCCATCAGGATGACAAGAATAGGAGTTTTGAATTTACTTTGGTTGTTTCGTAAAGGGCGCTCAAGAAAGCGATATGTCAGCCAAGCTAAAATGAAAGCGGAGAACACGGCCGCCATTCTGATTTCTTGGGATGGTACATCGCTCTGAATGATGCGGGCGAATGTCAAAAGAGGCCAGTGCCACAGGTACAGCGGGAAGCTGATCAGGCCGACCCACACCATCAGTTTGTTGGGAAGTAACGAGCGATTGAGCCACGACCGCGAGCCGGCGGCGATGATCAACGCGGTACCGACCGTTGGGAAAATTGCGCGCCACCCGGGAAATTGATCATCCTTGGTGATGGTCGCCAGGCCGTAGGCAATAAGGCCCAGCCCGATAAACGACAGGGCGTTTCTGAGTGTTTGGCCACTCTCTACCGGCACCGGCTTGTGAATGATCGCGGCTAAAAAACGGTCTGTCGCTGCAAAGGCTTTATCAAATGCCGAGATTTTATAGAGTGACAGGTAGGCCAGCACGGAGCCGATCAACAGTTCCCAGCAACGAGTCTGGGGCATGTAGAAGGTGAACGTTGGGTCTTCCTTGATGTACTCCATGTTCAGGGCGAAAGACGCGCCGAGCAACAACACCGCGATGGCCAGCAGGTTTAACTGCTTTTTCCAAGCGGCCCACATGATCACCGGCCAGAAGATGTAGTACTGCTCTTCAATGCCCAATGACCATAAATGCAGGAACGGCTTTATCTCGGCCGATGTATCGAAATACCCGCTTTCGTTCCACAGAACCAGGTTGGATATAAAGGCGGAGCCGCCAGCAATGTGTTTGCCCAGCTGCTGGAACTCGTCGGGGAACAGTGTCAGCCAACCGAACGCATAGCTGGCGATCATCACCGTAAGCAAGGCCGGGAATATGCGGTTGACGCGCCGAACGTAGAAATCCGGAATGCTGAACTTCCCGCGAGCCAGGCCTTCGAGCAGGATGGTGGTGATCAGGTACCCGGAAATCACGAAGAAAATATCGACGCCGATGAAGCCGCCAGTCACCCATTCCGGGAAGGCGTGAAAGCCGACCACGGACAGGACGGCGATTGCGCGCAGGCCATCAATGTCCGGCCGGTACTTTGTGCTGTGGGTGTTTAGGGTCAGTAGCGGGCTGGCCGGTTCGGCGAGAGACGTCATTGTCTGTGGTGCTCCATTTTTTATACCGGGCCTGTACCTGGCACGCGCGTATCGTACGCGGTACAAGGCCGATACAACAGGAGTGCAGATCTGGATGGCAGTTGATTTCGACGGAAGGCCGAAGGGTTGCGAGGGGGCAAGGGGGGCGGTTCACTGGCAGGACGCCGGGGAGAGGAGTGTCACGCTGACATAAAGCTGTCATTGCATAGCCAAACCGAACCTTACAAACCCCAAAGAGGGATTTTTGAGGGCTTGAAAGCCGCAGCCTGCGCGGCCCTCAGGGTTGCCCTTGAAGATGATGAACCTGGATCGATTCGATCTGGCGTAGTCAAAAAGCCTGAACTTGCCGCGACCTGAGTGGGATCGGGTCGCGGTCACTTCATCTTCGCCATTGACCACGATGCCGGTGGTCACGATGCCGTACCCGCAGATACGGGTTTGTATCAGCAGGTATCCGCAACGCCCACCGTTACCCGGGCATACAAAACCGGCGTTTCGCGACACCCGGGCGATACACGGCGGCCTTCAAATGGAATCACCGGCATCGCGCCACTTTCGGCGCAGCCTGGCGTGGTTCAACTGGAGGAAAGACAATGTCGCGTATCACCACCCGTCACCCCCTGGGCAAATTTGGTCTGGTTCTGGCCGCCGCAGGGCTCGCCACTGTAGCGAGCCTTGCTCAAGCCCAGGAAGCACAACCGGCCCCGGCGATGAAAAGCTGGCAGCAGGGCCTGCACCGCACCGACCTGGTACGCGAAGACCTGGGCACCGCCGATCGCGAAGTCCTCCAGGTGCTCGTGGACTTCGATCCGGGTGTGACATCGCCCAAACATGCTCACCCCGGTGTCGAGGTGGCACACGTGATCAGCGGCACCTTTGAATATCAACTGCAAGGGCGGGCACCGGTGACGCTCAAGGCCGGTGACTCGTTGTACATCCCCGAAGGTGTCGCCCATGTGGCGAAGAACGTGGGTCAGGGCAAGTCCTCGGAACTTGCAACCTACATCGTGAAGAAAGGCGAAGCACTGCTGATCCTGAAGGAGTAGGCGAGGGTCATTGCCGGCTGCAAACCTCCCACACGCAACCGCGCAGCCAGCGATGCGCCGGGTCGGCGTCCATGCGCGGGTGCCACAGCATCGAAACCGTGATCGGCGGCGTGGGGAATGGCAGGGCAAAGCAGTGCATCCCCTGGCACAGGTTGCCGACGTGCCGCTCGGGTACGCTGGCGACCAGGTCTGAAGCCCGCGCCAATGCAAGCGCCGAAGAGAAACCGGCGACGATGGTGATGATGTCCCGCTTCAGCCCCAGCTCATTCAAGGCGTCGTCCATGACGCCTTTTTCGTGGCCCCGACGTGAGACCAGTATGTGTCGGGCGGCGGCATAACGCTCAGGTGTCATTTCACCTTGAGTCAGTGGATGACCCTCACGCACGACGCCAATGAACCGATCGCGAAACAGCATCCGGGTCCGCACTTCCGGGCTGGTCGATTCGCCGATCACACCGGTTTCCAGATCCACCGAGCCTTCGCGCAGCAGGGTGCTGTCCTTGTTCAGCTTCTGCACGAAATTCAAGCGCACGCCGGGCGCTTCTTCGTTAATGCGGGCGATCAGTGGCGGTCCGAAATTTTCCACGAAGCCGTCGCTGGTGCGCAGGGTGAAGGTACGGGTCAGTTGATTCAAGTCGAGTGCCTCGGCAGGGCGCAGGACGGCTTCGGCGTCCTGCACGAGCACGCCGACGCGTTCACGCAACTCCAGCGCCCGAGGCGTGGGCACGAGTCCGCGTCCGGCCCGCACCAGCAGCGGATCGCCCGTGGTGTCGCGCAATCGCGCCAGCGCCCGGCTCATGGCTGACGGGCTCAGGTGCAAACGCTGCGCGGCGCGGGCCACGCTGCCTTCTTCGAGCAACACGTTCAGGGTGATCAACAGATTCAGGTCGGGCATCGAATCAATTCCTGTGGGAGCGGGCCCTGTGGCGAGGGGGCTTGCCCCCGTTTGAGTGCGTAGCACTCACAAGATCTTTGGTGCATCAGAGATTTTGGGGCTGCTTCGCAACCCAACGGGGGCAAGCCCCCTCGCCACAGGGCCCGCTCCCACACTGGTTTGTGGGTAGGTGGCGTTATATGCACGTATAAAGTGCAAATGCTGCGTCTTCCGCCATGTTATGACCGGGCTTAGGCTCGGGACAACCTATTTGCGGAGTCGCGAGAAAATGAAGTCCATATCGATTCGGGGAGCCTTGGCCAGCCTGTCGTTATCCATGCTGCTATCGTCCCTGGGCACCAGTATTGCCAACGTTGGATTGCCGACACTGGCCGAGGCGTTCTCGGCCTCCTTTGAGCAAGTGCAATGGGTGGTGCTCGCTTACCTGCTGGCGATCACGGCGCTGATCGTCAGTGTCGGAAGACTTGGCGACATCATTGGTCGCCGACGTTTGTTGTTGATCGGGATTTGTGTGTTTACCGTCGCTTCGATCCTGTGCGCGCTGGCCCCTCATCTCTGGTTATTGATTGCCGCTCGGGCGCTGCAGGGCGTCGGTGCGGCCATCATGATGGCGCTGACCATGGCGCTGGTGGGCGGGGCCGTTCCCAAGGAGAAAATGGGCAGCGCGATGGGCGTGCTCGGCACGATGTCGGCGATTGGCACCTCACTCGGCCCGACCCTGGGAGGTTTTTTGATTGCCAATTTGGGGTGGCAGGCCATTTTCCTGGTCAATGTGCCGTTGGGTGTTTTGGCGATTGGGCTCGTGCTCTACTTTTTGCCCAACGATCGCAGTGAGAAGAGGGCGGATAGAGCGGGCTTCGATGTGCTCGGCACGCTGGTGCTGATTCTGACGCTGCTGGCTTATGCACTGGCGATGACCGTTGGGCGTGGCACCCTGGGGCCGCTGAACTTGACGCTGTTGCTGGTGACAGTTTTTGGGCTGTGCGTGTTTGTATTCGTCGAGCACACAGCCGAGTCGCCTCTGGTTCGATTGACGATGTTCCGTAACTGGCACATGAGCGCAGGATTCGTCATGAGCATGCTGGTGACCACCGTGATCATGGCGACCATGGTGGTAGGGCCGTTTTACCTCACTGGCGCACTGGCGTTGAATGCAGCGAGCGTTGGTTTGGCGATGTCGACGGGGCCGCTGGTGGCCGCACTGGCGGGCGTACCGGCGGGCCGATGGGTCGACCGATTGGGTGCGCATCGATCCGGCACGCTCGGATTGATTGCCATGTTGATTGGCGCTTGCATCCTTTCCGCCATGCCTATGGGGTTCGGTGTACTCGGCTACATCGCGCCGCTGACTGTCATGACCGGCGGTTATGCGTTGTTTCAGGCGGCGAACAATACCGCCGTCATGGCGGATATCGAGTCGCAGCAGCGTGGCGTAATCTCCGGCTTGCTCGGGTTGTCGCGCAATCTCGGGTTGATCACGGGCGCCTCGGTCATGGGCGCAGTGTTCGCCTTCGGCTCGGCCAGCCACGATATTTTGCAGGCGCAACCTGAGGCCATCGCACAGGGGATGCGGCTGACGTTCGCCGTCGCCGCCGGGTTGATCGTCATTGCGCTGGCGCTTGGCGCGGTCAGCAAAATCGTTTCACGTCGCTTGATCGCGCCGTGCTGAAAAACGGCGCGACTGTCGTGAAAACGACCTGTTTGCGCTGAACGCGAAGCCTTGTGAGTTTTCTGTTGAACGAGTGTTCAGTCTCGACTATGTTGGGGGCCACCTTCCCCCGGCTGGTTGCGGGCTTGCGTTTCTTCAATTCGAACGAGGCACTGGCATGCGGTTTTCACCCTTTGTAGAGCGGATCAGTGGCCAGGGCGTTGCCGCCTGGGATATTCACTACGCGGCCAACGCGGCACAGCGCAATGGCGAAGACGTGATCATCCTCAGCGTCGGCGACCCGGATTTCCCCACCCCCGATTTCATTACCGATGCCGCCATCCATGCCTTGCGTGAAGGGGATACCCACTACACCGAAATCGCCGGCCGCCAGGCTTTGCGCGAGGCCATCGCCGGCCGCTACAGCCAACTGATCGACCGCGAACTGCTGGCGTCGAACGTCATTCTCACGGCAGGTGCGCAGAACGCCTTGTTCGCCACCTCGATGTGCCTGCTCGGTGCCGGCGACGAAGTGATCGCCTTCGATCCGATGTATGTCACCTACGAAGCGACGCTCAAGGCGTCCGGCGCCACGCTGGTGCGGGTGCCCTGCGCGGCGGACTCGGGTTTCCGCCTCGATGCCGCCGTGTTGGCCAAGGCCATTACCCCGCGCACCCGGGCGATTTTCTTCTCCAACCCGAACAACCCCACCGGCGTAGTACTGGGTCGCGAAGAGCTGCAAGCCATCGCCGACCTCGCCATCGCCCATGACCTGTGGGTGGTGGTGGACGAGGTCTACGAGAGCCTCGCCTATGAGCGTGAACACCTGAGCCTGGCGGCGTTGCCGGGCATGGCCGAGCGCTGCGTGGTGATCGGCAGCCTGTCGAAATCCCATGCCATGACCGGTTGGCGCATCGGCTGGGTCGTGGCCCATGAAGCCCTGGTCAACCATGTCGAGACCCTGGTGTTGAGCATGCTGTACGGCTTGCCCGGGTTTGTCATGGAAGCGGCACTCAAGGCCGTGCAGTCCTTTGATGAAGTCACCCACGGCATGCGCGAGATCTATCGTCGGCGCCGCGATCTGGTGGTATCTGGCCTGGCCGGTTGCCCGGGTATCAGCGTGCTCAACCCCGATGCCGGCATGTTCGTGCTGGTGGACGTGCGTGGTACCGGCCTGACCTCGCTCGAGTTCGCCTGGCGACTGCTGCGCGAAGCCGGTGTCTCGGTGCTGGATGCGGCGGCATTCGGTGAGCCGGCCCAGGGTTTTGTACGGCTTTCGTTCACCCTGAGTGACGAGCGCCTGGCCCAGGCCTGTCAGCGTATTCGCGATTTTGTCGGGGTGCTCATGGGCGAAGCGCCGAGGCCGGTGATCGGCACGGTGACCCGTACCGCAGCCGCCGAACCGGTCGCCGCCAAGACCATGATCGAAGTCGATCGCCTGCACAAACGCTTCGGCAATATCGAAGTGCTCAAGGGCGTTTCCCTGACCGCCCGCGAGGGCGAAGTGATTTCCCTGATCGGTGCCAGCGGCTCGGGCAAAAGTACCTTGCTGCGCTGCATCAACATGCTCGAAGTGCCGGACCTGGGGCGCATCCTGGTCGATGGCGAAAGCATTCACCTTAACCAGAACCGTCCCGGTGCACCGCTGGTGTCGGACGCCAAACAGCTTGTACGCATCCGTTCGAGCCTGGGCATGGTGTTCCAGAACTTCAACCTCTGGCCCCATCGCACGGTGCTGGAAAACCTCATCGAAGCGCCGACCCAGGTCCTGCGTGAAAGCCGTGCGGAGGCCACTGAACGGGCCGAAGCGCTGCTAGAGCGCGTCGGGCTTGCGGCCAAGCGCAACGAGTACCCGGCGTTTCTCTCCGGGGGGCAGCAACAACGGGTGGCCATCGCCCGGGCCCTGGCCATGCGGCCCAAGGTCATGCTGTTCGATGAACCCACCTCGGCACTCGACCCGGAACTGGTCGGGGAAGTGCTGCGGGTGATTCGCTCCCTCGCCGAAGAAGGCCGGACCATGATCCTGGTGACTCATGAAATGGCCTTTGCACGCGATGTCTCTTCCAAAGTCGCCTTCCTGCATCAAGGGCTGATCGAGGAAACCGGTTCGCCGGACGAAGTGTTCGTACACCCACGCAGCGAGCGTTGCCGACAGTTCGTCAACGCTCATCAAACTCGCTAACTCATCATAAAAAGACGGGAAAACAACATGGGAAATCGACGTTTTGCAAACTGGTTGACCGGGGCGGCCTGCGTATTGCTGGCCGGCATGAGTGCGGCCCAGGCACAGCCGATCAGGTTCGCGGTGGCAGCCGAACCCTATCCGCCGTATACCGAAAAGCAGGCCAACGGTGAGTGGAAGGGCTTCGAAGTCGACCTGATCCACAAGCTGTGCAGCGAAATGAAAGCCGATTGCGAGATCAAGGAAGTGGCGTGGGACGGCATCATTCCGTCGCTGCTGGCGAAAAAGATCGACGTGATTTTTTCCTCGATGTCGGTGACCGAAGAACGCGAAAAACAGATCGCCTTCAGCAAGGCCTATTACGACTCGGTGATTGCCGTCGTCGGCCCGAAAGAGGCGTCGGTCAAGAAGTACCCGGATGACCTCAAGGGCAAGATCATCGGCGTGCAGAACTCGACCGTGAGCGCCAGCTACCTGAAGACCTACTACGAAAAAATTGCCGACGTTAAGTACTACGACACCCAGGACTCGGCCAACGCCGACCTGATTGCCGGCCGCATCGACCTGATGATGGCCGATGGCACCGCCATGGCCGCGTTCATCAAGACCCCGGATGCCAAGGACCTGGCCTACCTCGGCACCGTGCCTTACGACCCGATCTTCGGCAAAGGCGTGGGGGCCGGCCTGCGCAAGGACGACACCGAACTCAAGGCCCGGCTCGACAAGGCCATCCGGGAGTTGCTGGCGAGCAAGGACTACGACGACCTGTCCCAAAGCTACTTCGGCACCAGCGTGAAGCCGGCGTTCTGATCCCAGGCATACAAGCAAAAAACCTGTAGGAGCGAGCTTGCTCGCGATGGACGCAAGAGCGCCGCGGTTCTTCTGAGTGACTGCGTCATCGTTAACGTTTTTCGCGAGCAAGCTCGCTCCTGCTGGGGACCGTGTCCTCCCACTGGAGAGTGAAATGCCGGCAATGTTCGATCTGATCAATTTCACCGAGCAGGGATGGGGCAGTGCGCTGTTGAAGGGGCTCTGGATGACCCTGCAGATTTCCGCCGGAGCCTTTGTGCTCGGGCTGGCCATCGGGCTGGTGGTGGCGTGCCTCAAGCTGGGCGCGCCGAAGCCGATTGCAGCGCTGATGCGCGGCTACACCACCTTGTTCCGCGCGGTTCCGGAATTGCTGCTGATTCTGTTGCTGTACTACGTCGGCTCCATGCTCCTCAATTCGCTGATGACCCGGTTCGGCTACGACGTGGTGAATGTCAGCGGTCCACTGGCGGCCATCGCGGTGCTGGGGCTGGTGCAGGGCGCGTACGCCTCGGAGATTTTCCGCGCAGCGATCCAGGCGATTCCCTTCGGCCAGATCGAAGCGGCCAAGGCATTCGGCCTGAACGGTTTCGGTCTGTTCCGCCGGGTCACGCTGCCGATCATGGCGCCTTACGCCATGGCCGGGATGGCCAACCTGTGGATCAACCTGATCAAGGACAGTGCGCTGATCAGCGTAGTCGGCACCAACGAGCTGCTGTACACCGCCAAGCAAGGCGCGGGGTCGACGCGCCATTATCTGTTGTTCTACCTCACGGCTGCGGCGTTGTATTACGCGGTGACGTTGGCGTCGAACTATGTGTCGGGTCGGCTTGAGCGACGTATTCGTCGCTGGATGCCTCTTGTTGACTGAACCGGCAGAGAGAATGAAATGATTCCAGCGTGGATAGTTGAATACGCGGCACTGTTGGGCCGGGGGCTGCAAACCACCCTCGGGATTCTGTTGATCGCCAGTGTGTTCGGATTTGTCCTGGCGGTGTTGGTGGCGCTGGCGCGGATCTCGAAAAACAAGGTGATCGCCAAGGTCAGCCTGCTCTACACCAGCGTGACGCGCGGTACGCCGTTGCTGATCCAGATCTACATTTTCTACTACGGCCTGGGCAGCCTGTTTGCCCAGTTCCCGCTGATTCGCGGCAGTTTCCTCTGGCCGTACCTGCGCGACGGTTACTGGTACATCGTGTTCGCCCTGGTGGTGTCGGTGGGCGCCTATGTCGGCGAAGTGATTCGCGGTGGCCTGCTGGCGGTACCGAAGGGTGAAATGGAAGCGGCCTCGGCCTTCGGCATGACCGCGCGCCAATCCTTGCTACGGGTGCGTTTGCCCCGGGCGATGCGCCTGTTGCTGCCGACCCTGGCCGGGGAAACCGTGATGCTGCTCAAGTCCACGGCATTGGCCTCGACCATCGCCGTGATCGACCTGTTGGGCGCCGCCAACGTGGTCCGCGCACAGACCCTGCAGGTGTACGAACCCTTGTTGCTGGTAGCCGGGGTGTATGTCTGCCTGACGTTCCTGATCGAAGCGCTGTTTGCCTTTGCCGAACGGCGCGGGACGCCCGTGCGCAGGTCGGCCTGATGAGTTCGACAAGGGTTGACCACCGTCAGCGGCACCCTGGCAATGATCTTCGGCCGGCATTCGTCACAAGGCGTCGTCGGTGCTGAATGCTCCGTGACGCAGCCCTTTTATCCAGCAACGGCAGATATGCAATCCGTTGGCGGCGCTGAAGGTCTCGGGGTTCAGGCACCACTCGAGCCAGAGACCGTCGAGCATCGCCGATAAGCCGATGGCCGCCAGGCGGGTGTCGTGAATCACGAAGCCTTCGCTGGCTGCCAGCCCGTCGAGCAACTGGCGGATCAGGTCGAGGTAGGCGCGGTAGCTTTTTTCGTGGGACTGGCTGACGTATTCGGAGTGACGGATCAGGCTCCAGAACACCACCCAAACGCCGAGCAGTTGCGGGTCCATGACCCTGGGCGAGAACGAGCCTTCCAGGAAGGCATCGATCTTTTGCGCAGGTGTCTGGGCCTGCTCGATTTCCTGGCGCAGGGCCGTGGTCAGTTCGCTCGCCAGCCGCTGGTAGGTGTCGGCGATCAGTGCCTCGATGCTGCCGAAGTGATGGTTGAGCAGCCCCACGGACACTCCGGCTTCAGTGGCAATGCGTCGCACGGAAATCCCGGCGTGACCGTCGCGGCCCAGGCAGCGCAGGGTGGCAGCCACCAGCATTTCGCGGCGGTCTTCGGGTTCGGCGCGGCGGTTTTTCGGGGCATCGATTGTCACAAGGCTGTCCTTGGGTGAGGTTCCACGATGCCGAGCTTAGTTGAACGTCTGTTCAATCACCAGCCTCGGCAGCAGCGATACAACGTTTTTCAACGTTCACGGCGGGAGGGAAAGCCAATGCCGCAGGATATTTCGTTCAGTGTTCGCAACAACAACGGCGATACCGTGCGGGTCGGTGCCTGGCGCTATGCAGGCGACGGCAGCGGGCCAAACGTGCACTTGCAGGCGGGCGTACATGCCGATGAAATCGCCGGGATGCTGGTCCTGCACCTGCTGATGCAACGACTGCAAACCGCTGAATCCCAGGGCCGGCTCAAGGGCAATGTGACCGTGGTGCCGCAGGCCAATCCGCTGGGCATCGGGCAGTTTCGCCAGGGGCGGATTCTCGGCCGTTATCACGACGCGACCGGGCATAACTTCAATCGCTCGTTCGACCAGTCGGCGGCCATGGAACAACCTTCGACCTGCGTCCAGGAGTGGCAAAAGAAACTGGTGCAACTGGCCGCCCCGGCCGATGTGATGCTCGACCTGCACACCGATGACGAGGCCTTGCCATACCTCTACGTACACCGCAGTTTCTGGCCCCGTGGTCGCGAACTGGCGGCGGCGATGAAGATGGATGTGGCGATCATCTGGGATGACGGCGGCGATGGCTCCTTCGAGGAAACCATCATTGCCCCATGGCTGCGCGAAGGCGTCACCGAGCACCGCATGGCGGCGACCCTGGAGCTGCGCGGGCAGGGCGATGTCAGCGACCGTTTTGCCGAGTCCGATGCCGAAGGGCTGTACAACTGGCTGTGCGGTTGCGGTGTCATCGATGAGCAAGTTTCACCGGCTGACTGGCCCGTCGAAGCCGTGGAAATGGGCCACATGGAAACCATCATCGCGCCGCAACCCGGCGTGCTGATCTTCGAAAAAGAGCTGGGGGATTTTGTTGAAGAAGGCCAGAGGTTTGCACGGATTCTCAGGATACCGGGCGATCCGTCCACCGAAGTGGTGCTGCACGCCGAGCAAGCGGGGCGGCTGGTGACGCGTTATCGCGACCGGCTGATACCCCAAGGCATGGGGGTGGCGAAATTCACCGGCAGCCGGGTGTCCCGCAACTGGAGTGGCGGGTTGCTTGACCCGAACTAGCGTTAGCCCAGCAAACATCAAACACACAAAGCCTGTGGCGAGGGAGCTTGCTCCCGTTCGGCGGCGAAGCCGTCGCAAAGCCTGCCTGCACGATTGGACTGAAGAAAAGCGGGGGCCGCTTCGCTGCCCAACGGGAGCAAGCTCCCTCGCCACAGGGTCAGTGTTAGCCACAGGGTCTGTGTTAGTCACAGATTCAGTGATTATTCGCGCGGGTCGATTTGGTCCAGCACCCGATTCGCCGTGATCTCCGCCAACATCACGCTGTTGGAAATCCCCAGCAGGGCATTGCGTGAGCCGCCGTCCAGATGATCCACCAACTGGTGCACCATCACATCGACCGAGGCCAGCGTTTCGACCAGATACACCATCAGGGTTTCGGTATCGGCCTTGGGATCTACGGTAAACAGGGTGCTGGGTGTGCGTGGTGTGGCTTTGATATCTGCGGTCGAGGGGAAGGCGAGGGCGCGTTCGGCGGCTTCGTTGAGCGTTTTTGAATCGGGTTCGGACGGGGATGTCGGATCGGTGTCCGGCGGGTTGGGGGTGACTTTGAACATGGCTGTCTCCGCTTCATGGTTGAAGCTGCCACGTTCGTTTCCAGACGAAGAGGTGGCAGCTGTACGCAGGCTGGAAACCCGGGGAAACGGCAACCCGGTAGACCCGAAGGTCTCCCGCGCACAGCCGCCATAACGGAGTGCACACTTAAAAGCGTGCAAGCCTAGGTTATGAAGGGCGCAGTGGCGCCATTTTCATTTCGGGGTTTCCAGACCCGGTCACTGAACAGGCAGCGACACGCGAACGATAGAACCCGCGCCCTAGACGCACAAGCCGGCGGATTCTGGCGTAACCGTAGGCAACGACGCAAGGTCTTGTAGCCCTCAGGAAATAACCTACAACCTTTTTAAACAAGCGCTCCTGGGCGATGTCGGGCGGTTGCCCTCAGCGGACACAAGCGAGACGGATTAGCTCAATACCGGCTTTCGTGTATCGCTGTGTATCAGGGCACGGCATCCGCATACAGCCATACAAAACCCACTCTTTACGGATACAGCCGGGATACACCACCGGGGCCAAATAGACCTGCCAAAGCGAGATGCACCCTGCAACTCGCCACCAGGTTTATCAACCCTTGTGGTACGACCAATAACGGTCCAGCCGCGCAAATGATCCGGAGTATCAACATGTCTCGTATCCAGTCGAACAAAACCCGTATTGGCCTGATCGCTGTTGCACTGGTCGGCGGTATCAACTTCGCGTCCACTGCGTTTTCCGCCGAAGCCTTGCCTCAGGGCTATCAGGTGGCTTCCGCGGAAAAGACCAGCGAAGGCAAGTGTGGCGAAGGCAAGTGCGGTGCCGAAGCCAGCGCGCAAAAGACCCAGGCCGAGGGCAAGTGCGGTGAAGGCAAGTGCGGCGATGCGTCTTTCGCGCGCACCGACACCGATGATGACGGACGCGTGTCGCTCAAGGAACTGCTGGCGGTGGCGCCCAAGGGCACTGGGGAATTCAAGGCGATGGACACCAACGGCGACGGTTTCCTGTCCGAGGGGGAGGTGTACAAGTTCCGCACCAACCAGTTCATTTCCAACGGCAAGAAAGTACCGACCGAGCTGTTCACCAAGTTGAGCCAGGCTAAAGGCTGATCGGCCGCAACGAAAAACCCTTCCTGTGTTGACGCGCAGGAAGGGTTTTTTGCGTGGGCAGTACTGGTTTGCTCGTCAGGCGCGAAATTGCACTGCACTTGAGCACCGAATGCCTGCGCTAAAAGTAAAGGTTTCAATCCTCTCCATAAATGGGGCACTACACCCACGAGCGGGTGTTTTCCACCTAATTAGAGGGGTATTCCCCACTCACTCTTCTCTCGTTTGAAACACTCAAAAATAGTTTATTAATTTATCTGGATTTTTTCTCCCCCTCTGGTGTGATGGCCCATTAATTGCCGTCCTCTTGTACCCGCAATAGCTGTGTCCCAGACATCCTGGCGACGGTGGGTTTCGCCAGACTCGATATGTCGCGAGGGGTGAAAAAATGAAACGCACGACATCACTTCGCAGCTCCATCGCCTTTCTGCACAGGACAAGCCTGCCCTGTGCGATGCTCCTTACCCTGACCAGCATGGCAAGCGCCGTGCCGCTGGATGATTTCGGCCCGCCACCTCCGACGGACCCCTCGGCGTTTAGCAACCCGCCGGCCGACCTCGATGCCGCGGCGGCTGCCTTACGGGCCTCGCCACCCGCCAACCAGGGCGCCCTCGCCCTGCCCAATGGCGTATTTGGTGACCGGAACACGCCACGGGCCGAAAACGTGCTGCCGCCAGCCCTGCAGACATCCTTCAATATCCCCACCAATGGCAATCCCAGCCCATTGTTCGGGGCCCAGCCGTATACGCAGCAACTGTTGCTGTTCGAAGAATTCGGCACGGAAAAACTCGACCCGGCGTTGCCCGCACCGCCCCTGACCTTCCCGGTTCCGCTCGTCGGCCCGGCGCCCACGCAGGACCCGAACAACACCGCCCGCAGCAGCCCTTCGCCCGCGGCGCTGGAAGCCTTCATGCGCCAGCCGGGGCTGTTCCCGTTTCCGTCGCAATTTTCCAACGTGCTGGACCGTAACCCGTGGCAAGCGCAGATCGAAGCCTTCCTCAACCGCCATCCGGTCGGCTCGCCGGCCGAAGGTCGTCCGCCAGGAAAAGGCTGGTCGCACCAGCGCTGGAACGAGTTCTTCCCGCAGGTCGGCTTCAAAACCGTGCAAGCGGGTGCCCAGATCAACAGCGGCATGCGCGACCACCGACAGTTGCACAACTACGCTGTCGGTGAGTTCGGGCCGGGCGGGCTCTACAACCAGACCTCGGACACCCCGGTCCTGGTGGGCACCACCCAAGGCATCAATGTTCGTTTTCACCCCAACATGCCGATTCAGGACCACAAGGCGCTCTGGACCTTCGACGGCACTTTTCCGCCAAAACTGTTGATGGTGCGTTACGGTCAGGCCGCGCTGATGCGCCACTACAACGCCCTGCCGATCGATCCGTCGGCCAACATGGGGTTTGGCCTGCACACCATTACAACCCATGAACACAACGGCCACTCCCCGGCTGAAAGCGATGGTTTTGCCGGTGCGTTTTTCTTTCCGGGGCAGTACTACGACTATCGCTGGCCGATCCAGTTGGCCGGTTACGACACCATCAACACCACCGCTCAGGATCCGCGCGCGGCGTTCCCCTGCGCCCCGGGCGAAACCCTGTTTGTCAACGATGCCACACCGGGCCTCAAGACGTGCAACAACGGCAGCATCAAGATCCGCGGCGACTGGCACGAAACCATGAGCACCCACTGGTTCCATGACCACATGCTCGATTTCACCGCGCAGAACGTCTACAAGGGCAACGCGGTGATGATGAATTACTACAGCGCCCTGGATCGCGGTAACGAAGCCTTCGAAGACGGCGTCAACCTGCGCCTGCCCAGCGGTTCGGCGCTGCCTTGGGGCAACCGCGACTATGACGTCAACCTGCTGGTGGCCGACAAGGCTTGGGATCAGAACGGCCAGCTGTGGTTCAACCCGTTCAACACCGACGGTTTTCTCGGCGATCAGGTCCTGGTCAACTGGCAGTACCAGCCGCGCCTGAACGTGCGGGCGCGCAGCTATCGCTTCCGCATCCTCAACGGATCGGTGTCGCGTTACTTCAGGATCGCGCTGGTGCGTGAAGTCCCCGGCACCGGCGGCGAATTCCCCGGCCCGGCAGGTTCCGGCCTGTCTTATAGCCGCGTGCCGTTCCACTTGATCGCCAACGACGGCAACCTGATGGAACACGCCGTGCCGTTCGACGGCAGCATGGACCTGGACGGTAACGGCGATCCCCAGGACCACAACGCCATCCTGCCCACCCAGGGCATCGCCGAGCGTTTCGACATCATCGTCAATTTCGCGAAAAACGGGATCAACACCGGCGACAAGCTGTACTTCGTCAACCTGTTGGAGCACCAGAACGGCAAGAAGCCGACAGCTACAGTGCTGAGCCTGGCCGATGTCCTGTCCGGGACGTACAAGGCGGTGATCAGGCTGGGCAGCAAAGGGCCGGAATGGGTCGGCGGCGACCCGGGGGTGGGCAAGTTCCTGCAGTTGGTGGTCCAGCCTTATGCCGGCCAGGACGTGAGCATGAACCCCGCCGACTTCGAGCCCGCCAAACCGGGCAAGCCAGCCGGCAAGACCATGATCCCGCTAACCCTCAACCGTGACGATCCGGCGGTGCAGGCCAGGCTCCAGGTGGCGCGGCATCGCGAGTTCAGCTTCGGCCGCTCCGACGGCACCGACGAAACACCCTGGACCATCAAGACCGACGGTGGTGAGTTTGGCTTCCCCATGGACCCTCGAGTCATCAGCGCCGCTCCGCAACTGGCCAACGGCCCGACCCCTGCCGGGTTCTCCGGCGACGGTACCCTGGAAGTATGGAGAATCATGAGCGGCGGCAACGGCTGGAACCACCCGGTGCACGTGCACTTCGAAGAGGGGATCATCCTCAGCCGCGATGGCAACCCACCGCCGGAATGGGAAAAATGGGCGCGCAAGGACGTTTATCGCGTCGGTGATGGCATCGACAGCTCGGTGGACGTGGAAATGGCCATCCACTTCCGTGAATTCGCCGGGACCTACATGGAGCACTGCCACAACACCCAGCACGAGGACACGTCCATGCTGCTGCGCTGGGATGTCGAGCACCCCGGCCAGTTCCAGTTGATGCCAGCACCCATACCCGGCTGGGACGGCGTCACCTACATCAACTCCGCCGCGCTGCCGACCTTCCGCACTGGCGATACCCGTGCCAATAACGACGGCAATAACCAAATACCGATCGCCAACCCCGACAGCGCCATCAGCAACACCGGTCAACCGGTGCCCATCAACGTCCTGGCCAACGACACCGACCCTGACGGTAACGTGCCACTTAGAGTGGTGGGGCTGGAGCAACCGGACTCCGGCAAGGGCGTGGTCAGCACCGATGGTGTGCGCGTGACCTACACACCACCGGCCACGGTCGCTGCGCCGTTCACCGCGACCTTTATCTATAAAGCCGCCGATGCCAAGGGCGCGGAGTCGGCACCGGCGACGGTGTCCGTGGCGGTCTCGGCAGCGGTCACGGTCACCGCGAGCCAGTAGTGGCGCACTGAGTACAACTACGCTTTAGCGATGAGGGCCTCATTGAGGCCCTCTTGCTACAAGCAAATTGACAACTTGCCTGGTTGTGAAATCTCCAGAAGACTCGCAATCACGCCTTGACCCAACGCTGACGACTCCAACTGCTCAGCCCATCAACGGCAAACACCAGCAGCAACATGGCCAGGATCACCGTACTGGCCTGGGCCTCCTGGAACAGGCTGAGGCTGACATAGAGCATCTGCCCCAAACCGCCGGCACCGACAAAACCGAGCACGCTGGCCATGCGGATGTTGTTTTCCCAGCGGTACAGGATGTACGCCAACAGCTGGGGGAACAGGTTGGGCAGGGTGCCGTAGCAGAAGGCCCAGACGACGTTGCCGCCTTGCAAGCGGATGGCTTCCGCCGGTTGCGGCGGGGTGTTTTCCAGTGCTTCGGCGAAGAGTCGACCCAGCACCCCGGCGGTGTGCATGGCCAGTGCGAGGGTCCCGGCGTTGGGGCCGAGTCCGGCCGCTAGCACCATCAACGCCGCCCACACCAGTTCGGGAATGGCGCGCAGGCCATTGAGCACAAGGCGCGACGCGCTCTGCAACGGCCAACCGAAACGCCCGGCCGCAGGCAGCGCCAGGACCAGGCCGAAGACCGCCGCGAGCAGGGTGCCCAGGGCCGACATGGCCAGGGTTTCCACGGCGCCACGGCCGATGGCGTGCAGATGGCCGGCGCTCAAGTCCGGGCTGAGAAAGCGCAGCACGTAGGCGCCCATCTGTGCAAGGTTAGCGCTGCCCGTCAGTTCGCCGAGATCGATGCCCAGATAGCTGAACGAGACGACGACTGCCGCGACGATGCACAGGATCAGCAGCAGGTTGATCAGGCGATTCATGCGAACCTCCAGCGCAACAGGCGGCTGATCTGATCGGCGAGCAGCACCAGGACGAAAAAGGTCAGCAACATGCTCGCCACTTCACCGCCGGCGAACATGCGCAACGACAAGTCGATCTGCTGGCCCAACCCGCCGGCACCGACGAAGCCCATCACCACCGACGCGCGGATGGCGCATTCCCAGCGGTACACCGTGTACGACAGCAACTCCGCCCCGACATTGGGCAGGGTGCCGTAGCAGAACGCCGCCAACCGGCTGCTGCCGGCTTGCAGCAGCGCATGGGCCGGACGCTGGTCGACCGACTCGAAGATCTCCGCGTAGACCTTGCCCAGCATGCCGCTGTAGGTGATGGCAATCGCCAGCACCCCGGCCGTCGGGCCCAAGCCGACGGCGCGTACGAACAGCAATGCCCAGACGATTTCCGGCACGCTGCGCAGGAAGATCAGCAACCCGCGCACCGGCCAGCGCAACAGCCGGCCCAGGGCGCTCGGGCGACCGCTGCGTGAAGCCGCCGACAACGACAGTGCCCGACTGGCCAGCAGACTGGCGGGTACGGCCAACAGCAAGGCCAGGGCCATGCCGGCGGTGGCGATGGCCAGTGTCTGCAGCGTGGCTTGCCACAGCAACTGGAGGAACTCTTCGCCATGGGCCGGCGGCCAGAAGGCTGAGACAAACCGACCCATCTCACTCTGGTTGTCGGCCTTGAGCAGCACACCCAGGTCCAGCTCGCTGAAATGGATACCCGGCCACAGCAGGGCCAGCGCCAACAGACTGAGCAGCAGGCGGGGCAGGGTGGCCGGGTCTCGTATATCGCGGGTCAGCATCGGGGAATCTGCAGGATCAAGGGCGCCACCGGCGTGGGCGGCGATAGCAGTTGCTCGTTGGCGTAGAGCTTGTCGAGCAATTGCTGGTCGATGTCGCTGGCGGGAAGATCGAACAGGATCTGCCCTTCACGCAAACCGATGATGCGTGAAAAGTGCGTCAGGGCCAGCTCCACGGCATGCAGGCTGGCGACCAGCGTCACGTTGTGCTCCCGGGCATGGCGGCAGAGGATCGACAGGGTGTGCCCGGCCAGTACAGGGTCCATCGCCGACACCGGCTCATCAGCCAACAGCACTTCGGGCGCCTGGTACAGCACGCGGGCAATGCCCACACGCTGCAACTGACCGCCGGACAATTGCTGGCACTGGGCGAACAGCTTGTCACCCAGGTCCAGCTTGAGCAGTGCCGCCCGCGCGCCCGGAACATCCGCCGGATGCAACAGGCTCAACAGGCTTTTGGCAAAACTCCATTGCCCCAGCTTTCCGGCCAGCACCGCCGTGACCACCCGCTGCCGCGCAGGCAGTGGCGGCGCCTGATGCACCAGGCCGATGCGTGCACGCA
Source organism: Pseudomonas sp. PDM26 (assembly GCF_019219185.1). NCBI lineage: Bacteria > Pseudomonadati > Pseudomonadota > Gammaproteobacteria > Pseudomonadales > Pseudomonadaceae > Pseudomonas > Pseudomonas sp. PDM26. The sequence continues at coordinate 99,805 of NZ_JAHUWC010000015.1, read as the reverse complement.
GCCGTTGGCGCTGTCGGGCGTCAAGCTGCCAGGCTTGCTCGCCGAGCACCTCGACCGTGCCGCTGCCGGGGCGCAGGGCGGTAGCCAACAGGTTGAGCAGGCTCGACTTGCCGGCGCCGGACGGACCGATGATCGCGACCTGCTCACCGGCAGCGATGTGCAGGTCGACCTCATGCAGCGCACGCACGCCATTGCCGTGGGTGAGGCTGACCCGGTTCAGATGCAGTGTCATTTCAGCAGGTCGGCAGCGCGCGCGGCTTCCTCGATGCCCTTGTAGTTCTCAGGCTGGGTCTCGATGAAGCGGCTGGCGGCTTGCAGGTCCAGAATCGCTTTTTGCTCCGGGTTGGCCGGGTCGAGCGCGAGGAAGGCCACCTTGATTTTGTTGGCAAGGGCCGGGTCGAGGGTGCCGCGCACGGTCCAGTTGTAGTCGAAGTAGGCCGGCGTGGTGGCGAAGACCTTGACCTTGTCGGTGTCGACCTTGCCGGCCGCGACCAGTTTTGCCCAGACGCTGGCATTGAGCACGCCGGCGTCCACTTTGCCGGCCTGGACCCAGGCGACGGTGGCGTCGTGGGCGCCGGAGTAGCCGACACGGCTGAAGTAAGTTTCCGGCTTGATGCCGTCCTGCAGCATGAAATAACGCGGCATCAAACTGCCCGACGTCGACGACACCGAGCCGAAGGCGAACGATTTGCCCTTGAGGTCGGCCAGCGACTTGACGGCCGGGTCGGCGCTGATGAATTTGCTGGTGAACTGGGCGTCCTGCTCACGCTGTACCAATGGAATGGCATTGCCGGTTTTCTGCCGTGCCTGCACGAAGGTGAAACCGCCCAGCCACGCCATGTCGATACGGTCGGTGGCCAGCGCCTCGACTACCGCCGGGTAGTCGGACACCGGTACGAACTCGACCTTCATGCCCAGTTGCTTCTCCAGGTATTCGCCCAGTGGCTTGAACTTGCGCAGCAATTCGGTGGGGGCTTCATCAGGAATGGCGCTGACCTTGAGGGTCTCGGCGGCCTGTGCCAGCAGGGTGGAAAGGGACAAGGTCAGGCCAATGGCCACTGCCAGGGTACGTTTGAGCATGGAAGTTCTCCGGTTCAATAGCGGAAAAATGTCGATGCGCCCCGCACAAGCTGATTGCTGCACGACGCTTCGTGAGGGTAGACGAAAACGCCGCGATTATAGGGACTCTTGCGTGCCAGACCAGCAAAACCTGTAGGAGCGAGCTTGCTCCGGGCGGCGCTCCGACGATGCACGCGAACGATTACGCGTGCAGGCTGGAGAAAAGCGGTTTCCTTCACATTTATCGTAGGAAGACCGCAGCAGAAGGCGATTGATTCTCCATTTCCTACACGCATCTCGGAAACATCCCATTTACGTTTATTTCCCTTCGCGTCAACCCTGTGCGCCGCATTTTGCCATGCCTCCGTTTTCACTCGGGGCAGGCGCAAATTGCTCGTAGGCGGGTGCACTGCCCCGCTCAAGTCATCAACACACACAAGGATTTGAGTCTATGGCAAAGGGATATTTCATTCGCAAGGGTGACAAGACCAGCTGCGGCGGCGAGGTGCTGGACGGCGATACCCGCATCACGGTGTTTGGCTTCGCCCATGCTCGTGCAGGGGACCCGGTGTCCTGCGGCAAGGACAACAAAACCTACGAAATCGAGGGTGGCGTTTCATTCATGGACAGTCACGGCAGGCTGGTGGCCGGCTCATTGGACAGTGCTAGCAGTTGTCCCTGCAAAGCCACGCTGGAGCCTTCGATTTTCATCACCAGTTATATCTCGAAGGTGACTTCAGCGCCCGCCGCCAGGGCCGTCCCGCAACCCGCGACAGCTCCTGCCCCCGGCCATCCGGTCACGGCTCGCCGGTCCGGGTCTGCTTCGACAGCGAAGACTGCCACGCCATCCTTCAGCGAACGGCCGGGAACGGCCTGCGAGAACCTCTGGCGCGGCTACCAGCAACGGGTCGAAAACGTCGTGGCGCCGGGTGGCCAGCTGATTGCCGACCCCAAGGCACGCAACAAGGCGATCAACGCCGCTTACGCCCAACTGTGGCGCCACGACCCGCGTTTCCAGTGGGCGGGGCTGGCGGCCTTTGCCTCCAAGCAGGTGGGCTGCGGCCTGCTGCACGCGGCCGAGTCGATCGACAAGATGCAGGCTGAAGAGGAGACGATGCAGCAGTTGAGGGACAGCGCCAGGCAAGGGCTGGTGGGTTTGCTCAGCCCCAGTGAGCGGGAAAAGCGCGCGACAATACGGGAATTTGAACAGCGCCAACGCGACTACGAACAGGCCAACCGTGACAACCCGGTGTGGGGTTTTACTCATTGGGGGGTTGATAGTGCATTGCCCCTTGCGCAACAGATGTACCGGTTTGTGCACGAGATGTTGGCCATGGGTAATACCACGCTGTTCCTGGATGTGTATCCGTTGCATGTGTTTTATGCGGAGCGAGGGTTGGAGGCGCTTAAGGCTTGTCTGGAATCACGTAGCAACATTTACGGGCATGACCAACATCCAGTGTTGTGGCCGGTCGGGCAGGAAACGCTGAAGTTCGGGACTGACCACAAGGAAATCCTCCTGGCCTTCGAGGCGATTGACGCTGGCAATATCGCGGAAAGTGTCGCGCTTCTTGCCGAACACGAGCAGGTCAATATCCTGCAACCGGCGATGTACAACGACAGCGGTCTAAAATGGTTGCTGCGCGGTAACCATTTCTCCTACGTCACCAACCTTCCTTCCGGGGCTGCTCAGGCCATTGAACTGACCCTGGCCAGTCAGTGCCGTCCCGTCGAGGACGGGCGCACTATTGGTTTTAGCAACTTTCCCTTCGCCGACCTGGCTGACGTCGAGCGGCGCATGGCCTTCGTGCTTAAAGCCGCGGCGCAGTTTGACGATTTGCTGCAAAGCGACCAGCGTGACCAGATTGAGCAGTCGATTCGGGAAATCGCCGTGGGTGGGGGCGTGCGATGAGTTTGATGCACCATCTGAGCTGGCGGCGTAGCATTTTGGTATTGGTGGTCGCATCCCTCCTGACGCTGTCAGCAATTGAGTTGCTATCGGACGAACCGGAAATCGCCTTGGTGATTGGTGAGCCATACGAGACCATGCGGCAGCGCTCCAGCGCGAGCATTGGCCCCGCCATACCGGGCCACTCATGGTTCAACGTCCCCAGGTCTGATGCCCGCCTGCGTTTCGTAGATCCTCAATACGGATTTGTAACCCCTTTGGCTCGCTTCTTTACCGTGAGTTTTACTGACGAGAAGGTGAGGAGCGTCCGCATGTCCCCGCAAATCGAGCCGCTATTACTCGACGACACCCTCAAGGTCGTGTTGGATTTGCAGGAGCAATGGCGCAACGCTGGCTGGACCCCTATCAAGGTCGATTACTTCCCTTCATTCGCCGACACCCCGCAATGGCGAGCCCAATTGCGGGACGTGAACAAAGGCGGCAAAGCTTACTGGCATGCGGGCACCCAGTATCAAGTGTTGTTGGTAGTGAGTCGCTTTCGGGACAAAAAGCGCCCCACGGAAGAGCGCTACCTCATCACGCTGGCACTGGCCACGCCATGGACTAACCCTTGACCCCGCGCCATAAATGCAGACGCAGCATTCGCCGTGGGTGGGGGCGTGCGATGAGTTTGATGCATCGCGTGGGTTGGCGACTTGGTGTCGTTGTACTCGCAGTCACGGTTCTCCTGACAGTGGTGGTGATTCAACTCCTGTCGGATGAGCCAGAAATTGCGTTGATGATTGGCGAGCCTTGGGAAGATATGCGCCAACGCTCCAGTGCAGCCATAGGTCCAGCCATCCCAGGACACTACTGGTTCAAAATCCCAAGTACCGATGCTCGCCTGCGTTTCGTAGACCCTCAATACGGGTTTGTGACCCCACTGGCGCGCTTTCTCAGCGTAAGTTTCGATGATGAGCGAGTTGGCAATGTCCGCATGTCTCCACAAATCGAGCCACTACTGCTCGACGACACCCTCAAGGTCGTGCTGGATCTGCAGGACCAATTGCGCGCAGCCGGCTGGACTCCGATCCGAATCGAGGAAGATCCACCATTCGCCGATACGCCAGAATGGCGAGCCCGATTGCGCGACGTGAACAAGGGCGGCACCTCCTATTGGCATGCGGGTAACCAGTATCAAGTGATGCTGGTAGTCGGACGTTTCAAGGACAAAAAGCGCCCCACGGAAGAGCGCTACCTCATCACGCTGGCATTGGCCACGCCATGGACTAACCCTTGACCCCGCGCCATAAAAGCAGACGCAGCTTTCGCCGCGGGTGGAGGAGTGCAATGAGTCTGAGTCGTCTGGGTTGGCGACGCGGTGCGATGCGCTCCGATGAAATTGTCGCGATTATGGGGACTCTTGCGTGCTTGGGCAGCGTTGCAGCAGGGGAGAGGGCCAAAACGGAACTGTAGGAGCGAGCCTGCTCCGGGCGGCGTTCCGACGATTGCGGAGTGTCAGCCAGCATCAATATCGACTGATCCGCCGCCATCGCGAGCAGGCTCGCTCCTACAGTGGATCTCTGGTGAACACAAAATTTGTGTATGACAGAAATTCAAAAGTGTGGGAACGACGGAGCTTACATCCGCGCCAACGCCTGCGCCAAATCCGCACGCAAGTCCTCGACATCCTCAACCCCCACCGACAACCGCACCAACCCGTCGCCAATCCCCAGCTCTGCGCGGGTATCGGGTGGAATGGTGGCGTGGGTCATGATCGCCGGGTGTTCGATCAGGCTTTCCACGCCGCCCAGGCTCTCGGCCAGGGCGAAGATCTGCACGCTCTCGAGGAAGCGTTTGGTGCCGGCCAGGTCGCTGTTGAGGTCGAGGGCAATCATCCCGCCGAAACCGCGCATTTGCCGTTGGGCCAGTTCGTGTTGCGGGTGCGATGGCAGGCCCGGGTAATAGACCCGTGAGACTTGCGGCTGGCGTTCCAGCCACAGCGCCAGTTCCATTGCGTTGCTGCAATGGCGCTCCATGCGCAGGGCCAGGGTTTTCACCCCGCGCAGGGTGAGGAAGGCGTCGAACGGGCCGGCGATGGCGCCGACGGCGTTTTGCAGGAAGCCCAGGCGCTCGGCCAGTTCGGCGTTCTGCCCGACCACGGCGATGCCGCCGATCACGTCGGAGTGGCCGTTGAGGTATTTGGTGGTCGAGTGCAGCACGATGTCGAAACCCAGCTCCAGCGGGCGCTGGATCCACGGGCTGGCGAAGGTGTTGTCGGCCACGCAGATGATGCCGCGGGCGCGGCAGGTGCGGGCGATGGCGGCCAGGTCCGTGAGGCGCAGCAGCGGATTGCTCGGGGTCTCGACCATGACCATCCGGGTGTCGTCTTGCAGGGATGCCTCGAACGCCGCCAGGTCGGTCAGGTCGACGAAGCTGAAACGGTGCCCGGCGCTGCGCTGGCGCACCTTGTCGAACAGGCGGAAGGTGCCGCCGTACAGATCGTTACCCGAGACGATGTGCGAGCCGGCGTCGAGCAGTTCCAGCACCGTGGAAATGCTCGCCAGCCCCGAGGCGAAGGCAAAGGCCCGGATGCCGCCTTCGAGGTCGGCCACGCAACGCTCCAGCGCCCAGCGCGTCGGGTTGTGCGAACGCCCGTAGTCCAGGCCCTTGTGCACCCCGGGGCTCTGTTGCAGGTAGGTGGAGTTGGCGTAGATCGGCGGCATCAACGCCCCGGTCGAAGGGTCCGGCGCTTGCCCGGCGTGGATCACCCGGGTGGCGAAGCCCTGTGGCGGGGCGTTTTTATCCTGTTGACTCATGGCAGGGATCTCCGCAGGTGATTGAGCATGTCGGTTCGGGTAATCAGGCCGTGGAAACCCGAGGCGTCCTGGATGATCGCCACCAACCCACGGCCCAGCTCTGCCTCCAGTTCCGCCAGAGAGGCGTCGGGGGACAGGGTTTGCAGCTTGTCGGTCATGGCGCTGGATACGGCCTTGCGGAAATGCGCAACGTCTTCGTGCACGCCCAGCAGGATGTCGGACTCGTCGATCACGCCGACCAGTTGTTTGCCGTTCACCAGCACCGGTAGCTGCGAGACATCCGCCAGGCGCATGCGCTGAAAAGCCGTCAGTAGCGTGTCATCCGGGCCGACGCTGATCACCCGGCCATCCTCGAAACGCCGCGCGATCAGGTCGCGCAGGTCGCCATAGTGCTTGCGTTGCAGCAGGCCCTGATCGTTCATCCACTGGTCGTTGTAGACCTTCGACAAATAACGCGTACCGGTGTCGCAGACGAAGCTGACCACCCGTTTCGGCTGAGTCTGTTCGCGGCAGTAACGCAGGGCGGCGGCCAGCAGGGTGCCGGTCGACGAGCCGCCGAGAATGCCTTCGACGCGCAGCAACTGGCGGGCGTGGTCAAAGCTTTCTTCGTCGCTGATCGAATAGGCGCGGCGCACGCTGGACAGGTCGGCAATCGACGGAATGAAGTCTTCGCCGATGCCTTCCACCGCCCAGGAACCGGGGGTGGGGAGGGTGCCATTGCGGCTGTATTCGGCCATCACCGAGCCGACCGGGTCGGCCAGAACCATTTCCAGGTCGGGCTGCACGCGTTTGAAGAAACGGGTCAGGCCGGTGAGGGTGCCGGCCGAGCCGACGCCGACGACGATGGCGTCCACATCGTGCTGGGTCTGCGCCCAGATCTCCGGCGCGGTGCTGCATTCATGAGCCAGCGGGTTGGCCGGGTTGTTGAACTGGTCGGCGAAGAACGCATCGGGAATGTCCGCAGCCAGCCGCGCGGCGACGTCCTGGTAATACTCGGGATGGCCTTTGCCGACATCGGATCGGGTGATGTGCACCTCGGCGCCCATGGCCTTGAGGTGCAGGACCTTCTCGGTGGACATCTTGTCCGGCACCACCAGCACCACCCGGTAGCCCTTGGCGCGGCCGACCAGGGCCAGGCCGAGGCCGGTGTTGCCGGCGGTGGCTTCGACGATGGTGCCGCCGGGGCGCAGGCGACCATCGCGTTCGGCGACATCGATCATCGCCAGACCGATGCGGTCCTTGATCGAACCGCCGGGGTTCTGGGATTCGAGTTTGAGAAACAGTGTGCACGGGCCGGTATCGAAACGGCTGACGCGCACCAGCGGGGTATTGCCAATCAGTTCGAGCACGGCAGGACGGGAATTGTCGGGCATGTCATCACTCCTTGCGTAAATCCGCACTGGATGGACAGCAATCCGCGCCGGGTCTTCGCGTCGGTCGCGGGTAATGCATCGCTTGGACCATAGGCCGGGATCGGGTCGACCGCAACCTTGCACAGCCAACCGGTCGCCTCGACGCTTTTTCCTCGTCAGCGACCACAAAAAACATAATTTCGCTATTTCCCGGCTCCGAACAGAATGCGGCCAACACCCTGACACCGATAGCCGCAGCAGAAGAACAACAGTGATCAGAATCGAGGCGGCAGCCATGACCGACCTGAATCAAACCACCTTTCAGAAGTGCACAGCCATGACAGTTGACAAGACCGAAATTGATACGCTTGTAGTTGGCGCCGGCCAGGCCGGCGTGGCCATGAGTGAACACCTGAGCAAGCTCGGCGTGCCTCACCTCGTGCTGGAGCGCAATCGTATCGCCGAAGCCTGGCGCACCGGCCGCTGGGATTCGCTGGTGGCCAACGGTCCGGCCTGGCACGACCGTTTTCCGGGGCTGGAGTTCGACGGTCTGGACCCGGATGCCTTCGCCGGAAAAGAGCAGGTGGCCGAGTACTTCGAAGCCTACGCCCGCAAGTTCAATGCGCCGATCCGCACGGGCGTTGAAGTCAAGAAAGTCGAACGCAATGCCGACCGTCCGGGCTTCACTGTTGAAACCTCAGATGGCGTGATCGAGGCCCGCCACGTAGTGGTCGCCACCGGTCCATTCCAGCGCCCGGCCATTCCGCCGATTGCTCCGGAAATCGCCGGCATCAGCCAGATTCACTCCGCCCAATACTACAACCCGCAGCAACTGGCCGAAGGCGCGGTGCTGGTGGTGGGAGCCGGTTCCTCTGGCGTGCAGATCGCCGATGAGCTGCAACGCTGCGGCAAACAGGTCTACCTGTCGGTCGGCGCCCACGACCGTCCGCCGCGTGCCTATCGCAACCGTGATTTCTGCTGGTGGCTGGGGGTGCTCGGCGAGTGGGACGCCGAAGCCATGCAACCGGGCAAGGAGCACGTGACCATCGCCGTGAGCGGTGCCCGTGGCGGCCACACCGTGGACTTCCGCCGGCTGGCCCATCAGGGCATGACGCTGGTCGGCCTGACTCAATCGTTCAACGGCGCTGTGGTGAGTTTCGAAGACAACCTCGCCGACAACATCCGGCGTGGCGATGAAAACTACCTGGCACTGCTCGACAAGGCCGACGCCTATATCGAGCGCAATGGCCTGGACCTGCCGCTGGAACCCGAAGCCCGGGCCATGCTGGCGGACCCGGATTGCGTGACGAATCCAATCCTGGAACTGGACCTGCTCAAGGCCGGCGTCACCACCATCATCTGGGCCACCGGTTACTCCACCGATTACAGCTGGCTGAAGGTCGACGCCTTCAAGGACAACGGCAAGCCACGGCACCAGCGCGGCGTGTCGGCCGAGCCAGGCGTGTATTTCGTCGGATTGCCTTGGCAGTCCCGTCGTGGCTCCGCGTTTATCTGGGGCGTTTGGCACGACGCCAAGCACATCGCCGATCACATCGTTAAACAGCACACCTATCTCAACTACCGGGATGCGACCCAACGTCAAGCCGACGCCGCCCGTGCACCCATTCAGAAAGCCAGCCTCATGGGAGTTCGTTAATGCCTACTCATACCCGCATCCGCATGTTCAACACCAAGGACACCTACCCGAATCAGACGCTGGACAACGACCTGTGCCAGGCCGTGCGTGCCGGCAACACCGTGTATGTGCGTGGTCAGGTCGGCACCGATTTCAACGGTCAACTGGTGGGCCTCGGTGATCCGCGCGCCCAGGCCGAGCAGGCCATGCGCAACGTCAAGCAACTGCTCGAAGAGGCAGGCAGCGATCTGAGCCATATCGTCAAGACCACCACTTACCTGATCGACCCGCGCTACCGCGAGCCGGTGTACCAGGAAGTCGGCAAATGGCTCAAGGGTGTGTTCCCGATCTCCACTGGCCTGGTGGTCAGCGCCCTCGGCCAGCCGCAGTGGCTGATGGAAATCGACGTGATCGCTGTCATCCCTGAATAAGGAATTGGCCATGACTTTTTCCATCGTGGGTCGCTGCGCCGAGACCGGCCAACTAGGCATTGCCATCAGCTCTTCGAGCATTGCCGTCGGCGCGCGCTGCCCCTGGCTGCGGGCCGGTGTCGGCGCGGTATCGAGCCAGAACATCACGCTGCCGGCCCTCGGCCCGCAGATCCTCGATGAACTGGCGGGCGGCTCGGCGCCACCCCAGGCGCTGGACCATTCATTGACCCGCAACGGCTACAGCCAATACCGCCAGGTGGCGGTGGTCGATGCCCACGGGCGCACGGCGGTGTTCAGCGGCAACCATGCGCTGGGCATCAACAACGCTGTGGCCGGTGAGCAATGTGTGGCGGCCGGCAATCTGCTGGCCAACAGTGGGGTGATCGAGGCGATGGTCGCGGCGTTCGAAAACAGTGAAGGCTGCCTCGCCACCCGACTGATGAACGCCTTGCAGGCCGGGCAGGATGCCGGTGGCGAAGCCGGCGCGGTGCACTCGGCGGCGCTGTCGGTGGTCGGTGACCTGACCTGGCCGATGGTCGACCTGCGGGTGGATTGGGCCGATGAAAACCCGATTGGCGAGCTGGGCAAACTGTGGATTGCCTACGAGCCGCAATTGCAGGACTACCTGACCCGCGCCCTCAATCCGACCCTGGCCCCCGCGTATGGAGTGCCCGGCGATGAGTGAGTTGCGCAGCCGCGCCATGCTCGCGCGACTGATCGGGTTCGCCACGGTCAGCCGCGATTCGAACCTTGCGCTGATCGAGTTCGTGCGCGACTACCTGCACGAACTGGGCGTGGATTGCGAACTGATCTACAACGCCGAGCGGACCAAGGCCAATCTGTTGGCCACGGTCGGCCCGCGTGTGGCCGGCGGCATCGTGCTGTCCGGTCACACCGACGTGGTACCGGTGGACGGCCGGGCCTGGACGGTCGAGCCGTTCTGCCTGAGCGAAGCGGACGGCAAGCTGTATGGGCGCGGCACAGCGGACATGAAAGGTTATCTGGCTTCGGTGCTGGCCGCTGTGCCGGTGTTTCTCGCCAGCCCTTTGAAGCGCCCGGTGCACCTGGCGTTTTCCTATGACGAAGAGGTCGGCTGCCTCGGCGTGCGCGGCTTGCTGGAAGTGCTGCCGCAACGCATCCCGGCGCCAGCGTTGTGCCTGATCGGCGAGCCGACCGAACTCAAGCCGGTGCTCGGCCACAAGGGCAAACTGGCGATGCGTTGCCATGTGCGCGGCGCCGCCTGTCATTCCGCCTACGCGCCTTATGGGGTCAATGCCATCGAGCAGGCCGCGCGCCTGATCGGTCGGCTGGGCGACATCGGTGCCACCCTGGCCCGGCCGCCATTGCACGACAAGCGCTTTGATCCGGCGTTCTCGACCGTGCAGGTCGGAGTGATCCAGGGCGGTACGGCACTGAACATCGTGCCAGCGGACTGCCGTTTCGATTTCGAGATCCGCGCCTTGCCGGACTTCGCCCCGCAAGTGGTCGTCGATGAACTGCAGGACTACGCCGAGCAGACGTTGCTGCCGGCCATGCAGGCCGTGGACACCGATACCGGTATCCGCTTTGAAGAAATCTCGGCCTATCCCGGCCTTGCGACACCTACCGATAGCGCGGCGGCCCGGCTGATTGCCCGGCTTTGCGGCAGTGACGAGTTCAGCACCGTGGCCTTTGGCACCGAAGGCGGGCTGTTCGATCAGGCCGGCATTCCTTCGGTGGTCTGCGGTCCCGGCAGCATGGACCAGGGACACAAACCCGATGAATTTGTCAGCGTCGAACAGATGGCAGCCTGCGACCGCCTGATGGATCGCCTGGCGGCGTACTTGAGTGAATCCGAACACCCATGACAACAAAGGGTCGACAAGGCCCGAGGAAGCGATCCATGTCCAGATCCTTGCGTTGCAGTGTTCCGTTTGCCCTGGCGGTGTTGAGTGCCAGTGTGTGGGCGGCCCCCCAGGACCTCACCGTGATTTCCTTCGGTGGTGCTACCAAACAGGCTCAGGATAAAGCCTATTTCCAGCCCTTTAATGCCAGCGGCGCGGGCAACATCATCGCCGGTGAGTACAGCGGCGAGCTGTCGAAGATCAAGGCCATGGTCTCCGCCGGCCACACCAGTTGGGATGTGGTGGAAGTCGAAAGCCCCGAGCTGTTGCGCGGCTGCGAGGAGGGCCTGTTCGAGAAGCTCGATGCGGGACGCTTCGGTGATTCGGCAAACTTCGTGCCCGGTGCACTGACCGAGTGCGGGGTGGCCACATACGTCTGGTCGATGGTCATGGCCTTCGACCAGAGCAAGCAGGCCAAGGCGCCGCAATCCTGGGCGGACTTCTGGAATGTCGCCGACTTCCCGGGCAAGCGCGGCCTGCGCAAGAGCGCCAAGTACACCCTGGAAATTGCGCTGCTGGCCGACGGCGTCAAGGCGGACGACGTGTACAAGGTCTTGAACACCCCGCAAGGCGTGACGCGGGCCTTTGCCAAACTCGACCAGATCAAGCCGAACATCCAGTGGTGGGAGGCGGGCGCCCAACCGGCGCAATGGCTGGTGGCAGGCGACGTGGTGATGAGCGCGGCCTACAACGGGCGGATTGCCTCGGCGCAAAAGGAAGGCATGAAACTGAGTATCGTCTGGCCGCAGAGCCTGTACGACCCGGAATACTGGGCTGTGGTCAAAGGCACGCCGAACAAGGCATTGGCGGAAAACTTCATCGCGTTTGCCAGTCAGCCGCAGACGCAAAAAGTCTTCTCGGAAACCATCCCCTACGGGCCGGTGCATCGCCAGACCCTGCCATTGCTGCCCAAGGACGTGCAGGAGCAACTGCCGACCGCCGAGGCCAACCTGGCCGGCGCGCGGGCCGTGGACGCGGAGTTCTGGGTCGACCATGGCGAAGAGCTTGAACAGCGCTTCAACGCCTGGGCTGCGCGCTGATACAGGCACCAAAAAAACCTGTAGGAGCGAGCCTGCTCGCGATGAGGCCATCAGCTTCAACATCTTCGTTGGCTGGTCCACCGCCATCGCGAGCAGGCTCGCTCCCACAAAAAGCTGGGTGCAATACCTCGGGCGTACCGGGTTGAAATGATTGTGTCATTCGGGATGGTCGTTTTTCGGGCGTATGGTTATGCTCAGCGAGTTTGCCAATCGCCAAATAATAACAACCACAGTGAAACCATGAGCCAATCAGACACGCGTGCGACTGTTCTAGCGCAGTATCCGGAAGACTCCCGCGAGGCGGCGGCGTTGCTCAAGCAGGCAGTGCCGCTGATGGTTCGTCACAACATTGCGCCCAACCCGGTGCACTACGCGCTCTGGTACACCTACAGCAAAGGCCAGGAGCCGGAACTCAATCGGCACCTGGACCGGATGGTCAACGATTTCGACTATTTCCCGCCGGAGTCGGCCACCAAACTGTTTCGCGAGTACATCATCCGCGATGAACTGGCGGACGCCCGTTCCGGGCAACAGGATGCGATCAACCTGGTCGACGACATGGAGCGCGATGTTTCGCGCAGCGTGAAGGGCAATCAGAATTTCCAGGCCAACCTCGACCAATACCTGCAAATGCTTGAAGAGCCCGCCAACGAGCGCTTACCGAGCATCCTGATCCAGCTGCAACAAAGCACCCAACTGATGCAGAGTCAGCAGGAACACTTCCTCTCCCGGTTGCAGTCGGCGCAACACGAGATCAAAAGCCTGCGGGACAAGCTGGAGCGCGCCCAATTGGCCGCGAGCCTCGATGGCCTGACCGAATTGCTCAACCGCACTACCTTCAACCGCAAGTTCGAGCAGGCGATGAGCAACGCGGCGACCGGCGTGGCGCTGGTGATGCTGGATATCGATCACTTCAAGCAATTCAACGACCAGTACGGCCATCCCTTGGGTGACCGCGTGCTTCAGCATGTCGCCCGGGTGTTGCGAGACTCGCTGCCGGCCGAGGCCATTGCTGCGCGTTACGGTGGTGAAGAATTCTGTGTCGTGCTCAAGGATTGCCCGGATCTGGCGGTCGCCGCTGCCTTTGCCGAACGCCTGCGCCTGAAAGTCCAGGCGCTGCGGGTCAAGGCCCGAGGCACCGACACGGTGCTGGACACCATCACCGCGTCGTTCGGTGTGGCTTATGTTCAACCCGGTGACACGCCGGAGAGCCTGCTGACCCGTGCCGACGATGCGCTGTATCAGGCCAAGCGCAACGGGCGTAATCAGGTACGTTAGCCGAGGATGAAGTAGACCTTGCGCACCGGGGTGAGGTTTTCCCAGGTGCCATTGAACCCGCTGGCGACCACGAACGAATCACCGGGGCCGAACGTGCGCGCGACGCCCTCGGCATCGGTCAGACGCACCGTGCCTTGCAGAATGTGGCACAGCTCATCGTAATCACACTGGCAGCGCTCCCGGTGCGGTCCGGCCTCCCAGATGCCGGCCACGGCGTTTTTCCCGGGTGCCACAAAGTGCCGCCAACTCTTGCTGCGATAAGGTGCGTCGACCACGGCTGGGTCGTTGATTTCAGTTTCACGGGGGGCAAGCTCGCTGGCGAAGTCGAGGACATGCCGGGGCAGGGCTGTGGACATGGTGGTCTCCCGGATCAGGAATCGAAGCCGATGCCAAAGGCATCGAAGGTCTTGAGCAGCCAGTCGCGGTGACCGTCGCGGTCTTCGCGCGCCAGTGAGCGTTGGGCCAGTTTCACGCCGGCATAACGCAAGGGTTCGGGGGGAAAGCGGAACGGCGCCTTGGAGGTCATCAGCAGCTCGGTGCGTTCGGTGCGCTCGCCGGCCAGCAGGTCGAGCATGTTCAGTGCAGCGAAACGGCTGGCGGATACCCCTTGCCCGGTGAAGCCCAAGGCATAGGTGACGCGGCCCTGGTGCTCGCAACCGGTGAACATCGTGGTGCGCGCGGAGGTGTCGATGATGCCGCCCCAGGCATGGCTGAAACGCACATCGCCCAGGGCCGGAAAAGTCTGTTGAAATTGTTCGGCCAGGCGCTGGAAGCTTTGCGGGCGCTGGGTCAGTGCCTCGTCGCGGCGTCCGCCGAAATGGTAGATGGCATCAAAGCCGGCCCAGAGAATGCGGTTGTCGGCGGTCTTGCGCAGGTAGTGGAACTGGTTGCCGGCGTCGGCGATGCCGTAGCGGCCGGTCCAGCCGATGGCTTGCAGCTGTGCATCGCTCAAGGGTTCGCTGACCAGGCTGTAGTCGTAGACCGGGATCACGCTCGATGCCAGATGGCCGAGCAACGGCGGGGCGATGTTGGTGGCGAGGGCGATCTGCCCGGCGATCACTTCGCCGCTTACTGTACGCAGGCGCAAATTGTCTTTGTCCGCATCCAGTTTTAGGACCGGGCTGTTTTCGAACAGTTGAATGCCTTGCTCAAGGCACACGCGGCGTAGTTCAGCGGCCATTTTCGCCGGGTTGAGCAGGGCGTAATTGGGCTCGAACAGGCCGGCCACATACGCCGGTGAATCAAGTTTCTGTGTCAGATCGCGGCCTTCCAGCCACTCGCACTCGATACCGAACCGCGCATAGTTGCGCTGCATCGAGCGCAGCCCGTCGACCTGCCACGGCTGGCTGGCGACGCTGAGTTTGCCCTGGCGCTCGAACTCGACGTGCATGCCAAAGCGCTGCAGGTCGGCGGCCAGTTCATCGAGGTTCTGCCGGCCGAGGCGGATCAGTTGCTCTGCTTCATCCGGCCAACGCTTGAGCGCGTTGGACACCCCATGGGAGATGCTCGGCGCGCAGAAACCGCCGTTGCGCCCGCTGGCCTCACCGCCGCAGCGTCGCGCCTCGATGATCGCGATGCTCAGCCCAGGGTTGCGCTGGCGCGCCAGCAGCGCCGTCCATAATCCGGTAAAGCCACCGCCGACCACCGCCAGGTCGAACTGCACTGTGCCGGTGACGGAGGGTGCGGCAGGCGGCGGGGTGACGGTGTCCTGCCAGAAGGGATGGGGCAGGGCGTGGTCGAGCGCATCGAGATGCGGTGGGGCATTCATGCTGAAACTCCGGCGGTGTGTCGGGTAGCGACGATTGCGTTCGGTTGTCCGACGGTTTTTGTTGTTTTGGCTAGAGGTCTGGCAGCTCAAGAATGGCGCGCGCGGCAATGTCGGTGCCGCGGGTCGCTTGCATGCGCTCGCTGAACGATTTGAGGCGTTGTTTCATCGCTTGGTCGGCCAGCAGCTGTTCGAGGGCGGTGGGCAGGGCGGCCACGGGATCGGCAAAGCGCGGCAGGTAGCGGCCGACACCGACTTCTTCGGCGCGGGCGGCGTTGTCGTGGCCGTCCCAGCAATAGGGGATGATCAGCGACGGCAGCCCGAAATACAGCGCTTCGCAGAAGCTGTTGTTGCCACCGTGATGGATGAACGCATCGCATTCCTTGAGCACCGCCGGCTGGGCAAACCAGCTGTCGAGGTACACGTTGTCCGGCACGGTGGTGTACATGTCGCGGTAGGCGCCGACGTTGACCAGGAAGCGGTACGGCAAGGTTTCGATTGTGCTGATCAGGCGCTTCATCATCCCGGTGTCGGCGGCACCGAGGCTGCCGAAGCTGAGGTAGATCAGCGGCGCGTCGTTGTGCCGTGGAAAGTCCGGCACGATGTACGGCGCTTCCCGTCGTACGCAACCGTCGAGGTAGACGTAGCGCTGCGGATCGAGCGGTTGCTGGCGTTCATAGCGCACTGGCGTCGGGGACAGCAGCAGGTTCAGCCATGGGGAGTCAGTGAGGAACTGCCCCGCTGGGCACGGCGCCGTATGGTTGCTCAGAAGAAACTGCAAAAAACGTTCATGAGCCGGTGCGACGGCCTTGAGGTACTGCTCGGTGTAACGCTCGCAGGCCTGGGTGTCACTGGCCAGGCACCCGGACAGGTAGGGCGGAATGGCCGCATCCGGCAGTTCGGTTTCAGCGCAGGACACCACTCGCACCCACGGGCAACCGGCATTGGCGATGGCCGGGAACATCACCACGTTGTCGAGCACGATCACGTCGGGCTTGAGGCGGCCGAGCAACTGCTGCAAGGGTTTCTCCGCTTCGATGGCGGTGTCGATGATCGCTTCCCAGGCCGGTGCCACGTAGCTGTCGATCTGTGCCAGCGGGGTCTGGTCGAAGTAGGGAATGCTGCGCTCGATGAAACGTTCCCAGTAGTGCTGGTGTTCCGCCGCCGACAACGGGCTCGCTTGCGGAATCGGGTACTCGTCGAAACCGTATTCGGCGAACAACCCCTGGAAATGCTCATGGCAGATGAACACCGGCCTGGCGCCCAGCTCGCGCAGCGACTGAGCGATACCAATGCAGTTCAGGGCCGCGCCGAAACTGGCTTCCGGAAACAGGGCGATCAGTTTTTGTTTTTGCATGGCGAGGGACTGTCCATGGCGGGTCAGACCCGCCGCTCCTGAAGGTGTTTTTGATGCTGTCTTATTTTTAAAAAAAAATCATCATTTTTTTACGAGCCGGTTAACGACGCCCGAACAGATGACTCTGCGGGATGCCACGGTTGGCGGTCTGCGGGCGCTGCGCGGCGCTCAGGCGCAGGTGCAGGCGCAGCAGGTCGGCGGCGATCTCCATCTGCCCGCGTTCGATCTGCGCGATGATTTGCAGGTGTTCGCGCAGGGCTTCCTGCAGGCGGTGCACGCTCACCGATGGCAGCAGGTTCGGCAAGCGGCGCAGGCCCTGATGCTGGAGCAGGGCGTCGCTGATGAAACGATTGCCGCAGCTCTGGGCCAGCAGTTCGTGGAAGCTGATGTCCAGTTCGCGAAACTGCTGGATGTCGAAGTCTTCCACGGGGCTCGAGAGCAGGCTTTGCATGGCGCTGCGCAGCAGGGCAAGGCGTTGCGGGTCGGCATTGAAGCTCGGGCTGAGCAAGGCTTCGGGTTCGAGAATCAGGCGGAATTTCAGGCTTTCTTCAAGGGCGGCCAGGCTGTTGAGCGACGGGCGAAACAGCCAGGACTGGCCGGGGCCGCGCTCGATGGCCTGGCTTTCGCTCAATTGCTGCAAGGCCTTTTGTGCCGCCGGCCGGCCGATGTCGTAGCGGCGCATCAGTTCGCTGATGCTGATGCTGTCGCCCAGGCGCCCGGCCATACGGTCACGCAGCACTGAGGCGGCCAGTTCTTCTTCCTCGGCCTGGGGCAGGGCGGCGTTGAACGCATGGCCTGTCGGCGATGCCAGCAATCGGTAGCCCTTGCCGGCTTCATGACTCAGCAGGTTTTCTTCCAACAGCACTTTCAGTGCGCCGCGAATCAGCGTGCGCGAGACCTGGAAGGTCCGGGCCAGGGCCTGTTCGGCCACCGGGTCGCCAGCCACCAGGCCGCTTTCCTGAGTGTGCTCGAGGATGCGCCGGGCCAGTTCCAGGTGATTGGTGCGCGGTTTTTTTTCGGCTGTTGTGCTCAAGCGTCTTATCTCGGTTCGGTCGCAGGCGAATCAGGTGCTCATCTTATGCCATGCGTCGCTCAATGGTCAGGGTGTAACACCCTGGCGGTGTACGCCTTCCCCTGTAGGAGCTGCCGCAGGCTGCTCCTACAGATATTCCGCTATCTGCGAAGAGCCGGAAAAAAGCGTTGACATCTTTTGATACTGGTCCTAATTTCTAAAAAAAAACACCAGCAATCGTTTCTCGTTTTGCCGTACTGCCTTCGAACACAACAATAAACAATCGTCGGGTGAGTATTTATGAGCAAGCTGAATGATCTTCTGTGCGTGGGGTTGGCCGTTTCCCTGGCGATCGCTTCACAGGCTGCAAGTGCGAAAGACATGGTGATTTCCATCTGGGACGGCTACATGGCCCCGGATGCGCTGGAGAAGTTCAAGGCTGCCAGCGGTGTGGACGTCGACAAGGCGCTGCACGCCACCAACGAAGAAATCATGGGCAAGCTGATGGCGTCCGGTGGTGAAGGTTATGACGTGGTGTTCGTCTCTTCGCCTTTCGCCGAAGTCCTGCGCAAGCAGGGGCTGCTGGCGGACATCGATCCGGTCAAGGTCCCCAACCTGAAAAACCTCTACCCCGAAGCCACTCACCTGGAATATGACCAGGGCAACCGGTTCTCCGTGCCTTACACCTGGGGTACCACGGGCATCTGCTATCGCTCCGACAAGGTGACGCCGGCGCCACAGAGCTGGAACGAGCTGCTCAATCCGAGCGATGCCCTCAAGGGCAAGGTGACGATGCTCGCCACCGATCGCTGGATGCTCGGTGCCGGTTTCCTCGCCAAGGGCTGGTCGGTCAACGACAGCGACCCTGCGCAAATCGCCGCTGTTCGCGACCAGTTGATCGCCACCAAGAAACGCATTCTCTCCTTCGACGACACCACCTTCTATTCCAAGCTGGCCTCCGGTGAATCGCTGATGGCCCACGCCTGGGACGGCTGGTGCAACTACGGCACCCAGGCCAACGCGGCGATCAGGTTCGTGGTGCCCAAGGAAGGTTCCGATCTGTGGGTGGACACCATGGTGGTGCTCAAGAATTCGAAGCACCAGGACGAAGCTTTCAAGTTCATCAACTTCATGCTGGCCAAGGACAACCACGCCTGGGTCGCTGAAAACATCCTCTACAAAGTCCCCAACCAGGCGGCCATGGCCGGGTTGTCCGCAGACCTGCTCAAGCAATACCCCAACCTGACCATCGCCCCCGCGGAACTGCTGAAAATGGAGCAATTGCGCGACCTGGGCGGTACCACGCAAAAGGCCTACACCCGCGCCGTCACCGAAATCATGGCGGCGCAGAACTGACGCCACGTCGATCCGAGGCATGCCCGGCATGCCTCGCCACGCTCGCAAGCCGCCTCTGTCCTGAGGCGGGAGGATAGGGTTAATGAGTGCTTTGCACGCTGACAGGCGTCTGTCGGCCTGGCTTCTTGCGCCCGGCTTCGGCTGGCTGCTGATGTTCCTGGTGATTCCGTGCCTGCTGGTGCTGGTCTACAGCTTCGTCGAACGCGGTGCCTATGGTGGCATCGACTGGTTGTTCACCTGGGAAAACTACCAGCGTGCGTTCGATCCGCTGTACCTCGGCATCCTGCTCAAGTCGGCGAAAATCGCCGGACTGGCCACGGTGTTCGCGGTGTTGATCGGCTACCCGGCGGCTTATGCGATTGCCCGGGCGCCACGGCGGCGTCAGGCGGCGTATCTGTTTCTGGTGATGCTGCCGTTCTGGAGCAATTACCTGATCCGCACCTACGCCTGGATCGTCCTGCTCAACCGCGAAGGCCTGATCAACCGCTTGCTGCAAATGCTCGGCTACAGCGGCGAACCCATCAGCTTGCTGTACACCGAAGCCTCGGTGGTATTGGGGTTGGTCTACAACTACATCCCCTTTGTGATCCTGGCGATTTTCTCGTCGCTGTCGCGGATCAACAACGAACTGTGGGACGCCTCGAAAGACCTCGGCGCCTCGGGCTGGATGACCTTCCGGCGGATCATCCTGCCGCTGAGCGTGCCGGGCATCGCGGCGGGCGCGGTGTTTGTCTTCGTGCTGAGCATTGGCAACTTCATTACCGCCGACCTGCTGGGCGGCAAGCAGGTGCAGATGGTCGGCAACCTGATCTATTCGCAATTCCTCACGGCGCGGGACTGGCCGTTCGGCGCCGCGCTGAGTTTCTTCCTGATCGCGATCATGTTGGTCCTGCTGTTCATCCAGGCCCTGGTGGCCCGTCGTGCAGAAGGGGCGCGCTCATGAGTCAGTCTCGTTCTGTCAGCGGCACCGTGCTGGGTTCGCACTTGGGGTTGGTGTACGCCTTCCTTTATATACCGATCCTGGTGCTGATCCTGTTGTCGTTCAACAAGTCTGGCTTGCCCACCGCCTGGGGCGGCGTATCGCTGAAGTGGTACGCGGCACTGGCGCACAACACGGCGATTCTGTCCGCGGCGCTCAATACGCTGGTCGTGGCGTTGTCGGCGACCTTCATTGCCTGCGTGCTCGGTACGTTCCTGGCGCTGGGCATTGAGTTGCGCCGCAAGGACAACCACAAAGGCCAGGTGGTCGACACCTTGCTGATGGCACCGATGATCATTCCCGACATCGTGCTGGCGATTGCGCTGCTGAGTTTTTTCAACCTGCTCAAGGTCGGCCTGGGGCTGCACTCGATCATCATCAGCCACGCGGTGTTCAACATCGCTTTCGTCTGCGCGGTGGTGCGCACGCGGCTCAAGCACTTCGACTATTCGATCCTCGAAGCCTCGATCGACCTCGGTGCGAGCTGGTTCACCACGTTCCGTCGGGTGCTGTTGCCGGTGATCTTTCCCGGCGTGCTGGCGGGCGGCTTGCTGTCGTTCACCCTGTCGGTGGACGAATTCATCATCGCCTTTTTCAACTCCGGTTCCGGCCAGGCGTCCACCACATTGCCCATGCAGATCTACGCCATGATCCGCTTCGGCGTCACCCCGGAAATCAACGCTCTGGCGACGCTGGTGATGCTGGTCAGCATCACCGCGCTGCTGGCTTCGCAGCGTCTCAACAAGGCTCCTCGCACCCATGAATAATTCATCTGCGGTACTGATCCTGGACAAGGTCAGCAAGTCTTATGGCAACGGCCTGGCGGTCAACGAGGTGTCGCTGAGCATCCGCGAGAACGAGTTCTTCGCGCTGCTCGGGCCGTCCGGCTGCGGCAAGACCACGCTGCTGCGCATGCTCGCCGGTTTCGAGACCCCCAGCGGTGGCTGCATCTACCTGGACGGCAATGACATTTCGCCGCTGCCGGCCAACAAGCGTCCGCTGAACCTGATGTTCCAGTCCTACGCGCTGTTTCCCAACATGACCGTACGCAAGAACATTGCCTACGGCCTGGAAATGGAGCGTCTGCCGGAAAGCGAAATCCGTCGCCGGGTCGATGAAGTGCTGAGCACCGCGCAACTGGGTGAGCTGGCCGAACGCAAGCCCGATCAGCTTTCCGGTGGCCAGCGTCAGCGGGTGGCATTGGCCCGGGCACTGGTCAAGCGTCCGCGGGTGCTGTTGCTCGACGAGCCCTTGGGCGCCCTCGACAAAAAGCTGCGGGAAAAGATGCAGCTGGAACTCAAGCGCCTGCAACACGAGAGCGGCATCACGTTCATCATCGTCACCCACGACCAGGAAGAAGCCCTGGTGATGTCCGACCGCATGGCCGTGCTCGACGGCGGCAAGGTGTGCCAGTGCGGCAGCCCGACCGAACTCTACGAAAACCCCAACAGCCGTTTTGTCGCCAACTTCATCGGCGTCAGCAACCTGCTCGAAGGCATGCGCTCGGGCCAGCACTCGGTGCGGGTCAACGGCCAGGAGCTGAGCGTCGAAACCGACGCGCCGCTGGTGACCGGCCAATCTGTCGCCGTGGTGGTGCGCCCCGAACGCCTGCAAGTGCTGACGGAGCAGGGCGGCGATTGCGCCAATCAGGTCAGCGGCAAGATCGTCGAAGTCGCCTACCACGGTCTCGACACCAACCTGCACGTGCAGACCCCCCTCAGCGACAAACCGCTGATCGTGCGCGTGCCGTCCTCACAGTTCGAATTCGCCGATTTTGCAATCGACACGACCATCCGGCTGGGCTGGCAGGCCCGGCATGCCCGCGTATTGACGCGCTGAACAATAAAAAGACCAGGCAGGAGCAGCACTCGATGAAACAGAAAGTGATCGCATTCTTCCCCGAAGCCGCCTACGGCCCGGCGCTGAACTCAGTCGGTATCGCCCAGGCGTGTGAAGCCCTGGGGCACAAAGCGGTGTTCCTCACCGACCCGGGCATGAGCGGTGTTTACGCCGGTTATGGTTTTGAAGAGCACATGGTCAACATGTCGGCGCCGATGCCGGCCGAAGAGATGGCCCGCTACTGGGTGGATTTCATCAACGGCCACATTCCGAACTTCCGCAAGTCACCGCTGGAGCAGATCGACAACTACGTCAAGGAATGCTGGGCGGCCATCGTCGAAACCGCCAAGTGGGCGCAAAAGGACTTGCCGGCTGTGCTGGACAAGGTCAAGCCCGACCTGATCTGCGTCGACAACGTGATCCTGTTCCCGGCGATCAAGCAATACGGCAAGCCGTGGGTGCGGATCATTTCCTGCTCGGAAAACGAGATCGAAGACCCGGATATCCCGCCGCACCTGTCGGGCATGAGCATCGACGACAAGGCCGGCCACGCGCAATTCCGCCAGCGTTTCGAAGAAGTGGTCGGGCCGATCCACGACGACTTCAACCAGTTCCTCCAGGCCCATGGCGAACAGCCGTATCCGCTGGGGACCTTCTTTGAAGCCTCGCCGTTCATGAACCTGTTGTTGTACCCGGATGCGGTCAAGTTCGACCGCCGCCATCCGTTGCCGGCCGAGCGTTTCCATTACCTGCAAGGTTGCGTGCGCCACGACACGCCGTACGAGATTGCGCCGTTCCGCGCCCACAACGACAAGCCGCTGCTGTACGCCAGTTTCGGCAGCCTCGGTTCCGGCGATGTCGAGCTGCTCAAGCGCCTGATCGAGGCGGTGGGCAAGCTGCCTTACCGGGCGCTGTTCAATGTCGGCGAGCACCTCGACGAATACACCGACCTGCCGGACAACGTGCAGATTTCCAACTGGTTCCCGCAGCCTTCGGTGATTGCCCAGGTCGACGCGGTGATCCACCACGGCGGCAATAACAGCTTCACCGAGTGCCTGTTCTTCGGCAAACCGGCGATCGTCATGTCCTACGTCTGGGACGGCCACGACAACGCCATGCGCGCCGAAGAAAGCGGCCACGGCTTCAAGCTCGATCGCTACGAATGGAGCGAAGAACAGCTCGCGGAAAAACTCCACGCGTGCCTCAACGATGAGGCGATGCGCCAACGCCTGCAGCGCACCAGCACGCAGATGCAATCACGCAAGGGGCCGCAAGACGCGGCCGCGATTCTCGACAAGGTGCTCAACGATGCCTGACTCATCCACCACGGCGGGTATCACGCCGTACCTCGAAGCCGTCAGTAGCCGCACCGACCTGGTGGACTGGGGCGTGCAGAGCGACGCCGTCGAAGGCGTCTCGCATTCCAGCGGCCGCTTGCTGTTCAAGGGCCCGGACAACAGCCCGGAAACCGGGCTGTGGGTGTGCACCCCCGGGCGCTGGCGGCTGTCGATTCCCCGGGACGAGCTGTGCCATTTCATTGCCGGACACGCGACTTACCGCAACGACAACGGCGAAGTGATCGAGGTACGCCCCAACACCCTGGTGCTGTTCCCGGCCGGATGGACGGGTGAATGCGACGTCCGCGAAACCCTGCGCAACGTGTACATGCTGGCTTGAACCTGACACCGCACTTGAACCTGAATCTGAATCTGACACTGGACCTGTGGCGAGGGAGCTTGCTCCCGCTGGGCAGCGAAGCTGCCCCAACAATTGGGCCTGCTGCGCAGTCCAGCGGGAGCAAGCTCCCTCGCCACAGGTTATGCGATGAACCTTTTGAACTGATTTTTCTGGAGAGCAACAGATGAAGACCCCGTTTCTATACGACCCGCTGAGCATCACCGACGTCAAGGATTGGGGCGTGATCCCGACCATGCTCGAAGGTGAGTCCCATGTCTCCGGCGTGGTGCTGCACAAAGGCCCCGAAGGCCAGTCCGAATGCGGTATCTGGATCTGCACCCCGGGCAAGTGGATCTGCCATGTGACCAGCGATGAGTTCTGCCACTTCCTCGAAGGTCGCTGCACTTACGTCCACGAATCCGGCGAAGTGATCGAGATCAAGCCGGACACCGCCGCTTTCTTCGGCAAGGACTGGAAGGGTGTGTGCACCGTCCACGAGACCATCAAAAAGGTCTACATGATCCGGTGACTGCCATGACAGATGCACTGGCGTCATTGCCAGCCCGTGAAGACCAGCGTGCGGCCTTTTTGACCCGCGCCGGTTTCGCCTATGCGCCTCTGATTGCGTTGCCGGCGGATGCTTCGACCCGGCGTTATTTCCGCCTGGACGGCGCCGGCCTGTTGCTGATGGATTCGCCGCCACACAGCGAGCCGATCGGCCCGTTCGTGCGGATCGCCCGGCAGTTGCAGGGGCTGGGGCTGTCCGCGCCGGCCTTGCTGGCGGTGGATGAGGCGGCGGGGCTGGCGCTGATCGAGGATTTCGGTCACGACACCTACACCAGGCTGCTGCTGGCCGGGCATTCGGAGTCGGCGTTGTATCACCTGGCGGTCGATACGCTGGTGGCGTTGCATCGCGCAGCGCCAGCGACTGAACTGGCGCCTTACGACGAACCGCGACTGGCGGCCGAGTACGCACTCTTTATTGATTGGTACGTGCCGTTGTTGATCGGCGAAGAAGCGACACTGGCCCTGCGCGATGAGTATCTGGCGTTGTTCGCCGACGCTTGCCGCGACGTCGCACAACGCCGCGAAGCCCTGGTGTTGCGCGACTTCCACGTCGACAACCTGATGCTGCTGCAAGGCCGTGAAGGCGTCGCGGCCTGTGGCTTGCTGGATTTCCAGGACGCCTTGGTCGGGGCGGCGGCCTATGACCTGATGTCGCTGCTCGAAGACGCCCGACGCGATGTGCCCGAGGCGCTGCGGGAAGCACTGATCAGCCATTACCTGCTGCAGCGCCCGGAACTGGATGCACTGCGTTTTCTCGAAGACTACCGACGTCTGGCCGCCCAGCGTCACGCCAAGGTGCTGGGAATTTTCGTGCGCCTGGCCGGGCGGGACGGCAAGCACGGTTACCTGGCGCACTTGCCGCGCACCCTGGGTTTGTTTGTCCGCGCCCTCGGCGCTGAGGCCTTTGCGCCGCTGCGCCAGTGGCTCGACCGGCACGTGCCGGGCTGGCGTGAAGAACTGCCCGCCGAGACCCTGGCGACATTGCGTGAAACCCCTTATCGATTGGTTCAAGGATCATCCCATGGCCACGTTCAACCCTGACACCGCATTGCGTTTCATCAATTCTGAATTCCTGCCGTTGACCGCTGGCCGCGTGCGCGAAGTGCTCGACCCGGCGACCCTGCAAGCAGTCGGGCAAGTCGGCGTGTGTGGCGAAGCCGATGTGCAAGCCGCCATCGATGCCGCCACCGCCGCGCAAAAACAATGGCGTGTAGTGGATGCCAAAACCCGCGCCGCACGCCTGCATCAACTGGCCAACGCCATCGAACAGAATGTCGCCTGCAACCGTGAAGTCGCACGCCTGATGACCTTGGAAATGGGCAAGCCGTTTCCCGAAGCCATGGGCGAGCTGGCCAACTGCGCGCCGATCTTTCGCTACTACGCGGAAATGGCCCGGGACGATGCCGGCAAGGTCGCCGGCACCACGCAGATCGGCTCCTTCCAGCATGTGCGTTATGAACCGTATGGCGTCAGCGTGCACATCATGCCGTTCAATTTTCCGATCCTGCTGATGTGCTGGACGGTCGCCGCGTCGCTGGCGGCGGGCAATGCCTGCATCATCAAACCGGCGGAAGCCACGACCCTGTGCACCCTCAAGTTCATGGAGCACTTCAGCGCGCTATTGCCGGGGCTGGTGTCTTGCGTGCCGGGCGATGCAGCGACCGCACAGTTGCTGGTGCAGTCGGATCAGACCCACGCGGTGGCGTTCACCGGCAGCGTGGCGGCAGGCAAGGCGGTAGCCGTGGCCTGCGCCGAACGGATGAAACCTTGCGTGATCGAGGCCGGTGGCAGCGATCCGTTGATCATCTCCCGACATGCGCCGCTGGAAGTGGCGGCGGCGGGCGCAGCGACCGCTGCGTTCCACTTGAGCGGGCAAATCTGTACCTCGGCGGAACGCTTCTACGTCGTCGATGAAGTCCATGACGAGTTTGTCGCGAAATTCGCCGAGCGCGCCCGTGCCTTGCGCATTGGTCATGGCCTGGAACGTTCGGAAATCGGGCCGATGGTCAGCGAGGCGGCGCGTAATAAAGTCATGCGCCTGGTCGATGACGCCGTGGCCAAGGGTGCGAAAGTGGTCTGTGGCGCACGGATTCCACCCGGGCACAGCGTCGGCTGGTTCTATGAGCCGACCATCCTCACCGGCGTGACCGGCGACATGGCGATTCTGCAGGAAGAGTGTTTCGGCCCAGTGGCGGCGATCTGTCGTGTCAACGATTTCGATGAAGCGGTGCGGCTGGCCAACGACTCGCCGTTCGGCCTCGGTGCCTCGCTGTTTACCACTGACCTGACCGAAGCAATGGAAGCCGCCGAGCGCCTGGAGGCGGGGATGGTCTGGGTCAACAATCCGCTGATCGACAACGATGCACTGCCGTTCGGTGGCTGGAAGATGTCTGGCCTTGGGCGCGAACTCGGGCGTCAGGGGCTGGAAGCGTTCCGCCGCTCGAAAATGGTCATCATCGACCACCAGCCGAAGATTCAGGACTGGTGGTACCCGTATGCCGACGACGTGTTCTATCGCGATCAGGCCGGTTAGCTGAACCGGCAACTGACCCAATTCAAGGATTGAGCCAGTTGCCGTCGCTACCCGATCAGTGGAATGGGAAGATGTAGTTCATCCACGCAGCCATGCGCAGAAGGATCTTGCGCATCATCGCGATGTGATGGAAATGCTGGCTGTACAGCGCCGCCTGGCCGTAGGCCCCGCCGGGCATCTGGTCGGCGTACTGGGCATAGTCGGGATCGGTGATTTCAATGACCACCGGGACCCGGCCGGCCGGTGGTGAACCGGTGAAGCCGAGCAGCGTGCCCGAAGGCTGGACCTGGCCTTCGGCGATGACCGAAACCACGGTCTTGACCTTGCCTTCGAAAACCTTTCCGGGAATGCCGTCGAAAGCGACTTCGGCCTCGTCGCCCTCGGTCAGGCGCAACAGGCTGTTCTGGCGCATCCACGCCGCGAAGTAATGCCCTTCGGCGGGAATGAAGACCATCGAGGGGCGTAGCGGCAACTTGGTCGCCATCATGCCCGGACGCAACGAAACGTGGGTGACGAAACCTTTGCTCGGCGCGCGGACGGTGGTGTTGTCGAGTTCGTACTGCACGTTGTCCAGTTGTGCCTTCAGGTCATCACTGCGCGCGACCACAATGTCCAGTTCCCGTTGGGTACCGAAATTACGCTTGATCAGCTCGGTGATCCGGGCGCGATCGGCCTGGGCGGCAATCAGTTGTGCCTTGAGGGATTTCATCCGGTATTCGAAAGGCGTTGGATCAATGCGAAACAGCACATCGCCTTTTTCCAGAGGCTGGTTGGCCTGCACCGGCACGTCGATCACCTGGCCGCTGACCACGGGTATCACCGGAACCGATACGAAATAGGAACGCGCCACCTCGGAGTAGGGGTGGTTGTAGTTCATCGTGAAAATCAGCGCGCCGATGATCACGATCCCGCCCAGTACCGCCGTGGGCACCGTCCATTTGTTCAGGGGGATGCGGAAGATCTTGAAGATGGCAACGCAGAGTGCGGCATACGTCAGAATGAGTAAAAGATCCATGGCTCAGATGCCCTCGCCGAGATTGTCCGTTGGCAGCCTGCCCTGTGCAGTGCCGGTTGCCGCCTCGAGGCGTTCGATCCGCCCTTGCAGTTCGGCGACTTGTTGTTCGAGGTGAACCACATGGCTTTTTGCTGAATGTCCGTCACTGAAACCCCAGCCCCGGTCCTCTCGATAGGCCATTGCCCAGATCCACAGGAACGGCCAGAGCGCATGCAGGGTGAACAGGCTGACCCAGCCGGTGGCGTGGATCGCATCCTGGTGGGGGTGGTTGCGGTGGACGGCAATTTCATAGGGGATGTCGTGGAGCAGGATGACCCCGTAGAACAAGATGAGCCCGACAAAGATCAGCAGGCCCAGCGCGAAGTAATCAAGCATGAATCACTCCTCTTGAAACAGGTGACGTGTGCGCATGAGTGTAGCCGTTCAATCTACACTTGACGGGGACGCGGATATCCAGCTTGAGCAACCGGTGCCTGGCCGCAGCGTCGACCGATATCGTGCAGGCCCCCCCGGGCGAGGTGAGATCATGCAAACCACTGGTCAATTCGAAAGGGCGCCGGTACTTGACCCTGTCGAACGCATTACCGAGGTGATCTTCGGCCTGCTGATGGCCATGACGTTCACCGGTACCATCAGCGTGTCTACGGCAGATCAGGCAGCCGAACGCACGATGATGATTGCCGCACTCGGTTGCAATCTCGCCTGGGGACTGGCCGATGCGGTCATGTACCTGTTGCGCGCACTGGTCGAGCGCACGCGCAGAATCAAGCTGTACCTCGCCCTGCGCAATGGCACGGACGCCGCGGTCGGCCAGGCGCTCGTTGCGCAAGTGTTGCCGGTGCAATTCGCGACGGCGGCCGGCAGCGAGGGCCTGGAGTTGTTGCGCCGTCGGCTGCTCGAGCAGCCTCCCTTGCCGACCAGGGCGGGCCTTGGCTGGAACGACTTCAAGGGTGCGCTCGGTGTTTTCCTGTTGGTGGTGGGCTCGACATTTCCGCTGGTGGTGCCGTTCATACTGCTCGATCAGACAGCACTCGCCATCCGCCTGTCCAACCTGGTGGGCCTCGTGGTGCTGTTCATCGCCGGCTGGATGCTCGCCAGATACGCTGGCGCCACGCAATGGCAGGGAGGGGTGATCATGGCCGCCACGGGGGGCGTGCTGATCCTTGCAATCATTGCGCTCGGTGGCTGACAGCTGGTCATAATTCAACACACTGAAGACTCATTCTCATTTACTATTGCCCTTCCATTTACGTCGGGCAGCCTGGTATGGATGTTCTTGCCGCAATCCATCTTTATTTATCCCAGTGGGTGATCGAGCCGGTCACCCGGCAGTTCCTGGGCATTTTCGACTTCAACGGCAGACTCGGTCTATCCTTTCTCTGCATGTCTTACGGCGTCGCTTATTGCCTGTTCCGCCGGCGCAGATCCCGGGGCTTGACCGACGCGCGCTCGTTCGGCCAGTTCATCGGCGGGCGCAGGGTTTACCTGCACCGCTCGGCGCTGCTCGACTACCGCTATTACTTCGTACTCGCCATCCTCAAGGTTGCCCTGGTGCTACCCATCGTCGGCCTGGTCGATCCGTATGTCTTGCGTTCAGCGGACTACATCGCGTTCTTCACTCAACTGTGGGGCGCGCGCACGCAAGTGGAGGAGCATCTGGCGCTGACCTTGCTTTATGGGCTGGGCGTATTCCTGGTCAAGGATTTCAGCCATTACTGGGGCCATCGCGCTTTTCATTCGCGGTATCTGTGGGCCTTCCACAAAGTCCATCATTCGGCGCCCGTGCTGGTGCCGGCGACGGCCAGCCGCGTGCACTTTCTGGAAGAAGTGGTCGAAAAGCTCACGGACATCATCTGCGTCGGCGCCTTTGCCGGTGTCTTCTGGTACGCCTGCGGCGGGGAGATCAGCCGCTATACGCTGTTTGGCGTGACCTACATGGTGTTCATCTTCAATAGCCTGGCGGCCAACCTGCGCCACAGCCATGTCTGGTGTTCCTTCGGGCCGCTGCTTGAGCGGGTGCTGAGCAGCCCGGCGCAGCACCAGATTCATCACAGCGATGCGCCGCGACACTTCAACAAGAACTTCGGCATCAATCTGTCATTGTGGGACTGGATGTTCGGCACGCTGTACGTCACCCGGTCCACACCCGAGGCCATTCAATACGGCACCGGTGAGCAGGATCACGAGCGTTACCTGACGTTGCACGGTTTGATCGTCACGCCGTTTGTGGACATCGCGCGCAAGCTCCTCTGTGCAAAACGCCTGAAATCACGGCCTGAAAGCGGATCTGATCCGTATTTTTCAGCGCAATCTGCCTCTGTAACGGATACAGCCGCCAGCCCACAATAAGTCCTCGGTACGCCGTTGGGGCAGCACACGCTGCCCCCTGTATCGCCAATTCATAGTGTGGGAGGCCCCATGGCCAAGATGACGATTTTTCTCGGCGGTTTTCTGCTGTTGACCATCCTGATCGGTATGCTCGCGACGATTCCGCCGACGTGATTACACCCGCTGTCGGTCGTCGACGGCCCGGCGCAGTTCGCGGTAGGCCGTGACCAGTTGCTCGAGGCTGAACCCACGATTTCTCCCGCTGGGGTTGGGCAAGACCCAGACCGAGGCATTGCCGAAGGTTTTGGTTTGCAGGCCCCAGGCAATGTCGCGCTGTCCGGACAGCGCGGCATACGCCGTCTTGCCCAGAAACGCCACGAAACGCGGCGCATGGCGTGCGATTTTCTGTTCGAAAGCCGCTGCCGCGGCGGTGAACTCGTGCGGGGACAACTGATCCGCACTGGCCGTCGGCCGTTCGACCACCGCGGTCAATCCGCATCGATAGCTCAAAAGTGTCCGATCGTTTTCCGGCTGCACAAGCTCAGGGGTAAACCCGGCGAGATGCAGCGTGCGCCAGAAGCGATTGCCGCGCCCGGCAAAATGGTGCCCCTGGGCGGCGGCCGTCATGCCGGGGTTGATGCCGCAGAAGATCACGGCCAACTGCCCGGCGAGGATATCGTCGAGTTTTTCACTCACCGCAGATCACTCTGATCGCATTGCGTGCCAGTTCTGTCAGTTCGGTTCGGGATTTACCGGCCCGGGCACGTATCGAAATACTGTGCAGCAGAGACGAGGCGAGCACGGCCAGGGCCGCCGGGTCTGCATCGCCTTTCAACTCACCAGCATTTTTCGCCGCTTGCAGGCGAACTTCCAGATCGGCATCCAGCCGGCTCAACCGGTCGGAAAGCACCTCGCGAATTTCCGGGTCTTCGACGGCCTCGGTGGTTGCCGTGCCGATGGCGAAGCAACCGCGGGGCTGGCCGTCGCCTGAGAAGTAAATCGATAACTGCCCCTCGTAGAAACGCTGCAAGGCCTCGGCCAACGGCAGCTCCAGGTCCGTCAGCGCCTCGTGCATGGACGCGGCGGCAAACTCCCAATATTGCTCCAGCGCTTTGATGTAGAGCGCGTGCTTGTCGCCGAATGCCGCATAGAGGCTGGGGCGATTCATCCCGGCGGCGGTGGCGATGCTGTCCAGGGACGCGCCGGAATAGCCGGTGTTCCAGAACACACCGAGTGCCTGCTGCAACGCTGTCTGCGGGTCGTAGGCGCGAGGGCGGCCACGGCCTTTGCCTTCCGTCGATTTATTTTGTGCCATGTCGTACAAAATCCTTGTTAGGAAGTAGGTCGAGGGATATTCTTACACCATCGCACAAAATTAAGGAATCAGAAATTCCTTGTTCCAGGGTTTGTTGTAGCCGAGCGCGAACTGAGTGTTGCGGCGACGAAACCGACGCGCCGGGAGCGATCCTCCCGGCCGCGCACGGGCTTGCTTCCTTACGACATTTATTGACCTGCGGGCCGCTGGCGATGCTTGCCGACGTCGGCCCGATTACCCGGCTAAAGGCGCACTCGATCATGACCAAAGCGTTCGATCTCCCGGCTTCGCAGACCTTCGAGCACCCAGGCCCAAACCCGGCTGACTCGCGTATCAACAAACCACTGAAACAGCGGTTGCGCCCCTGGCTGATGGTGGGTGTTCCCATCCTCTTCGCAGCGTTGGGCTATGCCCACTACGTGTCGGGGCAGGCTTTTGTCTCGACCGACAACGCTTACGCCCGAGTGGCGAAGGCATCGATCAATGCGCGGATCTCCGGGCAAGTGGTAGAGATCGCTGTCGAAGACAATCAGCCGGTCCACAAGGGCCAGGTGCTGTTCCGGATCGACCCGAAACCGTTCCAGATCGCCGTCGACCGCGCGCAAGCACAACTGGGCGTGGCGCGCCTGCGTATCGATGGGCTCAAGGCCAGCTATCGCCAACAACAGGCGGAACTGCAATCGGCGAAAGCGTCGGCTGACTTCGATCAAAAGGATTTTGCCCGCAAAAAGGCCCTGGTCGCGTCCGAGTTCGTGTCGAAGTCGATTTACGAACGGGCCGACACCGACGTGAAAGTGGCGCGGCAACGGATCGCGTCCATCGAACAACAGATCGCCAGCACCGTGGTGGCCTTGAACGGCAATCCGGACATCGACGCCGACAGTCACCCGACGGTGCGTGAGGCCAAAGCCCAGCTCGACGAGGCGCAGTTGTACCTCTCGTACACCACGGTGTATGCGCCGCGGGATGGCATCGTGGCCAAGGTCGATGACCTGCAGGTGGGAAACCATGTGAACAACGGCGCGCCGGCCTTTGCCTTGTTGTCCGGTCATGAGCTCTGGATCGAGGCCAACTTCCGCGAGACCGACGTGACCCACATGCGCCCGGGCCAGGAAGCCACCATCCGCATCGATACCTACCCGGATCGCGTGTTCAAGGCCCACGTCACCAGCATGAGCCCGGGGGCCGGGTCGGATTTCGCGCTGCTGCCGCCGGAAAACGCGACCGGTAACTGGGTCAAGGTCACGCAGCGGGTGCCGGTACGGCTCGAGCTCGACGAAGTCGACCCGGCACTGCCGCTGTTCTCCGGGACCAGCGCCACGGTGCGGATCAATACCCGGTTTCAAGGCCCCTGGTGGCACCCGCTCAAGGCATTGCTGACCGCAGGTAACTTCTGATGAACAGCCAATCGATGGTAAGCCCCGGTGGGGAGGGTGCGCGTTCGCTCAGGTTCGCGGCCTTGCTGGCGACCTACATGCAGTCGGCGAACCTGCCGCTGCCGAACGCGGCACTCAGGTTGATTCAGGGCAGCCTGTCGATGAGCGACGATCAGGCTGGGTGGATTTTCACCTCGTACCTGGCCGCGAGTGCGATCAGCATGCCGGTCGCGCAGTGGCTGGCCGGGCGCTTTGGCTTGAAGCTCGTGTATCAGGCGGCGCTGGCGGTGTTTGTCCTTGGCTTGTTGCTCGCCACGGCAGCGACGACACCACTGGAGTTCGTGGGGGCGCGCATCATTCAAGGTATCGCCAGTGGCGTGCTGGCGCCGCTGTCGATGGCGATTGCCATGGAAACCTTGCCGCTGGACAAGCGGGCTACGTTTGGCGCGAGGTGGACGGCCATTGTGCTGTTCGGCATCGTCAGCGGCCCGAGTATCGGTGGCTGGATCGCCGAGCATTTTGGCTGGCGGCCGATGTTCTACCTCAGCGTGCCACTGTCGGCGTTTATCTTCCTGGTGGCGGCGCTGTTGTTGACCGAGAAGAAAGCCGATAAACCTCCGGTGTTCGATTTCTTCGGTTTCGGCACCTTCACCCTCGGCTTGATCAGCCTGCAAATGCTGCTCGACCGGGGTGAGCGCCTGGACTGGTTCGCTTCGCCCGAGATCTGGCTCGAAGCCGTGGCGGCTGCGTTGGGGGCCTACCTGTTCGCGGTGCATGTGCTGACTTCGAACGTGCATTTCCTCAACAAACGCCTGCTCAAGGACCGCAATTTCGTGTTGTCGACGGTGATCTTTTTCGCCCTCGGTTTCGTGCTGTTGTCGACCATGGCCCTGACGTCGCCGATGCTGGACGAAATTCTCGGCTATCCGCCGGACACCACCGGCGCCTTGACGATTCCCCGTGGCATGGGCCTGGTGGGTGCTTTTCTGCTGATGGGGCGGCTGCCCGAGCGCTTCGATCGCCGTCTCTTCGTGGCCGCCGGTGTCGCCATCGTGGTTTACGCCAACTGGCTGATGCTTGGTTATTCGCCGCTGATGGACGAGTGGCCCGTGGCGGTCGCCGGTGCGCTCCAGGGCGCGGGCCTGGGCATCCTGATGCCGGCGGTGAGCAAGGTCGCGTTCAGTACGCTCGACCCCGCGCTACGCCCCGAAGGCACCGGCCTGTTCAACCTGGCCCGGGTCTACGGCAGCACGCTGGGCGTGGCCATCGTGCAACTGTTCTTCTTCAACAACACCCAGGCGATGCACATGGCGCTGGCCAGCCACCTGACGCCGTACCGCGCCGCTGCGCATTCGCTGGCCTCGGCGCCGTTGCAGGTGCTGGGTGGGCTCAACGAAATGATCACCGGCCAGGCAGCGTTCATCGCCGTGATCGACCAGTTCAAGATCCTGATGGTGGTGATGTTGGTGGTGAGCCCGCTGGTGTTGTTCCTTCGCAAGCCCGTTGCGGCCAATTAGTGTTCGTGGAGTGTGCCAAATGAATTCTTATGCGCGGGTCATCAACCGCTATCTGCTGCAAACGAAACTCGCGGCGTTGTCGCTGCTTGCATTCCTGACGGCCTGCACCGTTGGCCCCGACTATCAAGCACCGGCGGCGAGTGCGTCGCAGCACTATGACCCACAGGCCGAGCAGCGTCTGGCTCATGGTGCCGACCCACGCATCGAACTGGGCAAGAAGGTCAGTGGCGACTGGTGGACTGCCTTTCGCTCGCAGAAGCTCGACCACGTGGTTCGTCGTGCCATCGACGGCAACCTGGATCTGGTGGCCGCCGATGCCACGATCCGGCAAGCCGCGTCTTCTGTGGCGGCGGCGCAGGGTGCGCTGTATCCGCAGGTCGACTTCGCTGCCGTGGCCGGCCGTCAACGGCTGCACAACACCAAGGAACCCTCCATCGCCAATTTCTATGCAATTGGGCCGCGAGTGGGGTTCGACCTTGATGTGTTCGGCGGCAACAAGCGGCTGATTGAACAACAGCAGGCATTTACCGACCTGCAAAAACACCGCTACGAAGCGGCGTACCTGACCCTGACCGGCAACGTCGCCAGCCAGGCGTTGCTGGTGGCCTCCGCCAACGCGCAGATGCAAGCCGTGGAAAAGCTGCTGGCCAATGACGCGAGGAACCTTGAGCTGGTGCGCATGGCCCACCTCAATGGCAGCACCACGCAGATCGATGTGTCGCTGGCCGAGACCCGTCTCGCCCAGGACCGCACGCTGTTGCCGCCCCTCGCTCAGCAGCGCGATGCCGCACGCCACGCACTGTCGATCCTGACGGGGAAGGGACCGGCGGACTGGATCGCTCCCGATTTCGACTTGAGCGAGTTTGCCTTGCCGTCGAACATGCCGGTGAGCCTGCCTTCGGAAATGGCCCACGACCGGCCGGACGTGCTGCAAGCCGAGGCGCAACTGCACATGGCGAGCGCAGCGGTGGGCGTGGCGACGGCGAATCTCTATCCCCACGTCACGCTGTCCGCGTCCCTGGCGCAGGCGGCTTCCGGCAATGGCGGTGCGGCACTCTGGGGTTTCGCTGCCGGGTTGGCCGGGCCGATCTTCGATGGCGGAACGCTCAAGGCCGAACAACAGGCAGCCGTCGATGGTTACAAGGCGACGCTCGCCGGTTACCAGCAGACGGTCATTACTTCGTTCGGCCAGGTCGCCGACACCTTGCAGGCGATCAACCATGACGCCGAGGAACACCAGGCCCAGTCCGACGCATTGCGCGCGGCCGAAACCAGTTTGCAGTTGAACCGGCAGGCCTTCGCGCAAGGCGAGAACAGCATCCTCCAGGTCCTGGAAGCGGAGCGCGCCTACGAGCAGGCGCTGCTGGGACAGATTCGCGTGAAAACCGCGCAGTACCTCGACACCGTGCAGCTGTTCATTGCGCTGGGCGGCAACTCCGTCGGTGCCTTCGAGCAACGCGTGGCGTCCGGCGACGGGCAGAAACCTTCGTATCAATAATGGCTGCGGCCTGGAGTAATGACATGACTTATGAAGCCTTTCACGACGGACTGCGCAATACCGGATTCCTGCTCAACCATGGGGCGGTCGAGATGCCGGCGGTTGGGTTCGGGACGTTGTTCCGCGATCTCGCCACCACGACTGAAGCGGTGAAGGAGGCGCTGGCCGCCGGTTTCCGCCATTTCGATTGCGCCGAGCGTTATCGCAACGAAGCGCAGGTTGGTGTTGCATTGAAGGCAGTGCAGGAGGCCGGCAAAGTCCGGCGCGAGGAGCTGTTCATCACCACCAAACTGTGGAACACCAACCATCGTCCCGAGCGCGTCGAGCCCGCCTTCGAAGCCAGTTGCCGACGCCTGCAAGTGGACTACATCGACTGCTACCTGATCCACACGCCGTTTGCCTTTCAACCCGGCGACAATCAGGACCCGAGGGACGAGCAGGGCAACGTCATCTACGACAACGGCGTGACGTTGATCGAGACGTGGCGGGCGCTTGAGCGGCTGGTGGATGAAGGGCGGGCGAGGTCCATCGGGGTGTCCGATATCACGCTGGAGGCGCTGAAGGCGCTGGTTGCCGACGCCCGGATAAAACCCGCCGTGGTACAGGTCGAGTCCCACCCTTACTTGCCGGAGTGGGAGTTGCTGGAGTTCTGCAAAGAGCACGGGATTATCCTGCTGGCGTTTGCGCCACTGGGGCATGGCATGGAACCGAATGTGCTGCAGGACCCGGTGCTTACCGGCATCGCCCGGCGTGTGCAGAAAACCCCGGCTCAGGTGGCGCTGGCCTGGTCGGTACAACGTGGGGTAGCGTTCCTGACCACCTCGGCAACGCCGAGCCATATCCGGGAAAATATCGATATCTCGACCTTGCCGCTCAGGGCCATGATTGAGATTCAACAAGACATCACAACCCGTATACGCTTCAACTCGGTGGTTGAAACCGGTGTGCCTGGATTCATTCCGCGCAAAAAGTAATGCCTGACGTCAGGGCGGCTCGTCACGGGGCCGTCCTGTTTGCCGACCCCTTGAGGTGAAAACGATGGATGTTTTCCAGACCCTGCGCTGTTTCACGGCAGTCGCCCAAAGCGGCAGCTTCACCGCGGCGGCCGCGATGCTGGACACCACCACGACCAACGTTTCAAAAGCCGTTTCCAGCCTGGAGGCCCGGCTGCAAACACGGCTGATCAACCGCACCACCCGGCGCCTGGCATTGACCGAAGCCGGCGTGCGCTATTTGCAGCGCTGCGAGCGGATTCTGCAGGACATGCGCGAGGCCGATGAGGAGGCGGGCACGGCTCAGGTCATGCCCGCCGGCCGGCTGAAAATCCATGCCATGTCGGCCATCGGCAACCATTACGTGATCGGCGCCATCGCCCGCTACCGGGAAACCTATCCTTCGGTTCTGTTTGACCTGACCGTGACCAATCGGCTGCCGGATTTGCTCGAGGAGGGCTATGACATGTCGATTGTGCTGGCGCGGGACCTGCCCGACTCCGGATTCGTCGCCCAGCGGCTGGGTATCACCTACAGCATTCTCTGCGCCTCGCCGGCGTACCTGAGTCAACGCGGGATTCCCGAGTCGCCGGGTGAACTCGCCGGCCATGCTTGCCTGCGAATCGTCAACACGGTCATGCCGGCGCAGAACTGGGTATTTGAAGGCCCGCAGGGGATAGAAACGTTCAGCACACCGGTGTCGCCGTTTCACGTCAACACGGCTGACGCCATGACATTCGCGATCAAGAACGGGATGGGGATTGGCATTCAACCGATTGCTTCGGCCGTCGAGGGCCTGCGGGCGGGGACGTTGGTGCGGGTATTGCCGGGGTATCGGCTTGAGGAACTGAACCTGTTTGCGATCTACCCGTCACGCAAGTTCGTGGATGCAAAAATAAAAACCTGGGTGGAATTTCTGAAGCATTCCATACCGGGGTTGCTCGCTGCTGATGAAAAAATTGTCGGTGCATCTGTGTAGCGTTGTGGCTGGCGTTGTACGCATGGAGTGTCGACCCTCCACCGTCCATACAATGTTCAACCGTTCGAGCATCCAGTGCCCATTACTTGGTATTCAATGGTGCGGCGTTGACCCTGGGAGTCTTCATAGGTCATGCGCGCCGGGACCGGGCCGCATTCATCGGCGATTTGCGAGACTTCGATGACGCGTTTGATATCGAGCCTGGTGCCGTACGTGTAGGTTTCAACCTGCGCTTGGCTGCTTGCGGCAGTCGAGTGACTGTCGCCTGCAAAGGCTTGGGCACCGGCGGCGCCAAGGGCAACAAAGAGTGCGATGTTCAACAGTTTCATGATCTTCACCTCGTGGTAAAAGCGTTGTCCTGCAAGGGTGTTCAGCCTTGTGAGCGGGTTGCATCTGATTGGGTTTGCTCACTTGGGTAGAGCCGATATTAGGCGTTTGGCGGGGGCGCAAATATCGGCTCGCGGGATAAACACTGTTGCCGGATTGCTCATGAATCGAGGGGGCTATGGTGGGGAGTTGGTCTCAAGTCTTCTCCCCCCAGCCAAATCAGGAACTCTGGCGATCAATATCGCGCCGCAGAACGACAGCGGTGGTGATGTCTTCAACGGATTCGTGACTGGCTACTGCATCTCTGACCCGGTTCAGATCATCGATGGTTCGCGATTCGACCTCAATGACCAGATCGAGCTGGCCACTGACCGAGGAGACGCGTCGTACCTGCGAGTTTTGGGCAAGCAGGTCCAGCAAGCTGATGGCTGGTGTGCGTTTCAGGCATACAAGCAGGATGGCGCGAATCACGTGGGCATCGATTTCGCCGATATCAGCTCGGTAGCCTCTGATCACACCATTGCGTTCAAGGTTGATGACTCGTTCACTGGTAGCACTTCTTGAAAGCCCGATTCTCGCTGCCAGGGCCTTCAGGGCAATTCGAGCCTCTTTAGAAAGAATTTCGAGTATTTCCCGATCTTTCGTGTCCAGGTCGCGCATCAGAACTCCCTAATGTTGCTGCCGAAATTGTGCCGGTCGATTCCGGCAATATGCAGGCTGAAGCCGACCGTATACCTACTGCCGTCCAGGGCTTTGCGTGCCAAGCTATCTGAAAAAAATGGCTTGGAAAACAACTACCATGACAAATCTTTCCCATCCTGCTCCCCAGTTCTCGACCGGGGATGCCGAAAAACTGAGTGAGCAGCTTTTCAACGTTATCGGTACGGCCACGCCTCTGGATGGCGAGCGCGACCGCAACTACCGGTTGAAGACAGGAACCGATGCCGGATGGATTCTGAAGGTCGTCAACTCGACTGAGCCGCGAGTTGAAAGCGAGTTTCAAACAGCCATTCTCAGTCATCTCGCCACTCACAACCCCGAGCTTACTGTGCCTTTTCTCAAGAAAAGCCTTGCCGGTGAATACCTCGCCACTGCGGCAGCGCCCTCGGGCGAAACCCATGCGGTCCGCCTGGTGAGCTGGTTGCACGGAACGCCGCTGGCCGAGGTCAAGCGTACGTTCGAATTGATGCGCAGCCTTGGCCAGTCGTTCGGTGAGATCGACCGTGCACTTCAGGGCTTCATTCATCCGGGTGCGGTGCGTGATCTCGACTGGGATTTGCGTCACGCCGCACGTTCGCGATCCCGCCTGCACTTTGTGAAAGATCCTGGCAGAAGGGCCATTCTGGAACGCTTCATTGAAAACTTCGAACAAAGCGTCCAACCGAAGCTTTCGCGCTTGCGCGCACAAGTCATTCACAATGACGGCAATGACTGGAACATCCTCGTCGATTCCCGCAACCATCAGAAAGTCTCGGGCGTCATCGATTTCGGCGATGCGGTCCATACGATCCTGATTGCCGAAGTCGCCATTACCTGCGCCTATTCCATTCTCGACATGGAGGATCCAATCGGCGCGGCCGCCGCTCTTACTGCCGGTTTCCATGACAAGTACCCTCTGCAGCCGGAGGAGCTTGACGTCCTCTTCAATCTCATTGCGATGCGCCTGGTCACCAGCGTCACTTTGTCGGCATCGCGATACGACCGGACGCAAGACAATCCCTACCTTGGCATCAGCGAAGCGCCGGCCTGGCGTCTTCTGGAAAGGTTGGATCGCATGAACCCTCGACTGGCAACGGCGATCCTGCGCAAGGCCTGTGGTTTTGACGCGATCGAAGGCGCTGGTGCGGTTCGCCGCTGGGTTGCCGAAAACAGCAAGTCCTTCGCGGATATCGTGCGTCCATCTGCTGCAACCATGAACAAGGTCATTGCCCCGTTCGCAGATGCGTCGCATGTGATGACTATCGCTTCAGCCGAGCAGCGTCCAGCGGAGGCAACGAAGTGGTGGAATGATTTTTCTGCCGAACACAAGGTGCCGCTCGGCATCGGGCCGTGGGGCGAGGAAAGGACTATCTACACCGACACGGCGTTTGAGTCGCGATTCATCGAAGGGCAGCGTCGGATCATCCACGTCGGTGTCGACTTGATCATGCCCGCAGGAACGCCTCTCTATACGCCTGTTGCCGGTGTGGTGCAGAGCGTCGAGGTCGAGCATGAGCCGCTTGGCTATGGCGGCTTGATCATGCTCGAACACTCGCCTGAAGGTTGCCCGCCATTCCTGACGCTGTGGGGGCACATGGCTCATGAAGCCCTGGCGCGGCTCAAGCCCGGTGACCGCCTGGAGGCTGGCGCGCT
This sequence comes from Pseudomonas sp. PDM26, assembly GCF_019219185.1. NCBI lineage: Bacteria > Pseudomonadati > Pseudomonadota > Gammaproteobacteria > Pseudomonadales > Pseudomonadaceae > Pseudomonas > Pseudomonas sp. PDM26. Next base: position 59,635 of record NZ_JAHUWC010000015.1, on the reverse strand, counting down.
TGTGGGATACATGGGCGCGGATACGGAAAATGGCGGGTGGATCCCCCATGTGCATTTTCAAATGTCCACCGACACCGGGTTGAAAGCGGGCGAGTTCATCGGCGTCGGTGAGCGGGCATATCTTGAGGTATGGGCCGACGTTTTCCCCGATGCATCGACGCTCGCGGGGATTCCTGCGGAAACCTACAGTCAGGACGGACGCACCAAGACAGAAATTGTGGCCAAGCGTAAGGAGTTGTTGCTTCCCAACCTGTCGATTTCCTATTCCGATCCGATCAAATTCGTTCGCGGTGATGGGGTCTGGTTGATCGATAACTTTGGCAGGGCGTATCTGGACTGCTTCAATAACGTGTGCCATCTCGGCCACTCCCATCCAGATGTAGTGCAAGCGCTTTCGCGGCAGGCTGCCCGTCTGAACACAAACACGCGTTACCTGCACGATAATATTGTGGAGTATGCAGAGCGGCTCACGGCTACTTTGCCCGAAGGTTTGGCGGTCGCTTCCTTCGGGTGTTCGGGAAGTGAAGCAAACAGCCTCATGCTGCGTATGGCGCGCAATCACACGGGGCGTAACGATGCAATCGTGCTGGATTGGGCTTACCACGGCACTACACAGGAACTGATTGACCTTAGCCCCTACAAATATAAGCGTAAAGCCGGTAAAGGCCCTGCAGACCATGTGTTTGAGGCGGCCGTCCCGGATGCCTACCGTGGTTTGGATCACTGGTCGTTCGAGGAACTTGGCAAGCGTTACGCCGAGAGCGTGGCGGATCAGATCGAGATCATGCGCAAGCAGGGCAGAGCTCCGGCGTTCTTTCTGGCGGAGTCCATTCCAAGTGTCGCCGGGCAACTGTTCTTCCCGGAAAACTACTTGAAAGAAGTCTACGCAATGGTGCGTGCAGAAGGCGGTCTTTGCCTGGCTGACGAAGTCCAGGTCGGCTTTGGTCGTGTAGGTAGCCACTGGTGGGCTTTTGAAACCCAGGGTGTCGTTCCCGATGCAGTATCCATGGGCAAACCCATTGGCAACGGCCATCCCATGTCGGCGGTTGTGACCACGCGTGAGATTGCAGACAGCTTCAACAATGGTATGGAGTACTTCAATACCTTTGCCGGGAGTCCGGTTTCATGCGCTGTAGGGCTCTCGGTACTCGATGTGATCGAGCGCGATAACTTGAAACTCAACGCACTGACCATTGGCAACTATCTGCTCGACGGCTTCCGTAAATTGCAGCGGCGCTACGATGCAATTGGCGATGTGCGCGGGCAGGGTCTTTTTCTCGGGATAGAACTTGTCACGGACCGCAAAACGAAAGTTCCGGCCACGCAGTTGGCCAGGCGAGTAGCCGATGGTGCCAGGGAGCGGGGCATTTTGATCGGTACTGAAGGCCCGTATGACAATGTTCTGAAAATGCGCCCATCGATGATTTTCAGTCAGGCAAATGCTGATTTTCTGCTTGAGGTCCTGGACGAAAGCTTCAAGGCCGCACTCCGGTAACCTGGTTGGACGATGTGACTACCCGACATAGTGTCGGCCAACTCCGGCAATGTGTCAGTCAGGCTGACACCTTGCCGGGTGCTTTCCAGAATTGCCTATGCAAGACTTTTCATGAAGGCCGGGTGAATAACCCCAGAAAAATAAAAAACAATTCTTCCAAGGTGCCATCCAATGCTAATTAAAAAGCTCAAGGGTTTGATTGTCGCTTCCACTGTGGCGGCTGCGGCACTACTTTCCACCTCAACTGTTCACGCTGATGATTTGAAGTCGATCCAGGATTCCAAAGAGATCCGTATCGCGATGAGCGGACAATACTCTCCCTTCAGCTTTGCAAACGAGCAGAACCAGATTGTCGGATTCGACGCCTCCATCAGCGAGGCACTGGCCGAGCGGATGGGAGTAAAAGTGACGATCATTACGACGCCATTCGACGGGATAATTGCAGGTCTTCTCGCGAAAAAATATGACGCCATTATCGCTTCCATGACCATTACCCCGGAGCGCCAGAGGGCAGTGGATTTCGTTGGGCCCTATTACCATGCTGGCCGTACGATCGTAGTGAAGGACGATTCTTCGATCAAAAGTCTTGATGATCTTAAAGATGTCGTTGTCGGCGTTACGCTTGGGGATGCTCACGATAAATGGGCCAGGGCTCGTGGCAACCTGAAAGTGAGAACGTACAAAGGTCTTCCCGAAATGCTTGTCGATCTGGACGCCGGACGTATCGACGCGATTGTGATGGACAGTGTTCCGGTGCTGGTCGCCGTCAAGGAAACAGGGCAGAAGGTTCGCATCATTACTCCACCGGACAGCGATGGCGGTATTGAAGGCATGGGCATTGCGCTGCGTAAAAATAACCCTGAGCTCAAGGCGACGATGCAGAAAGCGCTTGAAGACATGCTCGCCGACGGCACCTACGAAAAGATCTCGATGAAGTGGATTGGCAACGATATCCGCTGATTCATGTTCAGCATGGCTCGACTTGTCGTCGGGCCAGCCAATCCGACTTTTCCGAGCGTGCTCATGGATCTGACTCTCATACAGCGAACATTCCCGTTTTTCCTGGAGGCGGCCTGGATTACGGTGCAGATCTCTGTACTTGCTCTTTTGCTTGGTTTTCTGGTCGCAATAGTGCTGGTTGCTGCCCGGTTGTCTACTGTTCTCATATTTCGATACCTTGCAAGGCTCTACATAAGTGTTTTTCGTGGCACTCCCTGCCTGGTTCAACTGTTTCTCATTTACTTCGGTGGACCACAGATCGGGCTTGAGCTGGAGCCTTTTGCTGCGGGTGTAATCGGCTTGGGTCTGAACATTGCTGCTTATATGGCGGAATCTATTCGTGGCGCTATCACCAACGTTGACCCGGGCCAGGAAGAAGCTGCACGTTCAATTGGTTTCGGGCGGGGCCAAACCTTGTGGTTTATCACGCTGCCACAAGCTGCAAAGTTGATGATAAGGCCGCTGGGAGTCAACGCCGTGGCTCTTATCAAGGGTTCTGCACTGGTGTCGACGATCTCTGTTGTTGAACTTTCATATACAGCGCAACGCTTTATCAGTTCAACGTACAAGCCTTTTGAGATTTTCATGGTGTCTGCACTGCTCTACATTGTGATGGTCTACTCGGTTAGATTTATTGTTGACTATCTCGATAATCGCTTCGCGGCAAGGTGAGAGTGTTCATATGCAAAGCCTGGACCTTAGTATAGTTACACCTTATTCCGAGCTGCTTGCGACCGGTCTTTGGTGGACGGTTGTGATGTTTTTAAGTTCCAGCATATTGAGTTTGATGGCGGGGACAGCCTTTGCGCTTATTGTTATTTATGCGCCTAAAATTCTAGCTCTGCCCGTGCGCTTTATTACATGGTTGCTCATGGGAACTCCACTCCTTCTTCAGTTGTACTTGATTTATTATGGTCTTGTGCAAGTGGGAATTGATATTCCTGCCTTGGTGGCTGGCGTCATAGGCCTTAGTTTGCACTTCGCTGTCTACAATGCCGATGTTATTCGTGCCGGTGTGATGTCTGTAGACCCGGGTCAGATTGAAGGTGCCCGGTCCATTGGCCTCAGTCGTGGACAGACTCAGCGTTATGTCATCGTGCCGCAAGCGCTCCGCAGGACTATTGCACCGCTGGGAAATAATCTGATTGTCCTGTTGAAGGACACCTCTCTGGTTTCCATAATCGGTATTGCCGAGTTGGTATACAGTGCGCAACTTGCCGTGAGCGAGACCTATAGCCCGTTTGAGTTTTATCTGACTGTTGCGGTTATTTATTATGCAGCCAATCTTGTTCTCGAAGCCGGCTTGCATATTCTCGAAAACAAGGTAGAGATGTCACGATGATCAGAAAGGAACTCATGGTTGAGGTGAAGAGCGCTCGCAAGGCTTACGGAGCACTTGAAGTACTCAAGGGAATCGATCTTTCCGTATCTCGTGGACAAATCGTCGCCATTATCGGCCCAAGTGGATCTGGCAAAAGCACGCTTCTGCGGTCAATCAACCACCTGGAAGTGCTTGACGATGGCGAGATCTGGTTAGAGGGTCAGCAAGTCAATCGGCCATTGAAAGGTCGTGCGTTTGAACAGCATATAAACGCTGTGCGTCAGCAGATGGGCATGGTATTTCAACACTTCAATCTATTTCCGCACTTGACCGTATATGAAAACATCGCTCTTGGCCCGATAAAACTCAAGGGGCTTACTAAAAAAGCATCTCGCGAATTGGCAATGGAATATTTGTCAAAAGTCGGATTGTCCAACAAGTTCGATGAGTATCCTTCTCGCCTGTCGGGTGGACAGAAACAGCGCGTAGCCATAGCAAGGGCACTGGCGATGCAACCAAAAGTCATGCTGTTCGATGAGGCTACATCGGCACTGGACCCTGAGCTTGTCGAAGAGGTCAACCAGGTCATGAAACAACTCGCTGCAGAGCACATGACGATGTTGATCGTCACCCATGAAATGCGCTTTGCAGGCGAAGTGGCAGACCGGATTGTCTTTATGGACGGCGGGGTTGTGGTGGAGGAGGGGGCACCGCAAGAGATCCTGCAAAACCCTGTCCAGGAACGAACCCGGTCGTTCTTGAAAAAACATCTGCACGATAGATAAGTTGCGCTTTCGCTTCTGAACGCCCGGGGTAGGCGCGATCAAACGCCGAAGTTACGACGCAGGCAATGGACCGAATCGCTTTTGGAGCTGCTGATCTTCATCGGCGGTACGGTTTGAGATCGCGGATGGTACGGAGTACCCGCCGGGGTTGCGCCAGCTATTGATTGCTCCTTGTCCGTCTTCCCATCGAAAATCACGGGCCCTTAACGACGCAAGGTCAGTTGGGCAGACGCTTACGCTGAAGCTAGCGCGACCTGTCGTTTTCCTTTCGCCTGTAGCTACATTAGTCAGATTAGGCGACCCAGCGCATCACCTTCTCAAGGTGGCCAGTGTGCGCGTCCAGTTGTTCATTGAGAACTACAAAGCCCTGCTTCTCATAGAAATGGATACCAGGCGCATTCGCCGAATACACAGTCAGCAGTAGAGTTGACTTGGATGCCATGGCGTCCGCGAGAAGCTGCGTACCTATACCGTCCCCCTGACGTTCAGGCGATACGAATAGCGCCGCAAGTGTGTCTCCATAGACAGAGCAGAATCCTACTACCGTCCCGTCTGCCTCAAACACTCGGGACATGGCGCCGGGTAGGTAGACCTCACGCATAGCAGCAAGCTGGCTACGCCAGAATTCGGGGGCTATGAAGTGATGCGCCTGGATTGACGCTCGTAGCCAAATGTCCAATACGGGCTCTAGGTCAACGTTTCGAAAGTAGCGGATCATGAGGCCTCAACGATTGAGTCAGGAAGAAAACATTGTGCCAAATGCGTGCTCCACGCAACGGTCCTCCGTTTGCAGATCTACCTGGCACTGATTCTGATCGATCAGCAATACATGGGGCTGGAACTGTGACCGCCAACGCCAGCACCGGTTTGCTCTGGACGCTGACAGTCTATTTGGGCCGCTGGCATGAGTATCGCCTCGTACGGCCTGCCGATTCCGTTGATGGTCATGTCGCACTGATCGTTTTTTTGCTCAGCACGCCACTATCGACTGATTAAGCCTGGGCCAGGCGTCCTACGCGTAACCAGCCAACGACCACTGCGCCAATCAGCAAAAAGCCCAGGTAGCCAAAGAGTGGATAGACCTGGCCCACCAGGTTGACAAACCCGACCAGGCTGCCGACGAAAGCCAGTGCGCCAGCGGCCGCTGAGCCGACGCGGAATTTGCGAGTGCCTGCCGGCAGTAGCCGGGCCGAAAAGGAATACAAGGTACCGACGGCCGTGTTGACGATCATCAGGAAAATGATCACCGCCATCAGCAGACCGAGTACCGGCGAAACCTCCGTGGCGATGGACAGCATGGGCATTGGCAAATCCGCCACGCTGTCCAGGCGTGACAGCAATCCCAGGCTCATCACCAGCATCAGCAGCCCCAGCAACGCGCCACCGAAGATGCCACCCCAGATGGCTTGCTTCTCGGATTTTGCGGCGCCGCCCATGATCGCCAGAAACGGCACCCCGGCCACGATGTTGTAAGACACGTACAATAACGCTCCCAGCAGCCAATGGCTTGCGCCAGCGTCTTGCTGGCTGGCCAGTTGATTGAGTTCACCGAAACTCAAACCCCGGGTGGCGACGCCATAAAGGGCTACCGCTACCGCCGTCAGGATCAGCAGCGGAGTGACGGCGCCGATCATGCCAATGACCTTCTGCACATCCAGGCACACGATGGCGACCACGATCAGGGTCACCGCCACGCTGCCGAACATGGCGGGGATACCGAACTGTTGTTCCAGCAAGGCTCCGCCGCCGGCCAACATGACCACGGTCACCGCAAACATGAAAAAGGTGATCATCAGGTCGACAAAGGTGCCCAGGTAGCGTCCGCACAGTGCATACACCACGTCCTTATGGGACCTTGCCCGCAGTCGGCTACCCATGCCCGCCAATGCCATCCCGAGAAAGGTGAAGAGCGCGGCGCTGACCACCGCCCCGAGCAGTCCCCATACGCCGAAATCCACGAACATCATCTGCAGCTCCCGACCGGAAGCGAATCCTGCACCGACAATCACACCGACAAATGCACCGGCTATTTTCAGACTTTCTTTCATGACGATTTCCCTCAAATTGTTTTTGTTATGGCTTATGGGGACAACCACTGTTCATGGCCCTCCCGGGGCATCGCACTGGCAAACAGCGGGGGTGGATCAGCGGGCGCCGACCCAGGCCTGGACTTCGATCTCCACATCGACCCCCAGCGCCAACTGGGCGCCGCCGACCGTGGAGCGCACCGGAAAACCGTTCTGGAAGTGGCGCTTGTACACCTCGTTGAAACCGGCGAAATGTTGCATGTCCGATAGCCACACCGTGGCCTTCACCACCTGATCAAAACCCACCCCGCATTCGGCCAGGGTCTCGCCGATGCGGGCCATGGCGGCCTCGGTTTGCTCGCGGATATCACCGAGCACCACCTCGCCCAGAGGGGTCATCGGTACTTGCCCTGAGAGGAACAAAAAATCGCCGACCCGAATGGCCTTGGAGAACGGGTAGGGCAGGTGGCTGGGGTAACGCTGGAGATTGTCAGACATGGTATGGAACCTCATTGGGATGAATGATTAACGCAGGCGGCCAGGTGCCAGGCGTTGTGGCTCGACGCCCTGGCGGCGCAGTGTTTCGGGTAGGGGTTGATCGAGCAATTGGGCACAGGCCAATTGCGATACGCCGGCCGCGGACTGAATGCCATAACCGCCCTGTGCCGCCAGCCAGAAGAAGCCTTCGCGGTGATCGTCCCAGCCGACCACCAGATCACCGTCGGCGACGAACGAGCGCAGGCCGGCCCAGCTGTGGCGTGGGCGGCGGATGGTCAAGGAGGTGGCGGCTTCGATGTGGTAGATCCCGGTGGCGATGTCCAGCTCTTCGGGCATCACGTCCTGTGGCGGGACGGGATCGGCGTTGGCCGGCGAGCCAAGCAGTTGGCCAGCGTCCGGTTTGAAGTAAAAACTTTCGTCGATGCCGATCACCGCAGGCCATCGCGAGAAGTCCATGCCCTCAGGGCCGTCGAAGGTAAAGGCGGTGCGTCGGCAGGGCTGCATCCCAATGGGCTTCACACCGCATTGCTGCGCCACCTGGTCGGCCCAGGCACCTGCGGCGTTCACCAGATTGCGTGCGCGCAACTGGCGGCCGTCGGCCAGTGTCAGGTGCCAGTGTCGACCTTCGCGGGTGGCGACGCTCAGTTGGGCGTCGCACTGCAGCACGCCACCGGCTCGGCGCATGGCCCGCAAAAAACCTTGGTGCAGCGCGTGGACGTCCAGGTCACGGGCGTCGGTTTCGAGCATCGCCCCGACAATCGCCTCTGGGCGCAGGCACGGCACTAACGCGAGGGCGTGCTCGGTATCAATCAATGAAACATTACCAGCCTGTGCCCGGCTGACTTCGAAGGTTTGTTTCAGGAGGGATTGCTGCCCCTCGCCTGCGACGTACAGGCAGCCGCGAGGTTCCAGCAGCGCATGCTCGGTGAAGTCAGTTGGCGGTTGCTCATAGAAGTCCCGGCTGGCGCGGGTCAATGCCTGGATCTGCGGTGTGCCATAGCTTTCCATGAACATCGCGGCGGAGCGTCCGGTGGCGTGATAACCCGGCTGGCTCTCACGCTCGAGCACCACAACGCTGGCTTGCCCGGCCAAGCGATAGGCCAGGGAGGCCCCCGCAATACCACCGCCGATGATGGCGAAATCGAAACATTCGCTGTCGTGCATACCGAAGTACCTCCTGTCTCTGGGGATGGGGAAGAAATGTTCCTCCCTCTATTTTTATAATTCTCAGATAAGAGAAATGTAAGATATGAGAATTTCCCAGTCAACCCATTACCTTGAGGTATTATTCCAGCCCCTGCCTTGGCTCAGTTCCGGGCACCGTTTTTTGTACGATAGAGAGTCTGCATGAGTTCCGATCGAGTCTCGTGTTCCACGGACCATCCTTTGATAGACCGCGCTCAGGTCGGTGCCCGCTTGCGTGTCATCCGCAAAAAACAGAAGTTGACGCTTAAACAACTGTCTGAGCGTTCAGGCGTGGCGCTGTCGACCTTGTCGAAGATGGAGCTGGCGCAAGTGTCGGTGAGTTACGAAAAACTCGCGGCCGCAGCTCGGGCCCTGAGTGTGGACATTTCCCAGCTTTTCAGTCCGACCAAGGCGAGCGTCAGTGCTGTACAGCCCACGGTGGTCAGCACCGCCATCGACAGTACTGCGGGTTACAGCACGGGCAATTACGAATATCACCCGATGGCGGGAGATTTCCCCGGGCGCAGTATGACGCCCATGTACGCGCGGATCTGTGCGCGCGAACTGAATCAGTTCGAAGACTATATCCGTCACCCCGGACAAGAGTTCGTCGTCGTCCTTTCAGGTCGTGTGCGCATTCAATTCGAAACGGGTGAATCCCTCAGCATTGGCTGTCGAGAAACAGCCTATTTCAACAGCTCAATAGGTCATATTTATCTGGCTGAAGGCGAGGATGGCGCCGACGCTGAAGTGATGGTGGTGATGTCGGAGTATTGACGCTGAGGGGGGCTGTCAGATCCAGGTTGAACTCACATTCCAGCTCGAGATAGGGACTGCCATATTCCAAGGACGCCAGGAACTCCATTGCGCTCGTGCGGTGTGCTCAAGGCCGAACGGGCGCAGGATGTGGCGCCGAATGCCTGCCCCGTTTAAAGACACCAGCCGCTGCGACCTTGAGTAACCGATGAAATCTCGGGCATTCTGCGTGGTTAGGGGCTGGACATGCAGCCGCATGCCGCAATCCCCGGCTCATCGCCTGTAGTTGCTTGACGGTCGCATCAATCTCATCCGCCTTGGCCAAAAGCACGTCTCTATCAACAACTGCCTTACCATTCGGGGAAAGCATGGCACGTATCTCGTCCAGTGAGAGACCGCCTGCCTGTCCGAGTGCGATAACAGCCAACTGCTCAACCACGGCAGACGCAAACTGGCGGCGAGCCCCGCGCGGGCTGACTGACGCGATCAAGCCTTTCTTCTCGTAGAAACGCAATGTGTGGGCAGGAATTCCCGTGCGTTTGACGACCTCAGTGATATCCATTTTCAGCCCATTGACTTGAAGTTGACTTCAACTTCTATCATGCATCGGCAAGATTAATTGGTCCATGAACAAGAGGTAGGTATGGCATCGCTGGAAGTGGTTGCACACGTTTTTCTGTTGGGGGTTGGCGCTACCGTCGTCATGGATTTGTGGATGTTCCTCATGAAGGCCTTTGGCGTTCCTACGCTGAATTTCGCTTTCGTCGGGCGCTGGGCAGGTCATGTATGCCAAGGAAAATTCGCTCATGCCAGCATTGGACAAGCGATGCCGGTGCGAGGTGAAGTGGTCCTGGGCTGGGTGGCGCACTACGCCACGGGTGTTGCTTTCGCGGTGTTACTGGCGTGCATTCAAGGAGTCGCCTGGCTGCAGGAACCAACTTTCCTGCCAGCAGTCGCTTTGGGCGTGGCAACAGTGGCAGTCCCGCTTTTTGTTATACAGCCCGCCATGGGGGCAGGATTTGCATCCTCCAAGACGCCGACGCCGGCCAAGAACTGCATGCGCAGTTTAATAAATCATGCCGTCTTTGGCGTTGGCCTCTACTTGTCCGCGGTGGTGATTGCCTTGGCTTCGAAGTGAGCAGGGTTTGAGTCTTGCTTGTCGTGCAACCGACTGGCAGTAAATCCGCCAACACTTGAGTAAGTGACAGTATGTACATTCCTACCCAATGGTCCCAAATAGTCAGTGGGGCGCCTATTGAACGACAAACTATCGGAGAGTCAGGAGCCGAGGTTTCTCGCATCCGCTGCATCAATGGGGAACACCTGTTCGTGAAGTCCGAACCCATTGGCGTACACAGTGAGCTGCCGGAAGAGATTGAGCGTCTTCGTTGGATGAACCGGCTTGACCTGCCTGGGCCAACAGTTCTTGATGCTACGACAGAAAACAATCGCCATTGGTTACTCATGAGTGCCGTCCCTGGACATGATCTGGCCAGTGCCAACGATTTGTCTCCACCCCAAGTCATCAGCATCCTGGCGGTGGCACTACGTACTCTGCACCAGATGCCAATTGAGACATGTCCCTTTGATCACCCCTTGGAGCAGCGCATAGCCGCCGCCAGGAGTCGAGTGAGTGCCGGGCTCGTTGACGAGGCAGACTTTGACGATGAGCGGCTGGGTCGGACCGCTGGGGATGTTTTCGCAGAGATGCTGTCGACGCTCCCTGAAACCTATGATCTTGCGGTCACCCACGGCGATGCCTGCCTACCGAATTTCATGGTCGAAGGAAGCAGCTTTACCGGCTACATCGACTGCGGCCGGCTAGGCATCAGTGACATCTATCAAGATCTTGCACTGGCTGCCCGAAGCATAGAGCGCAACCTTGGACAGGCATGGGTAGCGCCATTTTTTCGCGCCTATGGTGTAGAGCCAGATCAGCAACGTATAGCGTTTTACTGTTTGCTAGACGAGTTCTACTGATGAGCCGACTTCTCCTTGTCGGATGCTGAGCCCGATCAAGGCATCATAGAGCTCTTGCTGCCCAGCTGGCAGAACCGGGAGCAGCGTCGCGCGGCGACTTTGTGCCGCGCTACACCCTGGACCGTGCCGAGGGATGGCAGGAATGGGCGACCCGGCGCTGGGTCTCCCAGACCAAGCCTGCGCCGGTGGACAAACTGGCGGACGTCTACATCAGCAGTCAGTGACACCGCTGGCGCTCATTGGTACTCATCATGCCGGCGCCACCAGGGCCCCGTTTCATTGCGCCCCTTGGGTGCGCGGTCGAGCCATTGGTACATGCCCCACAACCCGTCCAGGCCCCGGGCGTAGGTGGAATAGGTGTGATAGATCTCGCCGTCTTCCAGCACAAACGTACTCAGTCCTGGCCTGTCGCGGGTATAGGTCGGGGCATCGGTGCCACAGGTTGCGGCGAACTGTTTCACCGGTTCCGGAACTTCACTGGCGTCCATGGCATGGCCGCCGCGCTGGTAGTTGTACTCGACCAGCCCTTCACGCTGCTGCGCCTCGGTGAAGTAAACGTTGAAGTCGGCGGTGAAGTCGCTGTCGGCGGCCGAAGCCCAGGGGAAAGTCCAGCCCATTCGGCGCTTGTAGGCCTGCAGTTTCGCCAACGGCGCGCGGGATATGGCCATCAGGGTCACGTCGTGGTTCGCCAGGTGAACGACGATGGGGTCGAAACTATCGGCGATGGCTGAGCAGGACGGGCAGCCAGCCGTGTAGTCGGGCCCGAACATGAAGTGGTAGACCAGCAGTTGCGAGCGCCCTTGAAAGAGCTCGGCCAGGGTTGCGCTGCCGTTGTCGGTATCGAAACGGTACGTCTTGTCGAGGCGAACCCATGGCAATGCCTGGCGTTGCCTGGCGACTTCATCGCTGCGTCGGGTCAGGGCCTTTTCCGCTTCGAGCAGTTGCAGGCGTGCTGCCAGCCATTGTTCCCGGGTCGCGGTATTGTGCGTGTTCATCGTTGTACGCTCCTGGTGAAAGGTCGTGATTTAGACTAAACCCGGGTATCGAATGAGGGGAGTGACAAGTGTGGCGGGATTTCGATGGACTCGATGATCATGGCAGCCGCACAGGCGCTGGCGGCGGGCAATCCGCTGGGCGCACTGGACCGTGTGGCCTTGCGCGACGATGCGCCGGCGCTGGCCCTGCGCGGTATCGCCATGGCGCAACTGGGCGATCTGGTGCGGGCCCGGGCGCTGGTCAAGCGTGCGCAACGGGCCTTTGCGCCCAGGGAAGTGCTGGCCCGTGCGCGCTGTGTGGTGGCCGAGGCCGAAATCGCCCTGGCTTCGCGGGAACTCGGGTGGCCGGTCAAGGCGCTCGAAACGGCGCGGGTCACCCTTGAACACCACGGTGATCGGGTCAATGCCGCCCATGCGCGGTATCTGCAAATCCGCCGGTTGCTGCTGATCGGTCAGCTCGATGAGGCGCAGCAGCGACTGGCCGAACTCGATCCCGGGCCATTGCCGCCGGCATTGCGTGCGACCCATGAACTGGTACTGGCGGGTATTGCCATTCGACGCCTGCAATCGAACGCGGCACGGGACGCATTGACCAGGGCCGGGCAAGCGGCCGGTCAAGCGGGGATTGCCGCGCTGATGGCCGAGGTCGAACACGCTGCGCGCCTGCTCGATGCCCCCGCGGCACGCCTGATTGCCCAGGGTGAGGCACGGCCGCTGTTGCTCGGTGAAGTTCAAGCGTTGCTCGGTTCAACGTCGCTGGTGGTGGATGCCTGCCGGTACGCTGTGCGTGGCTGTGGCATGTCGGTGTCGCTCGCGACGCGGCCGATTCTGTTCATGCTTGCCCGCGCGTTGGCCGAAGCGTGGCCCGCCGACGTAGCGCGGGAAACGCTGATCGCGCGGGCGTTCCGCTTGAAGCTCTCGGATGAATCCCATCGCGCCCGGCTTCGCGTGGAAATCGGCAGGCTGCGTCAAGCACTCAAGCCCTTGGCCGGCATCACCGCGACGGCTCGCGGTTTTGCCCTGCAATCACCGGTGTGTACGCAGGTGGTGACACTCGCGCCGCCGGTCGAGGAAAAATTTGCCGCGGTATGCGCCTGCCTCGCCGATGGCGAGTCGTGGTCGAGCTCCGCCCTGGCATTGGCGCTGGGCACCAGCCAGCGCACGGTACAGCGCACACTCGATACACTGGCAGAGGAGGGTAAGGTGCAATGGTTTGGCCGTGGTCGCGCGCGGCGCTGGATGACGCCGCCCGTGCCGGGATTCGCGACGACCTTGTTACTCCCGGTGCCGCCGCCCGGTGGCTAGGATGAACGCCACCAACCCCAATGAGGAATGCCGGAATGAAACACGCAACTGCTGAGATCATTCGTGAATATGGCCCGTTTGCCGAGGTCGACCATGTGTGCGGCGTCACCTGGGACGGCGAAAAGGTCTGGTTCGCCAGCAACAGCAAAATCAACGCCCTGGACCCGGAAAGCGGCAAGGTGCTGAGCTCTATCGATGTCGCTGCCCATGCCGGCACCGCGTTCGATGGCGAGCACCTGTTCCAGATCGCCGAAGACCGCATCGACAAAATCGACCCCCGCACCGGCCGTATCCTCGCCACGATTCCCGCTCCCGGCGCAGGCACCGATTCGGGACTGACCTGGGCCGAAGGGACGTTGTGGGTGGGCCAGTACCGCGAACGCAAGATCCACCAGATCGATCCCGAGACCGGCAAGATCCTGCGCACCATCGAATCCAACCGTTTCGTCACCGGCGTGACCTGGGTGCAAGGTTCGCTGTGGCATGGCACCTGGGAGGGCGACGAAAGTGAACTGCGGCGCATCGACTCGCAAACCGGTGAAGTGCTGGAAAGCCTCAAGATGCCGGAAGGTGTCGGCGTGTCGGGGCTGGAGTCCGATGGCGGCGAGCGGTTGTTCTGCGGTGGCGGCGACAGCGGCAAGGTGAGGGTGGTGCGTCGGCCTGCCTGAGGCACCGATGTTGGATGTACCGGCCCCTTCGCTGTGTAGGAGCGAGCTTGCTCGCGAAGGGGCCGTTAGCTTCAACATCAATGCTGACTGATACTCCGCTTTCGTCTGAACGCCGCCCGGAGCAAGCTCGCTCCTACACAGCGAAGGCGGCGTGTCAGACACCATCAATGTTGGATGTGCAGCCCTTTTCAAACCGCGCTGCAGGCTTAGTTTTTTTCAATCCTGCCGTGTTTTCTGCTGGTCGAAATCGGTCTAAAAGCCTGGTTGGCAATCGTGCCTGTTTTGCTATCCTCAACCTTGTAGGTGAAGACGCAGACTGATGCGCAAAAGGATAGCAAGGAGACGTGGGGCGCGTTCCGAAGGGTACACGGTTAGAAAGATCCCCGCGCTGGGATCCAGCCCTTATGCCGTGTGAAGCAGAAGAGTTCCAAGACAGATTCACGGCTCTTTTGTGGGAGGCCTGATAAACCTTGTAAGCCGGAGACCAGCGCCGGCCACCTACTTATACTCACCCGCGAGCCCGCCCAGTGCGGGCTTTTTAATGCCCGCAAGGTGGGTCTGGTCAGCGCCTCAGGGCGCGCCAAACAGCATCGTCCAGTAAACACCGTTGTCGCTGCGGGCGTTGGCGGCATAAGCGGCACCGACCTGGGTGAACATCGGGTTCATCAGGTTGGCGCAGTGCCCGGGGCTGGCGAGCCAGCCGGCCATGGCCTTGCTCGGTGAGCCTTGCCCGGCGGCGATGTTTTCACCGATCTGCCGACCACGGTAGCCGGCAGCCCTGGCGCGGTCGTAGGGCATGTCACCGTCGGGGTCCTGGTGGGCGAAATAGTTGCCGTAGGCCATGGCCTTGCTATGGCCTTGGGCGGCGGCGCCGAGGGCGGCGTTCCAGGTCAGCGGCCGCGCGGCAGCGAAGCGCTGGCGACCACACAGGCGCGGCCTTGCCCGGGCTGCGTTGACCTGCGCCAGCAACGCCTGGCCGGCGTTGCGTGGATCACCGGTCTGCCCGTCGAGCACCGGCCGCGCCAGCACCACTTGCCACTCACTCCCGGCGCGGCTGACGCCGATGTCGGCGTATTGATTGTCGAGCAGTGCGGCGCAGTGCTCGTCCTGGAACATATCGAACGCTTCTTCGGCATCCCGTGCACCCACCACGCGGATAGAGCGCACCATGGTTGCCTGATAGCCGGAAGCCTTTAACCGGTCCCGCAACCCTCCACCATAGCCAACGGGCAAGGCCAGGTTCGACTTGAGCGTCAGGGGTGATAAACGTTGTGTCGGTCGTCGATCGCAGCGTTGCGGATGGGCGCGATAGTCGTTGATGGCGTCGACCAGTTGCCGTTGCCCATCGGCGTGGGCGGAGCTGGCAAAAACGGGGAGCAGGGAAAACAGGCACAGCGAAGAAAAGCGCAAGGCAACGGCGGTTTGGCGCATGGGACGGGCAACTCGGAAGAGATGACGACGATAGGAGTGGGGGAAAGCGCTGGGTATGACTGGTGACTCGACACAAGGTTCACGGCGGACAAGCAACTGCCTGTCGTCCAACCGATGCGTTCGACGAAGGGGAAGGCGTGGTGCGCCGTTTAAACGGGATCCTGGTCCTCTCTCGGTCGCAGCCTGAAACGACAGACATGCCCGCCGCGCACCATGCATTCGCTGTGCTCGACTTCACCGCCGCCCAGCGTGCCGATCAAGGCCAGGTCCAGTTGGCAGACCACCGGGTGGGCAGCGGCCAGGCGATGGAAGACGCAGTTATGCGCGACGATTTCCGGGGTGCCTCCTGAGCGAAAAAACACCTCGGCCTCGTAGCCTGTCTGGTTCATGTGCTGGACGATTCTGGCTTCGTCCACGACCTGTTGTTCCAGGTCCGAAGCCAGCTTGCGGCCCATGCTGCGCATCAGCGTGGCCAGGGCTTCGGGGCCGATGATGGCGGCGACTTCATCAATCAATACGCTGGCCAGTAGCTGATAGTGGCGAGGGAACTGCTCCCGCGCGTGGTCGGTGAGCCGATACAACTGCTCCGGACGACGACCCGTCGGACGGGTGTCGCCGCGCAGCACCAGACCGTCACGCTCCAGCGCCGCCAAATGTTGGCGGATCGCCGTGCGCGTGACGGCCAGATGTTCAGCCAACTCGTCAATGCTCATGCCGCCCGCATGGTGCAGCAGCGCATTGAGCAGGTCCTGCTGTGTTCGGCCCAGTCCTTCCAGCATGGGATGCCCTCGCGCGATATCAGAACTTGTCAGGGAATTGCTTGACCAGCGCAGCGGTCAGCGCGTCGGCCAGGGCCTGGACGTGCGTGCGCATCATCGCCCAGGTGCGGGCTTCGCCGGCGTAATCGTGCGCGGCAAACTCATCGATCTGGGCGACGTGGTGACCGCCATGGGCCGACAACATGTTGACCAGTGTGGCTTCAGGCAGATTGGGGTTGGCGGTGGCCAGGAAAGCCGCAATCGCCTTGGCATTGCTGGTCAACTCGGCGACGGCAGCCTGCTTGCCCTTGGCGTCTTTCGCGACAGTGGCATCGCTGTAGTGTTTCACCGCGCCCCAGTGACCGGCCAGCAGCTTGAGCAGTTGATCCGCCGCCGGTTGGCCGTAGAGCGGGGCGATGCTGTTGGCGATTTTGGTCGCGTTGTCGACGACCTGGTCCGCCGCGACTTTGGCTTGCTTTTTATCGGCGGATTGATTGGCCAGCGCGTAGTTTCTGATCCAGAAAATGTGTTCGACCCAAAGGTCACGCTCGGCCAGGCGCGTGGTCAGCGCGGGGCTGTCGACAGCGGCAGGCGAGGCGGCGGGCGTTTGACTCCACACCGGTTGCGCACACAAAGCCAGCAGGAGCAAAGCCAGGGTTTTGATATTCATGACGGGACCCTCTGAGAGTGGGAACGTTCGACAATATCAATATAGACATAAAAATATGTTTTTATTGGGCGTTGGTGAATTCTCGGATGAGTGGTCATAGCCTGCCGCCGGAAGCGACTTGGCTCTTTGTGGCGAGGGGGCTTGCCCCCGTTGGGTCGCGAAGCGGCCCCAGCTCTTCACCTGAAAAGCAGGGCCTGCTGCGCAGTCCAGCGGGAGCAAGCTCCCTCGCCACAGGTAGGTTCTGCTTTGCTGGCTACAACCCTTCCTTCAGCGCCCTCAAGTACTCAGGGCTTTCGCTGATCGAGTTATGCCCCGTCCCCGGTATCATCTGCAATGACGCCACGCCTTTGGCGAAGTGTGTATACAAACGCTCGGTGCTCGGACGCGGAATCACCTCGTCATGCTCGGCCGCAATCAGCCGAGTCGGCACCGTGATGCGGGCAGCGTAGCGCCAGGACTGGAATTTATCCCTCAACAACCAGCGCACCGGAAACCAGCGGAACTGACGGGCGGCCAGCCCTTCGAGGCTGTTGTAGGGTGTGATCAGCACCAGTCGCGCGGCCGGGCGTTCGCTGGCAAGGCGTACGGCAACCCCGGAACCCAGGCTGCGTCCGACCACCGCCACATGCCGATGACTGGCATACACCTGGTCGAACAACGTGATGGCATCGCGGGCAATGGCTTCTTCGCAAGGCGAGCCGGAACTGCCGCCGTAGCCACGGTAATGCAGCAGATACAGCGCGTAGTCAGGGAACGCCTGGGTGAACCCGGGCAGGTTGCGCGAGACGTCTTCGGCATTGCCGCCGAAATAAATCAGCGCGTTGGGACCCTCGTGAGGTCGGGTGGAGACCAGCACCTGCGCGTCGGCGACCGGCAGGGTGAGCAGTGTCTCGGCGCCGCCGACGGTACGCGGTTGCGGGAAATAAATCAGTGCCCGCTGGAACACGAACAGCGCCACGCATAGCGCCAGGTACAACGCAGCGACGATGACGACGAGTAACACCAGGATGCGTGACATTCGACTAACGTTAGTGGGCGGCATTGACTGCTCGGGGAGTGAAAGTGGCTGGCGCCGCAAGGCTTCCTGAGTGTAGTCAATCGACCCTGGCGCGGATTATCCGGATTGTCGATTCAACGTGCCGAGCCCGTGAGACTGGTGAGAAGCGTTTTATGAGCCATCCTGAGGGTTACACCCGTAGAGCAATACTCACGCTGGCTGCCGGTGCTTCGGCGGTCTTCACGTTTGGTTCGGCGGTTGCGCAACCCGCGCCGTCGACGGGAACAGGAGGCAAGACCATGCAGACCCGGGCCATTCCTTCCAGTAACGAGTCCTTGCCGATCGTAGGGCTGGGCACTTATCGCGGATTCGATGTCGAGCCTGCGCAACCGGCCTACAAAGACTTGCCCGCGGTGCTCGATGCGTTGTTCGACAAGGGTGGCAAGTTGATCGACAGCTCGCCGATGTACGGTCGCGCCGAACAGACCGTCGGCGAGTTGCTGTCGATCCATGAGCCACGCTCACCGGCGTTCCTCGCCACCAAAGTGTGGACCCGGGGCCGCGAAGAAGGCATCGCGCAGATGGAGCAATCCTTCGCCCTGTTGCAGACCGACCGGATCGACCTGATGCAGATCCACAACCTGCTGGACTGGCAGACGCACCTGCCGACCCTGCGCCACTGGAAGGAAGCAGGGCGCATCCGCTACATCGGCATCTCCCATTACACGGCGTCGGCCTATGAAGAAGTGGAAGCGGTACTCAAGGCCGAGACACTGGATTTCTTGCAGATCAACTACGCACTGGATGATCGCGGTGCCGAGAATCGCCTGCTGCCGTTGTGCCGCGAGCGGGGGGTGGCGGTGATCTGCAACCGGCCGTTTGGCGGTGGAGGCTTGCTGGCCAAATTCAAGGATAAGCCGCTGCCAGGCTGGGCAGCGCAAGTCGGGGTCAAAAGCTGGGCGCAACTGGCGCTGAAGTTCCTGCTGTCGCATTCGGCGGTGACCTGCGTGATTCCGGGCACCGGCAACCCGCGCTACATGGCGGAAAATGCCCAGGCCGGTTTCGGCCCGATGCTGACCGATGCCCAGCGTCAGCAACTGATTGCGCTGGTGGGCTAGCGACTCACCCAACGCAGGCGGGCGAGTGCCGGAACCTATCCTATAATGTCTCGCGTCCATGCCGTTGAAAGCGTATTTGCTGCCCTGACGGCGTCCCTGTCCATCACTGCAAGGAGATCGAACATGGCTATCCGTATTGGCGACGAAGCACCGGATTTCACCGCCGAAACCACTGAAGGAACCCTGAACTTTCACCAATGGATCGGCGACGGGTGGGCCATCCTGTTTTCCCATCCCAAGGACTTCACCCCGGTGTGCACCACTGAACTGGGCTACCTGGCCAAACTCAAGCCGGAATTCGACAAGCGCAACACCAAGATCATCGGCCTCAGCGTCGACCCGGTCAGTGACCACAACCGTTGGGTCGGTGACATCGCCGAGACTCAGGGTACGGCGGTCAACTATCCGCTGATCGGCGACGAAAACCTGGTGGTGGCCAAGCTCTACGACATGATCCATCCCAATGCCAGCGGCGGTGCGCGCACGGCAGTGGACAACGCCACGGTGCGTTCGGTGTTCATCGTCGGCCCGGACAAGAAGGTCAAGGCCATGCTGATCTACCCGATGAGCGCCGGGCGCAACTTCGATGAAGTGCTGCGCCTGCTCGATTCCCTGCAATTGAACGCCAAACACACCGTTGCCACTCCAGTGAACTGGCGGCCGGGTGAGGACGTGATCATCCCGACCTCGGTGTCTGACGAAGACGCGAAGAAGAAATACCCGGATGGCTTCAAGACCCTGAAGCCGTATCTGCGGACGGTGGCGCAACCGAAATAACTGCTGCGGCCTTCAAACCGCTATCGCGAGCAGGCTCGCTCCTACATTGGGCTTCGGTCGAACACAGATTTTGTGTTCACTGAATTTCCCTGTAGGAGCGAGCCTGCTCGCGATGGGGCCAGTCCTGCTGGCCCAGAATTTTTATTCAAACCAGATACTTTTTAAACCACCCCAACGTCCGCTCCCACGCCAGCTTCGCCGCCGCCTCGTCATAACGCGGCGTCGAATCATTGTGAAAGCCATGATTGCAGCCCGGATAAATGTAGGCCACATAGGTCTTGCCCCCGGCCTTCAACGCTTTCTCATAGGCCGGCCAGCCTTCGTTGATCCGCGTATCCAGTTCGCCGTAGTGCAGCATCACCGGTGCCTTGATCCGCGGCACTTCCTCGGCCGTTGGCTGACGGCCATAAAACGACACGGCGGCACCCAGTTCCGGATAGGCCACAGCAGCGGCATTGGTCACGCCACCGCCGTAGCAGAACCCGGTGATGCCGACTTTTCCAGTGGCGGCGGGGTGTTTCATCATCCACTCGACGGCGGCGAAAAAGTCGTTCATCAGCTTTTCCGGGTCGACCGTGGCCTGCAACTCGCGGCCCTTGTCGTCATTGCCGGGATAACCGCCGACCGAACTCAGGCCGTCAGGGGCGAGGGCGATGAAACCGGCCTTGGCCAGACGTCGGGCCACGTCTTCGATGTACGGGTTGAGCCCGCGGTTTTCGTGCACGACCACCACCGCCGGCACCTTGCCCGTGGCCTTGGCCGGACGCACCAGATAACCGCGAACCTGGCCGTGGCCCTTGGGCGACGGGTAGGTGATGTACTCGGGAACAATGTCCGGATCGGTGAACTCGACCTGTTCGGCCAGCGCGTAGTTGGGGCTTAGCGCGGCGAGCAGGGCTCCGGCGGTCAATCCTCCGAAGGTAAACAACGCCGCGCGGTCGAGAAACTCCCGGCGGTTGATCTTGCCGTGTGCGTAGTAGTCGTACAGTTCCAGCAGTTGCGGGGAAAAGTCTTTGGCAGTTAGACGGGGCATTGCTGCAACTCCTCTCGGCTGGTTTAACACGGACTCTGTGGGACGGACCCTGTGGGAGCGAGCTTGCTCGCGATGGCGTAGTGTCATTCAACATAGATGTCGACTGGTCTGCCGCCATCGCGAGCAAGCTCGCTCCCACAGGGGGCTATGGTGGATGCTTGATGTGCATTCTGTTCATTTCAGGCACTGCGCCCCGGCCTTGGCCACTTGCGCATCTTGCTCGGGCTTGACGCCAGAGACACCGACAGCACCAATCACCTGGCCATCGAAAACAATCGGCACTCCCCCTTCCAGTGAAGTCAACAACGGTGCCGACAGGAAAGCGTAGCGCCCGGCGTTGACCATGTCCTCATAGCTTTTCGTTTCACGCCGCCCAAGGGCTGAGGTTCGGGCCTTTTCGGTGGCGATGTACGCGCTGCTCGGCGCGCAGCCGTCGAGGCGTTCGAGGGCCAGCGGGTGGCCGCCGTCATCGACTACCACGATGGTCACGGCCCATTGATTGGCCTGTGCTTCGGCGCGGGCGGCTTTGATGATCTGGCTGACTTCGGTCTGGCTCAGGACGGCTTTGCTGTTCATGGGGACCTCCAGGATTGGGTTAAGGCAGGGCGGTTTCGACCAGTTCGATCCAGTGCCGCACCGGGGTTCGGCCCGCGCCGTCGAGGTGCGTCTGGCAGCCGATGTTGGCTGTGACAATCACCTCGGGATGGCCGCTTTCCAGGGCGTTGAGCTTGTTGTCGCGCAACTGCCGCGACAGTTCGGGCTGGGTCAGCGAATAGGTGCCCGCCGAACCGCAGCACAGGTGCCCGTCGGGGACGGTCGTCAGGTTGAAACCGAGTCCGGTCAGCAGCGCTTCCACGGCACCGCCGAGTTTCTGGCCGTGCTGCAAGGTGCAGGGGCAATGGAAGGCCAGGCGTTGGGAGGCGTGGATGCCAAGTTTTTCCAGTGGCTCGTCGCGCAACACTTCCACCAGGTCCCGGGCCAGCGCGCTGACCTTTTTTGCCTTGTCGGCATAGGCCGGGTCGCTGGCGAGCAGATGGCCGTAATCCTTGATGAAGGCGCCGCAACCGCTGGCCGTCTGCACAATCGCTTCGGCACCTTTTTCGATGCCCGGCCACCACGCGTCGATGTTGCGCCGGGCGCGATCGAGGCCGGCGACCTGGGCGCCAAGGTGGTAGTCCACGGCGCCGCAGCAACCGGCTTCGCGGGTCGCGATGACGCTGATCCCCAACCGGTCCAGCACCCGTGCCGCCGCGGCATTGGTGTTGGGCGACAGGCTGGGCTGCACGCAACCTTCGAGCATCAGCACCTGACGCTCACGCAGGGTCATGGGCCGCGGCTTGGCCGGGTAGACATTGCGCGGCAACTTGCTTTGCAGGGTGCCGGGCAGCAACGCGCGGAACACCTGACCGCTATTGACCAGGCTCTTGAACAGCTCTGGATGGGGCACGGTCTGCCGCAACCCCTCGCGCAACAGACGCTGACCGAGAGGGCGCGGCACCGCCGCATCGACCACCGCGCGACCGATGTCCAGCAGGTTGTGGTAATCGACGCCCGACGGGCAGGTGGTTTCGCAGTTGCGGCACGACAGGCAGCGATCCAGGTGCTGCTGGGTCTTTTGCGTGACTTCGTTGCCTTCCAGCACTTGCTTGATCAGGTAGATACGGCCCCGCGGTCCGTCCAGTTCATCGCCGAGCAATTGATAGGTCGGGCACGTGGCATTGCAGAAGCCGCAGTGCACGCAGGTGCGCAGGATGCTTTCGGCTTCTGCGGCACGGGGCAGATGGCTGGCGCTTTCACTCAAGGTCGTCTGCATGGTTCAAAGCTCCGCGTACAGGCGTCCGGGGTTGAAGATGCCCCGTGGATCGAGTTGTTGTTTCAGGTTGCGGTGATAACGCATCAGCGCCGGCGGCAGCGGATGGAACGGGGTGTCGGTCAGGCCGTGGCTGAAGCAGGTGGCATGGCCGCCGACCTCGTCGACCACCTGGCGGATGAACGCCGCATCGGCATCGGATTTCAGCCAGCGCTGGGCGCCCCCCCAGTCGATCAACTGGCGACCCGGCAATGACAGGAGCGGCGTGTTGTGCGGCAGTGACAGGCGCCAAAGCGGCTGGTCTTCATCGAAGAAGCTCAAGCGCTGCTCGTTGAGATCGTCCCACCAGCAAGCCTCCAGCCGTTCGCCACCGAGGCGCTCATGGGCTGCCGCTACCGAACCTTCACCGCCCTCAAGCCGCAGGTGCAGGCGTGAACCGTCGTGACAGGCCGCGCTGATCGGCAACGGCTGCTGGCCCCATTCCGCTAGACGCAGCAAGGCGCGTTCAGGGTCCATTTCCAGGCTGATGCTCAAGGCTTGCCGGGGTTTTGGCAGCACTTTGAGCGAGACTTCGGTGATCAACCCGAGGCTGCCGTAACTGCCGGCCATCAGGCGTGACAGGTCATAGCCGGCGACGTTTTTCATCACCTCGCCACCGAAGCGCAACAGTTTGCCGTGCCCTGTGATCACCCGCGTGCCAAGAATGAAGTCCCGCACCGAACCGACCCACGGGCGCCGTGGCCCGGACAGTCCGCAGGCAATCATGCCGCCGACGGTGGCGCCGTCGCCAAAGGCCGGTGGTTCGCAGGGCAGCATCTGTTGCGCGGCGTCCAGCACTTGCGCCAGTTCCGACAACGGCGTGCCGCAGCGGACGGTGATCACCAGCTCCGTCGGGTCGTAACTGACGATGCCCCGGTGCGCGCGGGTATTGAGAATTTCCCCGGCCGTGCTGCGTCCGAGGAAGCCCTTGCTGTTGGAACCCTGGATGCGCAACGGCGTGGCGTTTTCCAGCGCCTGATTGACCTGTTCCAGCAGTGACGGGCTGTCATCGAAATCTTCAGGGCTGCGCATCAGAAACGCTCCAGCTCAGGGAAGGGCAGTTGACCGCCATGTACGTGCATTGCACCGAATTCGGCGCAGCGGTGCAGGGTCGGGATGTTCTTGCCGGGGTTGAGCAGGCCGCTCGGGTCGAAGGCAGCCTTGATGGCATGGAACAGGGTCAGCTCATCGCTGTTGAACTGCGCGCACATCTGATTGATCTTCTCGCGACCCACGCCGTGTTCACCGGTGATACTGCCGCCGACTTTCACGCACAACTCCAGAATCTTGCCGCCCAGGGCTTCGGCTCGATCGAGTTCACCGGGTTGATTGGCGTCGAACAGGATCAACGGATGCATGTTGCCGTCGCCGGCATGAAACACGTTGGCCACCCGCAGGCCGTATTCGTTCGACAGCTCCGCGATGGCGTGCAACACGCCGGGCAGTTCGCGACGGGGGATGGTGCCGTCCATGCAGTAATAGTCCGGCGAGAGGCGGCCCACCGCCGGGAAGGCATTCTTGCGTCCGGCCCAGAAACGCACGCGCTCGGCTTCGTCTTTTGCCTGGCGCAGCTCGATGGCGCCGGCCTGTTGCAGTACCTGGCGCACCCGCTCGCAGTCATCGCTGACGTCGGCTTCGACGCCATCGAGTTCGCACAGCAGAATGGCCTGGGCGTCCACCGGATAACCGGCGTGGATGAAGTCCTCGGCGGCGCGGATGGCCAGGTTGTCCATCATTTCCAGGCCACCGGGGATGATGCCGGCGGCGATGATGTCGCCGACCGCGCGCCCGGCTTTTTCCACGGAATCGAACGCTGCCAGCAGCACTTTGGCGGTCTGCGGTTTAGGCAGCAGTTTGACCGTGACTTCGGTAATCACCCCGAGCAGGCCTTCGGAACCGGTGAACAGCGCCAGCAGGTCGAAACCGGGGGAGTCGAGGGCGTTGGAGCCCAGGCTCAAATGCTCGCCATCGACGGTGAGGATGTCGACCTTGAGCACGTTGTGCACGGTCAGGCCGTACTTCAGGCAATGCACGCCACCGGCATTTTCCGCGACATTGCCGCCGATGGAGCAGGCGATTTGCGAGGAGGGATCCGGCGCGTAGTACAGGCCGAACGGTGCCGCCGCCTGGGAAATCGCCAGATTGCGCACGCCGGGTTGAACCCGTGCGGTACGGGCGGCGGGGTCGATGCCCAGGATGTTGTTGAAACGCGCCATCACCAGCAGCACGCCTTTCTCCAGGGGCAGCGCTCCGCCGGACAAACCTGTGCCCGCGCCACGGGCCACCACGGGGACGTGCAGCTCATGGCAGACGCGCAGCACCCCTTGCACTTCGTCGATATATCGGGGTAACACCACCAGCATCGGCGTGGTGCGATAGGCCGACAGTCCGTCGCATTCGTAGGGCCTGAGTTCCTCCTGCTGATGCAGGACTTCCAGATTCGGCAAGCGGGTTCGCAGGGCGTGCAACAGCGCCTGTCTGTCGACGTCGGGCAAGGCGCCGTCAACGCGTTCATCGTAGAGAATGTTCATGGGGTCACGATTCTCGCTGGAGGCCACTGACCTTAATCATTGGCCTGATACAGCCGACTGTCCATGGGATGTTTGTCAGTCGGAAGCGGGCATTCATTGAATAAATGTGCGCAGAAAATGCCAACGCCCGGGCGATGGAGCCCGGGCGTTGCAAGCGTGGTGAACAGGGCGCGCAGACTCAATGCCCGCCCACCACCATATGGCTGAACGGTGCGACATAGGCCTGCAATGTCACCAGCCCACCGACCAGAATCGCCAGCACAATCGAATGGAAGAATACGTAGCGCAGGATTTCCCCTTCATGGCCGTACCAGCGGGTGGCGGTGGAGGCGACCACGATCGACTGGGCATCGACCATCTTGCCCATGACCCCGCCGGAGCTGTTGGCGGCGGCCATCAACACCGGGCTCATGCCCAACTGCTCGGAGGTCACCCGTTGCAAGCCGCCGAACAGCACGTTGGAAGCCGTGTCCGAACCGGTCAATGCCACGCCGAGCCAGCCGAGCAGGGTGCCGAACATCGGATAGAAGATGCCCGTCGCGGCGAAGGCCAGGCCCATGGTCGCATCCAGGCCCGAGTAGCGCGTAAGGAAGCCCAACGCGAGCATCGCCGCAATAGTGATCAGCGAGTAGCGCACCACCCACAGGGTGCGCAGGTACTGGTGAATCAGTTGCGGGATCGAGTACCCCATCAGCAAGCCGCCGACAATCGCCGCCAGCAGAATGCCGCTGCCGGTGGCGGTGAACCAGGTGAACTTGTACACCGCCTCTTCGGTTTTCGGCGCGGGCACCACGGGTGGGACTTTCTCGACCTGCAAGTGCAGGGTGGTGAAGATCAGGACCGGCGCGAACACCGGGTTGGCCTCGCGCAGCGGTTTGCCCTGAGGGTCGAGCTTGGCTGAGCTGGTTTGCGGGTCAATCGCCGGGCGGGTGTCGAAGGTGTTCTTGAATCCTTGCGTACCCCAGATGAACACGAAGACCGTGAGGATGATCCACGGCATCCATGCGCGCATCACCGCCGGTTTTGCCTCATTGGCGAAGGTTGCAGTCGGTACAGGCTTTTCGTCGTGCTCGGCGTCGATCTTCGAGTTGTCGACCCGGCCGGACAGCGCCGCGGAGGTGTGCACCGTGGCCGGTTTCCAGACCTTGAGGAAACCGGCCAGGCAGGCCATGGAAATCAGTGCGGCGATCACGTCCACCAGCATCGGCCCGTGATAGTTGGACACCAGGAACTGCGGCACGGCAAAACTGACCCCGGCCACCAGAATCGCCGGCCAGACTTCCAGCATCTTGCGCCAGCCG
The DNA here is from genome assembly GCF_019219185.1 of Pseudomonas sp. PDM26. NCBI lineage: Bacteria > Pseudomonadati > Pseudomonadota > Gammaproteobacteria > Pseudomonadales > Pseudomonadaceae > Pseudomonas > Pseudomonas sp. PDM26. The sequence continues at coordinate 33,156 of NZ_JAHUWC010000015.1, read as the reverse complement.
GCAAAGGCCCAGATCAGCCAGAACGGCACCAGCACCGAAAAGAATGGCAACTGCCGGCCGACCATCATCGACAGCTCCATTTCGTCCAGCCCGGTCACCTTGGCCAGGGTGATGATCGGCGTGCCGAGGGCGCCGAACGCCACGGGGGCGGTATTGGCGATCAGCGCCAGCCCCGAGGCGGCGAGTGGCGAAAACCCCAGCCCGATCAGAATCGCCCCGGTCACCGCCACCGGCGTACCGAAACCGGCCGCGCCTTCGAAAAATGCACCGAAGCAGAAAGCGATCAGGAGTAATTGCAGGCGTCGGTCATCGGTGATGCGCGCCAGGGAGTCTTGCAACACCTTGAACGAGCCGTTCTCGGTGGTCAGGCGGTGCAGGAAGATGATGTTCAACACAATCCAGCCAATCGGCAGCAGACCGTTGGCTGCACCGAACAGCGCCGCGGTACCTGCCATGTTCGCGGGCATGCCGAAGGCGAAAATCGCGATCAGCAAGGCCGAAACCAGGGCGAGCAATGCCGCCAGGTGCGCCTTGACATGGAAAAACGCGAGGGACGCCAGCATCACCACCACCGGCACAGCCGCCATGAGTGTTGAAAGCACCGGGTTACCGAACGGATCGTAGACTTGCTGCCAGACCATGTTCCACCTCTGCTTTTTATTGTTGAACGTGCAGATCCCCTGAGGGGAGGTGGACTTCAGTATAGGTGGCATTGCGCCGCTGTCAGGGCAGGCCTCCGGTCCAGCGAGTCGGCGCAGTTCCGAGGGCTGAGCTAGCATGGCCAGTAGGGTTTGAATTCAGTCAGGGGAGGAGTCTAGTCATGACCGAGCGCCATATGGAGCACAAGGAAACGCTATCGAACGGATGCAACATCAGGGTCAAGGCCGAGATATTGAAGGACGGTTCGTTGGGCATGTTCATCGGTGTCTATCGGCCGGACGGCTCGGCCATCGATGAAAACCACGACCCACGGCCGCACATGCTGGACATGGAAGCGGCGATGGATTGGGGGATCGATATTGCCAAGGGAATTGGCAATAGCCAGCGAACGTTGTGAGACCAGGCGACCGGCGGTCGCTGTCAGAACCCGAACGAACGGGCCGAGCCTTTTGCCAGCTCGACATCCAGCAGATGCCCGACCAGCACATCATTCAAAAAACGGAACTGATCATTGAGCCCGACCACTTCGTTGCTGAAGTGATGATCGGCTGCCGGGATCAGTAACGCCTCGAACTTCTCGTCGAACAGCAGAGTCAACTCTTTACGCGACTCGTATTTCTGCGCGTAGAAATTGTTGCCGAACACCGGAAAACGCACGGCGAGGGTGACGACGTGAATCATGATGTTTGCTCCTCGCTCAGGACGTACCAGGAAAATACGCTCAAAGTGAAAGCCGTCAGAGCCAGGCAGGTCAGCAGATGGATCAGCATGATGTCCCCCTCCGATTCGGGGTTTCGTGTTGGCTTGGGATTGATCCTACGCTGACGGCCATTAAGCGGAAGGTAATCGCGGCGATGGTGATTATCGATGCAAGTGATGGCGGTTTTTTTCGCTGTTGATGCAGGCCCTTTCGCGGGCTCCGGGACATCGCCACCTATACTTAAACCGAAAGTTTCGCGTGTCGGGCATTTCGCCCGGTGCCAACTCCAGGAAGCCGCCATCTTGAACCTGCGTTCGCTGATCATTGCCGTGCTGGTGGTGTTGGCGGGGTGTGCCACGCCTGTGCGCGCGCCGGTGGAAGTGGCGCCGGTCATCGTTCCTGCCAGCACCTGGCAAGAAGTGGACCGGGAGATCGTCGCCGCGTCGCAGGCGGCCACCGAGCAGAGCAAAATCTACGCCCGCGGCGCCATGGATTACTGGCGCACACGGGTCTATGAATTGACCGAACAGAATTTCATTCCGTGGTTCAGCAGTTACTGGACCCAGGAATGGCTGTCGATGAAGGTCAGCTGGTACACCCTCAGCGCCAAGGGTGAGCAGGACGCCGTGGAAAAACGCCTGGCGGCGTACCTGCTCGAAGCCTATCAGGAGAAGGTCCTGGCCCCGGCGGCCGTGGAAATCGATCCCGATGCGATTCTCGGCCTGGCAGCGGCGTTCTATGTCGACATCCTCAAGGAAGAGCTGCAGAAAATCTCCGACCGCCACGGCGTGCCGATGGCCCAGCTCAACGGGCGCATCCAGAAAGTCCCGGCCATCGCCCTTGGGCCTCCGCCGACAAGGGACGCCTCGTTGTACCAGGTCATGCACACCGAACCGCTGAACGCCTTGCCGGCCTTCGCCGCGCTGATCGACAAAGTCCATAAGGCCGGTGGCGACAAGGGGGTGGGCTCGACCGACACCGCGATGGCACCGGTGGCCAGGCGCGCCAGCCGGCGGATGGAAGCCGAGATGGCCCCGCGCGGGGCCGCCAGCGCCGTGGCCGCAGCGACCGGGAAACTGGCCGGTGGCTTGATCACGCTAGGGGTGGCGGGCATTCGCGCATTCATCCAGGCCTTTGACCGGCCCGATAGCGAGGCGCTGATCCGCCGTAGCCTGGGCAATACCTTCGACAAGGCCTGGCTCAAACTGGTGCAGGACCCGACCAGCGGGGTCATGGCCGGCACGCTTTACATGGCGGCGCAGATCGAAGGAAGCCTGGCGGACCGCACTCAACCGCCGGTCGGTTTGAGCGCCGGCACTGTCGATCGGACGCCAGCGCAACCGACTAACCTGCAGCACACCCCATGACCCAAGGAGAAAAACGCATGTCTTACGTCGATGGTTTTATCGCTGCCGTACCCACCGCTAACCGTGAGCAATACATCATGCACGCCAAAGTCGCCGCCTTGGTCTTCAAGGAAAACGGTGCCTTGAGCGTGGTCGAATGCTGGGGCGAGGATGTCCCGGAAGGCAAGGTCACCTCGTTTCCAATGTCGGTTAAGCTCAAGGAAGGCGAAACCGTTGCCTTTGGCTGGATCATCTGGCCTGACAAGGCCACCCGCAATGCCGGAATGGGCAGGATGATGCAGGACCCGCGCATGAAACCGGACGTCAATCCAATGCCCTTCGATGGCCAGCGCATGGTCTACGGCGGGTTCGAAGTGCTCCTCCAGGCCTGACGCTGCACGCGGGATCACTCCGGCGTCGGGGTGATCCTGCAACTCTTGCGCTGGCGGATCTCGTCGTCCGTCGGCCGCTCGCGGATGAACTCGAAGCGCGGCTCACCTTCGCTGTAATGCACCAGCCAGCCCCATTCCAGCTTGAGTTCATCCTGGCCGGGCTCGGGCGGTCTGGCCCACCATGGTTCCTTGCTGATGATCTGTCGCATGGCCCCCTCCGGTATTTCGGGATGGTAGGGGGCGTTCTCAATTAGTTTTCACGCCGCGCCGGGTCTGCTGTTGTGCAGGGCAAGGCGCGAGAAGCGTGGTTTGGTCATTCCAAATAAGCTTCGAGCAACGCAGCCCTGCACAACAGCAGGCCCGGCCCTTCGGGTTGTGCCTTAAAGCGGGCCAGGCTGCGTTGCAGGCCTTGGAAAGGGAACAACCATTCCCAGCGGCCTGCGCCTTGCCTGGCCCGCTTTAAGGCGACAACGCGGCGGGAAAACTAATTGAGAACGCCCCCTGGAACTATAACGCGCCTGCCGCACGGCGCCAGAAATGCGCTGGCCGGAATGCGAGTGTTGAGTACACTCAGGCAGTCTTATCCAGGAGGTGTCCGGCATGAACGACGAATCCCGCGAGCCGTTCAAACGCCTGTTCTTTGCACTGAACTGCGCCCCGGCCCTGCGCCGGGATATCGCCCAGTGGCGCGGTGCGCTGCAACTGCGCAACGGACGGCCGGTGCCGGCGGAAAACTTTCACCTGACGCTGAAGTTTTTGGGGGCGGTGGGTGTGGCGCAGATCGCCGAGCTCTGCACCGCTGCGGCGTCCATCCGTACACCGGGCGAGCGCTTGACGGTGGTGCTGGATCGGCTGGACGTGTGGCGCAGGGCAGGGGCGCTGGTGCTCGCGCCGCAGCAGGCGCCCCCGGCATTGCTGCGCCTGGTGTATGCCCTGGAGCAGGCGATGTTGCCGTTCGGGCTGGAGGAGGCACCCAGGGAATATCGTCCGCACCTGACCCTGGCACGGCAGTATCGGGCGCCGGTGCCGGAGTCCACAACCGCACCGCAATTCTTCCTGCGTGCCGACCGATTCACCCTGTTCGAATCCCACAAGGGCCGTTATCGGGCGCTGGCCGAATGGCCGTTGATCGATCCCCAATAAAAAAGGCGCCCGAGGGCGCCAAACTTCACCTGAACCGAGGGAGCCAGGTGAGGCCGTTCTACTGCAGGAGCGGCAGCGGTGGTAAGGCGCTGCGTGAACGGAAAGGGTTGAACATCGCACTTGATCGAACACATCACCCTGTAGGAGCTGCCGCAGGCTGCGATCTTTTGATCTTGCTTGGGCTCGAACTCTCAAAATCAAAAGATCGCAGCCTGCGGCAGCTCCTACCAAAAGCAGGTGGATTACTGGCCGAGCTTCACCTTTGTCCAGCCACGGGTCATGATCCGCTGGATGGCAATCGGCTGGTCCGGCACGGCATAGAGCGTGGCCATTACCGCTTCCGGCGGGTAGGAGCCCGGATCGTTGCGGATCGCTTCATCCACCAACGGCGTGGCCGCAGCGTTGGCGTTGCTGTAGCCGATGTTGTTGGTGATGTCGGCGATCACGTCGGGGCGCATCAGGAAGTTCATGAACAGGTAAGCGTTCTCGACGTTGGCGGCATCGCGGGGGATGGCGAGCATGTCGTAGAAACTGGCGGCGCCTTCTTTCGGAATGCTGTAGTCGATCTTCACCTTGTTCCCGGCTTCCTGGGCGCGGGCCTTGGCCTGCAGCACGTCGCCTGAGTAACCGACGGCCACGCAGATGTTGCCGTTGGCCAGGTCCGAGATGTATTTCGACGAATGGAAGTACGCCACGTTCGGGCGAATCTTCATGAACAGCGCCTGGGCTTGGGCGATGTGCTGTTTGTCCTGATCGTTCACCGGGTAGCCCAGGTAGTGCAGGGCGGTCGGGATCATTTCAGTCGGTGAATCGAGGAAGCTGATGCCGCAGGCTTTGAGCTTCTCGGCGTTTTCCGGTTTGAACAGCAGGTCCCAGGAGTTGGTTGGAGCGTTGGCGCCGAGCACTTCCTTGACCTTTTGCGGGTTGAAGCCGATGCCGATCGAGCCCCACATGTACGGGATGGCGTGGGCGTTATCGGGATCGCTCGCCGAGGCGTTCTTCAGCAGCACCGGGTTGAGGTTTTTCCAGTTCGCCAGCTTCGACTTGTCCAGTTCCTGATAGACGCCGGCCTTGATCTGCTTGGCCAGGAAACTGTTGGACGGCACGACGATGTCGTAGCCGGATTTACCCGCCAGCAGGCGTGCCTCAAGGGTTTCGTTACTGTCGAACACATCGTAGGTCACCTGGATGCCGGTCTCGTCTTCGAACTTCCTGACGGTGTCCGGGCCAATGTAATCCGACCAGTTGTAGACGCGCAGAACCTTGTCATTGGCCTGGGCAACCGTGGCGATTGCGCCCAATAAGGACAGTGTCAGCAGAGTCCTGCCAAACATTTTCATCTGTACAACTCCATTCTTTTTATACAAAACACAAAACCTGTGACGAGCGAGCTTTTGTGGCGAGGGGGCTTGCCCCCGTTGGGTCGCGAAGCGGCCCCAAAACCGGAATCCTCGGTGTTTCAGTTACACCGAACGTACTGGTTTTACGGCTGCTGCGCAGCCGAACGGGGGCAAGCCCCCTCGCCACAAAGAGCAAACCACAGTGCCTTAGGCGGTGGCTTCGAGCATTTTCTTTTCAGGCTGCTGCCAGGATTCGCTGGCGGTCTGGTCCATGGCTTCCTGGATCGCGCGCTTGCGGCTTTCTTCGGCACGGCGGCTGAAGAACCAGACCATGAAGGTCACGATCGACACCGCCAACAGGATCAGGCTGGCCACGGCGTTGATCTCGGGCTTGACCCCCAGACGCACCGCCGAGAACACTTCCATCGGCAGGGTCGTGGAACCCGGACCCGACACGAAGCTCGCCAGCACCAGGTCATCCAGCGACAGGGCGAACGACATCATGCCGCCCGCTGCCAGCGATGGGGCGATCATCGGGATGGTGATCAGGAAGAACACCTTGAGCGGTTTCGCGCCCAGGTCCATGGCCGCCTCTTCGATGGACAGGTCCAGCTCGCGCAAACGCGCCGAGACCACCACCGCCACATAGGCCGCGCAGAACGTGGTGTGGGCGATCCAGATGGTGACGATGCCGCGTTCCTGCGGCCAGCCGATCAACTGCGCCATGGCCACGAACAGCAGCAACAGCGACAGACCGGTGATCACCTCAGGCATCACCAGCGGCGCGGTGACCAGGCCACCGAACAGGGTGCGGCCCTTGAAACGCGTAACGCGGGTCAGGACGAACGCGGCTAACGTCCCTAGTGCGACTGCTGCGATGGCGGTGTAGCAGGCGATTTCCAGCGAGCGCACCACCGAGCCCATCAGTTGCGAGTTGTCCAGCAAACCGGCGTACCACTTGATCGACCAGCCGCCCCACACCGTCACCAGTTTGGAGGCGTTGAACGAGTAGATCACCAGAATCAGCATCGGCAGGTAGATAAACGACAGGCCGAAAATCAGCATGAACTTTGAAAATCCGAAGCGTTTCATCCCCGTGCCTCCATCTCTTTGGCCTGACTGCGGTTGAACAGAATGATCGGCACAATCAGGATCAACAGCATCACCACCGCCAGGGCAGACGCCACCGGCCAGTCGCGGTTGTTGAAGAACTCTTGCCACAACACACGGCCGATCATCAGGGTTTCCGGGCCGCCCAGCAGTTCCGGAATCACGAACTCACCGACCACCGGAATGAACACCAGCATGCAGCCTGCGATGATGCCGTTCTTGGCCAAAGGCACGGTGATTTTCCAGAAGTTGTTGAAATTGCTCGACCCCAGGTCCGACGCGGCTTCCAGCAGGCTGCCATCGTGCTTCACCAGGTTGGCGTACAGCGGCAACACCATGAACGGCAGGTAGGCGTAAACGACCCCGATGTAGACGGCGGTGTTGGTGTTGAGGATCTCGATCGGCGCCGTGGTCAGCCCGGTCCACATCAGGAATGCGTTGAGCAAACCGTTGTTGCTGAGGATGCCCATCCACGCGTAAACGCGGATCAGGATCGCGGTCCAGGTCGGCATCATGATCAACAGCAGCAGGACGTTTTGCGCTTCCTTGCTGGCCTTGGTGATCGCGTAGGCCATCGGGAAACCGATCACCAGGCACATCATCGTGCTGAGCAACGCTACTTTCAACGAGCCGAGGTACGCCGAGATGTACAGTTCGTCCTGGGTCAGCAGGCTGTAGTTACCGAGGTTCAACAGCAGCTGAAATTTTTGCTCGGCGAAGGTGTAGATCTCCGAGTACGGCGGAATGGCCAGCGCTGCTTCCGAGAAGCTGATTTTCATCACCAGGAAGAACGGCAGCATGAAGAACAGGAACAGCCAGATGAATGGAATCCCGATGACGAACTTGCGCCCGCTGGGGACCAGTCTCAGAAATTGCTGATTGAAGGTTTTCATGCGCGCAGTACCACGCCGCTGTCGTCTTCCCACCACACGTAGACCTGATCGTCCCAGGTCGGACGCGCGCCACGGCGTTCGGCGTTGGCCATGAACGACTGGACGATCTTGCCGCCAGGCAGCTCGACGTAGAACACCGAGTGGCCACCGAGGTAGGCGATGTCATGCACCTTGCCGCTGGACCAGTTGTAGCGGTGCTCGGGCTTGACGGTGCTGACCAGCATTTTTTCCGGACGGATCGCGTAGGTGATCGACTTGTCCTGCACCGAGGTGCTGACGCCGTGGCCGACGTAGATTTTCTGTTCCAGGTCCGGGCTGTGGATGATCGCGTGACCTTCCAGGTCCTCGACCACGGTGCCGTCGAAGGCGTTCACGTTGCCGATGAACTCGCAGACCATGCGGCTGACCGGTGCTTCATAGATGTCGACCGGGCTGCCGATCTGGGCGATCCAGCCCAGGTGCATGATCGCGATGCGCTCGGCCATGGTCATGGCCTCTTCCTGGTCGTGGGTCACCATCACGCAGGTCACGCCGACGCGCTCGATGATTTCCACCAGCTCCAGTTGCATCTGCGAGCGCAGCTTCTTGTCCAGTGCGCCCATCGGTTCGTCGAGCAGCAGCAGTTTCGGCCGCTTGGCCAGGGAGCGGGCCAGGGCCACGCGCTGACGCTGGCCGCCGGACAGTTGGTGTGGCTTGCGCTTGGCGTACTGGGTCATGTGCACCAGGCGCAGCATCTCCTGCACGCGGGCTTCGATTTCGGCCGCTGGCAAACGGTCCTGCTTGAGGCCGAAGGCGATGTTCTGCGCCACCGTCATGTGCGGGAACAGCGCGTAGGACTGGAACATCATGTTGATCGGTCGTTCGTACGGCGGCATGTCGGTGATGTCGACGCCGTCGAGCAGAATCCGGCCTTCGGTCGGGCGCTCGAAACCGGCGAGCATGCGCAGCAACGTGGATTTGCCCGATCCCGAACCGCCGAGCAGGGCGAAAATTTCACCCTGGTGGATTTCCAGGGATACGTCGTCCACAGCGGTGGTTTCGTCGAATTTCTTGGTGACGCGATCGACTTTCACCAACACCTTTTTCGGTGCCTGGTGACCCTCAAGAGCCTTCCTGTAGATGCTGGAGGCGTTTGCCATGTGAAACTCCCAACAGGTTTCAGTCGCCCGGCCAACACGGCCCGGCTTAATAGTGGATTGCAAACCCGGGGCTTTACGGTCGACGCTGTCTCTGTAGGAGCGAGCATGCTCGCGAAGGTCGCCAACGATGACGCTGGCAGTCTGAATGCCCGCGGTGTCCGGACATCCATCGCGAGCATGCTCGCTCCTACAGGGAATTGCGTTTCCCATCCCGGGTTAATTGGGCGCCGCCATCCTGGCTGCCTGGTCGTACTTGTTGTTATCGCAGTGTGTTGTTTTCGCTAGCGGGGCACGCACAAGCGCCTGCCCGCTCGCGTTGGGCAGTCAATCGTTGAATGTGGGTATCAGGTCGTCAGCTCGAGTGACGCAGTGCCGCCCGTTGCCGGCAGGCTTTGCCGAACGCCTGGAAAATACTCAAGTAAGGAGGGTTATCCAGCACTTGCCATTCCGGGTGCCATTGCACGCCGAGGGCGAAGGCCTTGCTGTGTTCGACCGAGATCGCCTCGATCAGGCCATCGGGCGCGACGGCTTCGGCGCGCAGGCCGGGCGCGAGGCGGTCGATGCCCTGGCTGTGAATCGAATTGACCTGGAACACCGCAGGCAGGTCCAGCGCTTCGAACACGCCACCGGGCTGCACATTCACCCCATGGGCCGGCGCGTATTGCACGGCCAGGTCCGGATGGTCGGCCTCGCGATGGTCGAGGAAACCCGAGAGCTCATGGACCTTCTGATGCAGGCTGCCACCGAACGCCACGTTCATTTCCTGGAAACCACGGCAGATGCCGAGCACCGGCACGCCCGCTGCAATAGCGGCGCGGATCAGGGGAAGGGTGGTGGCATCCCGCGCCGGATCATGATCCGTACCGGGGGCGCTGTCGGTGCCTTGATAGTGGAAGGGTTCCACGTTCGAAGGCGAGCCGGTCAGCAACAGACCGTCGAGCTGCGGCAGCAGATCTTCGATTTCGGTCAGGTCGCCTAAGGAAGGAATAACGACAGGCAGCCCCAGCGCCGCAACGCTGACAGCACGCAAGTACTTGTCGCCGCTGATGTGGTAGGGGTGCAGGCCAATCTGTTTGACGCACGCAGTAACGCCGATCAATGGCTTGAGTGCCATTTTTATCACCTCGAAGTTTCACACTTGAACGAGCTTTTCCGGAGCTTAGCCTTGTTGATTTTAATTAACAACTCTCATGTAAAAAATTCTAAACGCCGCGCGCCAAATCTTCAGGGTTTACGCGTGTTTGAGGGCGTATCTGGCACTCTCGTCGTTCTGGGAGGCCCGAAAATAAACGCTTAAAGGCTGGGTGTTCGCTATTGACTTCACTTTGTCGTTCGGGTTGACTGGGCTCGTGAAAGGGTAGTGAACATAATAATTAACAGCTAAAAAATAGGTGCATCATGTCGGTCCCTCTGCGTGCCGTTCAACTCAACGAAGCAAACGCATTCCTTAAGAAATATCCTGAGGTTTTGTACGTCGACCTTCTGATTGCGGATATGAACGGTGTGGTGCGCGGCAAGCGCATCGAGCGCACCAGTCTTCATAAGGTTTACGAAAAAGGCATTAACCTGCCGGCGTCACTGTTTGCTCTGGACATCAACGGTTCTACGGTGGAAAGCACCGGTCTTGGCCTGGACATCGGCGACTCAGACCGAATCTGTTTCCCGATCCCCGGCACTCTCAGTATCGAGCCTTGGCAGAAGCGCCCGACTGCGCAACTGCTGATGACCATGCACGAACTCGAGGGCCAGCCATTCTTCGCCGACCCGCGTGAAGTGCTGGCCAATATCGTGCGCAAGTTCGACGACATGGGCCTGACCATCTGCGCCGCGTTCGAACTGGAGTTCTACCTGATCGACCAGGACAACGTGAACGGTCGTCCGCAATCGCCACGTTCGCCGGTGTCCGGCAAGCGTCCGCACTCGACCCAGGTGTACCTGATCGACGACCTCGACGAATACGTCGACTGCCTGCAAGACATCCTCGAAGGCGCGAAAGAGCAGGGCATCCCGGCCGACGCCATCGTCAAGGAAAGCGCCCCGGCGCAGTTCGAAGTCAACCTGCATCACGTGGCCGACCCGATCAAGGCCTGCGACTACGCCGTCCTGCTCAAGCGTCTGGTGAAGAACATCGCCTACGACCACGAGATGGACACCACCTTCATGGCCAAGCCGTATCCGGGCCAGGCGGGCAACGGTCTGCACGTGCACATTTCGATTCTCGATAAAGAAGGCAACAACATCTTTGCCAGCGAGGATCCCGAGCAGAACGCCGCACTGCGTCACGCGATCGGCGGTGTGCTCGAGACCCTGCCGGCGCAGATGGCCTTCCTTTGCCCGAACGTAAACTCCTACCGTCGTTTCGGCGCACAGTTCTACGTGCCGAACTCGCCGAGCTGGGGCATCGACAACCGTACCGTGGCCGTGCGTGTACCGACCGGTTCGCCAGACTCGGTGCGCATCGAGCACCGCGTAGCGGGCGCCGATGCCAACCCTTACCTGTTGATGGCGTCGGTCCTGGCCGGTGTTCATCACGGCCTGACCAACCAGATCGAACCGGGCGCCCCGGTGGAAGGCAACAGCTACGAGCAAAACGAGCAGAGCCTGCCGAACAACCTGCGCGATGCACTGCGCGAACTGGACGACAGCGAAGTCATGGCCAAGTACATCGACCCGCTGTACATCGACGTGTTCGTCGCGTGCAAGGAAAGCGAGCTGGCCGAGTTCGAGAACTCCATTTCGGACCTTGAGTACAACTGGTACTTGCATACCGTTTGATAGGTAGCGACCCGCCACACCCGTGATGGCGGGTGACTACCCCTGTAGGAGCTGCCGAAGGCTGCGATCTTTTGACTTTTGTTTTCAAGATCAAAAGATCGCAGCCTTCGGCAGCTCCTACAGGGATCGCATTTCAAGTCTTGAATTGACGGACATCGGTCCGACGATCACCTATTCCCCTGCGTCGAGTCACAACCATGACAAACACTCGCAGCGACTGGGAGCAACGCTTCCAGTCCCTCTCTATCGAAGGTCGCGCATTCATTGACGGCCAATACTGCGCGGCCGCCAGCGGCGCCACGTTCGAATGCACAAGCCCCGTGGACGGTCGTTTCCTGGCGAATGTCGCCAGCACCGACGAAGCCGACGCCAACGCCGCCGTCGCCGTCGCGCGCCGTACCTTCGAATCCGGTGTGTGGGCCAACCTGGCCCCGGCCGAGCGCAAGCGCATCCTGATCCGCTTCGCTGATCTGATCCTGGCGAACCAGGAAGAACTGGCCCTGCTCGAAACCCTCGACATGGGCAAGCCGATCAGCGATTCGATGAGCATCGACATTCCGGCGACCGCCAACGCGATCCGCTGGACTGCCGAAGCCATCGACAAGGTCTACGACGAAGTCGCCGCCACGCCCCACGATCAACTGGGGCTGGTCACCCGCGAAGCCGTCGGCGTGGTCGCGGCCATCGTACCGTGGAACTTCCCGCTGATCATGGCCAGCTGGAAGTTCGCCCCGGCCCTGGCGATGGGCAACTCGTTCATCCTCAAGCCTTCGGAAAAATCCCCGCTGACGGCGATCCGCATCGCCGAGTTGGCGCTGGACGCCGGCATCCCGAAAGGCGTGTTCAACGTCCTGCCGGGCTACGGCCACACCGTCGGCAAGGCGCTGGCGCTGCACATGGACGTCGACGTGCTGGCCTTCACCGGCTCCACGGCGATTGCCAAGCAGCTGATGGTCTACGCCGGGCAGAGCAACATGAAACGCGTTTGGGCCGAAGCCGGTGGCAAGAGCGCCAACGTGGTGTTCGCCGACGCGCCCGATCTGCGCGTCGCCGCAAAAGCCGCGGCCGGTGCCATTGCTTTCAACCAGGGCGAAGTCTGCACCGCCGGTTCGCGCCTGCTGGTGGAGCGTTCGATTCGCGAGCAGTTCGTTCCATTGCTGGTGGAAGCCCTGCAAGCCTGGAAACCAGGCCACGCGCTGGATCCAGCGACCACCGTCGGCGCAGTGGTCGATCAGCGTCAGCTGGAAAACGTATTGCGCTACATCGAAGTCGGCAAGCAGCAGGGCGGTCAACTGATCGCCGGCGGCAGCCGCACCCTCGAGGACACCGGTGGCCTGTACCTGGAACCGGCGATTTTCGACGGCGTGACCAACGCCATGACCATCGCCCGGGAAGAAATCTTCGGCCCGGTGCTGTCGGTCATCACCTTCGACACCTTCGATGAAGCCCTGGCGATTGCCAACGACAGCATCTTCGGCCTGGCCGCCGGCGTCTGGACCAGCAACCTGAGCAAGGCCCACACCTTCGCCCGTGGCCTGCGTGCCGGCAGCGTCTGGGTCAACCAGTACGACGGCGGCGACATGACCGCCCCGTTCGGCGGGTTCAAGCAGTCGGGTAACGGTCGGGACAAATCGCTGCACGCGTTCGACAAGTACACCGAACTCAAGGCGACCTGGATCAAGCTCTGATAACAATAAAGCGACGGTCGCCGACTCTGTCGGCGGCCATCGGAGAACTGTATGAAACAAGACTCTTTTAACCAACAGCATGTAAACAGCTACTACGCCGCCACCCGCAACTTCACCGGCGATTTCCCGGTGCTGGAAGGGGCGGTGGACTGCGACGTCTGCGTGATCGGCGCCGGCTACACCGGCCTGTCCTCGGCCCTGTTCCTCGCCGAAGCGGGCTACAGCGTGACCGTGCTGGAAGCAGCCAAGGTCGGCTTCGGCGCCAGCGGTCGCAACGGCGGGCAACTGGTCAACTCCTACAGTCGCGACGTCGATGTCATCGAAGAGCGTTACGGCGACAAGACCGCCGAAGTCCTCGGCAGCATGATTTTCGAAGGCGCCGACATCATTCGTCAGCGCATACAGCACTACGACATCCAGTGCGACTACCGTCCCGGCGGTATCTTCGCGGCGATGAACAAGAAGCAACTCAAGGGCCTGGCCGAGCAGAAGAAGAGTTGGGAACGCTACGGCAACAAGAACCTGAAAATGCTCGACGCGGCCGACATCAAGCGCGAAGTCGGCTCCGACGCCTACGTCGGTGGCCTGCTGGACATGCAGGGCGGCCACATTCACCCACTGAACCTGGCCCTCGGTGAGGCTTCGGCCATCATCGGTCTGGGCGGCAAGATCTACGAACAATCGGCGGCGGTGGAAATCACCTACGGCGAGCCCATCACCGTGCGCACTGCCAAAGGCGTGGTGAAGGCCAAGTACTTGCTGATCGCCGGTAACGCCTACCTGCCGCAGGGCCTGGACAACCGCGTGACCAGCAAGAGCATGCCGTGCGGTTCGCAGATCGTCGTCACCGAGCCTTTGTCGGAAAAGCAGGCCCGCAGCCTGATCAAGAACAACTACTGCGTCGAAGACTGCAACTACCTGCTCGACTACTACCGCCTGACCGCCGACAACCGCCTGCTGTACGGCGGTGGCGTGGTCTACGGTGCGCGCGAGCCGGACGACATCGAACAACTGATCCGTCCGAAGATTCTCAAGACCTTCCCGCAATTGAAGGACGTGAGGATCGACTACCGCTGGACCGGCAACTTCCTGCTGACCATGTCGCGCATGCCGCAATTCGGTCGTATCGAGAAAAACGCCTATTACATGCAGGGCTACAGCGGTCACGGCGTTACCTGCTCGCACCTGGCCGGCAAACTGATCTCGGAAATGATCCGTGGCGACGCCGAGCGTTTCGACGCGTTTGCCTCCTTGCCGCACATGCCGATGATCGGCGGGCGCACCTTCTCGGCGCCATTGACCGCCCTCGGCGCCGTGTACTACTCGCTGCGCGACCGTTTCGGCATCTAGGCTTTACCTCGCCGGCGGCTGCCTCCCAAAAGCTGGCCGCCGGTTTTTTATCCAGGCAACACCGAAGACCCCTGTAGGAGCGAGCTTGCTCGCGAAGGAGGTCAATGATCACGCGGGAAACCTGATTCATCTCGGCGCCATTGAATTTTTCGCGAGCAAGCTCGCTCCTACATGTACTGCCGTTTATCGAACCTGCTGAGCATTACGAACAAACGTGATTTAATAGCCGCCTTTCACGTTTCCGGGACCGGAAAACGGCGTGATCCGCGCCTGCTCTCCACCCATCCATTATCCCCGTAGGAGCGAGCTTGCTCGCGATAGCGCCAGTTCAATCAACATCGATGTTGAGGCTAAAATCGCAATCGCGAGCAAGCTCGCTCCTACAGGTTGGCACATAAGGCTGTCATGGACACGGGCTCACGACTCAAACTAGTACGCGAAAGCTACAAAATGTCCCAGCGCGAGCTGGCCCGGCGTAGCGGCGTCACCAATGCAACCATCTCCCTGATCGAACAGAATCGGGTCAGTCCTTCCGTCAGCTCCCTGAAGAAATTGCTGGAGGGCATCCCCATGTCCCTGGCCGACTTCTTCACCTTCGATCAGCCACCGCGCGAACACCAATACGTCTTTCGCGCCAACGAACAGCCCGACCTCGGCCGCAATGGCCTGCGCCTGCTGCTGATCGGCGCGTCCGTGCCGAGCCGGCAGATGCGCCTGCTGCGCGAGCAATACGCACCGGGCGCCAGTTCCGGGGAAGAGCCGATCGTGCATTCCGAAGGTGAGGAGTGCGGGTTGGTGACACGGGGTACCGTGGAGTTGACCGTGGATGGCCAGGTGAGTGTGCTCAACGCCGGGGATGGCTATTACTTCCCGACGACGTTGCCTCACAAGTTTCGCAATATCGGGGCGGATGAGGCGGAAATCATCAGTGCCAACACGCCGGCGAATTTCTAATAGGGTCTGTCCCGGTGACGCTTTGTCAGGCCGAACAATCGGTTCTTCCAAACAGAATCCACCAGGATCAGACATTAAAAACCCGCATTAATGCGGGTTTTTTACGACTGGAATTTGCTTATTGCGCCTTGGACACCTCAAACCCCCGCTGCTCGATCACCCCAAACACATCCCGCACATCCTGCAGCAGAATTCGCGAAATGTTGGTGACGGTGTTGATGTCGTTTTCGGCGTAGTCGGGGAGGCTGGTGCAGGCCATGAGGTTGAGGTGTTGCAGGACGGCGTTGAGGCGTTCGGCGGCTCTGCCGCCGTAAAACCGGGCACTGCGGTGTGTCTGAGGAAATGGGTCGCAGGGGAGAGGGGCCGCTTCGCAGCCCAACGGGACGGTGCGGCGATCCGACAAGCACCCTCGCCACAAAGGGACAAGCCCTACAAATTTTTCAGGCGTCAAGATTGAACGTTCGTCGGATGGCGGGTTGCTACCATCGCAATTGCCTGCCGATACCGACACGGCTGCTACGCTTGGTCGTTGCAGCGCCCGAGCCCCGTTCCTGCTCACGCTGCAAGGGTTATCACGGATTGCGACATCCATTCCTGTCGGCAACCTGCACGGAGGCAGGCGATGGTGATCAAATGCATGGCCGATTCGACTGCGGCGGGGGTTCCCGAGCCGCTCGATCGGGAAGAAATCGAGCGGGTGCTGGCGCTGTTGCTGGCCAGCCCGTTGTTTGCCAAGTCCAGACGCATGGGCAGCCTGTTGCGCTTTCTGGTCGAACACGACCTTCAGGCTTGCAATACGCCGCTGACCGAACACGCCATTGGCATCGCGGTGTTTCGTCGTGACCCGGCAGTGTATTGCACGGGCGACGATCCGGTGGTGCGAGTGCAGGTGGGGCGCTTGCGACGCAAGCTCGCAGCGCATTACGCCGGTAACGGCCAGCAGGACCCGGTGCGTTTGTGCATTCCACCTGGGTGTTATCGCTTGACCTATCAGCGGCTGCGGCCCAAAGGAGTCGGCATGCGCCATCCTGTGGTCCAGATCCAGCCGTTTACCTGCCTCACCCGCGATGGCGATGACTTTACCCGGGGCTTGTGCGAGGAGTTGAGCTGCCGACTGTTCGAGTCGTTCGAACAGTCGCAGACCGGGACCAATCATGTGTTGATGCGGGTGGCACGCAACAGCGAGCCGGTACCGGACCTCAAGCGAGGCGGGCGTTACAGCTATTGCCTGGAGGGCAGCGTACGGGTCGAGCCTTCGCGGGTGCGAGCGTCATTGCGCCTGGTGGATGTGGCGCAGGGGCGGATTCGCTGGTCGGCGCAGTTCGATCGTGATCGGCCCTATGGCATCGCCACCCAGGAGGACCTCGCGCAGTCGATCTGCCGCTCGCTGACGGGTTACTTCGCCACGACGGGCAAAGAGGCGTGAAAGGGCAACCGCAAGGTTGCCCCGGTATGACGGTTACACGGTTTTCCACTGACCGCCTTCGTAAAGGCGACCTGCGGTGTTATCGAACGTCAAATCGATTTCGATCGCCTTGGAGCGTGAGGTACTGAACATGGTGCTGGTCTGTACGTTCTGTTCAAACCACACGAGGATGGTTTCCACCGGCGTCAGCACGGTATTGCCGGTGACGACCTGGTTTACGGCCACGTAGATTGGCGTACTGACCTGATTGCCATCAATGCCGGTGGACAACTGGTTGACCCCTGGATGAATCGGCGCGTAGTTGTTCACGAAAGTCAGGGAAATGTCCGGGCCACCGGTTACCGCCGGGCTCAGCAGGCCGCTTTCATCAAGTGTCGAGGTTTGCCCCAGGCCAATGTTGACGATGTTGGTCGAGACTTTGACTTGCACGTTTTCCTTGAACACGTTGGAGGCGAACAGCTGATACTGCGGCGTCCAGCTGAACTCGTTGTTGCTCAGGTAAGCGTCATAGGACTGCCAGACCACGTTGTAGTCGGCGTCACCCACTTTCTTGGCAAAGCACAGCTTGTAGCCGGACTTCTTCAGCAGCGTCAGGTCGCCGGCGGCGATTTCGATGGTGACGGTTTTTTGCGAAGCCGCCAGGGCCGACCTCAGTACCCGGCCGTAATCTGCCGCCTTCAGTTGCGTTGCACCCATGATCGACTTGACGGCTTCTTGCACATCATTGTGAAGCTGCTGGCTCTGTTGGCTGACAGCGATTGATTTGCTCATGGTTTCCCTCTTCCTTGGTGGTGTGTTGGGCAAACAATGGGCTGCTGGCGCTTGGCGCTGCATTCCATTGACTGTTCACTCTAGGGGCGAGGGGCAGGGCGGCTAAGTGTCTTGGTGTTACAAGCGGGTATCGGGGATGTATCAGGGGCTGAGTCAGCGGGGTAGCCGATCGGCCGCCCCGCCTTGACCTCAGGCGGCCCGGGCATCGGCCCAGACAAAGTTCCAGCTGGTGCGTTTGCCTCTCGCGATCTCGATCAGCTTGTTCTCGTACACCGTGTGATTGACCACGCCGGTGTAGGTCAGGGTGCGGGCGGCATTGGTCCCGGTGACCTCGCCCGGCTCGCCGCCCGACTCGATCATGGCTTTTTTCATGTCGGCATCCGACGGGGCACTGCTCTGGTTTTTTTCCACTTTGACGAAACTCATGATTCACCTCTTCCGTGATGGGGGGATCGGTGCCAGCGCGGGCCGACAAGTCGACGACCCTGTTCCACACCGATGGCCATACTGTATTGGCCCGTTCGGCGGCGCAGAAGTGACAACTGCGATGCTGAGGTAACAATCGGGAAACAGCGCCACGCATTGAAGTATCTGCGACGTATCAAGCGTGGCCAAAGCCATGCAAAAGCACCACCACCGGACCCTTGCCGCCGACGCGCACGTGCATCGTGACGCCATCGACGGGGATGCCCTGGCCTTCGGCAAACGCCCAGGTTAAAACGGCGTATTGTCGGACATGGAGCAAGACTTGGATCGGATGAGCGTAGACGGTTCAGCATTCGGTGACTCGACGGAACCAACTTCGTCTATAACGTCTAAATTTCAGGGAATATTTCCCATCGCGAAGGAATGAATCATGTTCAGGACTCGATCATTGATTGCAGCTGTTACCTGTTTGACTCTGGTCTGCGGCTCGGTGACGGCGCTGGCCGATCCCGGTAATGGCCAGGGTAGCGGGAAGGTCACCCATGGCAACCAAGGCAACCAAGGCAACAAGGGCCAGGGAAACCAGGGCGGTCATGGCAACAAGAACAAGGACTCCGGCGGCGGGGACTGGAGCAATGGCCCGAGCATCAACCGTGGCAGCGTGCTCGAGATCATTGGCGTGAATACGGGCTACTGGAGCCCCGGGCCTGATTTGCCACCGGGTATTCAAAAGAACCTCGCCCGAGGCAAGCCGCTTCCACCCGGCATTGCGAAAAAACTGGATGGCCGACTGGCCGGCAGGCTGCCCCACTATGATGGCTACGAATGGCAGCAAGTCGGCACGGACCTGATCCTGGTTGCGCTGGCCACCGGGCTTGTCTATGAAATTCTCGACGGTGCGTTTGATTAAAGTGTGGAAGGTAGTCTTCCCGCTGTTTCAAGGTGCTTCAGCCATTTGTCGTGGTATTTGAACTGTTGGAGGGATATCGCGTCATACGTCACGCGATATCAACCACCTATGGAAGCCATCATGCTTTTAAAAAACAAGAGTCTCGTTGCTGTAATGTCATGCGCCATGATGCTTGCAGCCGCCCCGCTGCTCCCTGATGGCCTGTCGATCATGGGTTCCGCATACGCGAAGGACGGCGGTGGTGGCGGTGGCGGAAACGGCGGCGGTGGTGGCGGTGGTAACGGCGGCGGAAACGGTGGAGGCCACGGCGGCGGTATGGGTGGCGGACACGCCGGTACGGGCCACTCCGGCAGTAACGGTCGCGGCAACGGGCTGGACAGCGACCATGCTGGCAAATCCGTGCGCGACCGTGGCCTGAGCGGGAACCACTACGGCAGTGAGCGCAATGACGATAACGGTCATGGCACCACGACCTCAGGCCTCGCCCACTCCGATACCCGTGGCGTCGCCAAGGCCAGCGCTATTTCGGCCTCGACGCCAGGTGATCACAACACCAAAGGCTTGAGTAAAGCCGGGCTGTCGACCTCGAAAAAATCCCATTGAGTTCGTGGTTGTAGACATTAGTTTCTGAAAAGCCAAAAACCCGCTCAAAGGCGGGTTTTTTGCATTTGGAATTTGATCGCCGGACATTACACGGACACTCAAAAGCGCCAGGACGTTATCAGTGAGTAATGACAGGTTCGTGACCGCAGCTTCTACCGGCTCCATCTACACTCACCAGACGCCACCGCTCGCACCGGACAACCGGTGGCACGAGCGGTATCGAGGGCCGGCCTGAATGGGTCGCGAGCTATTTCGCTAACATTTCAGCCTTGATATCCCCGCAAAAAATATCGACGTTGCCATCGGTCGCAGCCGTGCGCACGACCACCGAATACTTGCCGTCAAGCAGGGTCTGCAACGGCACAGGCGCGGTTCTGGTAAAAGACCAGCCGCGTACGGCTTGGCGTTCGGTGTTGACGGTGTCGTTCATCGCGTAGGCGACTGACCCGGGTTGCTGGCAGCTGCCGTTATTGATGAAAGAGTAAAGCCGCAAGGGCAGGATAACCCCGGTTGGAACACCGCTGACGAAGAAACTCAGCCCGGTTTTCTTGTCCCAGTCCGTCAACGTGACGGTGCCGATCTGACCGGCGTTTTGCCGGGTGGCGACCAGGGGAACGTTCACGCCGTGGGTCGATGAGGTGGTGCAGCCGAACAGGCTTGCCGCAACCATGAGTGCTGCCAGTGAGGTTTTGAGCTTCATTGCCAAACTCCTGAGCTGAAGAACTGCAAAGGGGGGGGAGTTAGCCGGTATAGCTCATTTATCGCTTTCATGACGTCGTCCATACAAGGCTTTGCATTTTTGACCGGTGATGGTGGGGCGTCTGGCCCCTTCGCCAGTCATAGGGCGGCGTAGCTGTGCAAACCGGCTACATTTGTTACTGGTCAAGCCTGCGTGGACTGCCTGTCGGCACAGGCGCTTCGCTGCCGATGAAGGTTTGCAGTGGTTACGCGTGCAGTTAAAGGATTGTGCGGTCAGTTGAGTCTACTCATCATCCGCATGGGACGATTGGCGACTGGAGTGACTCATGAATCAACAAGGCAGCCATCCGCAAGAGCGCGGTCCTGGCACTCCACCGCGGGGTACCGTGCGCAGCCTGATGATCCCGCAATGGCTCGGCAGTTATCGGCCAGACTGGCTGCGAGGCGATGTGGTCGCCGGGCTGACGGCAGCGGCCGTGGTCATTCCCAAGGCGCTGGCGTACGCCACGATTGCCGGCCTGCCGGTGCAGGTCGGGCTGTACACGGCGCTGGTGCCGATGGTGATCTATGCCGTACTCGGCACCTCGCGCCCGCTCAGTGTCAGCACCACGACCACCCTGGCCATTCTTGCCGGCTCCGCGTTGGGCCAGATCAGCCCCGCTGGCGATGCGGCGACCTTGTTGGCTGGCTCCGCCACACTGGCCCTGATGGTGGGCGCGATCCTGATCGTCGCGGGGTTGCTGCGCCTGGGCTTCGTCGCCAATTTCATTTCCGAACCGGTGCTGGTGGGCTTCAAGGCAGGCATCGGCGTGGTCATCGTGCTTGACCAGCTACCCAAATTGCTCGGTACTCACATCGACAAAGGTGGCTTCCTGCACAACCTGGTGGCCACGGTACAGAGCGTCGGTCACGCCTCGCTGCCGACCGTGACGGTCGGCGCGTTCATGGTCTTGCTGCTGATCGGCATGAAGCGTTTTACGCCACGCCTGCCCGCACCGTTGATTGCGGTGGCGCTGGGCATCCTTGGCATGAGCCTGTTTGGCCTGGAGAGCTTTGGTGTGTCCGCCGTCGGCCTGGTGCCGATCGGATTGCCCGCGCCAACCCTGCCGGTATGGTCGCTGGCCGAAACCCTGTGGCCTTCGGCGATGGGTATCGCGCTGATGAGTTTCACCGAAACCATCGCGGCAGGGCGCGCGTTCGCCCGCAGTGACGAGCCCGCGCCACAACCGAACCGGGAGCTGCTGGCTACCGGCGTTGCCAACATCGGCGGCGCATTTCTCGGGGCCATGGTCGCCGGTGGCGGGACCACCCAAACGGCGGTGAACCGTTTGGCAGGCGCCCGTTCGCAACTGGCCGCACTGGTCACCGCAGCACTGGCTTTGGGCACTTGCCTGCTGCTGGCGCCGCTGATTGGCCTGATGCCCAATGCCACGCTCGCCGCCGTAGTGATTGTGTATTCGGTAGGCCTGATCGAGCCGGCGGAATTTCGCGAGATCCTGTCGGTTCGCCGTACCGAATTTGCCTGGGCCGTGGTGGCCATGATCGGCGTGATGTTGCTGGGCACGCTGCAAGGGATCGTCGTGGCGATTATCGTCTCGTTGCTGGCCCTGGCCTATCAAGTCTCGGACCCACCCGTGCACATCCTCGGGCGCAAGCCTGGCACCAATGTGTACCGGCCGCAGTCCGCCGACCACGTCGATGACGAACACTTTGACGGGCTGCTGTTGCTTCGGCCTGAAGGGCGGATTTTTTTCGCCAACGCCGAGCGCATCGCCGAGAAGATCCGACCGCTGATTGATGTGGCGACCCCCAAAGTCGTGGTCCTGGACCTGCGCAGCGTGTTCGACCTGGAATACACGGCCCTGAAAATGCTCACCGGAGCGGAACAGCGAATGCGCGAAAAAGGCATTTCACTGTGGCTGGTGGGCATGAGCCCGGGCGTCTGGGACATGGTCATCAAGGCACCTTTGGGCCATACGTTGGGCGAGGCGCGGATGTTCCTGAATCTGGAGCAGGCGGTTGAACACTACCAGCGCAGTCGAGGCTGAATGAACGCGGCCGGGCGCACTCCGGACGCTGTGTGACGCATTGAAGGAGGTAACGGGCATGGCAAAGAAGAAGGCTGCACCGAAAAGCAAACCGGTCGAAGGCGACAAGCTCAGGAACAAGGTGTATCTCGAGGAACTGGCGAAGCTGCACGTCGAGATGGTCAAGCTGCAGGAGTGGGTGCAGCACACGGGCGCGAAGATCTGCATCATCTTCGAGGGCCGTGATGGCGCCGGCAAGGGCGGGACCATCAAGGCGCTGACCGAACGGGTCAGTCCGCGGGTGTTCCGGGTGATGGCGCTGCCGGCACCGACCGACCGGGAAAAAAGCCAGATGTATTTGCAACGTTATCTGCCGCACCTGCCGGCGGCCGGTGAAGTGGTGATCTTCGATCGCAGCTGGTACAACCGCGCCGGGGTCGAGCGGGTCATGGGCTTTTGCAGCGAGGAGCAGGTGCGCACGTTTCTTACCGTGGCGCCGCGCGTCGAGCAGGCACTGGTCGAATCGGGAATCATCCTGATCAAGTACTGGCTTGAGGTGAGCCAGGAGGAACAGACCCGACGCCTCAAGGCGCGTATCACCGACGGGCGCAAGATCTGGAAGCTGTCGCCCATGGACCTCAAGTCCTACAACCGCTGGTACGACTACTCCCGTGCCCGGGACGACATGTTCAAGTACACCGACACCAAATTCGCCCCTTGGCGAGTCGCCAACTCCAATGACAAGCGACGGGCGCGACTGAACATCATCAGTGATGTGCTCAAAAGCATTCCTTACGAGGAAGTACCTCGGGCGAAAGTGAAACTGCCCAAACGGCAAGGTCCCGGTAAGTACCGGGAGCCGGACTATCCGTACCGGCTTATTGCTGAACAATTCTAGAAACCCGCAAAACTGCGCTGCCTGTGCTCGGTCTTCAAGACTCGGGCACAGCAGTCGTGACATCGCCTCCTCGCTTTTTCTGAAATACCCAATCATCCGCTGTCAAAATGGCTATGCCGAGTGGCAACTAAAGCATGCCAATAATCCGCACGTAGGAAGTTTCCTTAATTGTGTGAGGAAAGATCTATTTAGAGTGCAGGCAAGATCTGAGCGTAATGTAAGACGTCTCTGAATATTGGTTTTGTGGGTGGAATGACTTCGTAAGATAGTTCAGTATTGCGCTCCGCAAGTGTTTGAGTTTCTGTTTCAGCAGTTGCGGTTTCCTTTCAAGGTGTTCATCTTTTGCCGCTCAAGCAAGCGTGCAACCTGTGTTCGCTCGTTTGGTTGCGTTATGTCGGCTCAACTGTTGAGCTCGATTTTGTCATTGTATTTTGTAACGGTGTCATTGTTGCAAGTATCCATGGAGGTTTTATGGCTTCTGGTAGTTTTCAAAACGAAGTGCCCAAGGCTCGGGTCAACATCAAGCTCGATTTGCATACTGGCGATGCACAGAAAAAAGTCGAACTGCCGCTCAAGTTGATGGTGATGGGCGACTACAGTAACGGCAAGGAACAGCGGCCGTTATCGCAGAGAAGAAAAGTAGCAATCGACAAGAATAATTTCGATAGCGTGTTGGCCGAGTTTTCTCCCGAGATCGAGCTGGCGGTGGCCAATACCCTGATGGAGGATGCCAACGAGACGTCGGTCGATCTGAGTTTTCGGAGCATGAAGGATTTCGAGCCGGAACAGGTGGCTCGGCAAGTTCCGCAACTGCGCGCACTGCTGGCAATGCGCAACTTGTTGCGCGACCTCAAGTCGAATCTTTTGGACAATGCCATGTTCCGTCAGGAACTGGAGCGTATTCTCATGGACGAAACACTGAGCGACGAACTGCGAGATGAACTGGCCGCCCTGGCTCCGGAAGCCGTTCATTAATTTATCTCGTTTCGTTTAAAAGGAAGTTTAAAAATGTCTCTCGAACAATCTGGCGCACAATCGCGCGGCACTACCCTGTTGCCTGAAAAAAACCAAGGTCTGTATGGCACGCTGTTCAACAAGATCAATCTCAGTCCGGTAAAAATATTGGGTGACCTCGAGGTCTTTCAGAACGCCGAGGCACTTTCGGAAGTGTCTGCCGACGAGCGTGTGACAGCCGCAGTCAGTGTTTTCCTGAAGTTGATCAAACAGTCTTCGCACAAAGTCCAGCGCCTGAACAGGGCTCTACTGGATGAACACATCGCGTCGCTGGATGCCCAAATCAGCCGCCAACTGGACGCGGTGATGCATCACCCTGATTTCCAGCGGGTCGAGTCCACCTGGCGCGGCGTCAAATCCCTGATCGATCAGACTGACTTCCGTCAGAACGTACGCATCGAACTGCTCGATATCAGCAAGGATCACCTGGTCCAGGATTTCGAGGATGCACCGGAAATCGCACAAAGCGGTCTGTATCTGCACACGTATATCCAAGAATACGACACACCGGGTGGCGAGCCGATCGCCGCGGCCATTTCCAATTTCGAGTTCGACCGCAGCCCGCAGGACATCGCCTTGCTGCGCAACATCTCGAAAGTCTCGGCCGCCGCGCACATGCCCTTCATCGGCTCCGTCGGCCCGACCTTTTTTGGCAAGCGCTCGATGGAAGAGGTCGCCGCCATCAAGGACATCGGCAACTACTTCGACCGTGCCGAATACCTCAAGTGGAAAGCCTTCCGCGACAGCGATGATGCCCGTTACATCGGCTTGCTCATGCCCCGCGTCCTCGGTCGTCTGCCCTATGGCCCCGACACCGTTCCGGTGCGTAGCTTCAACTACATCGAAAGCGTCAAAGGGCCGGACCACGATAAGTACTTGTGGACCAACGCGTCATACGCCTTCGCTGCCAACATGATCAAGAGCTTCATCACTAATGGCTGGTGTGTGCAGATTCGCGGCCCGCAGTCTGGCGGCGCGGTGACTGATCTGCCGATCCACTTGTACGACCTGGGTACTGGCAATCAGGTGAAAATACCCTCGGAAGTGATGATTCCGGAAACTCGCGAGTTCGAGTTTGCCAACCTCGGTTTCATCCCGCTCTCGTATTACAAGAACCGCGACTATGCGTGCTTTTTTTCGGCCAACTCCGCACAGAAACCGGCCTTGTACGACACTGCCGACGCCACCGCAAACAGTCGGGTGAACGCGCGCCTGCCATACATCTTCCTGCTGTCACGCATTGCCCATTACTTGAAGCTGATCCAGCGTGAAAACATCGGTACCACCAAGGACCGCCGTTTGCTCGAACTGGAAATGAACAAATGGGTGAGTGGGTTGGTGACTGAGATGAAGGATCCGGGTGACTCCTTGCAGGCTTCGCACCCGCTGCGGGCTGGCAAGGTTACCGTTGAAGACATCGAGGACAACCCGGGTTTCTTCCGCGTCAAATTGTATGCCGTTCCACATTTCCAGGTGGAAGGCATGGACATCAATTTGTCGCTGGTTTCGCAGATGCCCAAGGCAAAAGCCTGAGCCTGTTAACTCCCGGACCACTCCGTAGGGATACGACCGCATGAAAATCGACCGCCCCTTGTGGGCCGCGGGGGCGTTGCTGTCCCCGCAGCAATTCCAGCAGCAGGCGCGCTGGGAAGCCTGGACCAACGAGTGTCTGGCTCGTTTGTCACTGGTGCACCCCTGGGGCGTTCAGGGCGTCGCGTTTGACCTGGAAGCCCTGCGCCTTGGCAAAATCAAGGCCACTCGGCTGCGCTTGCGCATGCCCGACGGCACCTTGATTGACACCGATCATGTTGATCGGCTGCCCCCGGGCCTGGAACTTTCGCGCCTGCTGTCCGACGACAGCCAGGCGGCGACTGTGCTGCTGGCCTTGCCCCTCGAACAGGCCAATGGCAACAACTGCCTGTTCGACGCTGACAAGGCAGAGCGACCCACCCGTTACCGCCAGGACTGGCGTCAGGTGCAGGACATTTACGCCGATGAGCAGCAATCCATCGGCGTCCTGGAACACGTGCTCAGTTTGCGCTTCGAGCACGACCAGAATGGCGATTACCTGACCTGTCCGATTGCGCGCCTGGTGCGTGACGGGCAGGGAGCCTGGAGCCTTGACCCTGCCTACGTACCGCCGCTGCTCAATTTTGCGGCGCATGGGGGGTTGCTGATCCAACTGGACAACCTGTTGACCCAGCTGTCCTCCAAGCGTCAGCGGCTGATGGGCCTGCGCCGCGAAAGCAACCAGCGCATGGCCGACTTCGCCGTGGCCGACGTGTCGCTGTTCTGGCTGCTCAATGCCTTGAACACCTACCAGCCGGTATTGGCCGATCTTAAGACCTGGCCCGCGCGACCTCCCGAGCAGGTCTATCTGGAACTGACAAAACTGGCCGGCAGCCTGCTGACCTTTTCCCTTGAACACGATGTCGAGCAGATTCCGCCGTACCGCCACGAGCAGCTGGAAAGCGTATTCCCGCCTCTTTTGCGCTTGATTTCAACATTGCTGGAAGCCAGTCTACCTTCGCGCGTCATCGCCCTGGCACTCGAAGAACACAGCGCCAACCGCTGGCAGGTGCGGCTCGAA
The DNA here is from genome assembly GCF_019219185.1 of Pseudomonas sp. PDM26. Taxonomy (NCBI): domain Bacteria; kingdom Pseudomonadati; phylum Pseudomonadota; class Gammaproteobacteria; order Pseudomonadales; family Pseudomonadaceae; genus Pseudomonas; species Pseudomonas sp. PDM26. Next base: position 6,302 of record NZ_JAHUWC010000015.1, on the reverse strand, counting down.
GACGCCCGTCTACGCGAGCCCGACGGCGCTGATTTTTACCTGTCGGTGCGTTGCCGCATGCCCGCCGTGCAGTTGCAGAGTCAGTTCCCGCGGCTGTGCAAGATCGGTTCACCGGATGAGGTCGATCAACTGGTTAATGCCGCCCTCGACGGCGTGCCGTTGCAATCCCTCAGCCATGTACCGGCGGCCATTCCCCTGCGTCTGGAAAACCAGTACTTCGCCCTTGATCTCAGCCATGAAAAGGGCAAAGCCATCCTCGCCCAAGGTGTCTGTGCCTTCTATGTCCCGAGTACCCTGGCCGAAGTCAAACTTGAACTGTTTGCGGTATTGCGCGCATGAACCTGATCGAAGCAAAAAAACAGGCCGCCATGACGGTCGATATCGATGAGTTGTTGCAAGACAGCTACCTGCTGGTGGTCGAGTTGCAGCAAGGCGCCTCGGGGCAAAACAGCGATGAGGTCAAGGCGCATTGCATCAAGCAGGTCGAACAGGTTCGCCAGCGCCTGGAGGCGGCCGGGTTGGCACAACGCAGCATCGAACATATCAGCCACGCCCAATGCGCGTTGCTGGACGAAACCATGCTCAAGCTTGCCAAGAATGATGCCCACACTCGCTGGGCCAGCGAGCCGCTGCAAGCGAAGTTTTTCAATCGCCACCAGGCCGGGGTGTTCCTGTACGAAGACATGCGTGAATTGCTGCGCGAACCGGCGCCGGATCTGCATGTACTGACGGCCTTTCAACGGGTACTGGCCCTTGGTTTTGAAGGGAAATATAGCGACGTCAACGACCCCGAGCGCGAGAAATTGCTGGCCGCGCTGACTGCACAGGTCCCCCCGCTGAAACTGCGTCAGGCATCGACGGCACCTGGCAGCAACCGCCCCGGCGTCAATGGGCTTTGGTTGCGCTCACCGTTGATCAACGCCGCGGCCGTCACTCTGTTGTTGGTCGGTATCTGGTATGGCCTCGACCAGATGTTGGACGGTCTGGTGGCGACCCTGTTGTCCGCAGAAGCCTGAGGTGGGGCCGATGACGCTCAAACTTAGACAAGGGCTTTGGCTGTGGGCCGGGACGCTTGCCCTGGTGCTGTTGGCCATCTTCCCCCAGAGCGGATGGAGTCGAGTTGCCCTCGCCGTGATCGTTGTCGGTGGTGTGGCGGTCGCATGTGCCCGCATCGCACGTCAGCGACAAATGCCGGATTCGGTTGATCGCTTGGCATTGCCACCGGCGGCCTATAGTCGTCCGCTGGTACTGGTATGTGGTGATGGCCTCGAAAGCCTGTTTGGTGAGGCCGACACCGGGCCGCCGGTGTTGCGCAATATCGAACAAGGCAGTTACTTGCGAGTGCCCCGGGTGGAGCAGCTTCCGGAGTTGGTCGAAGACATCCTGGCCTTGCGGCCGGGATGGGGCGAGCAGCTCAGCGTGATGCTCATTGTCAATCCGGGCGAGCACAGCGATGCCGCCATTCTGGCCGGGCGAGTGCGCACGCTCAATTATCAGGTATCGCTGATTCGCAAGCGTGGCATCGCGCTGCCGCTGATGCTTGTCAGCTACCTGCAATCGTCGGCAGGCAATGGTGCCTGGTTCAGTCGGGAGGCAGGGCAGGGCCACTCCAATGTCCGTGAGGCGGGCGCCTTCCTCAATCCTGACGACTGGCAGCGGCTGCCCGCTGACAACGTCACCCGCAGTGAACGGATGCAGGCCAGCGTGCTGTTCAACAGTGCTGCGGCCTGGCTGGGAGAGCATGTCCTGCCGCATTTCGCCTGCCGTGAAGCTCGCCATCCCGTCGGCCTGCCGGTGATTTGTGCCAGCGCCCTGGTTCCGCAGCTGCCCGGAAAACTGTCCGGCAACCTGTGGCAGCAATGGCGGCGGGACAAGACCGGGTTGCTTGATGCCGATGCACAGGTGCAAGCAGTGGCGGCATCGTTGCCGTTCCCTGATCCCTTGCTGAGCATGCTGCCAGTGCAGGCCCAACGTCGGCCAATGCGCCGCGCGAGCGTGGTCGCGTTGTGGTTGTTTGCGGTTGCCGTTGTCGTCGCCCTGAGCAGTTCAGCCTGGCAGAACACCTTGTTGCTGCGGCAAGTTACTGATGACCTGCGCCGTTACACCTCAATTGCCCCCACCGAGCGTCGTGATCAACCCGAATTTGCACTGCGGGAGGAGGCCTTGAACGTGCTGCGTGAGGACGCCGTGCGCCTGGACAGTTACTACCGTCAGGGCGCGCCCCTGGCACTGGGGCTTGGCCTGTACCACGGCGAACGCTTGCGTGAACGGCTGCTGGCGACCATCGCCGGCCACCGACAACCGTCATCAGGCCCCAGGCCGGTGCGAGCGGCACGAACGATACGCCTGGACAGCCTATCGCTGTTCAGCACTGCAAGCGCGCAGCTCAAGACTGAGTCGACCAAGGTACTGATTGACGCTCTGGTCGGCATCAAGGCTCAGCCCGGCTGGCTCATCATCATCTCCGGGCATACCGATGCAGTCGGCAGCGACGAACACAATCTGCAGTTGTCCCGTGCCCGCGCGGCAGCGGTGCGCGAATGGATGCAACGCATGGGTGGCATCCCCGACAGCTGTTTCGCGGTGCAGGGCTTTGGCAAGAGCCAGCCGATCGCCAGCAATGACACCGAGGCGGGGCGTCAGGCCAACCGTCGCGTCGATATCCGTCTGGTGCCGGAAGCGGGGGCCTGCGCGCTTCCCTCGGCCGGGGCAGGCGTACAACCCCTTGCCGCAAACGCGGCATAACTGTTCTGAGAAAAGGAGCTTCAAATGGCATCTCCCATACACCTGTGGCTGAAAGATGATGGCGGCGCAGAAATTAAAGGCTCAAGCGATGTCGAGGGGCGCGAAGGCAGTATCGAGGTGGTCAGTCAGAATCACGACATGTCCGTTCCCACCGATGACAATACCGGCAAGCTTACTGGTGCCAGAGTCCATAAGCCTTACGTGTTCACCAAGGAAGTCGATGCTTCCAGCCCATACCTTTACAAAGCACTGACCACCGGCCAGACCTTAAAAGAGGCTGTATTCAAGTCGTATAAAATCAACGAAGCCGGTCAGGAAGCGGAGTTTTTCGTCACCACGCTGGTAAATGTCAAGGTGGTGAATGTTTCCTCGAAAATGCACGACATCAAGGATGTGAGCAAAGCGAAGTACAACCATCTGGAGGAGGTTGAACTGCGCTACGAGGAAATCACCTGGCTCCATAAGGACGGCAACATCGCGCACGATGATTCCTGGAAAACTCGCTCGCGCCAGAGGGGGTAATTCACGACGACCAGCAGGCGGGCACCTGCCTGCTGGTTTCGGTGTGCTCGGTTGAGCCTCTGCTCGCGGACGCTCAACCGAGCCCATCAATCCCCCTTTCTTCGCCATCACCGACCACAAGCTGAATCCTCAGCACAAGGACGTATCGCCATGCCCGACAACTCCACGCGCCTGCTGCGCCGCCTCAATCCTTACTGCGCCCAGGCGCTCAGTGCCGCGGCCACGTTGTGTCAGAGCCGAGCCCATGGACGCATCAGTATCGAACACTGGCTGCTCAAGTTGCTGGAGCTGGGCGAGGGCGACCTGACCCTGATCGCGCGTCGCCATGAGTGGGACATGGATGTGCTGTGGCGCGGCTTGCTCGACCAACTCGACATGCTGCCGCGCAGCGTGCAGGGCAAGCCGCAGTTGTGTGGCCGGCTGTACAAACTGATCGAGAAGGCCTGGCTGCGAGCATCCCTGGACGGCCATGACAGCCTGCGTTCGGTCCACTTGCTCGGTGCCTTGCTGGAAAGTCCCGATCTGCTGGCATGCGAAGCAGCCTTGCCATTGCTGAGCCTCAGCCAGACTCAGTTGCAGCAGTTGGGCGCCTTGCTCGATGAGCACTCCGAGGAGCGTCCGCAGGTTCAGCAGGAAAGTGCCCTGGACCAACCCATGGCGACTCCACTCCAGGGAGGCGCCCCCCACGATGCCCTGCAAGCAGTGCTCGACAAATTCACCCAGGATGTCACGGCCAAGGCGAGGGCAGGGCAGATCGACCCGGTGTTCGGGCGTGACGATGAGATCCGCCAGGTCATCGACATCCTCGGTCGCCGCCGCAAGAACAACCCGATCCTGGTCGGCGAGCCGGGCGTGGGCAAGACGGCGCTGGTCGAAGGCCTGGCCTTGCGCATCGCGGACGGCAACGTGCCGGACAGCCTCAGGTCGGTCAGCGTGCGCACCCTGGACCTCGGCCTGTTGCAAGCTGGCGCCGGGATCAAGGGCGAGTTCGAACAACGCCTGAAAAATGTCATCGAGGCCGTGCAGCAGTCGGCCCACCCGGTGCTGCTGTTCATCGACGAAGCCCATACCCTGATCGGCGCCGGCAACCAGGCGGGCGGGGCGGATGCCGCCAACCTGCTCAAGCCGGCCCTGGCCCGTGGTGAACTGCGCACCATCGCCGCGACCACCTGGAGCGAATACAAGCGGTACTTCGAGCGCGATGCCGCCCTGGAACGCCGTTTTCAGATGGTCAAGGTCGACGAGCCGGACGATGCCAGCGCCTGCCTGATGCTGCGCGGCCTCAAGGCCCGTTATGCCAGTCATCATGGCGTGCACATCCAGGACGCGGCGGTGCAGGCGGCGGTCTGCCTGTCGCGGCGCTACCTCACCGGCCGCCAGTTGCCGGACAAGGCCGTCGACCTGCTCGACACGGCCAGCGCCCGCGTGCGCATGGGCCTCGATTGCGAGCCCCAGGCACTGGTCCGCCTCAAGGCCCGACATGCCGCGCTGACGCTGGAACAGCAGGCGCTTGAACAGGACGCGCAACTCAGTGGCAACGCCGCCGATGAGCGTTTGACCTTGATCATTGAGCAACAGGCCGAGCTGCAACAGCAGCAGGACGAACTGCTGGGCCAATACCGCCATGAACTCGACCTGACCTTGCAACTGCTTGACGCGCGCCAGGCCGACCCTCTGAGTAGTGATCGCTGTGCGCAGTTGCAGCAGCAATTGACCGAAGCCCAGGTCGGACAACCGTTGCTGTCTCTCGACGTCGACGCGCGCAGCGTCGCCGAAGTCATCGCCGACTGGACCGGTGTGCCCTTGGGCAGCCTGCTCAAGGACGAACAGGCCAGCCTGCTGGCCCTTGAATCGCAACTGGCCGAGCGGGTGATTGGCCAGGAACAGGCCCTCGGCGCACTGGCTCAGCGCCTGCGCGCAGCCAAGACCGGCCTGACCGAAGAACAGGCGCCACTCGGTGTGTTCCTGCTGGTCGGCACCAGCGGCGTCGGCAAGACCGAGACCGCCCTGGCCCTGGCGGACTGCCTGTTCGGCGGCGAAAAGTCGCTGATCACCCTCAACCTGTCCGAGTACCAGGAAGCCCACACCGTCAGCCAGCTCAAAGGCTCGCCACCGGGCTACGTCGGCTACGGCCAGGGTGGCGTGCTCACCGAAGCGGTGCGCCAGCGGCCCTACAGCGTGGTGTTGCTGGACGAAGTGGAGAAGGCCCACCGCGACGTGCTCAACCTGTTCTATCAGGTGTTCGACCGTGGCTTCATGCGCGATGGCGAAGGGCGCGAAATCGACTTCCGCAACACCGTCATCCTCATGACCTCCAACCTTGGCAGCGATGAACTGCAAAGCGGTCTGCAGGAACATCCCGAAGCCGGCGACAGCGAGCTGCAGGAATGGCTGCGACCGATTCTGCGCGAGCACTTCCAGCCCGCCTTGCTCGCCCGTTTCCAGACCCTGATCTACCGCCCGCTGGCAGCCGACGCGCTCAAACGCATCGTCGTGCTCAAGCTGGCCCGGGTTGCGAAGCGTCTGCAAGGTCACTACGGCCTGACCTGCCACATCGACGACGGACTCCACGACGCCCTGGTCGCCGCCTGCCTGCTACCCGACACCGGTGCGCGCAACATCGACAGCCTGCTCAACCAGCAGATTCTGCCGGTGCTCAGTCAGCAGCTGCTGCAACGTCAGGCTGCCCAGCAGAAAACCCTTGGCGTGACCCTGGGTTACAGCGACGAGGAAGGCGTCACCTTGCAGTTTGATGACCTGTTGCCCTCCACGATTCTGGAGGCCCGACCATGAGCACAAAATTCTTCGACCACCGCCGCTACAAACTGCACATCGACCAGCTCGACGCGGACCTCGACGTCCTCGCCTTCAACGGCGAAGAACACCTCAGCCAGCCGTACCGCTACACCATCGAATTCACCTGCAGCGACCTCGACCTCGGCGCGGAAAAACTCATCGGCCAATACGCCGACTTCAAGCTGTACGCCGATCCCTCGACCCTGCAGGTATTCTCCTGGGAAGCGCCCAAACCGCCC